>NZ_JAQWXX010000100.1 GCF_029254265.1 Algoriphagus sp. | reverse complement strand
CGAGCCCCTTGGAAGTTTACCCAAGAGAAGAACCTCTGGCTCATAATTGCCCGATGGAATTAAATAAATGTTGAACCAAACGGTCAACGCTATTTAGGGAAGTACACCAATCCCTTTTCTCTAATCTCTAATCCCTATTCTCCAATCCCTAATCCCACCTACCTCAAAAACTCATTCCGATACTCCAACGGCGTCTTTCCCATTCGCTCCTTAAATTGTCTGTTAAAGTTGGAAAGGGTAAAAAAACCACACTCAAAGCAAATTTGACTGATGTTCAGTTTATCTTCCTGAAGTAATTTGCAGGCTTGATGAATCCGTACTTGGCTTAGAAAAGCTGAAAAGGATTGATTCGCCCTGCTTTTAAAATACCTACTAAAAGCACTTTCAGACAAGTTGCAAAGGTCCGCTGCTTCTTTCAGGGTTATTTTATTAGTATAGTCTTTCATCACCAATTCATAAACCAAACCCATGCGATCTCGCTCAGAATCTTTATGAAGATTGACATAAGTGGGATCAGCGATAAGTTGGCAATCAGGAGAATTTGCAATGATTTCAAGTATTTCCAACAATTGAATAATACTGCCAACTCCATCCTTTTCCAGAAGCTTTTTCATTTGAGTCTGGATTATCTCCCGAGTCTTTCCCACTATCGCAACCCCAGAGGCTGATTTTTCAAGTAATTGCCCAATCAACCCAAATTCCTCCAATTCAAAAACTGCATTATTCAAGAAATGATCCGGAAAATAAATCACGATTCCATGTGTTTCTAGTTCAGGTTGATCCTGAAAGTAAATCTGATCACTACGCCACAGATGAGGCAAATTCGGACCAGTCAAAACTAGATCTCCGGCTTGAAAACGCTGTATATGATCCCCAATAAAGCGTGTGCCCTCCCCTTTTAAGACTACAAATAATTGGTATTCAGAGTGAAAATGCCAATTCACATCAAAATATGGCGCGATTAATTCCTTGATCACAAAGGCTTTTCCTGTGGGTATTCGAGACTTCTGAACTGCCTTCTTCATATATTTCTTGCAATAAATTGATTCAAATTAACTCAAATTATCAAAATACAGTCAGTATTGGGTCAGATTCAGCTAGCTTATTGGATTTATTTTAGAGAATTTAGAGTTGAAATTTCGATATACCCAAAATCATGAAAATCCTTTCCCATCCGGTCAAGAGCTTACTGACCATCCTTATCCTGTTCTTTGCAGTCGCAAGCTGCACTCAAAACAAATCCTTCCTTTCTGATACCGATCCACGAAGAGTGGAAATTCTGGTTCTCGGTCATGATAGTGAGCATCACAATTCTGAAAAGTTGATGATGTATTTGGCTACGCCATTGTTTCAAAAAGGAATTAATCTCACCTATACCACCAGTTTGGAGGATCTCAATTCGGAGACTCTTAATAATTACGATGGTTTGATGATCTATGCAAACCATGAAACGATCAGTCCTGAGCAAGAATCTGCATTAAAAAGCTATATCCAAAGTGGAAAAGCTTTGATTCCTGTACATAGTGCTTCATTCTGCTTCCAAAATTCGGATTGGTATATCTCTGCAGTTGGAGGTCAATTCAGTACTCACGAGACGGAAGTTTTTTCCGCAAAAATCATAAAGTCGGATCATCCAGCAATGAAAGGTTTGACAGAGTTTGAAAGTTGGGATGAGACTTATGTCCATACTAAAGTCAATCCAGACATGGAAGTATTGATGGAGCGCGTGGAAGGAGATAAACGTGAGCCTTATACTTGGACACGAAATGAGGGAAAAGGAAGAGTATTTTATACTGCGCTCGGTCATAATGAGAAGACTTGGGAGAAAGCTGAATTTCAAGCACTTTTGGCAAATGGAATTCTTTGGGCAGTAGGAGATCAAGTCAATGCACAATTGGCAGCTTATCAAATCCCTACACCGGAATTTCGTGATGCAGAGATTCCAAATTATGAAAAAAGAGATCCTGCTCCACGATTCCAATTACCACTTTCTCCGGAGCAAAGCATGAAATTGGTTCAGGTTCCGGTTGGATTTGAATTGCAGCTTTTTGCTTCAGAACCGATGATCATCAACCCGATATCCATGACATGGGACGAGCGCGGAAGACTTTTCGTAATTGAGACGACTGATTATCCCAACGAAGTCAGAAAAGAAGGTGGAAGTGACAAAATCAAAATTCTCGAAGATACCGATGGAGATGGGAAAGCAGATAAAGTAACTGTCTTTGCAGAAAATCTAAATATTCCGACTTCCATCATGGCAGTAAACGGAGGAATTTTAATCTCCATGGCACCTGATTTTATTTTCTTGAAAGATACAGATGGAGACGATGTCGCCGATGTGCGCGAAGTCATCATGACAGGTTGGGGTAAAAGTGACACACACGCCGGCCCTTCCAATTTGAAATATGGCTTTGACAATAAGATCTGGGGAGTATTGGGTTATTCTGGATTCAGAGGAGATGTTGGTGGGGTTTCACATTCCTTTGGTCAGGGAGTTTATAGATTTACCCCAGATGGAAATTCATTAGAATACTTGGGAAATACGTCCAATAACACTTGGGGGCTTGGTTTTACCGAAGATTTTGAAACCTTTATTTCCACTGCAAACGGACAGCACAGTGTGTATTTTTCCATGGCAAATAACTACTTAAAACGTCCTGTTTTTCAAGGTTCGGCTAATACCGTGCATGGAATCGACACCCATTATGACATGCCGCATCTTACTCCATTCTTAAGACAAGTCGATTGGTTTGGGGGCTACACTGCAGCCGCTGGTCACAACTTTTATACTGCAAGAAGCTTTCCTAAAAACTATTGGAACAAGATTGCTTTCGTAGCCGAGCCAACCGGACGTGTGCTTCACAATGCGGTGATCAATGCTGCCGGATCTGGCTACACGGAGAAAAACGGATTCAACATCCTTGCAAGTTCTGATGAGTGGTTCTCCCCTGTCCATGCTGAAGTTGGGCCAGATGGCGCACTTTGGGTAGCTGATTGGTACAATTTTATTATCCAGCACAACCCAACTCCTCGAGGATTCGAAAACGGTGAGGGAAATGCCTACATCAATCCTTTGCGTGATGCGAAGCACGGTCGAATCTATAGAATGGTGTACAAAGGAGGAGAAGACTCCGAGACCTTTGACTTGAAAGATGCCAGTGGATCTGAATTGATCAAAGCCTTAAAAAGCGAAAACATGTTCTGGAGATTGACCGCACAACGCTTGATCGTCGAGACCAAAAACAAGGAATTACTTTCCGATTTATACAAAATTATCGGTGACCAATCTGTTGATGAAGTGGGACTGAATGGACCTGCCATCAACGCCATTTGGGCATTACATGGCTTGGGTGAACTTAATGGTGAAAACCGAGAGGCCGAGCAAGTGATCGAAAAAGCTCTTCGTCATCCATCTGCAGCTGTTCGGAAAAATGCCCTGCGCGTCATTCCACGCACTGATGCTTCCTTGAAAGTAATCCTAGCTTCTGACCTGCTAAATGATTCAGATCTTCATACCAGAAAATATGCATTCCTGGCGCTTTCTGAGATGCCATTCTCCGAAGATGCGGCTAAACAATTGGTTAAAGCGGCCGACGAAAGTGATAACGGAACGGATGCCTATTTGCCTCAGGCGATATATGCAGCAGTTTTAGCACATCCTACTGAATTTGCAAAACGGGACAATAAAGCGGCTTTACAAGCTAGTGGTGATTCGGAGATGTCTTTGGCAGATCGAATCAGCCGAAGCTTAGTTGCTGAGCAGTATCCGTTAGATTCACGTAACTCTATCCTTTTCCCACCTGAAGTTGCCGGAAAGGAAATTGTAATTCGCATGATAGCTTCCAAAGGCAACAATCCAATGGATGGGATTTTGGTTGCCCATGGAAATAATACCAATGGCTACAGCTTGTATATCTATGAAGATGCGCTTCACTTTGCGGTAGCACAGGACGAAAAACTTACGATTATCAGTTCCAAAAAAGCACTTCCAGAGGAGCAATTCACCATCGATGCGACGCTTGTAGAAGATGGAAGTATGACTTTGATGATCAATGGTGAAGAAATCGGCAAAGCCAAGACCAAGGGACTTTTCTCTGAAGAACTATCTCCAAGAAGAGTTCGTGTTGGTCAAAATGACTCAAAAAATCAAGTCGGTAAATATGTAGGAGGTTGGATGTTCTCAGGCAGAATAAGCAACAAATCTACCCTGGCACTGAAGAAGCCTGGAGCCGAAATCCAAATGATGGAAGCGGCATCCACTGCATCAGCTGCTGCCGGTACTACAGTGATCAAACTTGGAGTCATCCCACACGAGATGAAGTATAATAAATCCAGTTTCACAGTAAAAGCTGGAAGTCAGGTTACTATAGATTTTGAAAACCCGGACTTCATGCAGCACAACTTGGTCATCGGTCAAAAAGGTAGCAAAGAAATCATTGGAAAAGCTGCGGACGAATTGGCGAGAGATCCAAAAGGTGCTGAGCAAAACTATGTGCCGAAGATTCCAGAAGTGATTATCGCCACTCGATTGGTTGATCCGGAAGGTCGAGAGTCAATCGTCTTTACCGCTCCGACCGAACCGGGAGAATATCCTTTTGTCTGTACAGTTCCTGGACATTGGAGAATTATGAATGGAATCATGATCGTAGAATAAGCATGGCTTTAGATGTAACTTTTGCAGTCAGTACCTGGCTTTGGACCTCCCCTTTTAATAAGGAAACCATTAACCTTTTTCCCAAAATCAAGTCTTACGGCTTTGATTCGGTAGAAATTCCGGTGGAAGATCCGACCTTGATTGATCTGCCTAGCTTGAAGACAGCTTTAGCAGATAATGGGCTAGCCCCTATTATTTGTGGGGCTTTTGGAACTTCACGAGATTTGACTCATGAGGATCCCAGTTTTCATCAAACCAGCTTTGACTATTTGGATGCCTGCTTCGAAATCACCAGTCAACTCGGTGCCAAATTCGTGGCGGGACCAATGTATTCTGCGGTAGGAAAGGCTCGCTTGGTTTCCCCTGAACAAAAGAAAATCGAATGGGATCGTGCGGTAATCAATCTTCGAAAAGTATGTGGGAAAGCCAGAACACATGGTTTGGAAATTGCCATTGAGACTTTAAACCGATTCGAAACCGATCTAATCAACACCTGCGAAGAGCTGATGGAATTGATCAATGATATCAATGAGCCTGAAGCAAAGGTCATTCTGGATGGATTCCACATGAATATTGAGGAACGAGATGCAGAAGCCGCAATCAAATTAGCTGGAGATAAACTCATCCATTTTCAAGTTTCTGAAAACTATAGAGGCACGCCTGGTACAGGTCAGACCAAATGGGATGCTTATAAAAGAGGATTGGAAGCGATCAATTACAAGGGAGCTGTTTCAATCGAAAGTTTTACCCCACAAGTAAAAGAACTTGCCGGAGCAGTCTGCATCTGGAAACCCCTTGCAGAAAGTCAGGATGGATTTGCGAAAGATGGGCTCGAGTTCCTTAAAAAATGGGCGAAAGAGTGAGAGATTTGGGAATAGGGATTGGGGATTAGGGAATTGAGATTAGAGAGAAGAGAATAGAGAATAGTAAACCGGAGGTCGATTCTTCAAATTGAAAACGGATCAAATTCCCCCTTGTATTCAAAAGTAAAGTGGGAATCTGATGTTGGATAAAAGGGGTTAGAGGGATTTTTCTAAATCAGAAAGCTAAAGTGAGAAAGCTAAAATTGGAAGTCAGAAATCTTAAGTGACAAAGCTGAAAATGATAAAATGCCACTACACGAATACCAAGCTTCGACCCTTCGGAAATCTCGTAAATCGTACTTTGTAAATCGTATTTAAAATTACAAGCTGTGGAAATCATATATAAGAAAACATTATGAATAAAAAACCATTCAATATCGCCATCATCGGATTAGGATTTGGTGCTGAGTTTATACCAATCTATCAAAAGCATCCTTTGGCAAACATGTATGCCATCTGCCAACGGAATAAAGAAAAGGCAGAAGAAATCGGGAAAGCATTTGGCATTGAAAAAGTTTATACGGATTACGATGAGTTGCTCAAAGACCCAAACATTGACGCAGTTCATATTAATACTCCGATTCAAAATCACGCGGAGCAATCCTTGAAAGCATTACGGGCCGGCAAGCATGTGGCTTGTACTGTGCCGATGGCTACGACCGTCGAAGAGTGCAGGGCAATTGTCGAGGAAACCGAGCGAACTGGTTTGACTTACATGATGATGGAGACGGTGATTTACAGTCGGGAATTTCTATTTGTTAAAGAACTCTACGAAAAAGGAGAATTGGGTAAAATCCAGTTTCTCAGAGCTTCTCACCAACAGGAAATGGCCGGCTGGCCAGGCTATTGGGAAGGCCTCCCTCCTATGCATTATGCCACGCATTGCGTGGGGCCTGTGTTGGCTTTGCCAAATGCACAAGCGGAATACGTGTCCTGCTTAGGTTCGGGTCGGATTGACGAAAACTTGATTCCAAAATACGGTTCACCTTTTGCTATCGAGACCTGTCATATCAAATTGAAAGATTCAGATTTGGCGGCCGAAGTAACCAGATCTCTTTTCAATACCGCAAGGCAATACCGCGAGAGTTTTGATGTCTATGGTTCGAAAAAGTCTTTTGAATGGACACTGATCGAGCATGAAGATTCAGTGATTCATACCGGAGAAAGTCCAGAGCGAGTAAAAATACCTGATTATGCCCATTTACTCCCTTCAGAAATTCAGCCATTTACCACCGGAGGTGTCTATGACTCGGATGAAAATCAACATTTGTCTTTTATCCAAGGCGCTGGTCATGGAGGTTCCCATCCACATTTGGTGAATGAGTTTTTAAATGCCCTAAATGAAAACCGAGCTCCTTATCCGGATGCACGGGAATCTGCAAATATCACTTGCGTGGGGATCTTGGCTCATGAATCAGCAATGGAAGGCGGAGCAATCAAACAACTTCCAGCTTTTACGCTGAAAGGATAAGATCAATTTCAAGATAAAAAACAAAGGCCGCTAGTACTTGACTAGCGGCCTTTTCTATTTTAACTAATAGCTATTGTACTTTTGGAAGATGAGAAAAGTAATTTAGGAAATGGTGAGATCCAGCGAAATGAAACTTCCTACTTCCAACCTCCTACCTCCCGCTTCCAACTCCCCTACTTCACCCTCGTCGCACTCAGGTCAAACATCCCCATCAAACTTCCTGCTGCATTATCTCCATCTACTTCAGACATATTGATGTCCACGTCATAGCCCTGGATATTAAATGCTGCGGTCAATACTCCATCGATGATGGATACCGAACTCATTTCATATTCCTGTCCAGATTCATCAGCCATAAAATAGCCTTTGGTGGCTCCTTCTTTAGTTTCAAATCGCATCGGAATCGTGGCATCTCCTTGAGGTGTTCCTTTGACTAAGACATTCCATTTTCCCTCGAAGTATTCAGGGGAATTGTTTGTAGCAAATGCGATACTGGCTACGCAAACAAGCATGATCGCTGCTAGAAATAATTTTTTCATGTTGGTTTCAATTTTTAGGGTTAATACTAGAAGAGAAAAATACCAAAAAAAATCCTAATTAAGCAACAAAGAAGCAGTCATTTCGACGACTGTAAGGAGGAGAAATCTATTAGTATTTTAAGGATCCGTCAATTCGACCGCAGGGAGGAGAAATCTGTTTCTTTCCATAGCTGAGGTTTCTCAGTCCGCTAAGCCTTCTCAGCTCAAAGAAAAAGTCAAATACCTCCTTCGAAATGACCAAGCGCATCAGTCATTTCGACCGCAAATGAGGAATTACAAATTTCGATAAATAAGAAAGCGGTGAAAACTTGATTTTTAATTCACAAAACTTTCGAAACGCTGGCTATTCGATTTCTACTTCTTACGATTAATCTCCTAAATTACCAATCAAAGCAAACCTATCAACATTAGCCCCCAGCTCAATGAAATCAATCACTAATTACCTCCTGATTTTCTGTTTACTTTTCTCAGCTGACCTTTTAGCGCAGCAGAATCCAGCAAAAAATCCGATTACTCACTCCCTTAACTATGGGAAATCCATAGCGGTATTTGGGGGTTCGGTATCGGTTATTCCAGCCAGTGATAGCGCGAAGATTCTATGGGAAGAACGACTGGGAATGACTATCACCAATTATGGTGTCCCTGGTGCCGGCTTTTCTTCCCTGCAAGGCAAATCCCTCCAACAGCAGGTGGACGAAGCCGGGGTATTTGATATCTATATTCTTTGGGCTTCGACTAATGACTACACCAATAATCGGGAAAATGGCAGCTATACCGATTACACAACATTTGACGGCTTTAATCCTGAAAAGCTCAAGACACAAGCTGGAGGGATCAATTACTGTATCAAAAAGATCTATGAGCTGAATCCCAATGCCACGATTTACTTTTTCACTTCAAGTAAAGCTTTTATGGACCGAGGTGGTTATGATCCACTTGAGCCGAATGGAATGGTGAGCTATGTGAACATGCAAAAGAAAATCTGTGAACTTCATGGGATACCCTATTTGGATCAGTTTACTCTAGGCGGTTATAATTCTTACAACCAATCCTTATACTACAGGGATCCGATTCATATGAATGTGGAAGGTTACAAAAAACTAGGTGCCCTTCAGGTGGCATTTTTGGCTTTTCCCCAATAAAACATGGGATAAGTTTCTAACTTGATAAAACCATAACCCGCGAGCTTCTTTTTCAAAGAAATACCTCAATCATGTCTGCAAACAACTTTAATATTAATGGATTAACTGATGAACAGGTAATTCTTGCTAAGGAGAAATACGGTGAAAACAAACTCAATTATAAGCAGGAGAACAATATTTTAGATGCGGTTAAGAAATTGGCAAAAGAGCCAATGATCATTCTCTTGTTTGCAGCATCCTTGATTTATTTAGTAAGTGGAAAAATAGGTGATGCCATTTTTCTAGCATCTGCTATTGTACTGGTTTCCATTATTTCATTGTATCAGGATTCAAGAAGCCGAAATGCATTACAAAAACTAAAGAAGCTCTCTCAGCCCCATTGCAAAGTCATCAGAAATGGAGAGGTGATTGAGATTAACAGCGAGGACTTGGTCGTAGGTGATAGTTTAATGGTGGAAGAGGGAACTTCCATTACAGCGGATGGTATCATTGTTCATTCCAATGATTTTTCGGTCAACGAATCTATCCTCACAGGAGAATCCCTTTCTGTTTTTAAGGACAAAGACAAAGAAGATAATCTAATTTTTAAAGGGACCACTGTAGCTAGCGGTTTAGCAATTGCGACCATTACCAGTATAGGAAATGAGACCAAACTGGGAAAAATCGGCAAGAGCCTAGAGAGCATAGAAGAGGAAAAGACACCGTTGGAATTGCAGATAACCAATTTTGTGAAAACAATGGTAATCGCAGGGGCAATCGTTTTTCTGATAGTTTGGGCGATCAATTACTTTCGGTCTTTCGATGTCCTGGATAGTTTACTCAAGGCATTGACTTTGGCGATGAGTATTCTTCCTGAAGAAATCCCAATGGCTTTTACCACGTTTATGGCGATCGGTGCTTGGCGCCTGATGAAAATGGGAATTGTGGTCAAGCAGATGAAAACTGTGGAAACGCTAGGAAGTGCGACTGTGATCTGTACGGACAAAACCGGAACTATCACAGAAAATAAAATGAGCTTGGCAAAGGTATTTACATTGAATTCACAAAAAATATCTTCTCCTGAGGAAGCCGACGAGGATGAAAAAGTATTGATAAGAATCTCCATGTGGGCCAGTGAACCCATTCCATTTGATGCCATGGAAGTTGCACTGCATCAGGCATACAACGATTTGCATGCGGAGGATGAAAGACCCAATTTCAAATTAGTCCATGAATATCCCCTAGGTGGAAAACCACCCATGATGACCCATATTTTTGAAAATGAAGCAGGGAAAAGAATAATTGCAGCCAAAGGAGCTCCGGAAGCATTAATGGCTGTCTCCAATTTGACAGCTCAAGAAAAAGAACAAATTGAAAAAGCGATTGAAACTATAACCGTTGAGGGCTACCGGGTATTGGGTGTTGGCCAAAGTGATTTTGAAGGAAATGATTTCCCAAAAATGCAACAGGAATTCAAATTCAACTTTAAAGGAATTGTGGCCTTTTATGATCCACCGAAGAAAAACATCACTAAAGTATTTGAGGACTTTTATAAAGCAGGTATTTCAGTCAAAATTATTACCGGAGATAATGCTGCCACCACCATGGCAATTGCAAAACAAATCGACTTTAAAGGCTTTGAGCATAGTCTTAGCGGAGATGAATTGATGAAGCTTTCGGAAAAAGAGCTGAAAGAATGTGTCATGAGCACGAATATTTTCACCAGGATGTTTCCTGAAGCAAAATTGAAAATTATCAATGCCTTAAAAACAAACCATCAGATCGTAGCCATGACAGGCGACGGTGTCAACGATGGCCCAGCTTTGAAAGCGGCTCACATTGGCATTGCTATGGGAAAGAAAGGAACTGAAATCGCAAAGCAAGCAGCCTCTTTGATTTTGTTGGAAGATGACTTATCAAAGATGGTTGATGCGGTAGCCATGGGAAGAAAGATCTATACCAACCTCAAAAAAGCAATTCAATACATCATCTCTATTCACATCCCTATCATTCTTACGGTATTTATTCCGCTTGCCTTGGGATGGATTTATCCGAATATACTTTCTCCAGTCCACATCATTTTTCTGGAATTGATTATGGGACCAACTTGTTCCATCATTTTTGAAAATGAACCCATGGAGAAAAATACCATGTCTAAAAACCCACGTCCATTTACGAATACATTTTTCAATTGGAAAGAGCTAACGACCAGTATTATTCAAGGCTTGGCAATTACGGTTGGGACCTTAGCAGTGTATCTGCTTTCGGTGAACCAGGGATTTGATGAGGCACTTACAAGAACAATGGTTTTCACGGTATTAATTGCAGCAAATATCTTTTTAACCCTTGTAAATCGATCTTTTTATTATTCGATTTTGACCACCTTGAAGTATAAAAACAATCTGGTTTTACTCATAATCGCAATAACTATTGCGATCACAGGACTATTGCTTTTTGTGCCACCATTGACCAGTTTCTTTGAGTTTGAGACACTTAATTTAACTCAGCTAGCAACTTGTATTGCTATTGGCTTTACCTCAGTAATTTGGTATGAGTTGGTAAAAATTAGAACAAGAATAAAAAGTAAAACTCAACCATTAGAAAGTTTAAGCCATTGATTATTAATTATTTGTTTAATAAATATTGATTTAAAATATTTGCATTTTAATAAAAAAAGAGGCTATCAAAATTTGATAGCCTCTCTCGATTTATTCATCAAATCCATTATCTCGAGTAAATAATCAAGTTTCTCATTGCCCAAGGTTTTTCTCCTTTTTCAGAGCTTTCAATTTTTATAAATCTTACGCTTTCATCAGATTTCCATCTTAAATTGTTCACTCCTGAATGTCCAGTTCCTTTTGCAACTTCAGTCCAATTATTGCCATTTGGTGAAATGGAAACAGTAAAAGCTAATGGAAACTCTTCTTTTCCTGCATCAAATTGAATCTCTGCGAGATCATGTGAATCCGGTAATTCTACTTGATACCACATTCCTGGTTCCTGGGAAGTTTCGGTTTTCCACCCTTTATAGCCAAATGCATAAGATGGATCTTTTGTTGAGCCCACTCCCTGCAAAGCTGTACTACTTGCTGTAGCTACCCAATTATCCTGCGGTGGCAAAGCCTTTGGAACTTCCTGAATCAATTCATCAAAGCTGTAATTTGAATCTCTGTCTTTTGTTTCTGCTCTAATTTGGGCTACATATTCAGGAGTTACAAAACTCCCTTCGTTACCAAATTCGTTACGGATATAAGATATTACTGAAGCAATGTATTCGTCATCATTCATATTCATGGCAATCATGACGCCTTCGTATTCCTTATCTTCCAGTTTACCTGTTAAACCATGCAATAAAGTCTTCACCGAATATTCTGGATGTCCCATAATCCGTTGAGAACCGGAGAATGCCGGTGCAATCAATCCATCTCCAGCTGGAGATCCAAGGCCTTTTGGACCATGACAAGTCGAGCAATAGCTGTCAAAAATAGATTTACCCTTTGTAAACAAGGCCAACTCAGCTGGAGCATACTTTACAGAAGCAGCCTTTTTAGCTTCCTCGATCTTTTCCAGTATTTGGGTTGCGACCAATTGAGGTCCCTTTCTAGAATTTAAGGCTAAAGTGGATTTCATCAATTCTTCTACCTGATCTACTTTTAAAATATAAGCACTAAATAATGCTTGAATAACCACATTTGGATCAGAATCCTTTGCCATGGCTCTATAATCAGCAGTCAAGCTCTTTTCCCCGTACTTGTAAAGCGTTTCACTAGCTTTCAATGCTTGGATCCGGATATTTGGATTTGAATCCTTTAGAAGCACTCTTACAAAGCCTACATTCAATGAACTTAAGCCTTCTAAAGTCCAAAGTGCATGGATACGAGCCAGTTCATTCTTGGAGGTCTTCACCATTTTCTCCAAATCTCCCACGATGGATTTATCCTGATTCAAAATCATCAATTGCTGAGCCTGATCTCTCCACCAGCCATTTGGATTCTCTAAGTGTCTAATTAACTCTGCAGATGTTTCCTCATACATTCTAGGCTTTTCGGTATTTCTAGGCATTCCATCATAGGTCAATCGCCAGATTCTTCCGTTACCGATCACATCATCCATTTGGTATTGCTGGATTTTTGTTCTCAAGTAGCTTCCCTCCTGTGTCCAGTTTCCTTCCTGAATAATTCCACGATACATATCTACAATGTACATAGTCCCATCAGGTGCAGTTGCCATGTCCACTGGCCTGAAAAGTGGATCTGTAGATTGAATAAATTCCGATTGAGAATCAATGTATTTGTTCTGGATATAAGTCAACCCTTCAATATTTTCAGAATTTACTTGCCTTACTATTCGACCTACAGGTTCTCCGTAAAAATATTGCCCCAATAGTTCCTTTGGAAGTCGATCCCCTCTAAAAACGTCATTTCCAGCAGCGCCTGTCACGTTATTTAAAGAACCATCAGGGTTAGCTTCTTTCATACCTGGTTGAAAGTCGGCCAATTTTATTAAGCTATATGGAACACGGAATCCATCTTTCCATTGTCCCTTCACACTGAAATTTCCATACACTATCGGAAATTGGAATCCTTGGGGCACTCCCCCTGCTCCATCCTGAAACCAAAGCTTTCCATAATTATCCTGAGTAACTCCCCATTGCCCCCATGGATTGCCGCTTGGTTCCTGAATTACACCATCTGCTGTCCATCGAATTCTTTTGGAATTATAGGTGCTATACATCCAATTGTCCAATGCCCAAGTCAAAAAGGTTGTTTGATGCTCTACATTTCCTGATCGCCCTAAACCAGAGGCAAAAAGCTCCTTTTTATCAGCGTGACCATCACCATCAGTATCTGTGTATTTGTAGACATGGTCCTCATTAGACTCCATCGAAAGGATAGAGTTCTTGCCAAATGGCACCACGTACCTAGGGAAAACCAAACTATCTAAGAATACAACCCCAGTTTCATACACTCCATCATTATCCCTGTCTTCCCATCTCGAAATTCTGGAAGTAGGCAACAATTCACCATTTGCATCAAGGTCTTGCATGTAGGTTCTAAGTTCCAAGACATACATTCTACCATTGCCATCAAACTGAATCGCTGCTGGCTCTCTGATTTGAGGTTCCGAAAGTACCGGATCCATGCTATATCCAGGTTTAAGGACAAATGATTTCTTTTCTTCGTTGGCAGAAACAGGAATCACAGGAGCTGTTGGAGTAAGATCAATCCCTTTCCACGTAGGCGATTCTAAATCAATTCCTTCCGGCAACTCAACAACTGGAAAAGGAGGCTCCAAACGCTTAGGATCCATGGATTCGGAAGGAGAAACATCAAATGGTGATTTTTCAGGCTCACAGGAAGCAAACATGATTAACAGCGAAAAAACGAGAAGGGTTTTTCTGGTTAAGTAACTCATCAATGAAGAAGGGTTTAAAATAATGGTGAACAATATCGATTTGAAGGGTATCCGAATTTACTCCTATCAAATTATTAAATATTTATCTCAAAGGATCGAAAAAATTAGAATTCTACACAAGAGGTTCGAATCAGATCTAATTTCAAAAAGTCATTTTTTACTTATAAAAACCCTCATAAAATAAAAGCAAAAAGGGAAATAGAATTTTAAAATAAACAACATGAATATCCGCAATGATACAAGTAGACAAATTAAATTGAAGTAGTAGATATGGAGTTCAAGGTTTGCTAGTCTTAGATCCGAAGGGTCAAAACAATTCATAACCCCCAGTATAGCCGGGGGTAAAGTCACAAGATTAAAAAAAGAGCCCTAAAGGGGCGATACTTTGAAGTTTCACCCTTTCAGGGCTTAAAGGAAGGGGATTCAATGGCCACCCTGCACTTCGTACAGGGTCATGAATGGTTTGACTCCTTCGGAGCTACCTAAGAGTTCTATTTGATATTTTGAAGAAATATCGACTTCACAAATCTTATTCTGCTTTCATCTGTTTACTGGTGTAATTTCAGATATGCATATAAACCAAAAAAACCACTCATATCTGAGTGGTTTTTGAGCCTCTTGCCGGGATCGTCCCGATAGCTATCGCGGACAGCGACCTACTGATTTTCTTCTAAATACTTCACGAGTAAATTTTGGCCTATTTCAGGGAAACGAATAAAATCCTCAACGTATTTCCTTGACCTATTTTTCTTAATGTGATTCTCTATTTTTATCGCTTGCCTTTTGGAGGAACATTTTAAGTTAATTTTCATTTTCCAATCAGATGCAATTTTTGTGTATGAATCTTGATACGAATGAGAATTGTGCTCCATCAAACGACGATCAAGATCTTCGGTTTGACCGATGTAATACTTATCCGTTTGCTCAGAATAAAGAATGTAGACAAAATGTATCAGCATATAAAAATGATTTAAAAAGGAAACAACGATAACTCTAAAAAAGGTAAACATTTCTGTTTCCCTTGATGAACCTCTAGCCAAGATCATCCTTTTGCGCACAGCGATCTACTGATCGTAGTCCGGATAGTTAGAAATGGATTTATACAAAACAAAAAAACCACTCATTTCTGAGTGGTTTTTGAGCCTCTTGCCGGGATCGAACCAGCGACCTACTGATTACAAGTCAGTTGCTCTACCAGCTGAGCTAAAGAGGCCTTTTCCGTAATGGTGATGCAAATATAGACCTTCAGATCATTTGCTCCAAACCCAGAATAAATAAAAATTATATCTTCCTTATTCTGAGTGAGATTAATTTAAAACTCTTTCAAAATTGAGAGTTTCTTCTTCAATTTCTCGACCTCTTCTTCAGCTTTTTGAATCTTCACGTCAAACTGATCTCTGAGCTTATCTGCAGTTTTAGAAGCTGCAAAAAACTCCAAGTTATTTTTCCAAAGTGTGATATTATTTTCCAATTCAGAAATTTGCTTACGAATACCATGCTCCTTTTTATTCAGAGTTTTATTAGCATTGGGATCAGATTGAATTCTATTCAAGTTTAATCTGAATAGGAAATCATCACGATCAGCACCCTCTGAACCTAATTTTTCCAAGTAAGTATCCACTGCAGTCTTAAACTCTGCCTGGATTTCCTTAATATTTTTTCTTGGCACAAAACCAACCTCATTAAATTCTGTAATTAAGGCTGTCAATGCTTCCTCAGTTGGAGCATCTGTTGCTAACTCTATGATTTTTTGACAAATAGCCTTCTTTTTCTTCAAGTTTTCTTCAAACTCGGCATTAGATTGTTGATTAGCATTTCGTCGATTATCAAAGAATGTGTCACAAGCCTTTTTAAAACGCTTGTACAAAGAATCCCTGTTTTTCTCTGGAGTTGGTCCAAGTTTTTTCCATTCTTGCTGAAGTTTTACGAGCGCATTAGCTGTATTCTGCCAATCCGAACTCTCTGCCAATTCCGTTGCTCTGGTAATTAGTTCTTCAGCCTTGGCCTGATTAGTCGCTCTAATCTCATCAAGCTCTTTAAAGAATAAATTTTTGTTATGGAAAAACTGCTTAAATAAAGCCCAAAAGGATTTATTGATGTCTTTCCCAGATTCCCGAGTAACAGGACCAATTTTTTCCCAAGTCTTTTGAACTTCTAAAATCTCTTTGGTTTTGGTATTCCAATCTCTGATTCGATCAGCTTTGAACTCTGCAAAAACTTTTAATTTTTCGATCAAAAGCTCTTTTTCGTCCTGATTCTTTTTGAAAACCTCTTTTTGACCTTCGTAAAAATCTTTTCTTCGATCATAAACTGCGTCAGAAGCGGCTTTAAAACGCTGCCACAAAGATTCTTGATCATCTCTTGGGACAGGTCCTATATGCTTAAATTCTTCATGAAGATCATTCAATGATTTAATAGCATCTTTAAGATCCTTTACGTCCTTTAAAGCCTCTGCTTTTTCGCAAAGTTCATTTTTACTCTCCAGGTTTTTCTTTCTATCGAGTTCTTTCAATTCAAAATAAATGCTTCTATTGTCATAGAAACGATCCATCAGTGCATTAAAGCTAGCCCAAAGGCTTCTATTTTGAGCAGCAGGTACTTGACCTATTGACTTCCAAGTTTCTTGAATCTCCTTAATGGCAGACATACTCAAGGTAGTCTCCTCCCCATCAACAAGTTCACGAAGCTTATTCAAAAGCTCAGTTTTTGCATTGAAATTTGATTCTTTCTGCTTCTCAGCTTCTTTTCTCAAACTTCCAAGTTGCTTCTTGAATTCGTAATAATGTGAATTGAATTCCTTCTCTTCATCACTTGGGCGGAAATCAAAGTCATCCTCTACTCCTCCTTCAGCCTTAAAACTTTCAAGTGCTTCTTCTTTTTCCTTATTAGTAAATTCATCAAAGGCAGCTTTGATTTCATGGACAATTTTATCCAATCTAAAAATATTTCCACCTTGAACTTTTGCCTTAAGCAATTCTAATAACTCGATTTTAGATAAAGTAGAGAGATCGATCTCCTCATCATGATGCTCTTCCTCTTGACTCTCATCATCTTGCTCAGAATCCTCAGAATTGCTTTCAGATTTGTCTAATTCTTTAGTGGAGTCAACTTTCGAGTCTACTTTGGTGGATTCTTCAGCAGCTTGATCCTGAACAGGTTCATTTGAAACCTCAAGCTTTGCAGCTTCTTCAACAACCTCTTCAACAGGCTCTCCCACTTTTGAAGTTGTTTCATCGGAAGATTCCCCTTTTTCAGAAGAATCTTCTTCTGTAGGCTTCACAGATTCAACAGTTGAGTCTTCAATTTCTAAATCTTTTTCAGCAGCAGTTTCAAAAGATTTCTCATCCATTGAACTTGATGTTTCCTGATTCTCACTACCCTTTCCCTCTACAGAATCGGAGGCTTGGGTCACCTTGTCTTTGTCAGACAATTCGTTACTTTTCTCAGTCATAAAAACGGTACTATTTGGAGGCAATATGGGCAAAAGTAGGCATTTTGCCTAATTTAATCTTGGGTCTAAGGGATAATTTGCGATTACCTTAAACTCTCCACCCATGTTTTTGAGTAGGTTTCTCCAAAGTTCCTCCGGAGTATAATCAAAATTGCCAATTTCTAAATTTTCCTGGCATACAATCCAGGTATCTTCGCTTAACTCATCAGATAGCTGTCCGGATCCCCAACCGCTATATCCAAGGAAAAAACGTACATTTTCTACATTTATAGATCCTATACGCAACTTTTCCAATAACATTTCAAAATCACCTCCCCACCACAAGTCAGCTCCCAGTGAAACACTTCCCTCCAACTGCTTTTCTCCGAAATAGATAAAATGAAGTGTATTTTGTTCCACAGGACCACCAACAAAAACCTCTTTGTCTAAAAATTCAAGCTCTTCAAGCAGTTCGCCAAGCTTAAGAATAGAGGGCTTATTTACAACCAATCCAAAACTACCTTCCTCATTATGCTCACAAAGGAGGACCACAGACCTTACAAAATTCTCATCTTGCAGGAAAGGCTCAGATATTAATAGATTTCCTGGTTTCGGTTTTTCTTCGCTGTGTGGGATCATAGATGATAAAAAACGATTGAAGGAAAAATATAAATGATAATTTTATAAATCCAATGGCAAGGGTACTTTTATCTTAAAGTTTTAACAAGTCAATAGATTCCATGAATATTTCAGCAATACGTAAAGATTACGCACTTAAAACTCTTGAAATCAGTAACATAAATAAAAATCCTTTTGAGCAATTTCATATTTGGCTTCAAGAAGCAATAAAGTCAGAAGCTTTAGAGGTGAATGCAATGACACTTTCAACATTGGGTTTAGACGGTTTCCCAAATGGCAGGATAGTCCTTTTAAAAGGAATTGATTCAGGCTTTGTTTTCTTTACAAACTATGAAAGCCAAAAAGGAAAAGAACTTGAAAACTCTCCAAAAGCCTCCCTTACTTTTTTTTGGCCGGAACTGGAAAGGCAAGTTCGAGTGAACGGCTTTGTTGAAAAAATCTCAAACGAGGAGTCCGATGAGTATTTCTTTTCTAGACCTTTAGGTTCGCAAATAGGCGCATGGGCTTCTCCCCAAAGTAAAAAAATACCTTCTAGAGAATTACTAGAACAAATGAAGCTTGATGTTGAAAAGGAGTTTTCAAATAAACCTATTCAAAGGCCACCCCATTGGGGAGGTTTTCGTCTGATTCCAAATAAGATTGAATTTTGGCAAGGAAGACCAAGCCGACTTCATGATCGTTTGATTTTTGAATTGAATAATGAATCTTGGGAAATATCCAGACTAGCTCCTTGATCAAATCAAATCAAAAAGATCATTTACGCCTGGCATCCGCTCCACAGTAAAACCTTCCCCGTATTTAACCAATATTTTGTGTCCGTATTCGCGTGCCCTAGCCTCGATAAAAGGTAAAAAATCAGGGTCTGAGATGAATGATTTTGGCTCCTGACTGTTAGGGTCATAAAATTGTGATTTAAACGCTAAAATACTTTCAATTTTGGTTTCCCAGAATGGAGTAATATCCACAACAAAATCAGGCTCGATGTAATTGTTTTGGATGTAATGATAAACTGATTTAGGTCGCCAAGGAGCTTGGTCTTCCCCATTATGCTGAGTTTCAATTTTTCTCAATCCACTCATAAAACAAGCATGAGATGCTAGGCTTGAACCTTTTCCATGATCTGGATGGCGATCAGATACTGCATTAGCCAACACTATTTCAGGTTGATACTTACGGATCATCTCAATCATTTTCAACTGATGAGATTCGTCATCTTGGAAATAGATATCTTTAAAACCAAGATTTTCTCTTGCCGATAGGTTCAAAATTTTGGAAGCCTCTGCAGATTCTTGAAGACGAATTTCAGGAGTTCCTCTAGTTCCCATTTCACCCTGGGTCAAGTCAACAATTCCTACTTTTTTTCCT
Source organism: Algoriphagus sp. (assembly GCF_029254265.1). Lineage (GTDB taxonomy): Bacteria > Bacteroidota > Bacteroidia > Cytophagales > Cyclobacteriaceae > Algoriphagus. The sequence continues at coordinate 8,771 of NZ_JAQWXX010000100.1, read as the reverse complement.
TTGGATATGTGTGAAGCTATTGTACCAGAACAACCTAACTCTGCATCATCTGGGTGCGCTGCGAAAACTAATATGTCAAGTTTAATCATTGTTAATTTTTATCTAATCCTCAAATTTTGACCTATTCTTAAAATCGATCTTGAGGAAATACCATTCAACTTAGTAATTGTAGATACTGAAACACCATATTTTCGAGCAATCGAACCTAGGTTTTCTCCTTTTCTGACCTTATGATAAGCGCTTGAACTAGCTTTAGCTACATGCGAAAATAAAGATGGAGTTATCAAAAAATTTGGATCAACTATGGATGGGGCGGAAAAATCATAAACCTTTTGAGGATCAAATGCCAAACCTTTATAGCGAAGTTCATAATGTAAATGAGATCCTGTACTCCTACCGGTATTTCCACCTTTAGCGATAAGATCACCCGCCTTTACTTCCTGGCCTACTTCAACCAGTTGCTTAGACAAATGTCCATATAGAGTTTCAAGACCGTTTTTATGACGAACGACTATGTAATATCCGTATCCATACCTATCATAAGACTTTACACGGACGATTCCATCAAAGCCACTGTAAACTGGATCACCTGTATTTAGGTCTAGGTCAGTTCCATAATGCCACCGTCTCCAACGAAATCCAAAAGGTGAAGTAACGGGTGTGGTATCCAAAGGCATTTTCCACTCATATCCGAAAAAAGAATCATATAACCGGATATTTACTGTATCTCGAAATGTCTTTAAATCAAAATTATAAATATCGATTTTATTTGAGTCCCAGGAGGAATAATGCTCATAAGCAGTAACCCAAATACTATCAATCAAGATCTGCTCGGAAATCTTAACCAACTGATTTGTAGGCGCCCAAAGCATTGTATTTCGATCTTCACTTACGATAGATCTTACTCTACCAAGATTGACATTATTTTCAAAAATAATTGAATCAGTAAATGAGGAAAGTGTTCTTAAATAAGACTCCTGATCAAAAGTCCGAAGTTCTATTGACTTCCTTTCCTGACTGGTAACAGTCGAATTAGTATTATTTTTCTTAATAATCTTAGGAAAAATTTGAGCATTGGCCTCAAAAAAACCAATGCTCAAAAAAATACTTAAGAAGATTATTACAAATGAATACCTCATGAATTAGGATTAGTGATTCTCAAACTCTGCCAAATACCGCTCCGCATCCAATGCCGCCATACAGCCGGTTCCAGCAGCAGTGACAGCTTGTCGATAGATATTATCCTGAGCATCTCCACAAGCAAAAACGCCTTCAACATTTGTTTTGGTACTTCCAGGTATAGTTTTAATATATCCAGACTCATCCATGTGGATGAAATCTTTGAATATATCGGTGTTTGGTTGATGTCCAATAGCAACAAAGAAGCCAGAAATTGGAATTTCTCTTTTTTCTCCTGTTTTATTGTTTAAAACCCTAACTCCATTTACTTCTTCTTCTCCAAGAATCTCATCGGTCTCTGAATTCCAAAGGATTTCGATTTTTGGATTATTAATTACTCGATTTTGCATGATTTGAGATGCTCTCATTTCATCACGTCTTACAAGCATATAAACTTTACTACAGATGTTTGACAAATAAGAGGCTTCTTCACATGCGGTATCTCCAGCTCCGACTATAGCCACTTCCTGACCTCTAAAGAAAAACCCATCACAAACAGCACATGCTGAAACACCTTTGCCATTTAACCGCTCTTCACTTTCTATTCCAAGCCATTTTGCAGAAGCTCCGGTAGAAATCAAAACCGTATCTGCCAACATCGTAATCTGCTCATCGATTTCAACTTTATGAGGACGAGAAGAAAAATCCACTTTAGTAGCCAGACCATAGCGAACTTGTGTTCCAAATCTTTCAGCTTGCTTTCTAAAATCCTCCATCATTTGAGGCCCCATTACTCCATCAGGATATCCTGGATAATTTTCCACATCATTCGTAATGGTGAGTTGTCCACCGGGTTGTCCACCAGTATAAAGCACTGGAGAGAGTCCAGCTCTGGAGGCATAAATAGCGGCTGTATAACCAGCTGGTCCAGAACCAATAATTAAGACCTTGACGTGTTCTGTTTCTTGACTCATTAATTTTATATTAAAATCTGGCAAATTTTGTTAATTCTTCCCCTTACTCAAAATTAGATTTTGTTAAAATTCCCAAAGGGATAATTGTAAGGGTTCTACAATAGATATTTTAATCAAAAAAGGGGGCTAAAAACCCCCTTTTTAATTTACTGCTTAACCAAGGTAAGGCTTCAGGGTCTTACTTCTTGAAGTATGTCTTAATCTTCGAATTGCTTTCTCCTTAATCTGTCTTACTCGCTCTCGAGTCAAATTGAATTTCTCTCCAATCTCTTCTAGCGTCATGGCATGCTCACCATTCAATCCAAAATAAAGTGTGATCACATCAGCTTCTCTTTGAGTAAGTGTAGAAAGTGCACGTTGAACCTCTTTTCGAAGTGAATCGGTCATCAAACCATCATCCGGCTTCTCATCACCGTCATTTTCCAAAACATCAAGTAGGCTATTTTCTTCGCCTTGTACGAAAGGAGCATCCATTGAAACGTGACGACCTGAGATTTTCATGGTATCTACAACTTCATTGGCGGTAATTTCAAGGACTTCAGCTAGCTCCTCTGGAGATGGCTCTCTTTCGAATTTCTGCTCCAACTCACTGAATGTTTTGCTGATTTTGTTCAAAGAACCTACTCTGTTCAATGGCAATCTCACGATTCTAGACTGCTCAGCAAGCGCCTGAAGGATAGACTGTCTAATCCACCAAACTGCGTATGAAATGAACTTGAAACCTCTAGTTTCATCAAATCGCTGTGCAGCTTTAATTAGACCAAGATTACCTTCATTGATTAGATCTCCTAAGGAAAGGCCTTGATTCTGATATTGTTTTGCAACAGAAACAACGAATCTAAGGTTGGCTTTAGTCAACTTTTCAAGTGCAAGTTGATCGCCTTCTCGTATTCTTTTGGCTAGAACAACCTCTTCATCTGCCGTCAACAGATCCACCTTACCAATCTCTTGAAGGTATTTATCTAGAGACTGACTTTCTCTGTTGGTAATCTGTTTGCTAATTTTTAGCTGCCTCATTCAGGTATATGATTTGTGAAATTCAATGAAATATAAAACTCAAAACGACTTTATGGCAAATTAACTTTGAGAATTAGATGCCGGCTTTTCAGGTTTAGGAAGCAATGCTTTTCTGGAAAGTTTGAATTTTCCAGTTCGCTGATCAATATCAATCAGTTTAACCATTATTTCTTCACCAGGTTCCAACACCCCATCCATAGTCTCTACTCGCTCGTGTTTAATCTCCGAGATATGAAGTAAACCATCTTTGCCTGGCATAAATTCCACAAAAGCTCCAAATGGTTGAATATTTTTCACCTTACCTGTATAAGTCTCTCCTATTTCAGGCTGTGCAACGATCGCTTTAATACGTCCAAGTGCCGCATTCAGCTTATCTTGATTAGCAGAGAAAATATTGATTTTACCTTGATTATCGATCTCTTCGATTACGATAGTAGCTCCTGTGTCTTTCTGAATTTCCTGAATCACTTTACCGCCTGGTCCGATAACTGCACCAATCAATTCCTTAGGAATGAACATTATAAAGGATCTAGGTGTATGAGGCTTCAATTCCGATTTCGGAGCAGACAATGTCTTTTTAATCTCGTCCAAGATATGAAGTCTTCCAGCTTTAGCTTGAAGCAATGCCTCTTTCAAAACAGAGTAATCCAATCCCTCAACTTTAAGATCCATTTGGCAAGCTGTGATTCCGGTAGCCGTTCCTGTTACCTTGAAATCCATATCACCCAAGTGATCTTCATCACCCAAAATATCAGATAGAATAGAGTATTTGCCTGTCTTAGAGTCCGAAATCATCCCCATCGCAATTCCTGTAACCGGAGACTTAATTTGAATACCTGCATCCATCAATGCTAATGAACCTGCACAAACAGTGGCCATAGACGAAGATCCGTTTGATTCAAGAATATCAGATACAATCCGAATAGTATATGGATTCTGATCAGCAGGAGGCAGGACTTTTTTCAAAGCTCTCATGGCTAAGTTTCCATGACCTACTTCTCTTCTTCCCGGTCCTCTATTTGGCTTAACCTCTCCTGTTGAGAATCCAGGGAAATTATAATGAAGATAGAATTTGTTGTAGCCAGAAATTGTAGCTCCATCAATCATCATCTCATCCATCTTTGTACCTAAAGTACAAGTGGTAAGGGATTGAGTTTCACCTCTGGTGAAAACTGCAGAACCATGAGCTGATGGTAAGTAATCTACCACTGACCAGATAGGTCTTACTTCATCCAATCTTCTACCATCTAATCTTTTCTTTTCATCAAGAGTTAGATTTCTCGCCGCTTCCTTATGGATTTTGCTAAAATATGGACCTATTAAACTTGCCTCAAATCCATGATCTTCTCCTAGACTTGCCACAAATTCTTCTTTGATGTCTTTGATTAAAGCAGAACGCTCAGATTTGTTGGCGATTAGCTTGCTTACTGAAGCGTACAACTTATCATAAACATCAGCTTTCATTTTATCAAAAAGTGCCGGATCAGACTTTTCGTGAGTATATTCTCTTTTTACTTCTTTGCCTACAAGCTTTGTCAGCTCGATTTGAGCTTGGCAATGTCTCTTGATCTCTTCATGAGCATATTGCATTGCTTCCAGCATTTCTTCTTCGTGGATTTCGTTTGCTTCGCCCTCTACCATTAGGATAAAATCAAGAGAACCTGCAACTATAAATTCCAAAGAAGCTTTTTCCAACTCAGTTGGAGTTGGATTGATGATTAGTTTTCCATCGATCTTTGCAACCCGAACTTCAGAAATAGGACCATTGAAAGGGATATCGGAAACTGCCAAAGCTGCTGAAGCAGCAAGACCAGCCAAAGCATCTGGAAGAACATCTTCATCACCACTTATCAAAGTAATGGCAATCTGAGTATCAGCATGATAATCATCTGGAAAAATTGGACGAATAGCTCTATCTACAATTCTACTTATTAAAATCTCGTAATCGGAAAGTCTTCCTTCTCTTTTCAAAAATCCTCCTGGAATTTTTCCGGATGAGGCAAATTTTTCTTGGTAATCAACTGACATTGGTAAAAAATCAACTCCTTCTCCTGCCTCTTTTTTAGAAACAACTGTAGCCAATAGCATGGCTTTTCCCATCTTCACTACGACAGAACCATCTGCCTGCTTGGCCAATGCGCCAGTTTCAATTATAATTTCTCTGCCATCTTCTAGTTTGATGGTCTTGGTGATTAAGTTTGGTAACATATATAGGTGTTAGTAGTAAGCTTGTAAGTGTAAAAGTGATCGGAAACCTTAAAAAAGAAAAAAGTAAGGTCCTCTAATTTGAGAACCTTACTCAGTAAGTTATTTCCTGATTCCTAGTTCGGCGATGATAGATCTGTATCGCTCGATTTCTTTCTTATGGAGGTAGTCAAGTAGGCTTCTTCTTTTACCTACAAGCTTCAACAAACCAAGTCTAGTGGAGTGATCCTTTTTATTTGACTTCAAATGCTCAGTCAAATGCTTGATTCTGTGTGTAAAGAGGGCAATCTGAGACTCAGGAGATCCTGTGTCAGTAGCAGATTTTAACCGTCCATGATTCGAAAACAACTCTTGTTTTTTCTCTGATGTTAAATACATGTTTAGCTAAATTTTTTTAAAACAACCACAAAGGTAGGGTTAAATTCCAATAAATAAAACATCAAGTCCTCTTTGGATTTAATACTTTATATCTTTTTTGAAGCTTACGCCAGATTTCAATGTAGAAATCCGGTTCAAACAATCTGGCATCCTTGCGAGCTTGCTTTAAGAAGAAAAGCCCAAACGGAATTAAGCAAAGATTAGAAAACCATGTACCAAAAAGAGGATCAACCAACCCCTCTTTAGCCCACTTTTCACCCGAAATAGTGAGCATGTAGTAAATGATGAAAAATATAATTGAAATTAAGACGGGCATACCCAAACCACCTTTCTTTATAATTGCTCCTAACGGTGCACCTATCATAAACATTACAAAACAGGCAAATGCCTGAGTATATTTCTGGTACCAAGCTATTTGGTACCTTCTATACTCTCGCTCATGCAGGTCGATTCGAAGTTTTTTCTGGTCAAAATTGTTCTTAAGATTTCTTGAATTATTGAGCGCCATAGTAATAGCATTGGAAAAGTAGCCTCTTTCGTTCACAACTGAATCAATCAGGTCTTTTTCCTCTTTTGTCAATGAAGCAGTCCGACTGGGCTTTTTTTCAATAATTTCGGTACCGGGTCCATCATTAAAAGAAGAATCAAAAGATGAAATTCTCGCTTTTTCAGATGAATCCGTTAAAGAAAGTAATTTTCTGTCCCTTGCTAATTTTCTTTTCTTAAATATAGAATCACTTCTAGCAGGTATGCTGGTAGCAGTAACAGATTTTTTTAACGCTGAATCTTCCCCGATCGCAAGGTTTCTTGATTCCGGATTTTCAATCAAAATATTTGTTGAATCGGGCTTTTTAAGATTTTCTATTTGTTCAAGTGAATCTCTTTTTGCTCTTTCTTCCCTTGCTTTTTGAACACGAACAGTATCATCCAGGGCTTTTCTTTGAAGAATTTCATCCGTAGGCTTCAACTTCCTTCCTCTGGTAAAAAATGGAAAAATACTTTCGACAGTTTGGTAATTTTGAAATTGTTCATCATTTACCAAAGTGCTTATAGAATCTAAGCCAATCTTGATTTCAGAAATATTTTTTATAGAACGATTTGTGGACCAGGCATCTTCATCAGTACGGTTTAGCCTAAAAGCATCTAAATCAAAAATGATAATATTTTCGTCAAAGGTGGTACGTCTAAACTCAACGGGCTTTTCACTGATTCCCCTTGTTGCTCTTGTCTCCTCATAATTTTGTCCATTATACAATGAAAGTCTCATGTAATTTTCATTGAAAAATGGCTCCATTGCTCCTGAATCAGCTAGAGTGACGTTCAGATTACCTTGTACTCCATTTGAATGATTATAGATAACTATATCTTTTAGACCAAAATCACCTACTTTCTCATTCACTTTAATGCTGTAACCAGGAATACCATCATAAAAAACGCCTGCCTTGATATCTAATGCGGGAGATTTCATCCGCATATCATATAGCAAACTGAAAGTTTTCAAATTAACCTTTGGGACGAGAAAATTATTAGATAAATAAGCCGCAAATGCCAAAAATATTACAAATATACCTATTGGTCGGAGTGCTCGTAAAAGTGAAATACCACTGCTTTTAATTGCAGTTAATTCGAAATGCTCCCCCAAATTGCCAAAAGTCATCAAACTGGAGAGCAAAACTGCAAGCGGTAAAGCCATCGGGGAAATACTGATCACAAAATAACCGATCAGCTCCATGTAAATCCAAAAACCAAGTCCCTTCCCAAAAATTTCATCGAAGTACTTCAGCATGTTGACAGTCAACAATATGAAATCCACGACGAGGAAAGTCAATAAAAATGGGCCTAAAAAAGACCCAAGTATAAGCTTGTCTAATTTCTTCATTGTTTAAACTACTGACTTTGGCATTTACGAATAGCCGCTATCGAAGTTCAAAGTTGGTAAATAGTCTTGACTTTAACCACCTATAATTTCTTTCAGTCTCCCTATCAATCCATCCCAAATCGCATTAGACTCCTCATCGTCGTATTCGTCAGAATAATCAATGACAGTCAAAAAGAGAGTCTGTGTCAGATCATTTTCCTCCAATTTAAATTCAATGTAGGATTTATCCTCCTCGTCTGGGTTTTTAGGATCATAAAACTCAAATTTCACATGAAGATTACTTCTTATTGACACTTGACGTGCATAATGGTCTTCATTATCAAAATGGAAAATGTAATGCTTATCCTCATTAATATTCACATCATCTGCGAACCACTCTGCTAATCCACTTGCTGTACTCAAATAATTGAAAACAATTTTTTTAGACGCATTGATTTGATAATCAGTAATAAATTTATTTTTAACCATGGTATTAGATTTTTCGAAGTATAAAAAATCATTTTTTTAAGGAACGTCAACTTGCTTTTCACATTACAAGACCACATATTTGCACTCCAATTCGGGTTACCCCGAGTTAAAAAGAGAATAAACGATTTTCTTTTTATTGGTTTTGATTTTGCTCTGTGGTTTAATATAGGTATTAAAATCAAAAATGCACATCATAATTTACTCTTATGACAGGTTAATTATCTTTAATCCATAGTCAAACAAGAACGGAGAAAATTAATCGATTGATGGCAAGGCAATTATTGAAATGTTAGAAATTTGAAAAATTTCAAAGAAATATTATGGCGAGGTATCCCGATGGCTATCGGGAGCAGGATTCATATCCGCCGCGGCGGACGGGAGTCAAATCTCCTAATTGACATATTGAAAAGAATTTATAAATGGCGAGGTAGCTCAGTTGGTTAGAGCGCAGGATTCATAACCCTGAGGTCGGGAGTTCAAATCTCCCTCTCGCTACTCAAGGCTTTCAGAAATGAAGGCCTTTTTTGTTTGATATAATTGATAGAGCGCAAGATTCATATCCGCCGCGGCGGACGGGAGTTCAAATCTCTGGCTCGCTACTCAAGGCTTTCGGAAACGGAAGCCTTTTTTTTGTTTTATACAATCAATAGAGCGCAGGATTCATATCCGCCGCGGCGGACGGGAGTTCAAATCTCTGGCTCGCTACTCAAGGCTTTCGGAAACGGAAGCCT
>NZ_JAQWXX010000099.1 GCF_029254265.1 Algoriphagus sp. | reverse complement strand
TCCAAGAGCTCAAAACTGTAGGTAAAGGCTATAGAACTTTTACCAACTTTAGAAGTGCAATCCTCTTTTTCCACGGAGGATTAAACTTATATCCCCACTAACTTAAGGGTAGAACCAATAATTTTAAACTCCCGTATAGGAGTAGAATGTTTGTGTTGGTCTAAGCGTAGATTGTATCTACGCTTTTCTATTTTTTGGATCCCGTACAGTAGTCGGGAGTAATTCCACTACTGCCCACTTCGTGATCATTCACTTGCTGGCATTTCAAAAGAATGATCTCGAAGAGATCAACTATTTATAGGAAAGAATTAGCAATGAAATGTACGACCCCGTCGGGGTCGTATTCTTTTTTAGAACCTCAGCTATAAACATTGGATTCCTTCGGAATCTTTCCACTATTGGGTCATTTCGAAGGAGGCATCTTGGTTTTTTTGTTGAGTTAAGAACGCTCAGACGACTGAGAAATCTGTGCTAGAAATGGCAATGAGATTTCTCCCTCCAATCCGAAATCAACCGCATCGACGCAGAAATCGATCAATTGGTGTATGAGTTATATGGATTGCTGAGGAGGAGATAAGGATCATAAAAGGAAATGGATAAATCCATTTTATTTGAGATTTCGGAATAACATAGCCCACGCCCTCGACAATTGTCGGGGTAAACCGTGGGCTATGGAAAAGGCAATCATCTATTTCTAAGGAAAGAAATAAAATTTTGTTAATGCCTATTTGAGAATAGCTGTATTTTATTCTTATTACATCACTATAAAACATTAACTCTAATTTTATGATCACAAGAAAATCAATCTTCGGTGCTTTTGCCATGTTATTTCTAGTTACTATGGCAATCGCATCTAGCAATCCTAATCCAGCCTATTTCGAAGGGAAGTGGGAGGTATTAATCAAAGGAACTCCTCAAGGTGATGCAACTTTACCTTTGAGATTTGAAACTACAGGTGATATTACCACTGGATATTTCTATGAAGAGGGATCCACCACAGAATCCAAAATGCAATCAGTGAAAATCTCTGAGGGTGTTTTGACTGCAGCTTTCAATATCAGTGGCTATGATGTCACACTTTATTTGAAAAAAGTGGACGAAGAAACCGCAAAAGGGGATTTGATGGGAATGTTTGATGCGTTAGGCACGAAAGTCAAGTAACCACAAAAAAGAGAGACAATATCCATTGCCCCCACCTCGGAGTAGAGTGCTAGCCTAAGCGGAGTCCACGATAGGAATCTGGGGCATCTACACTTTTTAATTTTCGGGATTTGTAATCCCTCTTAAATTACTCTTAAAGTAGAATTCCAAATCCTACCCAGTCCAACCCACTGATTTGACAATGCCGAGAGGGGAACCTATTTTTTTGGACTCAATAGGATTCGATCAGCCGCAACAGAATCTATCTTATCACGAGAATAATACACAGGGAAGTATTGATCCTTTGCCCACGGTTCGAATAAGTTGCTATAAAAAGGGCTTTCTGGATTTCCGGACTGCCCGGGTCCATTGGTACCAACAGCAGCATCCCAATTTCCTGTATTCACGATCATGCGAAAAGAGGCGCCTGAGCTTTGTCTATTGTTACCGCCTGTTGAACCTGGAGTATATGAATTGCCGCCTCGAGGCAAGGGACCAAGGTCCAATTTGGCTTTGAGCTCTTCATTTACCAATTCTCCCAAAGCATGAGCCATATAGGTATGCTTGAATTTCTCCTGACCATATTGCCAATGATTCATATCCTCACCAAGCGTTTCTTCTAGGTAGGCTATACCATTTTCAAATGCATCCCCAAGAAATTGATCTCTCCCTTGATTAGGGTTTGGCCCAAATCTGCCGTCAGGAGCAATAATCCAGTCCATTATCTTTTGCATTTGAATGCTTCTGATTATACCCTTTCCAGACTCTGCAATAAATCTTGAAGCAGCAAGACTTCTTATCTCGTTTTCCCATGCCACATAAATAGCGGCTTCGATCGAATTTGGATCTAATGTAAAATCCCAACCACGAAGTTTGTCCCTTGCTTCAGCCGATTTACCCGTAAGAGACAAGTCTAATAGAAAAGGAACCAGCCTTCTGGCGGGAATAGATTGATAATCAACCTGCAAAGCTTTCATTCCCTCCATGTTTAATTTGTTGCCAGCACCAAGCACTTCTTCAATTCGGTCTCCCCGAAAAGGATCTGCCCAGGAAAACCCAATCGCATCCCAATGCTCATAATCCGGGGGCGTCACATTCTGATTAGCCGTGGAAAAGTAACCTTTCGATGGGTTTAGAATATTTGGTTTTTGAATAATAGGTAAATAGCCGTCCCATTCATATCTACCATCACCCGGCACAGGAACAAGACCGCTAAAATTTTTGCGAATGGGTGCTATGCCAACTGACTGCCAGCCAATATTTCCTTTTTTATCTGCCCAAATCATATTTTCACCGGGAATATGACTGTAGTTGCAGGCTTCACGGAACTCCTCCCAAGTTTTTGCCTGATCCATACGTAATGAGGCCAAATAGGGCGAACCGCCAGGTTCCAGCCATGCACAACGAACGGCATACGCTTTATTGTTTACAGAATCTACATAGGTAACCGGGCCATGACGAGTGTAGGAAAGATCTACAATTACATCCTCTTGACCTTTTACTTTGATTGTCTCCGTGATGACATTCATATCTTCCCAGTTTCCATTATACAGGTACTGGTTTTTATTCTCTGGATTTAATTCGTACACATACAAGTCTTCTCCATCGGTACTGAAGATGGTAAGCCCCCATGCACCATATTCATTGTGACCGATAGATATTCCTGGGATTTCTGGTTCACCCCCACCAATTACATTCCATCCTGGGGCTACTAAATGGACCATATACCGAAGTGAGGGAATGGCGATTGTTCTGTGCGGATCATTGGCCATATAGGTATTGCCATCTTCCATTAGTGCACCACTTACCACCCAGTTATTACTACCTATAGAAAAAGCCGCATCATTCTCTTCAATCACTGAAGCGATCGGGTTTTCACTTTTTGAGTTTCTATACTCTGGAAGAACATCACTTTTCTTGAACTTAACTGGCTTTCGATAGGCTTTATATAATTCTAAAATATTATCGGAAAGTAGCTCTTGATCGATGATTGGGTCAATGTTGAGATCCGGATCTTTTGGATGAAACCAATTTAAATCTTTGACCTTTTCAACACCTAATTTCGCCACAGCTTGTGCTATCTCTAATTCATTCTCGATATTACCCAAAAGACCTTGGTGTCTTGAAATGACTACATCTGAGGTCCATTTTTCCGGAACGATATTGAGAATTTTAAATTCGATTGGAAGCTGATCCGGAGTGGTCAAGATCTCTTCTATATAGGCATTTACACCTTGTGTATAGGCGTTAATGATTTCTTCACCGTCCTCGTGATAGTGATTCATTTCTTCTGTTAAATCCCCTCGGTATTTAAAGAGTCTCGTGCCGATATCCCGTTTCAATTCACTTTCCCCTAGAATTTCTGCTACTGTTCCGGTGGCTTGACGTCTCCAGATTTCAAATTGAAAAAGCCGGTCTTTTGCGGCAGCATATCCCTGAGCAAAAAATAAATCATGCTGATTATTCGCATAGATATGATTGATTCCCCATTCATCTCTAATTATTTCGACAGATTCCTGCAAACCGTCAATAAGTAATTTTTCTTCATTATTGGACTCACAACCTAGAATACTGATTGCCAGCAAAACAGTGAGCAATATTCTTGAAAGTTTTAATGTCATAAATTCCAGATTTATTTATTCTTCTGTGACTTGAGTTGATGATGGATCATGAGGCTTCACCCCTGTATATCAAAAAAAGCCTCAATCAATTTATGAAATTATATGAGATGTGCCTTTAGCCTTGAGTCGAATCACGATCATAGGATTTTTAATCCGGAATTAAAATCCACTTCCAGCCTAACGAACTTGCATACCTTTTCCAAAATTAAATCCTGATCAGGAGGGGAATGTGGTTGGAATCATTTTTACCTCGGGTTGACCTAGATAACTATCGGGGCCGAGGCTACCCATATTACGGTCCTATAGAGCTGGTTTTTAGCTAGCGTGGAAGTAATTTTTCAATCCGCCACGGCGGACAAGTATTTCAAATCTTTCAATTTTTCAATTCCTAAAAAATTCAAAAGCTATGTTTTTATGTGTCTATGCGGTTTAAAATCCTTTGCGGCTTTGTGGTTAAAAAATCTTAGGTTCCTCCCCGACTGAGAAATCTCAGACTTTTATTTAAAACAGATTTCTCCCTGCGGTCGCAATGACTCCAAAGCCATGAACACAATACTCCCTGCGGTCGGAATGACTTTCGCACCTACGACGCTGTTGCAAGGTTGGAATTTGAGTAATTTTTCAATCCGCCATGGCGGACAAGTATTTCAAATCTTCCAATTTTAGAATTTCCCTCTTTGTGTCCTCAGGGAAAATCTTTGCGCCTTTGAGGTAAAAAATCCGTTTCCAGCCTCCAGCACTTTAATTTACTTTCCAAAATTGAAATTTCGGGTTTAAGCGGAATCGATTAATCTCAATATTTCCCGAGTAACATCAGTAGTAGATGCTGTCCCCCCTAAGTCTCTTGTTAATACCTTTCCTTCAAATGTGAGTTTTTCAATTGTTTGCATCAGCAACTCAGCTGCCTCTTTTTCTCCCAAGTGATCCAACATCATTTGAGCAGTCCAAAAGCTTGCTATAGGATTCGCAATGTTTTTACCGGCAATATCTGGAGCACTACCATGTACAGGCTCAAACATACTAGGAAACAGTCTTTCTGGATTGAGATTGGCTCCCGGCGCAATTCCGAGTCCCCCAACCACAGCAGGACCAAGATCAGACAAAATATCACCAAACAAATTACTTGCAACCACCACATCAAACCAGTCAGGATGCTGGACAAATTGTGCACAAAGTATATCTATATGAAACTTGGATTGCTCGACTTCTGGATATCGTTTTCCTATTTCCACAAACCTTTCGTCCCAATACTTCATCGTATGAATTATACCATTTGATTTTGTAGCACTAGCCAATTTTCCTCCTCTTTTTCTCGCTAATTCAAAGGCATATTCCATTACCCTATCCACTCCCATTTTTGTGAATATGGATTCTTGAATAACAGTTTCAAATGGAGTGCCTTCATGAATTTTTCCTCCTACACTTGAATATTCTCCTTCATTATTTTCCCGTACTATCAAGAAATCAATATTCCCAGGATTCCTAAGAGGAGATTGAATCCCCTTCAATAATCTGACCGGCCGAATATTAATGTACTGTTGAAAAGATCTACGAATAGGAATCAACAAACCCCACAATGAAACATCATCTGGAACTCCCGGATAGCCGACTGCACCGAGAAAAATCGCCTCAGAATCGCTTAATTTACTAATTCCATCATCAGGCATCATTTTACCTGATTTCTTATACCGCTCACATGAGTAATCATAGTGAACATATTCGAATTCAAAGTCAAATTTGGCACTCAAAGCATCCAATACCTCCAAAGAAGCTGGAATAACTTCATTGCCAATTCCATCACCCGGAATCACTGAAATTTTGTGTTTCATCTGTTTATAATTTGTTTTTCAGTGGTCATCCCGATAGCTATCGGGAGGAATCTCGCAAGGCCTTCCCGATAAATATCGGGACATACCAGTGTGTGACTTTTTAGTCATGCTCGATTTCATTTTATTATTTTACAAGGTCTGTTAATAAGGTCTTAAACTCAGGACTCTGGTACATTCCTTCACCGTCATGACCTATTCCGTTTACAATTACCTTCTTATGCTGGTGTGTGCCAGGATAAGACAGCTCCATATAACTAAACATGTTTTCTCCTCTTTTATACCTGCTTGAACCCTGAACTGTATTTTCACAATCCACAATATTCAGCGTCGGGTCTGACTGACTTCCATTGCCCAAAAGATAGGTAACCTTACGATCTACGAATTTTGTATTGAAAGCACTGGAACTAACTCCTGTCAAAAAAGGTGGTGTTGAATTATACCCCAATGGCCAAATAGTATAAGCAGAGCAATCAGCTGGAGTGTATAATTGATTACTTGATTCATTTATTCGTTGCCCATCAGGGTAATAGAAGAATTGAGAATTGGCAACCACATACTCAAATTCAATTGCCGGATGATTTTCCTCAGATTTATTAGACGCAGAAAAAACATGGGTGAACGCTGCACCAGAGGAATGACCTGTTATTATTATTTTCTTTAAAACGGGAAAACGAGCCTTATCTCCAAGTTGGTCAATCAAGAAATCAATTGCTTCAAATGAGCTTATTTTATTTGAGTTTGAGGAAAGGTTTCCTCTTCTCCAGTTGGTACTTGGCCAATAAAAATCATCGGAAGATCCTGTGGAACTACTTCTGAAAAAAGGTGCAATGAGTATGGTTTTATCGGATAAAGATTCGGATTGCAAGCTATTTGTCATGTAAGAATAATAATTCTCCGGATCATGACTAGCTCCATGAACTACAATAACTGCATGTGTTAAGTTTTCCCAAACTGCTTTTTCCTCATAAATGGGATAGTTGCTGTAAAACTCAAAAGTCCCCTTTCCTGTGCTTCCTTGTAGCTCTGTATTTCTCAAACAATCTGCTGTGGAAGTACATGGAGCCATCGATCGAATGACATTATCTGCTGCGGTGGACAACTCATAACTTTTCGAGGCCGCTAGTATTTCTCCATTCAATCCAATGGGGTTTTGTGAAAGCGTGACCGTATAATTAGTTGAATAGTTTAATACCGCATCTATAGTAACTTTAGTAGATGCGTTAGAGAGATCAATCATATAATTCACTTCCCCAGCTGAAGACCTCCAGGAAAACGAAGACCTGAAATTATTCGCATCAATAGCAGATGAAAAAACGAATACCAATTTAGCTTCCGGCAACACTTCAAGATTTGAAGTAGAAAGATCTGCACCGTTAAGAGTAGCAGAAAGGATGTTAATCGTCTTTGGCATTGGTGTCTCGTCTGAGCCACAGCTAAAGAGAAAACACATGAAAAGTAGGTAACTAAAATAGGATCGCTTGTTCATATATAAATTAAAATCAGAGAAGAGGTAAGCCCCTTCTCTGATATTTAGGTATTAATGTTTATTGACAAAAACCGTATGGGCAACTTGAGCTAGAATTACTAGCAGCGCCAACTGAACAACCAGCACCGGCGTAATTCCATGTTCCATTTACTTTGTAGGCCCATGAATCAGTGTAATCCCAAAGCATTCCTGTTCCATCTACACCAAGTTCACCGTAGGTTTCAATGAGCATATTATTTTTAAATAGTTCAATAGTATCATCACCATTCGAAGAAACTCCTCCAGATGTCACAATATGCTCAAAACCATTGTAACAATTTCCGAAATAATTAGCTGCATTGGCCACATCAAGATCTCGAATGATCAATATGTTTTCTCCTTCTTTAACCGAAATAGAAGGAAAAGCTATTTCAACACCATCTGAAGTTGCCTGCCCATTTGAGGCAATCCCAGCTCCATAGATACTTAGATCTGAAATATCCTGAAGTGCTCTTAGATGGTAAGCTCTAATTCTACCAACTGAAGGCTGAAGCGACATGATACCCAGAAATTCCAATCCTTTGGAGCACATAGGATATACACAAGCTGAATTCTGTGTGGTACCAGTATCCACGTTGCTCGCACAATCAACTGTTCCATAGATCCATTTGGTCCCTAGCTTATATCCCCATGAGCCTGTATATTCCCAATCTTGCCCTGTTCCATTTACGCCAAACTCTCCAAAGGTATCAATAGAAACTCCATCACTATACAAAAGGATCGCGTCATTTCCATTATGGGTCATTCTGCTTGTCTCGAAAACATGATCAAACTCGCTAAAGCATCCATCAAAATAGGCTGCTGCATTTGCTGCATCAGCATCCCGTACAAGTAGTATTTGATCTCCCGCAGATACTGCAATCGCAGGGAAATAATAATCAAGATTCGCAGGGTCGATAGCTGCAGTTGAACCGTTGGAATTTACCTCTACCCCATAAGTACTTAAATCTGCGATATCCTTTAACACATTCAAGTGAACAGCTCTAACTCCATTACCCCCAGAGGACGTCTTCAGATGCATCACACCCTTTAGCTCAATACTTGGAGCTCTATCTGCCAAGGCAATAGTAAATGCCTCAATGGGTTTGTAGGTTCCGTTTAAAACGTTTGCTAATGATATAATTATATCCTCTGTACCTTCGATTGCATCCCCCTCATTCGAGGTAAGTGTAAATGTTGCTTCCGTCTGGCCAGCAGCAATTGTAATACTAGAGGCACTCGACGAATAATCAACTCCTCCACCTTGCGCTGATCCTGTGAATTCCAGATCAAATTTCACATCTACAAAAGCAACTTCACTTAATGAAGTGGTTACTGTAACCGTTTCCCCTTCAAAAAAGTTGAGTTTATCCGCAGAAAGAGAAATCGTTGGTGGTACAAATTCGCCCGTACTTAATTGATAATTGAAATCAACTATAGATGATTCCCCTTTTGCACCATAGGTTCCTCTTGGAAGAGTGATAGTATAAGGAATATCATATTCAAGTCGTACATCAGGCGTGATTGTTACAAATGAAGACGTTTCATCATATTCAAGAGAATAGTCTAAATCTGGAGAGATGCTAAGTGCTTTTTCAAATTCAGTTTTATTCAAACCATGAGAAAAAACCAATTGAACAGAAGAATTAACAGGAACGCCAGTAATTCCGCTATCAGATCGGTCGCCATTGACAGATACGAAAAGAACTCTAAGGTCATTCGTGATAGCAAACCCTTCTTCATCTTCACGGCAAGACACTAAGATTAATATTGGAATCATTGCGAATATCAGCCATCGCAAAAATTGAGGTTGATTTTTAGTTTTCATAGGAATAGGGTTTATTATTCTATTAGAGATATGCTTCATATTATTTAGTGATTAGATTAAACGCTTCAGGAAATTTATCAGGTACAAAACCCCAAAAGATCGGCAACAAATAATAAGCGAATAAGGAGATTATAATAATTGAGATAAGGTTCATCCAAATCCCCGCACGAATCATGTCAGGAATCCTTAAATACCCAGATCCGAATACAACTGCATTTGGTGGTGTCGCCACTGGAAGCATAAATGCACAAGAGGCAGATATAGTGACCGCTACCATGATACTAAATGGATGCAAATCAAATGCGAATGCCATCGGAGCCAGTACAGGAAGCAGCATAGCAGTGGTAGCCAAATTGGAGGTTATTTCGGTTAAGAAATTAACTGAAGCTACCAAAACTAATATTAGGATAATTAAGTGAAGCCCTTGCATTTGAGTCATTTGAAGGGCAATCCACTGTGCTAACCCAGTTTCTGAAAACCCTTCGGCCAAAGCCATTCCTCCACCAAATAAGAGAATGATACCCCATGGAATTTGAGTACATTCATTCCAATCAATGATTCTGGTGTTATTTTTAGCTGGAATGATAAATAGTGAAATTCCTGCAATCATAGCAATAATGGTATCATCTATTACAGGCACTACCTTTTCTATCAAAGATCTAGTCATCCAAAGGATTGCAGTGACTGCAAATACCACCATAACAGTCTTTTCTTCAGAACTCATTTTGCCTAATTTGGCGAGCATAGACTTGATCTCTTTCCTCCCTCCAGGGAATTCTTTCTGTTCAAATTTGAAAGCAAATCGTGTAAGGTAAACCCAACAAACCATCATAAGAATAGCTGAGATTGGCAAGCCAATCTTCATCCATTGCATGAAGCTTATTTTCACCCCGTACGTCTCTTCCAAAACTCCCGCTAAAACAAGATTAGGAGGAGTGCCTATAAGCGAAGCAAATCCACCAATGGAAGCGCTGTAGGCAATTGCCAGCATAAGTGCTTTTCCAACAAATAGCCCGTCGGAAGTTTCACCATCGTCTTTTCTTTTGAATTGGGTTACCACTGCCATTCCAATCGGAAGCATCATTACTGAGGTTGCAGTGTTTGATATCCACATTGACATAAATCCTGTGGCTACCATGAATCCCAAAATAATAGTATTGATATTCGATCCTATCAAATTGATGATATTCAACGCGATTCGTTTGTGTAGATTCCATTTTTCAATAGCAATTGCCAAAAGGAAACCTCCCAAGTAAAGAAAGATGTATTTATGTCCAAATGACGCTGTAGTCGCACCCAAACTCAAAGCGCCGGTGAGTGGAAATAAGACAATAGGAAGCAAGGCTGTCACGGCAATGGGAATAGCTTCTGTAATCCACCAAACAGCGACCCAAGCAGTGACGCATAGAACCTGATATGCAGCCATGTTCATAGAGCTTGGTGGACCCAAAACCTCCATCAAAATAAAGAGTGCCGGTCCTAATAAAATTGGAATTAATTTATTCTTCCAATTCATTTCACCACTGATTTTATATTAGCTTCAACGACTATTTGCTTCAAGAAATCAGCGTCTTCATTGGGTACAAAAAGGAGATAAAGTAGCTCTCCATCCTTGTCAATGGTAGTTATTCTAGCAGGAATCTTTTCTAAAGAATCATTAGTGAAAAACCGATAAAAAGCTAATCCTAGAAGGTACGTAGCATTAGATGAAGGATGCTTGTCGTCAAAGAACATATTCATGTCTGGTCTCCATTGCCGTACTTGTTGAAATAGCATACCGCCAGGAACCAATAAAGAGCCCGTTTCTTCTGCTAAATTCCCGTAGGTAGCAGTAATTGCCGGCTGCATTAATGGGTTTGACTTATAAGCCCAGGTCTGCATAAATACAGGCTGAGCACCTTTGGACTTTACCAATTCTGCAAATTTTTTCCCATACTCATCAAACTCTTCCTGACTATCAATCGGACTGGTACTATGGTTATTGAAGACCACATAATCCCAATTTTCCGTTTCCAAAAGGCCCATAGTTTTAGTGCCTTTTTCTTTTCGCCAATGCTGTCCCAGATTTGATCCACCAACAGTTGATTGACGAGTGATGATCTCTTTACCCTGAGATTCTGCCATGGCTGCTACTACTTGTGGCAGATTATAGAAATACGTAAAACTGTTTCCCACAAAAAGCACTCGAAGAGGTTCTTCCGGAGATTCCTGCGAAAATGAAACAGGAGGAGCCAGTATCAATAGGGATACCGCTAAAACGAGCGTAAATAATTTTTTAAATGTCATGATATCTAAATTATTTATTTACCGCTGTAGGCTGAAATAGGACTGGGATCGGAGTTGGAGTACTCAAATTGGCATCGATCTCAGATTGCGGATACAAAAATCGTTGTGGCAATTCTGATCCAATATTAGGGTTTACAGGCACCCGTACAGCAGTCTCCCCTATCGTTCTTCTAACATCATTGAAGACTTCAATTTGACCGAATAAGGTAACATATCGCTCTTCCAAAATCTCTCGAAGTAATGCCTCATTCGCACTAAGGCTTCCATTTGGATTTTCTATTCCATTTGGATTGAAGTCTTCCGCAACAAAGGCCTCATATTTCACATTACCAAGGTTTGGACTAGCCAAATAGCCTCCAGTTGACATGTAAGCACGAAACTCATTCAAATGGCCTAGCCCAGTATTGAAATCAGCTCTTGCACCCGCCTCTGCCAAAATCAACAAATTCTCCGCATAGGTAACCATAGCTCCAACACCATCTATCTGGGCAAATCCATTGAACTTTGTATTGGGTTGAATTCCAACCGAAGTGGTCTGTAGCAAATAGTCATATCGAGCTGTTTCATCGGTTTTTGAATGACCTCTATAATTTGCTGGAATTGGGCTTCTGCCAGAATTGGAATCAATCAAACTTGCAAAAAAGTCTGAAGTCACAAGATCATTTCTACGGCTAGCAATCGCGAAAAACTGATAATTTAAATTAGCATTATCAACAGCCGACCCATGTATCGAACTCAAATTGTTGGTTGCCCGACTTGATCCATCTGAGCCTATCCCTTTTAATGCGGCTGTATAAGCAGCAGGATAATTTTTAGCCTGTAAATAGAATCTTGCTTTTAGCGTATAGGCTACTTGAATCCATGCAGTTGGATCCCCATTAAAATAAATATCTGCTGAAGCTAATGGACGACCAGTACCAGTGGAAAGATTTGTAATCGCCTCATCTAACAAGGCTTGAGTCTTTGAATAAACAGTGAGTTGATCCTCAAATGCAGGGTTTTCAAATTCAAGTTGGCCCGCCTCGTCAAAGGGAATATCACCCCAAAGTGATGAAGCCGTCCCTAAAGCCATAGCTCTTAAAACCTGAGTTATTCCAGCAGTGATACCTTCTATACCTTGCTCTGCCGCCAAATCTTGGGTCACTAAAGCATTTCTTACGATACTGCTATAAACAGTATTCCAATGACTGTTGAAGTCACTTGATACAAGATTATAATCTGAGTATCCGAGATGTTGCCGTTCTATTCCAGTGTATTGACCTGCAAATATCCCTGCTTTTCGAGTTGGCTCACCAGTATGCAAAATAATATTTCCGACCTCAGTCGCCGTAAGGGCGAATTGATAAGGTGCTGAAGTGGGATTATTTGGGTTCTGATTTAAATCTTCAACTAATCCACCACAACTGATCAGTAAGGCTGATACAAATGATATAAATATTCCTTTTTTCATAATTTCTAACTGTTTTATGTTTAAAAAGTAAGTGTTAAAGAAAATACATAGGATTTGGTGCTTGGATTATTGAAATAATCAATCCCTCTTGATGAACTTACCCCTGATACGTTTGTATCAGGATCGTTCCCTTCAAATTCAGTCCATAAGAATAGATTCCTTCCAGTACCACTTATTTCAAGACGATCAATTCCTCTCTTATTCAACCATTCCGGATTTAAAGAATAGCTCAGAGTCAACTCCCTTAGCCTGGTCCATGATCCATCTTCTATGTATAATTCGTGGTTTCCACCATTAAAAAATGCCCCAGGGCCATTATACCATTGTTGAGTAAGCGCAACTGGTCCAGCACCGAAGTTCTTTATTTCTCCCCGAAAAGAAGTTCCTGCCGGAATCACCTGACCGCCATAGGTCAATAAGTTTTGATTTCCAGTTACCTCATTTGCAGTTGATCCCCATCTTCCATAATCAACCAATGCAGATTTGGTACCGGCAAAAATATCAGCGCCTTGGAAGGTTTCAAAAAGGAAGGAAAGGGATAAGTTTTTATAAGTAACCCCCCCTATTAGCGATCCCTGCCAATCTGGATTAGGATCTCCGATCACACCCTCCACATTATCTCTGAGCGGGAAACCATTTGCATCAAAAACTACTTGACCGGCATCATCTCTTAATGTTCGGGGTCCCCAAAGTACTCCGTGTTGATATCCAACGACAGCTCTGTTATTCACACCACTCAATCCCGTTTCTAATTGGACAGATTCAATACCTGATAAGTCTGTGACTTCATTCTGATTCTTGAAATAAAGTGCTTTCAAATCTATATTCCAATCAGCATTGCGATAGATATTATAACCTAATTCTAATTCAAGACCTCTATTCTCCAGAGAAGCTGCATTAGAAAACAATTCATCATAGCCTCTTGAATTAGCAATCGGGAATGCAAGAAGAGCATCTGTGGTTCTGTTGAAATAATAGGTTCCACTGAAAGACAACTTATCTCGGATAAATCGCAAATCTGCTCCAATTTCAAATTCTCTTTTTCGCTCGGGTTTAAGCGATAGATTTCCCAAGTTTTGGCTGGGGGCAAAGCCACCGAGACCAAAAAGCCCAGTATTAAGCGATCCACCCAATTGATCAGAATAGGTAGGTGATACATATTCTGGGAAGGTATTATATCTGCCTGGCTGAACGCCAACTTCAGCATAGGAAGCTCTTAACTTTCCAAAAGAAAAAGCATTTGATTCCAAGCCTTGTAGTTTACTGAATTGCCATGCAACCGAAGTAGATGGGAAGAGAAAGGCTTGATTAGAATTTAATCCTAGTGTCGAAGCCCATTCTGATCTTATTGTTGCATTTATAAAAAGCTGACCGTATGCCGAGAGATTGGCAGCAGAATATACAGCGGCTGTTCGTTCCCTACCAAAGGAAGAGATGGGAGATCTATTTTCTGGAAGTGCGTTATTGACATCTAAAATACCATCTGCAACATCAGTGAAGATTATAAAATTTTCGATTGTTGTTCCTTCTACGCTACGCTGCTGTTGGTTGTAGTTGAATCCAACCAATATATCCCCATCAAAATTCGAATTGAATACTTTTTTCGCTTTAGCGATATAGTCCATGTTAAACACGCTATTGCTCACAAAATTCTTGGTCATTCGTCCGTTCACAAAAGTGGATACTGATCCTGGAGTATAAAACTCATTTCCCTTATCTCCATAATTGTCCAGTCCAACTCGTGCAATTAAATCCAACCAAGTGGTTGGCTTAACTGTCAAATTTACGCTTGCAATAAATCGATCTACAGTAGACCTATTATCTTGCTCCCTAATAGTCCAGAGTGGGTTATTAAATCCGGCATCCACATTTGCACCTAGTTGGTTTCTATATGATCTATGCCTATTTGGAATTGCCGCAGCAGTACTTGAAGGATAATAATCCCCTCTGTAACCTGAAATATCGAAATCAGCTGGAGTTCTTAGAAAACCTAAATAGAGACCATTATTGCTGGTAGATCGTCTGATTGCGTTAGAATTCGTTTTGGTATACTTGAAACTCGTACCTATTTCGAGGTACTTGTTCATTTTTGTATTGGTTTTTAGTGCCGCTGTGGTCCTACGATAATCACTGTTTCGAACTATTCCTTCCTGAATGAAATCTCCCACACTGAAATAAACCGTGCTAAATTCATTTCCGGATTGAATACTTAAGTTGTTTTCAAGGAAGCGGCCAGTTCGAAATACTTGATCAAAATTACTCTCATCATATATTTCTCTGGAATTTTTGGAAGTAACTGGGTAGTAAGTAGAGCCGTTTTGGTCCACAAAAAATGCCCCATTCGTATTTACTGCATCGGGTTCTCCTGATCTGTCAGCTATTTTATCACCCCATGAATTTGTTGCAGTGCTGCTATATCTCCCATTTGATCCTTGCCCAAAAACACTTTGGACTGGGTACTTAGCGTTGATTTGGTCAATAGAAACAGTCGAATTAAATGTTACCTGCATTTTCTGATTCAACTTTCCACTTTTTGTAGTGATGTAAATCACACCACCCAATGCTTGTGTTCCCCACAGTGCAGCTGCAGAGGCACCTTTTAATATGGAGATACTTTCAATATCGTTTGGATTGATATCATTTAGTCTAGACTGGACTGCGAAATTGTTATTGTTTCCTCTTGAATCATTGCTGATCGGGATACCATCCAAAACAACTAATGGCTGGGAACTTCCATTCAAGGATGATATTCCTCTAATCTGAATGTAAGCCCCTGATCCAGGATCTCCCGAATTTCTCGAAATCCGAACACCTGATGCTTTTCCGGATAAT
This sequence comes from Algoriphagus sp., assembly GCF_029254265.1. Taxonomy (GTDB): domain Bacteria; phylum Bacteroidota; class Bacteroidia; order Cytophagales; family Cyclobacteriaceae; genus Algoriphagus. Next base: position 101,227 of record NZ_JAQWXX010000099.1, on the reverse strand, counting down.
GAATTAAGAACAGATGTTTCCGCGGCACCTTTAATTACCTTATCTCCTACTTTCGAAGTGGCGTACCCTAATTCATCTTTTGCTTCTTCATATCCCAAAGCAGTAACAACGAACTCCTCGAGTTCCTTTCCTTCTTCTTCCATTGTAATGTTGATAATCGTACTATTACCGACGATTACTTCCTTGGAAAGAAAGCCTATGTAACTAATTTGGAGTACCGATGATGGATCTGCAACTGAAATTGAATAATCTCCATTTAGATCAGTAACAACTCCATTTGAAGTGCCTTTTTCGAGAATCGTAGCTCCTATCAGAGGTTGATTACTTCGATCACTTATTTTTCCTTTTATTGTTGTTTGGGCAAGAAGATAATTACCCAAGGTACACAAGATAAAGGCACTGGTCAGATACAGTCTTTTCATATTACTAAATGTTTTGATAGGTTAATATGCTTAACTTCGTTTAGTATAAGCATCGGTTGGGTTATCATTAATAGTCTTATCAATCAAATTGAGTAAGCCTGAAGCAATCCTACATTAATTAATCTGATAAAGTATTATTTCATCAAATTATATTAATTTTTATGCTATTTCAACGAATTTCAACGAATAAAACCCTAATAATCAAATACTTGAATTGAATGAAAAGTACATACAATGAATTCGTATTTAAGCTAAAAAAACTCTACGGAGGCTTTGATGAGGAGCAGAAAAAGTTTGAAAAAGCGCCCAATTCAAAAATATCCCGTGAATTGGGATACAGTGATGCTCAGTTTTCGAGGCTTATCAACGAATCAGCAACTGAAGGTGAATATGCCAGGGCCAATCAAAATGCCGATCGTATTTTGCTACTTCTTAAATTGGAAGAAGAGATTAAGTCAGTCCGAACAGGAAAATCCAAAAGAAGATATTATGCAATTGGCGTTTTATTAATCCTGATCAGTGCTTTTATAGGATATTTTATTAATCAAAAAATTCATGATGATAAAAGCAGTTCATTATCAAGTGTTAGGTATGAAATGCTCAAGTGGAGTTTTGAAACGGAATACGTTAATCCTTATACAAAACTGATTAACCTTCCGAGCGACTGTAATTTTGCCTGCTATAAGTATCAAGGAAAATGGGAATTAGGCGATAGCTACAAAGTTCCATTTTTTAGAGAGCGAAGCGGCTTCCACTATGCCGCAACTGAGGTAATCATGTATGCACGATGCATGCCCGAAAAGAGTAGTACAGGCGATGTCTTAGAAGGCTATGAATATCAAAAGCATGAAATTTGGTATGACACCAGCGAATCTCCCATAGATTCTTTCCTGGCGGCAAATGGAACTGAATTAACCGAGGAATACAAAAAGATGGACCTTTCTAAGCAAAAGAATTTCATTCGAGTAGCCTACGTCCACACCTTTTTCAGAAACGAATTTCAGATAGACACCACGCAGATTCTGAGGACAGGTAAAGTAATCGGTAGAGATATTGAGTTTGTGAGCAATGAGGAACTTGAATCTCAGCTTGGAAGCTCTGAAATAGTCGATGAGATTTCTAAGGAAGTCCAAAAAATCATTACCAATCGACTGGAGGATTTCTCAAGGCCAATTTCTTGCGGGGAAGCCATCACACCAGATTTAAATTTTCATGAAATCAAAGAGGGAAGCGAAATGAATTTTGATTGCCAACTTACCACGGGTAGAGTCTCGTTGGACTACACAAAATCATACGTGCTAAAAGACCAATACATTAAAAACAAGTGTCGCCCTGAATAACTATATCCCAGCCTCCTCATTAACCCCTTTGGAAAATAGAATTTGATCTCCTCTGATTACTTTCTGTCCTTAGTGCCCTTGGTGGCAAAAAACTAAATCAAAATTCAGCCCTATTGAATCATAAACCTTACCCCTAAGAAACCTCTTCTCCCCTGATTTGGGGCAAAAACATAAGTGGGATCGAAAGTCAATGCATTTGGATTTTCTGGTGTAGGAATCACCGTACCATCAGCGGCAAAAGCTACTCCCCGATCAAAAGGGTCAAAAGCTCTTGCAATGGAATTAGCTGGAGGCGTAAAATTCAGCAGGTTTTTCACCCCTCCATAGACTTCCCACTTTTCTCCAAAAGTCTTGGTCAACTGGATATTCTGAATGCTAAACCAAGGTGAATAAGCATCCCGATCATCTAGCTCGCCAAGTAGCGGTAACCTCATGGGGCTGTAGACATTCCCTGTGTAATCGATTTTTAATCCTGATTTGAAAAACTCATAACCAATTGACCAAACCCCAGAAAAACGCTCCGTTAGCAATTGCCTGGTTCGGATCCCATCTTCCTCCAAACTCACATCCATCAGCGTTGCTCCACCCGTCAGAGTCAAGCCATTAGCCCAGGCAAAATCCAAATTCAAAGAAACTCCCTGAGAAATAGCAGAGCCGTCCAGATTGCCATAGATGATTTGATTCGGGTTGGTTTCGTAATCTGGGACAATTCGGTTGGTGAAATAGGTGTAAAAAGCAGATCCATCGATTCCGATAAAAGTACCTCCATCGGTATAGATCTTCTTAACCAAATTCACATTGGTATTCCAACTGGTTTCCGGTCGAAGTTCCTCCGTGAACACTACTTCTCGCGCACCGGTCAAAGCTGCATGATCCTCTGTAAATACATTGGCTACACGAAAGCCATTTCCTGCAGAAAGTCGAAGGATTGTAGTATTATCATTCCATGACTTTTTGTAATTGATTCTCGGTGAAAAAACTGATCCATGAACAGAATTGAAATCCAACCTACCTCCAAGCAACAAACTTTGAGTTGGAGAGATTTTCAGTTCATCCTGCACAAAAATCCCCGGAAGGTGAATGACTGAAGGCCTATTTATACCGCCTGATTCAGATGATGTTGCAGGAGTATTGTCGTCATAATACGTATATCGATAAGCTGTGCCTAGGAGGAAATTATTCTTCCCCAGTGTTTTATTCCAAGTCAATTGCCCAAAAGCAATGTATTGATCAGCAATGTAAATGGTATTGCCGTAAACTGAATTTTGAGAATGTCCGTTGGCGGAAAATTGAAAATTCAGATTCTCCGAACTTGGCAACTGCCAAATCCCAAAAGTTTCCCATCGGCTTGTATAGATGCTTTCGCCATAAACCTGATCTCCTCCCCGATCTGCAGTCGTCCAATTCATCTGCCCACCCCAGCGATCCTCATATACATAGCGGGCTGCCATATTGAAAACCCGGTTATTTGGTCGGTCAACTTGAATTTTTTGGAAGATGGAAATTCGCTTGGAAAGCGTCAAGTCAGTCATTCCATCCCCATTATTGTCTATTGGATTATCATAGTAAAAACCTGAAATCCCTGTAAGTGATTGTACTTTTGACCCCAAACTTGATCGAATCCCAAGATCCAGATTCACTTCACCCCAGCCTGTTGAAAATCCATCCACTGAAAAAAGCGGTGCATTCAGCGGGTTTTTGGTGATCACATTGATCAGGCCGCCAACGGCTTCCGAACCATAAAGTGTAGACGCCGGTCCTTTAACCACTTCGATTCGATCGATTAAAGCCTGCGGAATTCCAGTTAACCCATAAACAGTTGCCAGTCCGCTGACAATGGGCATTCCATCGATCAACACCATCGTATAAGGACCTTCCAAACCGTTGATGTGTATATCTCCTGTATTGCATATGTTGCAATTCACCTGAGGCCGAACTCCATTGACATTTTGAAGCGATTCAAAAATGGAGGGCGTAGGATTTGCCTTGAAAAAATTACCAGAGTAGACTTCCACGGGGACAGGACTATCGAGTTTGGATACCTCCTGCATGGTTCCACTGACCACCACCTCATCCAAGCCACCATCGAGTTCGGTAAGTTGAAAGATCAATGGAGCTGCTAGCGGAAGAGTAATTTGAATCTGTGAGGTCTGGAAACCGACTCTGGAAGCCTGAACGGTAAACTTACCGGATTCAGAAACTTTAATTGAGAAGTTCCCCAAGCTATCCGTAACCGCTCCGATATTCAATTCTTTGATCCAGACATTTACAAACTCCACTCCTTCTTCTCCGGAAAGCACTTTTCCCTTAAGCGCCTGGGCTTGAGCGAAAGCAGTTGAGAGAAACAGAAAGAAATATAAAAGTAAATATCGAGACATAAGAGTATCCAAATTTTATGTTTAGATAGTACAAAAGTATAAAGTTAGATTAATCTAACAAAATTGATTTTACTTATATTTTTACATATTTGATTTTCAAAACAAGATTGCATGGCTTCTCAAACCGAAGAAAATTACCTAAAAGCACTTTTTAACCTGGCTAATCCTGCCGGAGAGGTCAATATTTCAGAACTGGCAAATCAGATGAATGTCAGTATGCCGACCGTAAATAGTATGGTAAAAACACTCCAAAAAAATGGTTGGGTGATTTACCAAAAGTATAAGCCTGTTCAATTGACCCCTGAGGGGCAAAAAACCGCTGCCTTAGTAATTCGTCAACATCGATTGACGGAAATGTTTTTGGTAAACAAGATGGGTTTTGGTTGGGAAGAGGTACATGCTATCGCCGAGCAAGTGGAGCATATCCATGCGCCAAAGTTTTTTGAGCGAATGGATGAACTCTTAGGTTTCCCAACCATTGACCCCCACGGCTCCCCTATTCCTGATAAAATGGGCAGAATCAAAGAAACCCATTACGTATGTTTGGACACTTGCGAAGCTGGACAAACAGTGGTTTTGGCTGCTCTAACCAATAGCTCTACAGAATTTCTAGAATTCCTGAATAGCCGTAATTTGAGTCTGGGAACTCAAATCACCATTCACTCCAAAGAAACCTACGACCAAAGTATGGTAGTGAGTTATTTGCAAAACGAACGAGAAACCTTAAGTGAAAAAGTCTGCGAAAAGCTGCTGGTGAGAATTATTGGTGAATAATTTTAAACCGAGAATATTTTGGTTTCTGGATATTCAACCAATTACCTTTTAAAAGATTATGATTATCCGCTTTATTGACAGCAGTGATTGTTAAACCAAAGGACCTCGACTCCGCTCGGCAAGCGCGCTAGAGTTGTAGATGGAGTTGAGGAATTATATTTTGGTTAATTGTTGAAATTGCGGAAGTATATAGATAAAAATATTTCTTGTTCTAGCTCAAACTTATGCTCCTTACTATGTTTCTAAAAACACTAAATCAAAAAAGAACATTTAAACCTTTTTCTACGCTTTTGGGGCTAGCCTTGATTTTTTTCTGTTTTTCATCTTGTGACCAAAAGGAGGAAATGTTGAACGAAAACTTTGACGGCTGGCAAATTTTAGGCGGAGCTGAATGGAAATTTAATGAAGGTGAATTAATAGGCACCGTAAAGGACAGCGTTGGATTTGTAATGACTGAAAATAGGTACACTGATTTTATCCTCGAACTCGAATTCAAACCAGATAGTACGATCAATTCAGGCATTTATATTCGTTGTCAAAACAAGGAGATAAGCTTTACAGATTGCTACGAAATCAATATCTGGGATCTACATCCAAATCAGGACTTTAGGACTGGGGCGATTGTAAATAGAACTACTCCGCTCAACTATGTAGAGACAATCGGAGAATGGAATACTTATAAAATTCAAATCCAGGGAGATCATCTTCAAGCTTGGATAAATGATATCCCAACCGCAGACTTAAAAGACAGTAGCCTTGCTGAAGGTTATATCGCCCTTCAAGCTATGGGAACTGGGGAGGTTCGTTTTCGAAACGTGAAATTTCAATCTCTTTCAGGAGACAATTAAAATTATAGACGTGAAATTGACCCTCTTATTTTTTCTACTTCTCCCCTTTCTCAGTTTAGCTCAAGCTCCCATTTTTGACTATGGAACTAAGTCGGATGCGGCTCGAGAAGCTTATCTCCGAGGATGGGAAGAAATTTTGGATTTGGGTGAATGGACCAAAGCTGAGGAATCTTATCGAGAAGCGGTGAGGCTTGATCCTGATTTTCAATTGGCCTGGGCACAAGTGGGAAGAATCAGTAATGATCCTCGTGAGCGTGCTTCCATTTATACCAAACTCAAAAGTATAGAGACTGATTCTTCTTGGGAAGCCAAACTCTTGGAAGTATATCTGGGAAGCTTGGAATTGATCGACTCGAAGGACCGGGGAATAGCGATCAAGTCCGAACAAGTGACTCGTTTCTATGAAACTTCCTTCAAAAATTTCGGAGATTTCTTACACATTTATCCAAGAGAAACCTTTGTCCGATCCGAATACTTTGAAGTAATTCATAGCATCTACGGGGCTGGCGCTGCCTTAGACAGCATTCAATCGCATGAGAACATTGGAATAGAAAGCAACCCATTTTTAATCAGCTACAAATCCCAATTATGGGCTGAATTAAAAAATTTCGACAAAGCAGAAGAAGCTTTGAAAGACCTCAAAAATAAGCTTTCAAGTAATCAATCTCCTGCCATTTCATTTACTGAGGCTGTATTAAACTTTGAAAAGGGGGAATGGACTAAAGCAGAAATCTTTATAAACCAAACACTTTTAATGGATTCGAAACATACCCTCGCCAAAAGGTTAAAAAAGCAAATTGAGGATCAATTGAAAAATCAAAAAGACTAGATTCTTTCTAGCCTTTTTGATTCCAACTTAAGTTTGATTTTCAATTATTCGGGATCGATCCCTTGTTTAGAAAATGATTTCAACTGGTTCACCAATGCATCTCCTGAACTTGGTCTGTTAATTCCCTCACGCACCAATTTACCCTCTTTGGTGATAACCAGATAAGTCGGGAAACCGGCTATTTCAACCTCTTTGTCAAAGACCTGATATTGCTTAGCATTCAAGAAATAATTATCCCCGGTCAACTCAAACTTTTTTACCATAGTGGTAAAGGCTTCCTCTGAAGATTGTGCGCAGAGGTAGACAAACACCACATCTTCTAAATCTTGGCTTTTGAGTTCCTTCAAATAGCTGAATTCCGAAATACAAGGCCCACACCAAGTAGCCCATACATCCACATAGACTACTTTTCCTTTGTGCTTTTCTTTGATTTGAAATAAAATGTTTTCAGTAGATTCTGAGATCTCCACACCAGTTACAAACTTCTTATTCTTAAGAATTTCGAAGTCTGCGACATCTTCTAGAATCCCTTTCTTTATTTCTGGATTCAGATCCAATTGATCTAAGTCAGCGAGAATATTCTCGGGAACATCCAATCCACTACTTAGGAAATTTTGATCCACAAAAACAGCCACTACACTTGATCGCAAGAAGGGATTATAACTAACCAGCTTCTTTTTTACAATCTGCCAATTCGCATCATGAAAAAGAGGCATCAATTCCTCACTATATTTCTTAAAAAGTTCTGCAATTTCAGGATTCATTTGCATCCCGCCATTTGGAGATTTCCGGTCTGCCTGACTTGCCTTCCAATCCTCGATTTTAATCATTGTAGAATCGGGAAGGTTTTCTGACTTTAGGAATTCATAAATATTTTCAATGTAAATATCCATCAATTGTTTCCGATCACCCTGAGCTGAAGACATGGCTATTTCACGAACAAAACCTGGATATTCTGTAGCCATCATTTCTTCTACCTCATTATTGACTAGGCTCAAGGCTTTGGTTTTATATTCTTCAGAAACTGTTGCCAGTTCAATCGGGCCTCCTCCAGGTTTCATTCCACTAAGCCAGATGTACCGCATCATGTCATCAGCGGCATTGATTCGAGTATTTCTAAAGCTAAAATCTTTAATTATCGGACTAACTTCCACAGAATCAAAGTAATTGGAATAAAACTCTTGATGTCGCTCCATCAACTTGAGTCTATAAGCTTGGTAAGCATCCGCATCAAGTGACTTGACCATGCTGTCATTTTCGAAATAGGCTCTGATTTTCATGAACTCTGGATTCAATAGTCGGTGCTCCTCATTTTCTAAGGCTAAATCCCCCATAAAATCAATCTGCTTGGCAATGTACCAAAACTCGGGGCCCAAATTTGAAAATGAAGCCTCTTCGATTATCAATCCTTGTTTTGCACCTGGCTTAGAAAGTATGGTAGTAAAAGCATCACCCGCACTTATCATGATACTTTGCGGAACCTCCAATGGAAAAATGATTTTGAAGCGTCCCTTTTCATCTACATCTGCCACAAACTTCTTTTGATCATCTGCAAAGGCATCATTGTAGATGACTGAAAATGTCTTTGGCATTTCACCTTTTGGAATGATGACACCTTGCAACATGACCTGATCCATTCTCAGAAAATCACCCGCAATCGATGCGGTAGAACGTGGTTTCTTCGATGTACTAACCTTCTTCTCTAATTGCACCTGATTCGACAAACCATCAAATTCCAGAAAAATATCAGATCCTTTTTGCTGAAAGGTGATTTCTGTTTTTCCGTCAGCTTTGCTAAGCTGTAATGTATTTGATTCTATTTCTGTGATCTCCCAGATTTCACCTTGAAACAATGCGAAATCATCCTGTACAGCTAGGATGAACTCATTACTCCCATCGGAGGCATACCACCTGCCCTGGAGTTCGGTTTTTATCAATTCCTGCGAAAATGAAGCTAAAGGAAGTAAAACGAAGAGTGCGAGTACTTTTATCGTTCTAATCATAAACTAAAAGATTTAAAATTTGAACTAATAAATCAAATAATGTTTAATAAGTCAATAGTTAAACATAAAAAAAACCCGGAATTAGTTAAAAATTAACAAGCTTTTACATTCTTGAAAAAATCTAGAAATCGGTGGTATGATTCTGTCAAAAGAACAATAGAGACCTCATTTAAGAAATTTGCTAAATTACTTCCCGCTAAAACAGATTTCTTGAAGAATTCATTGTCGCTATGTCATTTGCAAAAAGCCTAGATCGACTTCATGCCCAAGCTCGCCAAAACAAATGGCTTTGGTACTTTGCCATCTTCATCCGCATTATTTTAGCCTATGGGTTTATTTTCCCGGGAATGATTAAAATTCTGAGTGAGCGATTTACCTCCCTTCCAAACTATCATCCAATGGGCGCTTATTTGGAAGCACTGCACCATACCGGTTATTACTATACTTTTATTGGAATTGCTCAAGTGCTTGCGGGAATACTTCTTCTGATACCTCGAACGGCATTGATGGGAGCACTTCTATACCTTCCGATTATCCTCAATATTACCATCCTTTCACTGGCAGTTCGATTCGAAGGCTCCCTGATCACCTCTCCTTTGATGACCCTGGCTGTACTTTACCTTTTGGGTTGGTACTATCACCGATGGAAGTACATATTACCTTTCAATTCCAATTCATCTGATCTTCAAGTTCCCACTTTCAAAGAGCTCAGTAATAAATTCCCCTTTCGCTTTTTTTTGGGTGCATTTCTGGTGGTAGTGATTATCGTAAGTAGCCTGATTTTTGGGTTCAAAATCATGCCAAGAAATAGCCTAAAAGACTGTATGAGCCAATGTGAGGACAATGTTGATCCCGCTGCATGTCAGGCATTTTGTGAGGGAATCCATCTGAAAGAAAAACGCCTAGATGAAAGTCTTGATGCTTATCATAAGGCTGTTTGGAAAAATAAAGAATAATGGAATGGATTTTTGGACAACAGTCGACGGTCGACAGACCACTTTCAACTTCTGTTTATTAAAACCTTCTGAAAATTGAAAATCCTTATAATTGCTGATCACTGAAAACTACCAACTGCTCACTAAAAACTGCTTACTGCCCACTGCCTACTCTCGCTTCCAGCCTCGATTCGCTTTCTTCTCCGCATTGACTTTTTTGGATTTCAATCGTTTCTCAATTGCTCCCTTACCTGGCTTAGTCGCTTTTCGTAGTTTCTTTTGCTCAAAAGCTTTGCGAAGCAAGTCTCCAAATTTCTTGATTACAATCTCCTTATTCTGGAGTTGGGAACGCTTTTCCTGAGCAGTTATCTGCAAAATCCCAGCCTCCGTAATCTTATTTTTCAGCTTGTTAAAAAGGATGCTTTTCTCCTCCTCAGTGAGATTTGGAGATGCAGCAATATCAAAGTTAAGCTGTACTTTAGTCTCTACTTTATTGACATTTTGACCACCTGGACCTCCACTTCGGGAAGTCTGAAACTGAAATTCAGATAGGAAAACTCCTTCCAAAATCCTTTTTTTAATAGAACTGGAAGTGCTCATGATAAAAGCGGATAAGATGAGAAAGCGAATAAAATCATTGAAATGCTGCCTTTGATTTAAGGGGGTATTTACCCGAAAGTTAATAAATGCAGCTGAATAGCTCAGCTGTCCTTCGGAATTGACCCTTTATCTAATTTTAAAAGCGGTTTCTCTGAAATATGTTAATTTGTACTATTCAAAACTCGACACTAACAAACCCCAATAACCTATGAAAACCAGAAGAGATTTTCTCATCAAGTCAGCACTTGGAGCAGCAGGACTTGTCACAGCCCCAACTTGGCTCCAAGGAGCACCCGCTATTATTCGAAATTTCAATAAGCCGAATTCTTTAATAAACGGAGTTCAGATCGGTTGTATCACCTATAGCTTCAGAACTATGCCGGACCAAAGTGCAGAAGCCACACTTCAGTACGTAAAAGACAGTGGGCTAAGTGCCATCGAACTGATGGGTGATCCTGCAGAATCATTTGCTGGTATGCCTGTATCCCCGATTAATCGTATGCGGATGTTTCAACTTGGTGGAAAAGCACGTCGAGGTGAAGAACTGACTGCCGATGAAAAAAAGGAATTGGATGAACTTCGTACTCAAGGCGATTCTTACCAGAAAGAAGTAGCGGCTTGGAGAGCTACGGCTGACATGAAGAAATTTGAACAATTCCGAAAAATGTACAAAGATGCTGGTGTAAGTATCTATGCATTTAAGCCCAATGCTTTTGGAAAGAATAATACTGATGCTGAGATCGCCTATGGAATGAAAGCAGCAAAGGCACTCGGTGCTTCTCATGTCACTTTAGAGCACCCCTCCGATGATGCTCACACGCTTAAGCTAGGGAAAATGGGTGAGCAATATGGTATGGCCGTTGGCTACCATGGTCATGAGCAAGAAACATTTACTTTCTGGGATACCGCACTTACTCAAAGCCCAAAAAACGGACTGAATCTAGATGCAGGTCACTACATCGCAGCGGGACAAACAGATCTTATCCCATTAATCGAAAAACAGCATAGCAGAATCCTGAGCATGCACACCAAGGATAGAACCACTCCTGCGAATGGAAAGGGCAATGTGGCCTGGGGAACTGGTGATACTCCGATTGTAGAAATACTTCAACTCATGAGAACTAACAAGTATAAATTTCCAGCGACCATTGAATTGGAATATCAAGTTCCGGAAAGTTCTGATGCTGTAAAAGAAGTTCAGAAATGCGTTGAATTCTGTCAGAAGGCATTAGCGTAAATCATAGCTGGATTTAAACCAAAAAAACCGAAGCATGTCGCTTCGGTTTTTTGTTACCTGTTTTCTAAAACTTATTTAGAGAACATGGTAAACATCCACATTCGCTTCTCCAAATCCCCTAGAAACTGAGTCAATAAATCAGCGGTGGCAATGTCTCCGGCTTCATCAGCCATTTTTGCTACTGCTCGATGAGAATGTGCTAAAATCCCAAGACCATTAATCACATGTTTCACGCATTCTTCTCCATTACTTACATCCGTAATTTCTTTATGGATGGTTTGCTTGAGGTAATCTGAATAGGAATGCATGGGAACAAAACCTATCGTTACGATTCGCTCGGCGAGCTCATCGATATTTTCATAAAGTTTGGAGTACAATTCCTCAAATCTCACATGAAGATCAAAGAAATTCTCACCTTTTACATTCCAGTGAAATCCTCGAACATTTTGATAGAAGATGTGATAGTCTGATAAGAGATCGTTCAATTTATCGGAGATATGTGTCATCTCCTTGGTATCGAGTTTTAAATGATTGGATAAAGTTGCTTTGCTTATAGTTTCCATAGTAGTTATTGTTATTGTTTATTAGATCGTTTTCTATACTTTATTCAGTCCAATCCCCATGCCTTAAAAGGTCTTCCAAAGAAGATTTTACTATTAATGGGTTATAAATCAGAATATTTGGGGCTTGCTCAATACTGTAAAATCAGATCGGGGTTTTAAAATCAAAACTTAAAGCGGAAGAAAACGAGAAGTGAAAAAAATTCCCCAATCCGTTGAAATTAGTCACAAAAAAACTCCCGGATAAAGGGAGTTTTGCCTAGGATTTTTGCCTCAGGTGAAAATTTTTAGCTAAAATCAAATTTCGTATTGCTTCATTTTATTGAACAAGGTTTTCCGATCTATCCCCAATTTTTTTGCAGCTTGAGTTCGGTTGTATTTGACTTCTTCAAGTACTTTTCTGAGTACTTCTGCCTCTGCTTCTGCAGCAGCATCTTTCAGATTAAACGAGGGTTTTTTATGTGTTTTCTCTTCAGGAAAATCATGCGAATCAGTAAAGTTAAACTTCCTTGCGTAGACCAATTCGGGCGGTAAAGCTGAAAGAGTCATTCGATTCCCATCTGTCAATAAAGTGGCGCGTCTAATTACATTTCGCATTTCACGAAGATTTCCAGGCCAATGGTATTCCATAAATACATCCATCACTTCCTGCTCAAATCCAAATACTTTTTTCCCCAACTCATCATTGGAGAGTTCTAGGAAATGTGCCGCAAATGCCTCAATATCACCAACCCGGTCTCGAAGCGGAGGCACCGTAATACTGAATTCATTGAATCTGAAATATAGATCCTCCCTGAATTTACCCTCTTGGACAGACTTTCTCAAGTCCTCATTTGATGCCACTAAAATTCGCACATCGATAGGTTGATCCTTCATCCCTCCTATTTTTCGAAGCTTTCGTTCCTGCACCAGGCGAAGTAATCCCACTTGAATTTCATAGGAAAGATTCGAGATTTCATCCAGAAATATTGTCCCACCATTTGCGAGTTCAAATTGACCTGGTTTTTCGGAGCTTGCACCGGTAAAAGCTCCTTTTTCATGCCCCCAAAGCTCGCTACCTGCCAGTTCTTTGGTCAGCGCCCCACAATCAATCGCAACGAATGGTTTTCCAGCTCGCTCACTTTGATCATGAATCGTTCTTGCAATATTTTCTTTACCAGCACCGCTTTCACCGTAAATAATCACAGAAAGCTGAGTCGGAGCTACCAGATCTACCTCTTTGTAAAGTCGCTTGGATTCATTGCCAGAGCCTTTGAGATAAGATGAGTTTCCTGATTTTTGATTTTTCCGGGAAGTCTTTGATACTGATTGATTAGAAGAATTCCCCTCCTTCTTCTCAGCTGTTTTAGCTAGAGCTCGTTCGATCAGATTTAATATTTCATCTGGAAAAAGTGGTTTGGTGACATAGTCAAATGCTCCGTTTTTGATTACTTCTACTGCTATCTTGACATCAGCATATCCAGTGATAATGGCTACTTGAGTATCTGGTGAGATCTCTCTTACTTTCCGTAGAATATCTCTTCCATCCATGTCACGAAGTTTAAAATCGCAAAATATCAAATCATAGAAATTCGATTTAATCAAATCCAACCCGTCTTTTCCAGAAATGGTAGTGCTGACATCGTAGCCCTTTTTAGTCAGAAATCGCTCTAAAAGCTGGCAGATATCAATATTATCGTCAATTACTAGAATCTTGGCCATAGTTGAGTTTGTTTATCAAATCTGATTTTGAACTAATTCATTTAATTTAGAAATATTGAAGGGCTTACTCAAAAAATCAAAAGCGCCATTTTTCATCGCTTCATTTCGAACTTCCAAATTATCGAAAGCACTCATCATGATAATTTTTTTTGAGAATCCATTTTTAAATGATTTCAATGCTTTCAAACCATTACCATCTGGTAAGTTTACATCTAAAAAAATCATTCCTGGAGCCTTTTGCCTAAAGATATGAATACCTTCCTGCAGAGTCCCGGCAGAAAGCACTGTAAACCCTTTACGAGTCAAAAATCTCGCTAATACTGTTCGGATTTCCACCTCATCATCAACTACCAGGATCAAATTTTCTTTGGTCACTTCTATTTCCGTTTACTTCTTACAATTAGTTTAATATTAAAAATAAGAGCTGAAGTCAAGGGACTTCAACTCTTATAATGCTGGCTTAGCCAGCATTTTTTACTGAATCTACGGCCTTTTTAGCTACATCTTTTGAAGCTTTTAGCTGTTCTTGACTTGCTTTTAAAGCCTTATTTCCAAGATCTCCTGCAGTCTTTTTGAGATCTGCTATCACGCCTTTTAATTTTTTCTGTTGTGGAGCAAATTGTTCTTGATTTCGATAGAAATAAGCACCAACTAATACTCCTGCCAGCAATCCACTCATCCAGAGTGTTAAGTTTATATTTCCTTTTTTCATGGTAGTTTTAGTTTTTATAGTTTGGCAATTTCTTCTTGAATTTCTGACTTAGTCTTGCCGACCTTTTTCTGGATCCGTCCCCAAACTTCATCTTCTTGGCCTTCGGTAAATTTCAGATCGTCATCAGTCAATTGACTATATTTTTGCTTTAATTTCCCTTTCAGTACGTTCCAGTTACCTTTTAATTCTGTCTTGTTCATGATATAGTTGGTTTAAGTTAAAATAATAAAATTTATTTAGTTTAATCGGGTAATTTGCCTCAGACTCCTCTCCCGGAAATCAATCTGAATAATACAGCAATCACTGCTATCACCAAAAGAACGTGTATTAGACCTGATACACTGTAAGCAAATACTCCGATAAGCCATCCTATTACAAGGATAATTGCGATGTAATACAATAATGAATTCATAGTGCTTTATTTAGGTGGATTGATTGATTGTAATATTTATGGTTCAAGGCTTGTGCCTTTATAGTAAAAAGGAATAAAAAGCAAGTCTAAAACCCCTAAAATGAGTTTTTAAGCTATTTATCACAGAATCAAAACCTGAAGTATAGTCGAAAATTGAGTAAAAAATTCCCCAATTGGGGCAAGAATTATGAAAGCAGAGAAAGCTCCAAAATTAGAAAAAGTAAAAACCTATTCGATTATTACACTTGTTTTGGTAATAATTGGCAGCGCCATTTCCTTCTGGGTTGCAAATAGAATAGATTATTACACCGCTGAATTGGTTCATACTGAAGAAGTTTTACAAAGCACGGATAAATTATATGCGACAATACTAGAGCGAGAAACCAGCATCAGAGGCTATTTATTAACTGGAAATGAGGATTTTTTAAAGAACTATGAGAACTCTAAAACTAAAGGCAGGGAGGTTTTCAATCACATCCTCAACCTAACGGAGGATAATCCGGTCCAACAAAATTACCTGCAGGAGCTTAATATATTCATAAAGCAAAGACTGGATGTTTTTGAACGATCTAAAGAATATTACAAAATAAATAAATCTCTAAATGGGTTTTTAAACAACGACAAAGTCGAAGATGCGGTAAATGGACACCTCGCAATAAAAAACCTTATTGATCAAATCAATGCTGAAGAAGAGCGCCTGTTGATTGAACGAAATGAGATCTTAATCAATAATATTAAAGCACTGCCAATCATCGTTGGATTAATTTCATTCTTCTCCATATTAATGGGTGCTCTCACCTTATTCTCCATATTTCATTATAACAGGGCTTCAAAAATAAACGATCAAAAAATCAAAAATTATCAGGAAACACTCAAAGAAAAAATAGAATTACTCAATGAGTCAAATAACGAATTAAAGCAATTTGCTTACATCGCCTCTCATGATCTTCAAGAGCCACTTCGGAAAATAACCTCATTCTCTGATCTACTCAAGGAGCAGTTTGATGAAAAATTGGAAGGAGAAGGAAAGCACTATATGGAGCGAATCACTGCCTCAGCAAACCGTATGCGACAATTAATCACTGACCTTTTGGAATATAGCAGAGCAGGCCGGGATTCAATGGAATCGATCAAAATGATTAATTTAGAGGATATTCTAGATTCGGTGTTAGATGATCTTGAAATATCAATTAAGGAGAAAGACGCAAAAATCAAGTATGAAAATCTACCCGTAATTGAAGGGAAAGAAACTGAATTGAGACAGGTTTTTCAAAATCTGATTTCCAACTCCTTGAAGTTTTCCCAAGCAGCATTAGCTCCCGAAATCACTATAACTGCGAGTAATGCTCCTTTAGAATTGATCGAGAAATATTCTCAGCTAGATCAATCCATTAATTATTATTTGATCAAGGTTGTCGATAATGGTATCGGCTTTGATCAGGACTATGCTGATACCATTTTCACTATCTTCCAGAGACTTCATGGAAAAAGTGAGTTTGAGGGGACAGGAATTGGACTCTCAATAACACGGAAAATCATTGAGAAAAACAATGGACTAATCCTTGCGGAAGGTAAACCAGAAATAGGAGCAACTTTCACAATTATCCTCCCTAAACCCTAGAGTAACAAAGCCAACTATCAAAAAAACTGATTTTACACTTCTGTATAATGAAAACTAAAAAATCAATCCAAATTCTGATTGCTGAGGATGATGATGATGACAAATTACTGATTATTAAAGCTTTTCAAAAAACACTTTCTAAAGAAAACATTACCTGTGTCAATGATGGGGAAGAATTGATCAATTATCTCAATAAGACCAGTAATTCTGAGAATTCCCTATTTCCGGTCCCTGATATAATTTTATTAGATCTTAACATGCCTCGAAAGGATGGAAAGACCACACTTCAGGAATTAAAAAGCCACGAGATATTCCGAAAAATCCCCGTGATTATTTTTACCACATCAAGCCTCAATGAAGACATCCAAATGACCTATAAAATGGGGACAAATAGCTTTATCACAAAGCCTGGTAATTTCAAGGATTTGGTAAAAATCACTCAGGAAATCAATAATTATTGGTCAAATACAGTTATTCTTCCCAATAAAATATGAGCAAGGAGCAAATTAGAATTTTGTATGTAGATGATGATCCTGATGATTTTTTTCTGATTGAGTCATTTTTGAAAAAAATCGATGACCCTGTCTACACGGTCGAGCATGCTTTTTCATATGAAGAAGCACAAAGCAGAATCTTAGAGAGATTTGATATTTTTCTAGTGGATTATCGTCTGGGAAAAACAACCGGGTTGGAATTAATCAAAGAAATCAGATTACGTCAGACCCATGCCGCTGTAATTCTCTTGACGGGAATGGCTGTAGGGAATTTAGATCGGGAAGCACTTCAACTTGGGGCTTCGGATTACTTGGTCAAGGGCGAGTTTGATGCAGCCACACTTGACAGAACACTTCGCTTCGCATATCGTGATAGTCAGATTAAAGAAAATCTCGACCTCGTTGGGGAAAAATTCAGATCAATATTTGAGCGGGCCTCAGATCCCTTCTTATTAATTGATGGTGAGAGTTTGATTCTGGAAGTAAATCCAAGCTCCATTGCTAAATTCGAATTTGAAGAAAAGATTTTAACACAATCGAAACTGCCTTTTTTTACAGAATTGATTGAAGAGCAATTTCTAAAGAATCAATTGATTGAAAAACTTCGAAACAAATTTGAAATCATTGATTTTGAGGCAACACTGATCAATAAATCCGGAAATACCTTCAGAGGATTGGTAAATATTGCAAAGCAAAATGCAAATACTTTTCAAGTACTAATCAAAGATCTATCTGCTATTAAAGCAAAGGAAGAGGAGGAACACAATCTTAAAAAATTCTCTTCCACGGGAAGAATAGCAAGACTTCTCGCTCATGAGGTGAAAAACCCTTTAACTACCATCGTGCTATCAGCTGATCAACTTCAGATGGAACTCCCGGAAGAAGTCTTAAAAGAAAGCGGAGATCTAATCGAAGTGATCCAGCGAAACTGTCAGCGGATCAATCAACTTGTTACCCAACTTTTGGATAGTACTCGATTTTCGGAATTGGACATTTCTTCACAGTCAATTAATTCACTCCTGGATGAAGCTTTGGATACGGTGAAAGATCGTATCGAAATGAAAAAGATTAAAATCATCAAAAACTACGATCCTGATATCTGTAAAATTGAAGTAGACCCCGAAAAAGTCAAAATTGCCCTAATCAATCTCATTGTAAATGCAGTCGAAGCTATTGATAGAAATGAAGGAGAAATGAAACTTTCTACCGCTGTGAAAAGCAAATTCTGTAGGGTTGAAATTGAAGACAATGGAACGGGAATAAGCAAAGAAAATCTCGAGCGACTATTCGAACCTTTCTTCACAAGCAAAAGCACAGGAACTGGATTAGGATTGACTAATACTCAAAACATCATTTTTAGTCACGGGGGATCTATTCGGGTAAAAAGTGAAGTTGGACGAGGGACAACTTTTATTATTAATTTCAAAATGAGTCAAACTCCCGAAGAACCACGATAATGGACTCTTAATTGGTTATCCTTAGCTATAACCAATTTCTAACCTAATTCAGGAATGGTTTTTTTTGGGTAATTTGAAGACTAGATAAACCTGTCCTATGAAAAATTTTGCTTTACTCTCGCTTTCCCTTCTATTCTTTCAAACTCTAAGTTTTGGTCAATCTAGCCCCATTCAACTTTTAAAAGAAAACCCTCACTATTTCGAATTCAAAGGCAAACCTTTAGCATTAATAACTTCAGCTGAGCACTATGGTGCAGTACTGAATGGAGATTTCGACTATAAGACTTACCTAGAAACTCTCCATCGTGAAGGCATGAATTATACACGAATCTTTATGGGGAGTTATTTTGAGATCCCTTCTACAAGCTTCGGAATTAAGTTCAATACGCTGGCTCCAGCAGTTGGAAAAGCAATTATCCCTTGGAAAAGCTCAACAGAAAATGGGCAAATCAAATACGATTGGAGCAGCTATAACCAAAGCTATTTCGAGCGCTTAGCAGACTTCATGAGTCTTGCAGCCAGTTTGGATATCATCGTAGAAGTCACGCTCTTCTCCTCCATCTATACCGATGAGCACTGGGAAATGAATCCTCAAAATCCTAAAAACAGAATAGGTTCAGAAGGGGAACTCGATCGTAAATTAGCACACACCAAAGAAAACGGGCAACTTCTGGGACTTCAAAAAGCATATATTCGAAAGCTAGTCAATGAGCTGAATGACTTCGATAATTTCTTCTTTGAAATTCAAAATGAACCCTGGTCTGATCGTGGTCAGCCCGTTCTGAACATTGCCAACAAGTATCAAATCGATGGTCCAAACTGGATGGAAAAAGTTGATTATGCAGATCAGCTTTCGATGGACTGGCAAGAGGAAATCGCAGCAACAATCGTTGCAGAGGAAAAGAATCTACCCAAAAAACACCTAATCGCTCAAAATTACAGCAATTTCAAAGCGCCGCTCTACGACGTTTCTGAGCATATCTCGATAGTGAATTTTCATTACAACTGGCCGGAATCAGCTGAATGGAATCTTCATCTCAATCGGGTTATCGGCTTTGACGAATCTGGATTTGCAGGAACTGAAGATCTGGTCTATCGAAGACAGGCATGGGCATTTATGCTTGCTGGCGGAGGGCTTTACAATAATCTTGATTATTCCTTTTTTGTAGGAAAGGAAAATGGAACTGGGATCAATGAAGCTCCCGGAGGAGGAAGTACTCCTTTTCGAAGTCAATTAAAAATCCTGTCCGAACTTATTCATTCACTGAATTTGAAGAAAGTATCTCCTGCTAAAGATTTAATTTATGGTTCACCCGGGATTCTTTCATCTGCCCTTCATGATGGATCAGGAGGCTATCTGATTTATTTAATAGCCGCAGGAAAAGCCAATTCACGCATCAAAATGAATATTAAACCTGGTTCCTATTCTATTCAAATGATTAGTCCAATCACGGGTGAAATAAAAGACCTTGGCGTTCAGCAAATTAGCGTTTCAGATTTTATCCTAACCGTAAATCTGATCGAAGGAGAACAAGCCATTCGAATCATCAGACAATAGCGATGACAGAGTTTAAAGGGATCTTAAGCAAGTTTGACTTCAATCACTGGCAGTATCATATTCCTCTGTACCAGATGAATTGCTCCCCAAATTAATGGATGAAAACAATCGAAGGGTTTTGGTTTGGCTAGACTTAACAGGTCCCTATCACATGGCCTTGTTTAAATCTAAAACCTGTTGGTACATTTTGATCAATCAACAGCTCCGATCTAGATTGGAAATCGAGGAGGGAAATCATGTTAATGTTAAAATCGAACGCGATCCTAGCGAGTTTGGTCATGAGCTACCAGAAGAATTTCAAGTAATGCTAGATCAGGATGAAGAAGCGAATACCATATTTCGGGCGCTTACCCCGGGAAAACAAAGAAGCCTAGTCTATTTGGTAACTAAAGTCAAAAACCCGGACAGTCGGATGAAAAAATCCCTAGCAATCATGCATCATTTGCGCTTGAGCAAAGGAAATATAGACGGCAAACAACTGAATGAACTTATAAAGTATTACAATAATTTATAGCATATAGAAATCTAAAATTCCTGTTGTTTCAAATTCCAAATCAGGGATTTTTTCCAAAATCGAGTTGAATTTTTTCAATGAAAAGGGATTTGAATCTGAATCCTAGAAATATTCTGTAATTTTCTTTTCTATTATGGCTAGCTATAAAACTCCAAAAATCAATTGTGACCTCGGCGAGGGAATTCCAAAAGAGGAAAAAATATTTCCATTAATAGACTGTGCAAGCATTGCTTGTGGAGGTCATTTTGGAGATGAGAACAGTATTTTGGCAAGTCTCAAATTGGCGAAGGAAAACGAAGTTAAAGCAGGTGCACACCCCTCCTATCCTGATCGGGCTAATTTTGGAAGAAAATCCATGAAACTGGAGTTCTCAATTTTGAAAACTTCGATCCAAGAGCAACTTGCTCTTTTTATGCTTGTAGCTCGAGATCAAGATATAAATCTAGATCATATCAAATTTCACGGCGCACTCTACAACGATGCGATGTCCAATGCTTTGTTAGCTCAAGACCTCTGTCGTTGGCTTTCAGGTCATCACAAACAAACTCCAATCTTTGTTTCTCCCGGTTCCCAAATGCTATTTTGGGCGGAGCAATTTGGACTAAAGACTCGATTGGAAGTTTTTGGAGATCGAGCTTATCAAGACAATTACCAACTGCTGCCGAGATCTGAATCCAACTCACTTTTCACTACGCTGAAAGAAGTCGAAGTTCATCTCGATTCGATCATTCTGGATCAGCAAATCCTTACCCATTCGGGTAAAAAACTACCCGCTCAAGCTGAAACGCTTTGCTTCCATGGGGACAATCCTGGTTTGATGGATTTCCTTCCAATTCTGCGAAAAAAGTATTGGAAATGAAGCCAAAACTTCGACAAATCAGTCCGGTTTTAATAGAATTGTTTTGGGATGAAAAACCAAATGACATCCTCCTAAATCATCTCTTAAGTTGGGAGAACGCTATTTTTTCTCAGTTCGGGAGCGAAGTCATCGAAGTCAGAAAGGGGTTTCAAACACTTTCTTGTGTACTAAAAAATGACCTGAAGCAATCCAATCTTAAGGCTTGGCAGTGCTTTGTTGAAACCAGTATTGATCTATCACCCTTACCAACCAAACTTTGGGAAATCCCGGTTTGCTATGATCCTGAGTTGGGTAAAGATTTAATTTCACTTTCCAAATCCTTATCACTTGATATCCAAAAACTAATCACTTTACATACTGAACAAACCTATAGAATTCATTTTTTTGGCTTTTTACCCGGCTTTATGTATCTGAATGGCTTGGATCCAGCCTTACATTTCCCCAGAAAAAGTATTCCTGATCGAAAGATCGAACCCGGATCTGTCGCTATTGGAGGATCTCAAACCGGAATCTACCCGACCGAAAGTCCCGGAGGCTGGCATGTGATTGGCAAAACACCCATTACCCTTTTCGATCAGAATTTAAATCCTCCGGTTTTTGCAAAACCAGGTGAACAGATTCGATTTATCCCGATTAGTCGGGAAGAATTTGAGCAGCTTTCCACTGATCCTAAACCAATAAAAAGCCATGATTAAGGACGTGGGCTATTTGGAAATT
Organism: Algoriphagus sp.; assembly: GCF_029254265.1. Classification (GTDB taxonomy): domain Bacteria; phylum Bacteroidota; class Bacteroidia; order Cytophagales; family Cyclobacteriaceae; genus Algoriphagus. Next base: position 79,256 of record NZ_JAQWXX010000099.1, on the reverse strand, counting down.
TTAAAAACAAATCCTGGGACTAGTATCCAGGATCAAGGTAGAATCGGGCTCGCTAAATGGGGCATCCCCATCTCAGGAGTGATGGACCGTCGTTCTTACAATTGGATCAATCACCTACTTAAGAACGATCCCGACGCTGCAGTTTTAGAAATCCCACAACCTGGGTTCAAGTGTCGCTTTGACAGCTATACAACCATTGGGGTTGCAGGAGCAAATGCTGAAATTCGGAAAAATGGTGAATTAATTTCCTCCACGGTTATTCGGATCCAGCCAGGTGATGAATTGGAAATCGGCAAATTCCTATCAGGAAGCATTGTCTATTTAGGGATCGCTCAGGGCTTTCAGACCCAAAAGATTTTAACTTCCAGAAGTCTTTATCTTGGAATCACGGCTTCTAAGATGCTAACCAAAGGAGATGAAATCCCTTTTTTCACGAATCAATCTTTTGGAGAGGCAACCTTTTCTTCTGCGAAAAAAAACACATCATGGTTTGAAAATGAGGTTTTGGAAGTCTATCCAGGACCTGACTTTGAAGAGCTTCCGAAAGAAATTCAAAACCGGCTATTAGATTCTAGGTTCACAATTTCAACCTTGGCCAATCGAATGGCTTTTCAATTGGAGGAGCTTTTGCCCAACTCCATTTCCGAACGATTGACCGCCCCAGTTTATCCAGGAACAGTCCAACTCACTTCCGGTGGTAAAATCATCATTTTGATGCGAGATGCACAGGTTACCGGTGGCTATCCGAGAATTTTACAGTTTTCGGAAGATGCTTTGTCAATAGTATCTCAGAAAAAGGTTGGGCAGCAAATCCAATTTCAATTAAAAAACTTACCTAATATAGAATAAAAAAAGTCGATTTGCCTTGAGTAAAGTGCACTTGACTGCTATATTACAGTTTAACTTTTCGAAACCCAATAACCATGAATACAAGTCTAGAAGAACAAATAATCAAGCAGGGAATGAACCCTGAGATCGCTGCAGAGCAAATCAATAATTTCAAAAATGGATTTCCTTTTTTAAATATCACTGGCCCTGCAACTCCCGGAAACGGAATCAAAGTTTTAGAATCCAGTGAGTTGGATAAATTTATATCTACTTATCCTAAGCAAGCTGCTAGCATTGAGGTGGTGAAATTTGTCCCAGCAAGTGGAGCTGCATCAAGGATGTTTAAAGACTTATTTTCCTTTCTAGATGGTGATGGAGATTTGAGCAAAAGTTCTTTTGTTCAAAAATTCATGAACAACATTGAGAAATTTGCTTTCTATGATGATTTAGATGAAGTTCTGAAAAGTCGGGGAAGTAGTATTTCGCATGCGCTGGACACCAAAAATTACAAAGAGATTTTGGCAGCACTCCTATTAGACGATGGTCTGGGCTATGGAAATCTACCAAAAGGGCTTTTACGATTTCATTCCTATCCTGATAAGCGTAGAACTCCAGCGCATGAGCATTTGATCGAAGGGGTTCAATATGCATTGGGGAAAGGAAATAAAGTTAAAATACACTTCACAGTCTCACCGGAACATCTTCCCAAATCCAAAGCTGAAATTGACAGTATTTTACCAGACCTTTCCAAAAAGACTGGGGTAGCTTTTGATATCAGCTATTCCACTCAGAAAAAAACTACCGATACAATTGCAGTAGATTCTTCAAATGAGCCATTCTTGGAAGAAGATGGAAGCATACTATTCCGACCAGCTGGTCATGGAGCTTTGCTTGACAATTTAAATGACATTTCTGCCGACTTGATCTTTATTAAAAACATCGACAATGTTGTGCCTGATCGATTGAAAGAGGAAACCAAAAACTACAAAATGGCAATTGGAGGGCTCTTGCTGGAAATTCAATCCAAAGTCTTTAATGCCTTGAAAACTCTGGAAAATTCGTATTCCAAAGATGCTGTAAGCTTGGCAAAATCAGTTTTCACAAATGAGTTAGGAGCTAAATTGCCGGAAAACTTCGATTCTAATTCAATCGAATATCAAGGAGCTTACTTAAAGTCAAAATTAAATAGACCAATCAGAGTCTGTGGAATGGTGAAAAACACCGGTGAACCAGGTGGAGGACCATTCTGGATCAAAGAATCCGACGGTTCACAATCCCTTCAAATCCTCGAAACAGCTCAAATCGATTTGAGCGATCCTGAATCTCTTGCTCATTTGAATGCAGCCACTCACTTCAATCCTGTGGATTTGGTTTGTGGTACCAGAAACTATAAAGGAGAATCGTTCGACCTGATGGAATACCGAGATATGAAAACGGGATTCATCACTGAGAAATCTAAAAATGGTCGTGAGTTGAAAGCTTTAGAACTTCCCGGACTTTGGAATGGAGCCATGTCAGGCTGGAATACCCTATTTGTAGAGGTGCCATTGATCACTTTCAATCCAGTAAAAACAGTGAATGATCTTCTTCGGGACGAACACCAATAAAAAGTATGAAATCTAAAGTCAGAAGTTTGAAAATTTCAGACTTCTGACTTTAGATTTCTGAATTTATTCCTCCTTTTTCCCCTCGTACATATCGTATCGAAGCAATCGGCAATCAATTGTACCATTCCAAAATTCAATTCTTCTGCTTGCTTTCAACCCGATTTTTTTAGCTAACTCCATATTTCCGGTGAAAATATAACCACGATAGCCTGGGCATTTCTGCTTCATAAAATCTCCCATCCGCTTATAGGTAAGCTCCAATTCTTCATTTTCTCCTAAACGCTCTCCATATTCAGGATTGAACATGATCACTCCTCTTGGACCTTCAGGGATTTCTGTGTCTTCGAAATCACAAACCTGAAAATCAATCATGTGATCAACTCCTGCGGTGATCGCATTTTCCTTTGCAAAAGCAATTGCCTGAAGGGAAATATCAGAAGCTATAATTATCAACTCAGGGATTTCCCGAATCTTATCTTCCAGCTTTTTCTTCTTGGCCAAAAAAGCCTGCTCATCATATCCGATTACATGCTGAAAGGAATAATGATCCCGAAAGAGTCCAGGGTAGCGATTCGTAGCCATCAAAGCAGCTTCTATTGCTAACGTACCAGATCCACACATGGGATTGATAAAAGGTACTCGAGTATTCCATTCTGTGGCATAGATCGTAGCTGCGGCCAAAGCCTCCATCATTGGAGCTTTCCCTGGGATTTTTCGATAACCATGTTTAGCTAGCGTTTCGCCAGATGTGTTTATGTAGACCGAAGCCTGTGTCTCTTTCCAGTAAACTTGTATAACCAATCCATTGAAGTCCGATCCGGAATCAGGTCTCCTCCCTTTCAAATCCCGAAATCGATCTACAATAGCATCCTTTACCTTGACATTGACGATCAGCGGAGTGGTAATGCTTTCATTTTCTGCTACAGAGCTTACCGAAAAATAACCATCCACATCCATATACTCTTCCCAAGGAATAGCTTTGAATCGGCGATAGATATCATCCGCATTTTGAAGGTAAAAAGACTTTATCTCATAAAGCACTTGTGAGGCAGTTCGCAGATGAAGGTTAAGATCCATACATTCCTCCATGGATGCCTTCAACTCTATTCCCGTACGACTGACAGCCTCTGGGACAAAACCAAGTTCACGAACTTCCTTTTCTAGGTAAGAAACAGATCGGTCTTTGCAGGTGATAAAGACCTTTCCTTTGAGATTAAAATCAAGCATGTGCAAAAGTAATAAAGATCAAGGGATTCTTTTCCGCTCTTCACCAATGCTTCATTATTCATAAATTTTTCAAATGAATACTCGCAAACGATTGCGTAACTTAAAAGAATTCCCCTTGGTGCAATGCCCCTAAATCTTGAATTTTATGATGAACAAAAATATCTTATTTCTATGAAATCGAGCAGAATTGAAAAATCACACACTGGTATGATTATAAGCCTGAGAGATTTCTCCTGATAGCTATCGAGATTACCCTTAAAAAACAATTATAAAAATATGAAATGCCCATGTGAAAAGTTCTCAGACAGAGGAATGATTAACAAGGGTATTCCATATGACATCTAAAAAAATAATATACAAATGAAACACACCCGAAATCTAATAGCGGTCATATTCTCATCCATCTTGCTTTTCAGCTGTGCCGGTGAACAAAAAACAGATGATGGCTGGACAGACTTATTCAACGGAAAAGACCTAACAGGTTGGAAGCCGGTAGCAGGTACTGCCACATTTGAAGTAGTTGACGGAACTATCGTAGGGTCAGCCGTAGCAGGATCTCCAAATACATTCCTGATCACGGAGAAAACTTATGGAGATTTTATTTTGGAGCTTGATCTCAAGATCGAACATCTTTCCAGCAATTCAGGAATAATGGCCAGAGGGCAATTTGATCCAGCTGCCAGAGACGGAAAAGGCCTTGTATTTGGCTATCAAATAGAAGCAGATCCTTCCGAAAGAGCTTGGTCAGGTGGATTATATGATGAAGCAAGAAGAGGCTGGTTATATCCTCTTGATCTGAACCCCGATGCAAAATCTGCTTTCAAGATGGGTGAATTCAACCATTATCGAATCGAAGCAATCGGTAATGAAATCAAAACTTGGGTAAACGGTCAGGAAGTAGCCTATGTAGTAGATGACATGGACAAAACAGGCTTTGTTGGACTACAAGTGCATAGCATTCAGAAACCAGAAGATGCTGGAAGAAAGACCTCATTTAAAAATGTAAAAATTCAGACGGAAAATCTTGTCTCTAAACCATTTAACAAAGATATTTTCGTAGTCAACAATAGCCTAAACTCATTGACTGATTATGAAAAAGCAAATGGATGGAGGTTGCTTTTCAATGGCCAAAACAGCGATGGATGGAGAGGTGCTTATAAGGATACTTTCCCAGACTTTGGCTGGAGTATCAATGATGGTATTTTGACTATTGCAAAGTCAAATGGAGGCGAATCCACTAATGCAGGAGACATCGTAACAGAAGAGATGTTCAGCTCCTTTGACTTGGCTTTTGATTTCAAACTTACCGAAGGAGCTAACAGCGGTCTGAAATACTTTGTAACCTTGACCGAAGGGAACAAAGGCTCAGCTATAGGTCTGGAATATCAAATACTGGATGATGAAAAACACCCGGATGCGAAGATGGGAATTGAAGGAAACAGAACTCTTGCTTCCTTATATGACCTCATTAAGGCGGATAAGCAGCCAAGATTCATCAAACCGATAGGCGAATGGAATAAAGGAAGAGTTGTGGTCTATCCTGACAACAAAGTGGAGCATTACCTAAATGGCATCAAAGTAGTTGAATATCAAAGGGGATCCAAAGAATTCAAAGATTTGGTAGCGATCAGTAAATACAAAATATGGGAAAATTTTGGTGAAGCAGCTGAAGGCCATATCTTGCTTCAAGATCATGGAGATGAAGTAAGCTTTAAGAACATCAAAATCAAGACCTTAAACTAAAATATAGAATTTATCATGAGCAATAACCCCAGAAGACAATTCATTAAAAAATCCGCCGCTGCGACCTTTGGACTCTCAGCATTGGGTTCGATGGCCTTTTCAGCAAAATCCTACGGGAATATTATTGGAGCAAACGATCGGATCAATGTTGCGATAGCAGGATTAGGAAGAAGATTGGGTGCTTATTATGAGCCGATCGGCATGAAATCCAGTAATGTCAATCTCTTGTACCTCTGTGATGCCATGGAGTCTCAAATGCCAAAAGCTGCAAAGAATTTTGCGAAACATATCGATTATGCTCCAAAACTTGAGCAGAATGTTATGAAAGTGATGGATGACAAAGATGTCGATGCAATGATCATCGCTACTCCGGATCATTGGCATGCTCCCGGAACTTGGCTAGCGCTGGAGCGTGGAAAGCATGTTTATGTAGAAAAGCCCTGCTCCCACAATCCCAGAGAAGGCGAATTGTTGATCGCACTCCAAAAGAAATACGGGAAAGTGGTACAAATGGGAAACCAACAGAGATCTGCTCCGGAAAGTCGGGAAATAATAGCAGCCATCCACGCGGGCGTAATAGGAACAGCCTACAAGGCTACTGCATTCTATAGTAATGGTCGAGGTGAAGTTCCTTTGCCAAAAGTAGCACCTGCACCTGAAGGATTGGATTGGGAATTATTTCAAGGTCCAGCTCCTCGAAGAGCCTATACTCATGATACTTGGGATTACAACTGGCACTGGTATGGCTGGGAATATGGAACAGCTGAAACCGGAAATAATGCCACCCATGAGCTTGATGTGGCTAGATGGGCGCTCCAAGTAGATTATCCAAGTATGGTGGAAGTAGAAGCTGCAAAGCGTCATTTCCCTCAGGATGGTTGGACGATGTACGATACAATGGAAGCCCAATTCAAATTCGAAAATGGCTCCGTGATCGAATGGGATGGAAAAAGCAGAAACGCATACAATACCTATGGGTCTGACCGAGGCACCATAATTTATGGAACAGATGGGACAGTTTTTGTGAATCGAGGAGGTTATAAGCAATATGACCGAAGCGGAAAATTAGTCAAAGAAAATCTAGGCGGAGGCAATGAAGGAGGAACTCAGCTTGGTGGTGGAGGAGATATGAGCACCATGCACGTTGTCAATTTCTTTAATGCTGTCAGAGGAACTGAAAAGCAAAACTCCAATATCGAGGAAGGTGCCGTCTCTACCCTACTCTGTCATTTGGCCAACATCGCTTACCGTACAGGAGAAACCTTGGTTTGTGATCCTAAAAATGGTCACATTCAAAATTCCGAAAAAGGAAAAGCCCTTTGGTCCCGAGAATATGAAAAAGGCTGGGAACCGCCGAAAGTATAAGGATTAAAAATCTACCGCTTTAGAAAAATTGCTAAAGCGGTATTTTTTTGACTATTTATTACTTAGCATTTTTTGACAGGAAAAGTTTTAGTCATTTATTCAGTTGAGTTTTTAAAAGCTAAATAGATGGAAGGTATTTTTTTAGACTCGCAATCGATTCCGTAGGTCATAGATGGAATATCTTGAGAATTATTTTGCTATCCAGTAACTTGACGAAATCAAGTAGCACAAGTGTCATTGTTACTTTAATGATTAAAGCTGCTTGATAAATAAATTTATTTTATCAATAACCCTAATCTATTTATGCGTCCAAAAATTTACACACACCTATTGGTGGTGGTCTTTTTGATGCTCTGCGCCTCAAGCGCTTGGGCTCAAAATGTTCAGGTACGAGGAGTCGTGTCTGATGAAACGGATACTCCCCTTCCAGGAGTAACCATCCTTGTAAAAGGGACCACTACCGGAACCACTACTGACCTAGATGGTCAGTATGCAATCAGTTCACCATCAAACGGAATTTTAGTATTCTCTTTTATTGGATATACCCCGATTGAACGGGAAGTGGGTAATCAGTCCGTAATCAATATTAGCCTAGAGCCGGATTTAGCAGATTTGGATGAAGTAATCGTCGTGGGATATGGAACTTCCAAGAAAAGTCAGCTAACGGGAGCGATTTCCTCTGTAGGCAGCAAGGAAATACAAGAATTACCTATCACAGATGCAAGACAAGCCCTTCAAGGTAGAGCTGCGGGAGTCGATGTAACTCAACCAGGATCTAAGCCAGGCTCAGCACCTCAGGTACGTATTCGTGGTCGAAGATCATTTAATGCATCAAATGAACCACTATATGTGGTCGATGGAATACCTCTTGTAGGAGGTTTGGATGATATCAATCCACAGGACATCACATCTATGGAAGTCTTAAAAGATGCATCGGCAACTGCTATCTACGGCTCGAGAGGTTCTAATGGTGTTGTTTTGATTACTACCAAAAGAGGAACTAAAGGAAAGACAATCGTATCTTTAGACTCTTATTATGGTTTGAATAGAGAACTTGGAAGAATCGATGTTTTCAATGGAGCAGAATTCGCTGAATATAAAAGAGAATCACGTCGCACGAGTGGTGAGTATCCCGCAGGTCCGGCTACCCCATCTGCAGATGAGTCATTATTTGAACCGGTAGAACTTGAAGGTATAGCCTTAGGAAGAAGCACGGATTATGTAGGAGGTTTGTTAAGAAATGGAGCCATCCAAAGTCATCAAATTGGTATAAGTGGAGGATCTGATAAAACAACATTCTTTGTTTCTGCCAACTACTTTAACGATAAGGGTGTTATCAAAAATCAAGATTTTACCCGATATACCTTCAGAGCAAATATTGATCATCAAATCAATAAAAAGATCAAATTTGGCACATCTACTTTAGTTTCATTCAGTGAGAGAAATGGAGAAAATTTTAATCCACTTGGAGGAGCATTAGCTGAAAACCCGCTAGGCAAGCCATATGATGATGAAGGAAATATCATCTTTTTACCTACTTCTGATGGTTTAAGAACCAATCCATTCGCAGAGATTGTTCCGGGTGCTCAAGAAGATCTAACAAAAAACTATAGAATCTTCAACAGTATTTTTGCGAATTATGAAATCCTCCCTGGTTTGAATTACAGATTGGTATTCGGTCCAGATATCACAGTAAGTAGAAACGGTAGGTTTACAGGCTCGCAAACCAATGCTAGACGAGGTGGTGCTGCCACTGGTAGTGTAAATGACCAATTCACTTTCAACTACACCTTAGAAAATATTCTTACTTACAATAAAAAAATTAAAGAAGTTCATAATTTAAATTTAACTGCTCTTCAATCTATTCAGCAGAATAAGTTTGAACAGACAACGGTATCCGTACTAGGAATTCCAGCAGAGTCGCAATTCTACAATAGATTAGGTGATGCTTCACAGATTACAGGAGCAAATACCAATTTAGTAGAGTGGTCATTGATGTCCTTTATGGGAAGATTGAACTATGACTATAAAAATAAATTCTTACTTACTGCTACTTTGAGAGCAGATGGCAGTTCCAGATTCGGTGAAAACAACAGATTTGGTTATTTCCCATCGGTTGCAGTTGGATGGAATATTCATTCGGAAAGCTTCATGCAAAACTCTTCCTTAATAGACCAATTGAAGCTAAGAGTATCCTATGGTGAAATCGGAAACCAAGCTATAAATCCCTATCAAACACAGGCACTCTTAGGAAGAACAAGTTATGCATTTGACAATTCTGCAGCTTTTGGATACAGACCAAATACAATTGGAAATCCGGATTTAAGATGGGAAACCTCTACTACATTCAATGTAGGTTTGGATTTTGCAATATTGGAAAACAGAATATTTGGAGCTTTGGAATATTACATTACCAACACCTCTGACTTGTTAGCTCCCCAACCACTTCCAAACTCTACTGGATTTGGAGGGTTTACAACAAACATTGGTGAGACGCAGAATAGAGGCGTTGAGTTGACACTTTCTTCTTTGAATATTGAAAAAGGTGATTTCACTTGGACCACAGATTTGATTTTTACTAAAAACACTGAGGAAATCATCTCACTTCCAAATGGTGATGACATCTCTGCTGGAAGATTTATTGGTCAGCCACTGACTATATTTTATGACTTGAAGAAAATCGGAATCTGGCAGACGAGTGAATTAGATCAAGCAAAAGCTTTCGGTAGTAAACCAGGAGAGATAAAAGTTGAAGATTTTAATGGCGATGGCAAAATCAATGCAGATGATAGACAATTCTTAGGTTCTGCCGTAGCTGATTTTGCGATGGGTATGACAAATAGATTCTCTTACAAAGGCTTTGACTTCTCTTTCTTCATTTATGGGAGATTTGGATCAATGCTTAGATCTCAGTTCCATACCAGTAATAACTCGCTGGCAGGAAGGTATAATAATTTGGACATTGATTATTGGACTCCTGATAACCCTACCAATTCTTATCCAAGACCTAACGTAAATCAGGAAAGTGCGAAGTATGCAAGTTCAATGCAATATTTTGATGGTACCTTCATTAAAATCAGAAACATCAACTTGGGTTATAATTTAACTCCTGCTGCAGTCGAAAAAATTGGTTTCACAAGCCTGAGAATATATACCAGTATTCAACAGCCTTTCATTTTCGCAAATTATCGATCAGAGCATAAAGGTATCGATCCGGAAGTATTTATTGACGGAGAGCAGGGTGTAGGTGGTGGAGTTGTTAATTCGAACGTTTCTCCTGCAGTTACTTCTTTCACATTTGGTATTAATGCAAAATTCTAATCAAAGATGAAAAAATTAGCAATAAAATTTAACATATGGGCTAAGTCTTCCGCCCTAATCCTAGGGATTTCAATGATGGCCTCCTGTAGCGGATTTCTTGATGAAGACGTTGTATCACAAATCGGTAATGACTACCTAACTACCCCAAAAGGTCTAAATGATGGTGTCAATGCTGCTTACAGCACTATGCGAGCTTGGTACGGAACTGAGCGTGGAAATAATTTAACGATTTTCGGAACAGATACCTATACTAATGGTGCGGATGGATCCTGGAAATTCATGAATTTTTATACGAATCAATTTGATTCTCAAAATGGTCATATACGTGAACTTTGGGATGAATTTTACAGAGGTATAAATACTTGCAATGCTGTAATCGACAGATCTGCCGATGTGACTGGAGTGTCACAGGAAGTTGTTTTACAAAGAATTTCAGAGGCTAAATTTATCCGGGCACACCATTATTTTATCATGGTGCAATTATTCGGAGGTATTGATTTGCAACTTTCTGAGACTTCAGTGCCTACAAAAGAAGTAACCAGAGCATCAGTAGCTTCTGTGTATGCAGCGATTATTAAAGACTTGGAGGAAGCAATTCCAAATTTGGAAGCAAAGGCAAAATCAAGTGATTATGGTAGAGCCACAAGACCTGCTGCAGAGCATTTGTTAGGCAGAGTTTATCTAACTAAAGCTACTTCAGAAGCTGGTGAAGCATCCGATTATAGTAAAGCTGAAGCTGCTTTGCAAAGTGTAATTAATAACTATGGTTTAGCCCTTCTACCGGATTTCGGAGATGTTCACGCATTTGGTAATGAAATCAATGACGAGGTAATTTGGTCCACACAGTATACCAGAGATCCTTTGACAAACGGTGGAGGAAATAACGCACACGTTTTCTTCTTGATGGAATATGATGTTCAACCAGGTATGATTAGAGATACTGAAAATGGAAGACCATTTAAAAGATATAAAGTAACAGACTATACTTTAAACACTATTTTCGCTGATAGAGAAAATGATTCCCGTTATTCTAAATCATTTGTAAGTGTCTTCCTTTCAAATAGACCAGGTACTTACAATACTACATTTGATAAGTCAAAAGAGACAGTAACTTTTGCTCAAGGCGACACTACCATGTGGCTTCCTGGTTACAATATACCTGCTTCGGAAAGAGCAAAATATCCTTATCAAGTGTTAACTCCTGAATTGTACACTGAAAGATTATTTCCTCCTATGAAGAAACATATGGATCCAGGAAGAGCTGACAGAACTCAATTTGCAGGAGGTAGAGATTATATAGCATTTAGATTAGCTGATACTTATTTAATGCTTGCTGAATCTCAATTCCGTCAAGGGAAAATGGCTGCTGCTACTGAGAACATCAATGTAGTAAGAAGAAGAGCTGCATTCCCTGGCAAAGAAGCCGCTATGGAAATACCTGAATCTGATTTAACATTTGAGTTTATCACAGAAGAAAGAGAAAGAGAATTGCTAGGTGAGCAAAGCAGATGGCTGGATCTTAAGCGTTGGGGTATCTTAGTGCAAAGAGTGAAGCTTTATAATCCACAAGCAGCTGCGAATATTCAAGACTTCCATGAGTTAAGACCAATCCCTCAGAATCAAATCGACCGGGCAGAAGGAACTTCCAGCGCATTCCCGCAGAACCCAGGGTATTAATTGACATATATAGATCTGGTTAAACAAACAAAAAGCTGCTCTTGATTGGAGCAGCTTTTTTTGATTGTTGTTTATCCGAAAATCCTTTTCTTTTTAACCCTATCCTGATTTTTTCACTCTGCTACGGTGGAAGACCGAATGGTGATTTTGGAAGGAATCGTAATCACCTGATTAATCAGATCATAGTGTTTTGGTTTCGTCAATTTCCCGATTAGCAATTTGGCACATTCCTGACCTATAGTCAGAGCGGGTTGGGTGATAGTGGTCAATGAAGGATTGAGCAATCCGGCTATTGCGGTATTTGAAAAGCTGATAATTTTCAAATCTTCCGGGATCCGGATTTTGGTGCGTTTGACCGCCTGGTAAGTAGCCAATGCCAATTTTTCAACTGAGGCCATGATTCCATCAGGCCGATTATCTGACCAAAGCATATCAGAAATCAACTTAATATTCTCTTCTTCTGACATACAGCAGTTTAAACTCATGGTAGGTTCTGCGGTAAGTCCAGCTTCATTTATGGCATCAAGGTAACCTCTATAGCGTTCCTTCGTGATCGAAAGCTCTTTACTGATCATTAGAAAAGCTATTTTTTTACAGCCTTGCTGAATCAGATGCTTTGTGCCATCATAAGCACTTTCATAATCATTGGTAATGAACTTTGTCGTGGGAATCTCGGCGCAGATTCGATCAAAAAACAGTAACGGGAGGCCCCTTTCATATAATTTTTGAAGATGAGATATATCGCTGGTCTGACTTGAAACGGACATCACCACAGCATCAGCCCTTCCATTCAAAAGCAGATTTACGATTTTCTTTTCCCGATCGACATCCTCATGTGTATTATAGACTAGTAAGTGATAGCCTTGTTCCTGAGCTATTTCTTCAATGCCATCCATTACCTGAGCAAAAAAGTTATTGATTCGCTCGGGAATAATCACAGCAATAGTCTTGCTTTTATTTTCACGAAGGCTTCTCGCAAACTGATTCGGGTGATAATTCAGCTTTTCAGCCATTCGGATAACCTTCTTCTTGGTCTCTTCACTGATTTCGTAACTATCATTCAATGCTCTGGATACGGTTGAAGGAGCTAATTTCAACTCCAGAGCAAGTTCTTTAAGGCTTATTCCTGCTGCCATAGTGTTTAGGTATTTTTTGGGTACTTCCAAAATACTAATCATTCACCTTATTCTGATTATTTAGCTCTCATTATTTCGCAATCGTTTCCGTATTTTAATCCTAATTTAGCCCCGAATCAGGGTAAATTTAACTTTAAACTTATTGGCCTATACCCTTCAATTGTGATTTATGTCATTAGCCCCTGTTAACACCAGCTTTCTCACCGAAGATTTTCTTTTAAATAATGAATACGCGAAAATTCTTTATCATACTTACGCCAAGAATCTTCCGATCATAGATTACCATAACCACCTCTCGCCTTCCGAAATCAACCAAAATAAAAAATTTGAAAACCTTTCAAAAGTTTGGCTGGCCGGAGACCATTATAAATGGCGGGCAATGCGGACCTTAGGCATCTCCGAAAAATACATCACGGGAGATGCCTCGGATGAAGAGAAATTTCAAAAATGGGGAATGACCGTACCCTACACCATGAGAAACCCGCTTTACCATTGGACTCATCTGGAACTGAAACGTTATTTTGATATAGAGGATCAGCTCCACGAAGGAAATTCTAAAGAGATCTATTCATTCTGTAATCAAAAACTGAGACAGGATGAATATTCCACCTTAGGTCTGTTGTCCCAGATGAATGTAGAGGTTGTCTGCTCTACTGATGACCCGGCTGATTCACTTTTAGATCATTCTGAATTTCACCTAAAAAATCAAGAAATCGGAATGTATCCAGCCTTCCGTCCAGATAAATCCTTTGCGGTAGAAAATCCTAAAACGTATCGGAATTACCTTGAGAAATTAGAGCATGCTGCAAAGATTAAAATCCACTCTTTCGATTTGCTTCTTGAAGCACTCCAACATAGAGTTGATTTCTTTCACAGCCGCGGGTGTAGACTTTCAGACCATGGCCTAGAGAAACTATACCATTTTGAAGGCAATGAATATTCGATTGATACACTCTTCAACCATTTGATGCAGGGAAAAGAGCTTATTCCTGAGGAAATCCACTTTTTCAAATATAAAACCCTAGTTGCCCTTTCCAAGATGTACCATTCAAAAGGCTGGGTACAACAGTTTCATCTGGGTGCGCTACGAAATACTAACTCCAGATCACTCCAATTATTGGGACCAGATACGGGATTTGATTCTATTGGAGATTTTGACCAGGCAAAGGCTTTGGCAGGCTTCCTGAATGAACTTGACACCACTGATCAATTGACCAAAACCGTCTTATACAATTTAAACCCAAGGGATAATGAGGTTTTTGCCACGATGATCGGAAACTTCAATGATGGCTCGGTAAAAGGGAAAATCCAGTTTGGTTCAGGCTGGTGGTATATGGATCAGAAAGACGGTATGGAAAAACAGCTAAATACGCTCTCGAATATGGGCTTAGTGAGCTGTTTTATTGGAATGTTGACAGATTCCAGAAGCTTCCTTTCCTTTCCGAGACACGAATATTTCCGTAGAATCCTCTGTAATATCTTCGGAACAGATGTCGCCAATGGGGAACTTCCTTGGGACGAAAAATGGCTTGGCAAATTGATTTCAGATATTTGCTATTTCAATGCAAAGAACTATTTTGATTTCAAATCAGAAAACTTTCAGATCTAACTATGTCTAATTCGCTTTTCTCCTTAAAGGGAAAAAAAATCGTTTTTACCGGAGCCGCAGGAGTTTTGGGTAGCACTATGTGCCTTTATCTAGCAGATAATGGGGCTATGGTAATTCTAGTTGGAAGAACTGCACAAAAAGTCAATAACCTCCGAGATGAAATCATACGGGCTGGCGGAAAAGCTTCTGCATTTGCTGTGGATGTCACCGACGAAACGAAACTGAAAGAGCTCAAGGATAAAATTGAATCAGAAGAAGGCACAATCGATATCCTAATTAACGGTGCTGGAGGAAATATGCCTGGAGCAGTAATTCGGCCCGATCAAACTTTCTTGGATCTTGATTCAAATGCCCTTCGAAAAGTGATTGACTTGAATTACCTAGGTACTGTCCTACCCATCAAAGCCTTACTGCCTTTGTTGCTTGCAAATGGAAGGGGAAATATCATCAATATATCTTCAATGGCAGCCTCAAGACCTATGACTAGAGTAATGGGCTATGCTTCCTCGAAAGCTGCAATTGATAATTTAACCAAATTTCTAGCGGTTGAATTTGCAGGAAAATATGGTCCTGACTTTAGAGTGAATGCTATTGCACCTGGGTTTTTCCTTACAGAACAAAATCGAACCCTATTAACTGAGCCTGATGGGGGGTTGACTCAGCGGGGATATCAAATCATTTCTCACACTCCTATGAATCGTTTTGGGAACCCAGAAGATTTATTGGGTGCTTTGCATTGGCTATGCTCTGATGCTTCCACATTTGTGACGGGAACCGTAATTGCGGTAGATGGTGGGTTTAGTGCATATTCTGGAG
Source organism: Algoriphagus sp. (assembly GCF_029254265.1). Classification (GTDB taxonomy): domain Bacteria; phylum Bacteroidota; class Bacteroidia; order Cytophagales; family Cyclobacteriaceae; genus Algoriphagus. The sequence goes on along the minus strand of NZ_JAQWXX010000099.1, from coordinate 63,927 downwards.
TTTAATTCCACTAAATCTAATATTGAACAACGGTATCCTTAATAGAATACCTTCACTATTATCTCAACCTTTAATAACCTTTCAAGTACCATGATAAAAATGCAAGAAACGATGCGATGGTATGGTCCAAACGACCCTGTCAGCCTTCGCGACATTTTACAAGCCGGTGCATCTGGAATTGTCACAGCGCTACACCATATCCCGAATGGGGAAGTTTGGACTCGAGAAGAAATCAAAAAGCGGAAAGATATGATTGAGGCTGCTGGGTTGATTTGGTCTGTGGTGGAATCAGTTCCTGTCCATGAGGAAATCAAAACCCGATCAGGTGCATACCTTCAAAAAATAGAAAACTATCAGGAAACCATACGAAATCTAGCAGCTGAGGGGATTTTTACAGTTTGTTATAATTTCATGCCTATCCTTGATTGGACGAGAACTGATTTGGAATACGAACTCGCCAACGGCGTAAAAGCTTTGCTTTTTGAGAAAAAAGCGGTTCAGGCTTTCGACCATTTTATCCTAAAACGACCTGAAGCAAAAGCCGAATTATCGGAATCAGAATATCAGGAATTGAAAGCTTATTTTGAGTCTTTGACACCTGAAAAACATCAGATGATCATAGATAATATCCTCAAGGGACTCCCTGGGTCAGAGATTGGATATACTATGGAGGAATTCAAGTCAATGTTGGCAACTTATGATGGGATTGATGCCCCTAAGCTTGCGGATCATTTGAGACAATTTCTAGATTCGATCGTGCCTGTTGCTGAGTCTGTAGGTGTGTCAGTTGCGATCCACCCAGATGATCCACCTTTTCCATTGTTTGGACTACCTCGGATCATGAGTACCGCTGCAGATGCAAGAAGAATTTTAAGGGATCAGCCAAGTCCTTCTAATGGATTGACTTTTTGTACAGGTTCTTTTGGGGTAAGAGCAGATAATGACCTTCCTGCGATGGTAGCAGAATTTGGGGACCATATCCACTTTATACACCTTAGAAGTACTAAACGGGATGCCGAAGGTAATTTCTTTGAAGACAATCATCTTGAAGGTGATGTTCCAATGGTAGCTGTAATCGATGAAATCCTTAAAGTACAAGATCGTCGAGGTAAAAGCTTACCGATGCGACCCGACCACGGGCATCTTATGTTGGATGATTTGAAAAAGAAAACAAACCCAGGATATTCGGCAATTGGTCGGTTAAAAGGATTAGCAGAAATCAGAGGAGTTCAGGCTGGTTTGCTTTATTCTAATAAGAAATGACGGAGAAAGAAAAAATGCTATCTGGCCAACTTTATCAGGCAGGAGATCCTGAGCTGGTAAAAGAACGTCTGAAGGCTAGAAAGCTAATTAAAACCTTTAACAACTCTGATCCTGAAGGTTCTGAATTTAGGATTTCATTACTCAGAAAGCTTTTGGGTTCTTCAGGAAAAAACATCTGGATTGAACCTCCCTTTTACTGTGATTATGGTAGTAATATTCATGTAGGTGATGATGTCTTTTTCAATTTCAACTGTGTCGTCCTTGATGTCACTCCGGTAAGACTTGGGGATCGGGTTTTCGTAGCTCCAAATGTTCAGTTTTATGCTGCCACCCATCCGATAGACGCTAAAATCAGGGGAGAACTTTGGGAGTTTGGGAAAGCGATCACAATCGGCAATGATGTGTGGATTGGAGGGGCTTCGGTCATTTGCCCAGGAGTTACTATTGGTGATCGAGTGGTAATCGGTGCAGGCTCAGTGGTAACCAAAAGTTTTCCCTCCGATGTGGTGATTGCGGGAAATCCAGCTCGTATAATCCGTAAAATTGAAGCTTAATCACTTGATCATTTGAAAGAAAATCAAGTGAATAAGCAATCATTCACAACCTTATTTTTCTCAGAATTTTGTGACATCAATTTTGAATAACTCAGCAGCATTTTTCCAGAGTATCAGTTCTTTTTTGTCTTCTGGCAAATCCAGATTTTTCATAAAATTCAAATATGATTTCATGGAGGAAATTGGCCAGTCAGTACCGTACAATAAATATTTGGGGTTACCTGCATGATCATCTGCTCCAATTCGTTTTTCATAAATCGCTCAAATTTTTCCGAAAAATCGCCTAATACCAAACCTGAAAAATCAGCATGCACATTTTTATTTTTGTATGTGACTTCCATGCAATCTTTGATCCAAGGATTTCCCACATGACAGATCACAATCTTTAATTCCGGATAATCAACAGCTAAATCATCCAGATGAATAGGGTGTGAATATTTTACTCTACCCGTAGGAGCATAGGTATCACCAGAGTGAAACATAACCGGAACGTCATATTCAACAGCCATATCATATATAACTTTCATCCGGGTATCATTCGGATAAAACGGCTCGTATCCAGGATAGAATTTCAATCCTTTGATCAATCCAGCTTCTAGGTAATCAGAAATCTCGCGTAAGTCTCGGTGATTATAATTCAGGTAGCTAATCCCTGCCACCACGCCGAGATTATTGCGGTTTGCGATTGCCTCCACCACTTTTTGAGTGCTGGGTCGATTTTCATTGACTTTATAAGAAGTAAGTACAAGCGCATAATCCACTTGATTACTATCCATAGTTTCAGTCAGTCTATCTAAACAATCTTTCAAAGAAACTACTCGATCTTCATGGTAATTATTAATGTGTGTGTGAACGTCTATAATCATATTTAAATTTTATGGTCGATCGAGAAGATACAAATTATAATTCACCTATGAATTAAATCTTATTTTTAAAAAATCAATCAATTGCATTTTACCTTTAAGAAGCTTCTTCGATTAACCCAAAAAATCCGATATTTGATTTCACCCAAACTCAAAATATGCCTCAGTTTTATTCTCGAAAAGATCTCTTTTTTCAGCTTTTTGAAAATCTTGATTCGCTCCAATTAACCGAACTCCCATACTTCGCAGACCACTCCAAAGAAACCTTCCAGATGGTTTTGGATGCTGCACATCAAATCGCGACTAAAAATCTATATCCATTGCTTACCGAAATGGACCGAAATGAACCTGTTTTGGAAAATGGAAAAATCAAGATCCATCCAGGAATGCAGGAAATTGTGAAACAATTTGGGGATGATGGCTGGATCAATGCCACATTTTCTTACGAAGAAGGTGGGCAGCAATTACCATGGATGATTCATATTGCAGCTGGATTCATACTTCAGGCAGCTAATTATTCAGCCAGTGTTTTTCCATTTTTGACCACTGGAGCAGCCAATCTAATTCGGACTTTTGGCGATCAGGATTTGGTAAAGAAATTTACACCAAACATGTATTCAGGCCTTTGGCAGGGAACAATGGCTCTGACAGAACCCGATGCTGGCAGTTCACTTTCAGATCTTTCCTCCACCGCTTATCCAACTGATCAGCCTGGAATCTATAAAATCAAAGGCCAGAAAATCTATATTTCCTGCGGAGATCACGATGCCGTGGAGAACATAATCCATTTGATGCTGGCAAGAATAGAAGGAGCTCCAGCTGGTACAAAAGGAATCTCACTTTTTGTGGTTCCGCAAAAGAAACTTGATTCTGGGCAGTCAAATGATGTGCTAACGGAAGGAGTATATCATAAGATGGGATATAAAGGTGCTCCAATAGCCCATCTGATGTTTGGGTCGGATGACAATTGCGAAGGGTATCTTTTAGGGGAAGCCAATCATGGATTGAAATACATGTTTCAAATGATGAATGAAGCCAGACTTGGAGTAGGAATGAATGCAGTAGCCATTGCGACAGCAGCATTTCAAGCCTCCTTAGCTTATGCCAAAGAACGCCCTCAGGGAAGAAAAATAAATGAAAAAGATCTCAGTAAACCACAGGTCCCAATCATTTCCCATGCAGATGTCAAGCGCATGCTTTTATTTCAAAAAAGTATCACCGAAGGTTCGTTGGCACTATTGCTCTATTGCGCTATGCTTTCAGATCAAATTAGTCAAGAATCTGAACCCGAAAAGAAACAAAAATTAGAAGTATTACTGGATTTATTAACTCCTATTGCAAAAAGCTTTCCTTCGGAAATGGGCTTACAAAGTACCTCGGCCGCTGTTCAAGTGTTAGGGGGTGCTGGATACACCACAGATTTTCCGGTAGAACAATACTATCGGGAGGCAAGGATTCACCCGATTCATGAGGGGACTACGGGTATCCATGGTTTGGACTTATTGGGAAGAAAAGTCTTGATTCACGAAGGACTTGGATGGAAAATCCTCAATCAGGAAATTCTAAAAAGTATAAAGTCAGCCAAACTAACGATCGGTTGCGAAGCATTAGCTGAAACTCTGAATAGCTATTTATCTATTTCAAATCAGGTAGCCTCAACCCTTTTGGGAAAGTCAAAAGAGGGACCTGAAATTTTCCTTGCTGACGCTACCCTATTCCTAGAACTCTGTGGATTCTTAACTGTGGGCTGGATGTGGCTTAATCAAGCTCGAACGGCACGAGAAAAATTAGCTCGACCAGGTATAGATCAGAGTTTTTACCAAGGAAAAATAGAAACCGCCAACTACTTTATGGAATATGAGCTGGTAAAAATCAAATCAATTGCTGAAAGATTAAATTCTACGAATTACCCAACCCTAAAAATGGAAGAAGATTGGTTTTAAGTCAGCGAAAGATTCAGATCATCCCTCTTATTTGAAACAATTCCTTATTTTTGGCGACGCGTAATTTTAACACATCAATTAAAACATGAAAAGAGTATTAGTGAGCGGCGGAGGGGGATTCCTAGGAAGTCATCTTTGCGACCGTCTTTTACAAGAAGGAAATGAAGTCTTATGCGTAGATAACTTTTTTACGGGTAATCGAAGAAACATTCATCATTTACTCGATAATAGGAATTTTGAATTGCTACGGCACGATGTCACTCATCCACTTTATGTAGAAGTTGATGAAATATACAATCTTGCTTGCCCAGCTTCTCCTGTGCACTATCAGTTTGATCCAGTTCAGACCACTAAGACGTCTGTAATCGGAGCAATGAATATGCTTGGGCTTGCAAAGCGATTGAAAATCAAAATCTTACAAGCTAGTACTTCTGAGATTTACGGGGATCCTGAAGTTCATCCACAACCGGAATCCTACAAAGGAAGTGTCAATACACTCGGTATCCGAGCTTGCTATGATGAAGGAAAGCGATGCGCAGAAACCCTATTTTTTGATTATTACCGACAGCATCAAGTTGCGATCAAGGTGATGCGTATTTTCAACACTTACGGACCAAGAATGCATCCAAATGATGGCCGTGTGGTGAGTAACTTTATCGTACAAGCCTTAAAAGGTCAGGATATCACTATATACGGAGATGGTAAGCAAACCCGTTCCTTCTGTTATGTAGATGATAATATAGAAGGAATGTATCGCTTGATGAATAGTCGTGACGGCTTTACCGGTCCAGTAAACATTGGCAATCCAGGTGAATTCACCATGCTTGAACTCGCTGAGTTGGTAATCGAGCTTACCAATAGTAAGAGTAAATTAATTTTCCTCCCACTTCCTCAGGATGATCCAATGCAGCGAAGACCAGTGATTGATTTAGCTAAAAAGGAGTTGGATTGGGAACCCAAAATTGAACTTCGGGAAGGACTTGAAAAAACTATAGCGTATTTCGAGACTGTGATATAAATGTCCGATGCAAGGAGTCAGATGTTGGATGTCCAATATCCGACGATTTCAATCAATTAAGTAATTTCATTTTCATTCATAAAAAAGGTTCAAGTCTTCGGACTTGAACCTTTTTTCTTGCTTTTGATTTAAGCCCCGATTTTCTCAATATGTGCTTCTTTGATTTTTCGTCTCAGTATTTTACCCACATTTGATTTTGGTAATTCGTCAATAAAGTAGACTTCTCTAGGACATTTGTAATTTGTCAAAAGCTCGTGACAGTGATCAATTACAGCCTTATCCGTGAGTGACTTATCTTTGGGCACTACATAGGCCACCACTTTTTCTGTGGATTTTGGATCCGGCATGCCAATGACTCCAACTTCCAAAACTCCCGGACAAGAAGCAATTGCATCTTCCACCTCATTTGGGTAAACATTGAATCCGGAAACGAGGATCATTTCTTTTTTTCGATCTACGATTTTGGTAAATCCATCATTATCCATAATCCCAATGTCTCCTGACTTAAACCAGTCTCCCATCATCACTTCTGCCGTGTCTTTAGGTCGATTCCAATATCCTTTCATGACCTGCGGACCTTTAATACAGATTTCCCCTCGTTCTCCATTTGGAAGAGTAACTCCCATATCATCTACGATAATTATTTCAGTATTTGGGAGAGGCAATCCAATCGTGCCTATACGCTCGGTTCCATCTGTGGGATTACATGTGGCCACAGGTGAAGTTTCGGTGAGTCCGTAACCTTCAGCTAATGGAGTTCCAGTTGCTTTTTTCCATTTGTCCGCTGTTGCTTTTTGGACAGCCATTCCCCCTCCTACTGCGACCTTCAATCCAGAAAAATCCAACTTATGGAAAGCTTCCTGATTCAAAAGACCATTAAATAATGTGTTTACTCCTGTAAACACAGTAAATCTATGTTTTGAAAGCTCTTTTATAAAGGCAGGCATATCACGAGGATTTGTGATTAGCAGGTTATGGGCTCCGATTTTCAACATTGCTAAGCAGTTCACCGTCAATGCGAAAATATGGTAAAGTGGAAGGGCTGTTACCACGATCTCTTCCCGTTCTTTCAAGCTTGGTTTCATCCATGCGGAGATCTGCTGCATATTTGCCACAATATTTCCATGAGTCAACTCAGCTCCCTTTGAAACACCCGTTGTGCCACCTGTATATTGCAAAAATGCTGTATCTGCTAATGTTAGGTTTTCTGCCTTAAAAGTCTTTTTAGCCCCTTCTTTCAAAACTGTTTTGAAAGAAACAGCTCTTGGAATAGAAAAACTAGGAACCATTTTTTTGATATGCTTTACTACCAGATTGACTATGGTTCCCTTTAACCCTCCAAGCATGTCACCTAATTCTGTCACGATCACATGCTTTGCTTTTATTTCAGGAAGAATCTTCTCCAAATTACTTGCAAAATTGGCAACGATCACCACAACTTCAGCACCGGAATCATTGAATTGATGCTTCATTTCCGAAGGTGTATAGAGCGGATTGGTATTAACTACCACCATTCCTGCTCTTAGGGCTCCAAACATCGCTACCGGATATTGGAGAATATTGGGCAACTGGATTGCAACTCTAGTACCTTTTTCCAACTTAAGCACTTGTGTTAAATAAGCTGCAAAGCTCCCACTTAGTTGATTCAAATCATTAAAAGAGATTGTTTTGCCCATACATTCATAAGCAACTGCAGGTCCATATTTTTTTACACTCTCATCAAAAAGTTCTGAAATACTCGAATATTGGGTAACGTTTACAGTTTTATCAACTGCGGCGGGATAATGCTTTAGCCATGGAAAATCTGCCATAGAATTGGTTTTTTTGGGTGTAAACTATTTTTCCTGAATTACTAAAAAATCTTTGTTTTGATCAAACAATCTTGAATTATTTCAAGATTTTTCTTGCAATCAGCTCCTTCATGATTTCATTAGTACCGGCATAGATTCGCTGCACTCGTGCATCTGCATAAGCTCTAGCTACTCCGTACTCCCACATGTAGCCATAGCCCCCATGAAGCTGCACACATTCATCGGCTACTTTACACTGGAGTTCGGTCATATTATATTTGGCGGCGGAAGCCATAGCTGGATCGAGCAGCTTGTCATTGTGAAGAATAACCAACTGGTCACAATAAATTCTTCCTTGCTCCAATGCTGCTGTCATCTCAGCCAGTTTAAACCGGGTATTTTGAAAATCGGAGATTGATTTATTAAATGCTTTCCGTTGTTTCACATACTCTACAGTTGCCTGAAGCATGTATTCTCCCAATGCGATTGCAGCAAGTGATACTACCAGACGTTCTTGAGCTAACTCATGCATCAAATACTTGAAGCCATCGCCTTCTTTTCCCAAAAGGTTTTCTTTTGGAACTTTCACATCTTCAAAAAACAACTCACAGGTATCTTGAGCATGTAACCCAACTTTCTCAAAAGGAACCCCCTTGGTATATCCCTTCATGGAATTATCTAGAACTATTAGGCTTATTCCTTTTGCTCCTTTACTAGGATCAGTTTTCACAGCTACTACTACCACATCGGACAGGTATCCATTCGTGATAAAAGTCTTTGAACCATTTACCAAGTAGTAATCTCCATGATCTATTGCCGTGGAACGCATCCCTTGAAGATCTGAACCTGCACCCGGTTCGGTCATAGCAATTGCACCAATGTATTCTCCAGAAACCATTTTAGGAATGTATTTTTTCTTAGTTTCTTCATTTCCATAATGCAAAATATAGGGCATCACAATATCGCTGTGCAATGGGTAACCTATAGCCGGCCCTGAACAGCCGCTCAATCCAAGCTCCTCAATCAAAATGGCATTGTATCGAAAATCCTGAATATTCATACCACCCAATTCTTCGGGGGCCTGTATTCCAAGAAATCCATTTTCACCTAATTTCAGCCAGCTTTCTCGAGAAACCATCTTCTTTTTCTCCCATTCTGAATTATACGGGGTAATCTCACGAGCAATAAATTCTTTCACAGATTGTCTAAAAAGTTCGTGCTCTTCGTTGAAAAGTAATCTAGGTAGTCCAAACATGATTTTATAATTGGGTTTAATTTCAGCTCAAAAATAGGGATTTTTAATGTCTCTTATTTTCCGTTTGTCCTCTAAAAGACCTTTTCAAAACAATATCTCTCAGTAAAACACAAGAGACTATTGATAAAAAAACTAATGAGTAAATTCGCGGTTTAAATTTTATCCGAAACTAAAACCAACCATGTTAGATATTCCGGAGCAGAACTCTTTAGAAATTCTGAAGAAATTCCCCTATTGGAAAGCCAATGAAAGTATCATCTCTGCTGAACCTGCAGGAGAAAGCAATATGAATTTAGTACTTCGGGTAAAGACAAATTTGCGGTCATTTATCTTAAAGCAATCCAAAAATTATGTTCGAAAATTCCCACAGATTCCTGCCCCAATTACACGGATTGAGGTGGAATATGCATTTTATGATTTGGTACAAAAAGAAAAAGATCTCACAGATTTTTCTCCAAAAGTGATCCATTTTGACCCTGAAAATTACATTTTACTTACTGAGGATTTGGGGGAAGGAAGTGATTTTCTGGAATTGTATTCGGGAAAAAAGCAGCTCTCTCTGGATCAAATTGGACAATTAGCAAATTACCTAAATGCACTTCATGAAATCCAAACTGACTCATTTCCATCAAATCTGGAAATGAAGAAGTTAAACCATGAACATATTTTTAATTTCCCATTTGAAGAAAACAATGGTTTTGATTTGAATTCAGTTCAGGCGGGTTTACAGGAAATCAGTTTACCTTTTAAAAGAAACCAATCGCTCAAAGCTGCTTTGAAAAAGTTGGGCACGCGCTATTTGGCAACAGGAGAAACACTTATTCATGGAGATTTCTATCCTGCCTCCTGGCTTGAAATAAATGGTAAACTTAAAATTATAGATCCTGAATTCGGTTTTATGGGGGATGCTGAGTTTGACTTGGGAGTTCTTTTTGCACATCTACAATTGAGCAAACAACCTGAAAATCTTAAGGAAGAATTTCTAAAAATCTACAAAAAAGACTTCAATCAAAAACTCGTTGAACAATACGAAAGTGTTGAAATCATGCGTAGGCTAATTGGAATTGCACAACTTCCAGTTGACCTTACGATTGATGCCAAGAAAAAACTTCTTGAGGATGCAATGAACCTACTCACGCACTCATGAAAAAACTGATCTATTCTTTTCTTTCCTTGACCTTACTTTTTTCCTGCGGTAAAAAACAGGAATTAAAAATCGATTCCTATGATAAATTGGAAATCAGTGGTCTTAGTGAGTCAGAACTCCAAGATAAAATTCTAGGGATGCTAGTCGGCTCAGCAATTGGCGATGCTATGGGGGCTCCTACAGAAATGTGGTCCAGAGAAAACATCAACGAAGCTTATGGGTTTGTTACAAGTTTGGATACAATGATTCGGGAAACTTCTCCCGAAGGAATTTGGTTGGCCGATCTACCTGCAGGCGGAACTACGGATGATACAAGATGGAAAGTCCTAACCAGTCGCTATCTGATGACCCAACAAAATCAGACACTTTCTGCCACTGATTTCGCAAGTCAAATCCTTAGCCATTATCAAGATTACACTGAAGAATTTAATGCAATCAAAGACACTCTTCCTGAATCTTTTGAAGATGTTAATCTTAAACTTGGATGGCTTCAAGAATGGGCAAAAGTAAGTGAACCATTTATTGCAAATAATCTGGTTGACTATTCGGAAGCTCTGGGAAAATTCTATGGAGGAGAGATGGTTTGTGCAGGTTTATTATACGCCCCTGCATTGGGAATTTTCTTTCCCGGAGATCCGGAAAAAGCCTACCGTGAAGCTTATGCCCTTTCGATTTATGACTTGGGCTACGCAAAGGATTTGACCTCTTTAGCTGCGGGAATGACTGCCGCAGGAATGAAAAAAGGCGCTACAAAAGATTCTCTTTTAGCTTCACTTCAGGTTGATCCGGAAAATTATTTTGAAAGTCGACTAGTGGGAAGGACTGCAAATTCAATCTTAGCCAACGCATTAAATATCAGTAGTGAATCACACCAACAAGACAGTTTAAGTATTGGATTAGATCCAGCAAGTCCAGCACTTCAAGCAGCATTTTTAGCTTTAGACCAGCGGCTGCAGGACATGCCTTTTCATGCAGGGGAAATATGGCTTCAGTCGCTAACCGCCATGATTTATGCAGATTTTGACTTTATGGGAAGTTTGGTTTTCCTAGTGAATTACGGTAGAGATAATGATACCACGGCGGCAGTAGTAGGTGGTATTCTAGGAGCTTACTATGGCTTTGAACAACTTCCCAAACTGGAGCGGGAACAAGTACTGAAGGTCAATAAGGAGCTTTTAGGAATTGATCTAGAACAAATTTCGAAAGAGTTGACTTCGCACATGCTTAAAAAATGAAAAAACCCTTAATCTTCCGATTCAGGGTTCTGGTTTTTAGGTTTGAGAGAAATTAGAAATGAAGGATTCGGGTTCTTCCCAATGAATCTTTCAACTCGAAATAAACTTCCTCCGGAGAAACACCTTTTAATTTGTAATCCTTTCTAAAACCTTCTGGCTGGGTAACAGTCTCCTGGAAAAGAATTTTATTTCCATTTTCCATCCGGATCTTTACTTCCACACCAGGATTTTCAAGTCCGATAACAGCTAGATTAATCGTCTCATCATCAATCTGATGCCCGTAAGCCATTAAAGGATATTCGATTGGGGCTTTTTCTTTTTCAAAAGTTTCCACAGTATAGACTACTTCCTCATCTTCAGTAGAAATCATCACCTGATACTCTCCACAAGGTAAGTGGTCCAAGTTATAAGGAACCATCAAGTCATTGGTAACTTTTACTTTCCGTTGATGAAGGATTTTGCCGTTCTCATCCATAATAGCGATTTTGGCTTTTCCCACTCCATCTTTAAGGAGTACATTGACATGCTTGAATTTTGCATTGACATTTGACAAAGCCATCAAGTCTTCGTTTTCATTGGCAGCAAAACTAGATGTAGCTAAAAGTCCTGCTAGAGCGAAAGTGAATAAAGTTTTCATAATAATGTTGGTTTAGATAATGAGTTGGTTTAGTACGTTATGCCATTACTCCTTGCGAAGCCCGTACCACCTATGCCATGACCCTGCATTGGAGTCCATTTTCAGGGACTACTTTTTTTGAAAAATTAACTTTCAGGCAAAATTAAATTTGGCAATAAGTCTGATTTCTTTACAAAAATTGTCTTGAAACGGTACAATTTCTCGTTCGCTTGTCACGATGCCGAACAGTTTTTGAGGATTTTGCCAAAAAATGAGGTTGCATCATATTGCGCGCGTTAGTAAAAATTAATCTTGAAAAAATTTTCAACCCCTTGGATTCAAATATTTTATAAAAAAAAACCTGTACGGTTATGTACAGATCTTGTCCGCTGGGACACATATTTTTGATATAAATCAATTCAACTCTTGAGTTCTGTAACTAGCCATTTAACCCGATCTTTGATATCCATCTTAGAAACATCCAAGTTTCCTGAGGTTGCTTTTAGAAAATCCAGAACTGCTCCGGTATGATCTGTAGATTTCCCCTCTCCCAAGGTGACATATCGCATCGTTGACCAAAGGAGTGTTTTCAATTGAGTTTTGGAATCATCAGTCATATAATATTCCACCACCGTAGTATTATGATTATGCCAGATCACCCTGCTCATGATCCTCACCCACTCTCCTACCATAGCGGGCCGGACATAGCTGATGTTATGATTATATACCACCCAAGCTGCTTTATAAGTACGGATAAGATCTATTATTTCCAATCCATAAAGTTTAGGCACTTGATCTTCTCGGGCGTTAAAGAAATAATCAAAGTACTTGGCATTATTCAAATGCCGAAGCGGGTCACAATCCTGAAAGCGAATCACGACTCTACTTTCAGTCTCTGTGGGATAGTGTTTTTCAGGGTTATACTCAAACATATTCTTTCACTTTATATGTCTTCACTTGTTATCAACTTTACTCCTGCTGCTTCAAGTTCTGCCAAGGAATCTTTGCCATCCTCTGGATTTAAATTCACTGCCCGAGTACCGTCAATAACCAGAAAAGTATCAAACTCAAGTTCCTTCGCATCAAGGGCAGTGAACTTGACACAGTAATCCAAAGCCAATCCGCAGATAAAAACTCGGTCGATTTGATTCTTTTTAAGATATGTTGATAGACCGGTATCTCCTCTTTTGGCATTATCAAAAAACCCTGAATAGGAATCCACTTCCGGATTCATACCTTTTTGAAAAACCTTTCTCCAAGTCTTCTTATTAAGATCTTTTGAAAAATCAGCACCTTCTGTTCCTTGGACACAGTGAACTGGCCAAAGGATCTGACTTAATCCATTCAAATCGATTAGTTCACCGATTTGTCGACCAGGATTATTGGCAGCAAAACTTTTATGATTTGCCGGATGAAAATCCTGAGTAGCAACTATAAAATCGAACCTATCTTGAATTGAGTTGATCGCGGGAATGATCTCATCACCCTTTGGAACCGCCAAGGCTCCTCTTGGGAGAAAATCATTCTGAACATCTACGATGATCAATGCATCCTTTTCAGTCAGTTTCATGATCTAGTTTTTTAGCTTTTAAAACCAATTCCATTCGTAATTGATGAAGATTTTCTTCCAATCCAACCGGGTACAAATGTGGGTTTACCAATCTTTTGTGGGTTTTATCCAATGACTCCAACTGGGATTTTGCTCGACTTCTGATTTGATCCATGGTGGGAGAATCATAGACTATTTCCCCTTTTCTGAATATCTCTTTGAGGAGAATTTCCTCCTGATAGAAATAAGGCATCAGGCGTTTTCTTCTAGTGGGATCGATAGGATCTATGATGATTACGCCTTTAGGGTCTATAGGCTTATCTTCTAAGTAAATTATATCTGCTACAGCTTTATCTTTGGAATAGTAGCGTTTCACATTATGGAAACCCGGAATATTTATTTTCAAGGATTGCTGAGAAAGCTTAATTTTTGGCTCCCAATCCCCATCCTCATTTCGAATTGCTGACAATTTGTAAACCGCACCTAGCGCAGGTTGATCAAAAGCAGTTACCAACTTCGTTCCTACGCCCCAAACATTAATTGAAGCTTCCTGAGTTTTCAGGGAGGTAATAATATGCTCATCCAGGTCATTTGACGCAACTATCTTCGCGTCTTTAAATCCCTCAGCATCGAGCATTTCCCGAGCCTTATTACTATAATATGCCAAGTCACCCGAATCTATTCGGATTCCAATCATTTCCTTCCCTTTGCTTCTTAGTGCCTTCCCCACTTTAATAGCATTCTTTACCCCATTGAGCGTATCATAAGTGTCCACCAAAAAGATACAATTGTCTGGGAAAGCATCTGCATAAGCTTCAAAAGCTTCCAATTCCGTTTCAAATGACATTATCCAGCTATGCGCGTGAGTGCCTGATACAGGTATTCCAAAAAGCTTCCCAGCCATCACATTGCTAGTGGAAGCACAACCTCCTATATAAGATGCACGGGAAGCAGCCAGTGCACCGTCTATTCCCTGTGCTCGTCTCAATCCAAATTCCAAGACAGGCTCACCTTTGGCTGCCAAATTAATACGGGCAGCTTTAGTCGCTATCAAAGTCTGAAAATTCAAAATATTAAGCAGAGCGGTCTCTAAAAGCTGACATTGAATAAGCGGTCCTTTTACTCTTACAAGTGGGGAGTTTGGAAAAACTACTGTTCCTTCCTCAACAGCATCAATGTCACAGGAAAATTTCATCTTCGAGAGGTAATCCAAAAATGCCTTTTCAAAAACAGGTGACCCCTCCTTAGATTTCATATCTTCCAAATAAGAAATATCAGCCTTTTCAAATTTAAAATTTTTGCAATAGTCTATAACATAGTCTAAGCCTGCGGCTAATGTGAAACCTCCTTGAAAAGGATGCTTCCTGAAAAAAAGATTAAAAACTGCTTCTTGCTCAGCTTTGCCCGATTTCCAATAAGCATAGGCCATCGTTAATTGGTAAAAATCAGTAAGCAATGCGAGTGAAGATTGATATAAGTCTTTGGTGATTTTCATAATTTCAAAAGAAAGGTAAAAATATAATAGTCCAAGAGTCTTCCCTAAGGTTTTCTATTGCCATTTTATTTCAAATCAGGATTTTTAGATACAAAATTAATTTTTTGGATATTGTGATTACAATTTTTCAGACAGTTCCGACTATTAGATAAGTAGCTAATGAAGTTAAATCAGAATTTAGATGATCAGGATTTGATAGAACTAATCCTAACCAAAAAACAACAAAATATGGCATTAAACTTACTTTATAAGCGGCATTATGGACTATTGGAGAATTACGTTCTTCAAAACTCCGGCTCTTCAGAAGATGCAGGAGATGTCATTCAGGAAGTAATGTTGGTCTTTGTTCAGATGATTACCCAAGGAAAATTCAGAGGAGAGTCAACTATAAAGTCTTTGCTTTATAACATTTGTAGAAATCTCTGGATTTCTGAACTGAGAAGAAGAAAAAGCACATTTGCCAGGCACGAAAAATATGAAATGGAATCGGAAAAAACTGAATTGGATATTTCCGAAAGTATTGCTCGGACCGAAAATTTGAAATACATCATGAAAGTCTTTAATCAGCTTGGCGAGCAATGCAAAAAAGTTTTACAGCTTTTTTACTACGAGGAGCTCACAATGAAGGAGGTCTGCGAGAAACTAAATTATAGTTCTGAGCAAGTTTTAAGAAATAAAAAATACAAATGCCTCAAATCTCTGATTGAAAAAACCCAATCCTCTCCACAAATCTACAAAAACCTACAAAAAGCATTGCGTCATGAGTAATATTGATTTAGAAACTCTGGAAGCCTATTTAGAAGGAAAACTCGCAACTGATCAAAAACAGGTTGTTGAAGAGTCACTTACTCAGGATTCAGATTTGAAGGAAGAGCTGGAGCTATTAAAATTGAGTAGAGAATCCATTCAGCTTGATTCTTGGTCCACCTTGATCTCTGAGACGCAAAACTCTTTCTTAAAGGAAAGAGAAAAGCAAACTATACAATCACCCGGGTTCTGGGTTTGGTCAGCAAGAATAGCAGCATCTCTAGCTTTTTTCTTGGTTGTTTCCAGCGTTGTATTAATTAGTACCACCTCCCCCGAGTCCATCAACAAAAGTTTTGGCTCATATCAAATTCCTGTTATGAGAGGTGGATTGGATGCATTATCAGAATTGGAGGATGCTTATAGCTCTAAAGACTTTGAAAAAATAGAATCTATAAGGAAACAGACTGATTCTTTCAACATCCATTCTAACTTTATACTAGCAATGGCAGATTTACAAAATGGAAATCCAGAATCAGCGGAACAGTTGTTGAAAAAATTGGAGTCCCAAAATCAATCTTCAGGAACACCCTTATATTCTGATGAGATTGAATATTATCTGGTCCAATCCCTAGTTCAACAACAAAAATATGAAGAAGCCGAAAATCGGGTGAATGAGTTGTTAAATCAGCCTGATAATAAATATGCGAAGAATTTTTCCAATTGGGATTTATGGAAAATCAGAATCTTGAAATTCAAAAAAAACATCTAAAACCTAATAAAACTCCCACTTCGGGAGTTTTTTTTTACTTTTTTCAGTTTTACGATTACATTCTTGCAGTTGACTCCGACTATAGATTAAACCAACAAAAAAATTATGAAAACACTAATCAAATTATCATTTAGCGCATTCTTAATGCTCGGGCTATTTTCATGCAACGAAGAGGAAGATCCTTTGGCAATAGGAACAGGGGATGTGAGAGTTGGAATTGGAGTAAAAATAAATTCCGTTTCTAACCCTGGGGCACGGATCCAAAATACCGGTCTGGAAATTAATTCAGGATTTTTACAAGTGAAAAAAATCGAATTAGAAACTGAAGGAGTTGATGAAAATGGAGAATTCGAGCGTGAATTAGAATTCAAGTTCCCAGAAATACTCAAAATTGATTTTAACGAGTTTGATCAAGGAGTGGATTTCTTCATTAATATTCCAGCTGGGAATTACGAGGAAATTGAGTTTGAAATTGACCTCATTGACAATAGAGACCTACCTAGTATTCAACTAGATGGTACTTTTGAATATCAAAACGGGAGTTCTGTTCCTTTCCGTTTAGAAGTTTTTGGGGATGATGATGATGACTTAGACTTTGAGGTCGAATTAGAAGCTGAGGATGACGATGGCCTATTTTTTCTAGATGGGGTAAATAATCCATTGGCTCTTTTGGACATCAATGCAAAAGGATGGTTTGTAGGGATTACCAATGCTGAATTAGAAAATGCTGAACTTACTGATGGCGTCTTGGTAATTTCAAGATCACAGAACGAAGGAATCTATGATCGCGTCTTGAAAAAAATCGAAGATTCAAGTGAAATAGAACTGGAATTAAAATAAAGATATCTGATCATCCGCAATGATACCAGTAATCTCTTTTTCTTTACTTATCTGGCTGGGAGACCGATGACGGGTGATAGAAGTACCAGCAATGCTAGTGTTTACCATACATTAAGTCGCTTTTACCTTTTGCTGGTGCAATCGCAGATTTACACATAAAGGTATAAACCAAATCAAATGATCCGGCGGAGAAATCTGCCGGATTTTTTATTTAATGACTTTTGAACGACTCCTTTTCCAGACAATTATTACTAAAAGAAACAATATCAAGCTCAGGCCTATTATAACGTATTTGGTTTTCCAACCGGAAGAAATAAGCTCGGGCTGACCGATCACAACAAAGTTTGCCCAATATCCCGGATCAGAGAATTGAGACATTTGAGGATCTCTTAGTAAATCTAATTTTGCTAATCTTAAAGCCATAGCGTAGGTCTCTCCATCTTCTAGATGTTCGTAGAACTTCTCAGACAAATAAACGGCAACCTGATTTTCTGTCAACCAAAGGGAAGTGACCAAATGATTAGCTCCGGCTAAAGCAAAGCTCCGAGCCAAACTGATTAGTCCCTCTGAACTGTTCAATTGTCCAGATCCAGTATCACAGGCACTCAAAAACACCAATTCTACCGAGTCTAAGGGCTGAAAGCTGAGTTCCTGAGAAAACAATCTAAACTCCTCTTGTTCTGGGTGAAAGGCAATAAAAGAAGAATTATAATCCTGAGATTCTGCTTTTGCGTGTGTAGCTAAATGAATAAAAGGATAGTGCGGAGCTTCATTCAAAAAAGTGGTTAAATCTGCTTGATCGTCCAAATAAGTTTTGAACCCAAACCTACTAACCTCTTTTTCTGAGCCTGGCAATTTAGAGAAGCCCTGAAAACTTTCTTTTTCGAAAGGGGCAAAACCCAAAACCGAGTCAGAAAACCATTCTTTCTTTTGGTCAGCTTGAAGTAAAGCTCCGGAAAACTGATAAAGAACCGCTAACCTTTGAATAAGGTACTCCTGTTCAATCGGTAAAATTTCAAAAGGAATTGAATTGAACTGGTCATGAGGTATGACTATAAGCTGATCTCTACTTTTCATCCTGACAAGCCAGGGATCAAATAACATTTTTGAAAAAAGAGGGATAAAATCTCCTGTTTGATAATTCTTTCCCCTAATCGGGTTTTGAAGGGACATTCTCCACCGCTCTAATTCTCTAAAATCAATCTTTGCTAAATCAATGACATTAAAATCAAAAAAATCCTCCTCGACCCAAAACACAAGTACTTCCTTTTCAGATTGAAACAAGGAAATGCTTGCTGTCTTTCCGTCAAGTTGATTTTGGAAGTTCGCTAAACTAAACCTCTCTGAATCATGGAAATCAGGGATGTACTGGTTAAACCCTTCTCTCAATCGAGAAAGCTTTACTTGTAGTTCAATATATTCTTCCTGCAACTGTTGTTGTTCTTCTTCATCACTTGATACAAACTGTTTTTGATAATTTCTCGATAGCAGAAATTGAAAATTATCCTCTTCTTGGAGCATGGCTTTTGGAATGCCTGATTTTCTTTTTTCCTTTTCAAAAAATGCTCCTAATCTAAGAGCTCCAGCTTTGCTTTGCTCTGCCCACTCAAAAGCCTGCTTCATCAGTTCAAAATTCGAATTTCGGTTTGCTATGACGTGAAGTTTATCAATTGCTTTTTGGTAAGCTTGAAGGGCTTGGTCACCTAAAAAAATTCTAGCCTCATCGTTATCAAAGTTATAACTGATGAAATTCGCGAAATCAAAAGCTGTTAAATAAGTGTTCAAGCCCAATTCAAACCATTTTTGATCAGGCTCTTTTTCATAAAGCCTCCAAGCTACCTCAGCTTTCGAAACCAAGGTTTCAAAAAGTGTAAATGAAGCCATTCCAAGGGTGGATTGCTCTGGGTTTTCATATAAATCCAAACTTTGAAATGAAGGGTGAAGTTCAACAATTGCCTTTTGGAAAAATTCCATAGCCTTGTGGAAATCACCTCTTTCTCTATACAACTCTCCTCTTAAATTATAATAAATACCACGTTGAAGGTCTTTTTTTCTTGTCAGGTTTTGTAAAATAGAATCCCGAATTTGGTTGAGAGTTTCCTCAGCTTTCACAAGATTTCCTTGCTTAAAGTACCCCTTGGCTAATAGGTTTAAATAAGAGAATAATAATTGATTATCTGCATTTTGAATTTTAGCCAGTACATCCAGTGCTTCATCAGGCATACCTTCTTCCAACAACGTGTTAGCAAGGTTAATACGAATCTGATTCATATTGATTCCCCAACTAAGGAGGTTTCTGTAAATAGTCTTCGCACTGTCGTACTTCTCCAAATGATATAGTGCAGAAGCTTTATTACTCAGAAAACTATAGCGAGCATATTTGACATATTCTCCGGTGGCATCTTTTAACGTAGATTCTGCCCTGCTGAAATAGGAAATACTTTGAGTATAATTACCTGTTTCAAAGTAGTATACTCCTAAAGCGTTGAATAGCCTTTCAGGTTGCAAGCCAATCTGAATACGACTTTGAATTTT
This sequence comes from Algoriphagus sp., assembly GCF_029254265.1. Classification (GTDB taxonomy): domain Bacteria; phylum Bacteroidota; class Bacteroidia; order Cytophagales; family Cyclobacteriaceae; genus Algoriphagus. The sequence continues at coordinate 44,308 of NZ_JAQWXX010000099.1, read as the reverse complement.
TTCAGCCTCTTTCAAATGCAAAGCAGAGCTATCCAATTTATTCAAACTAAAGAGAAGCTCACCCAAATATAAATGCGATGAATAAGTAAGGGTATCCGATACTTGAAAATCAGCAGCTAATCGAATCCCTTTTCTATAAGATTGAGCTGCAAGTTCGTTTTGCGAATAAACAGAGAGTAAAACCCCAAGTCTTTCTGCTGCTTTTATAAATTCCGCTGCTTGGGTTGAATTCGGGGTTTGTGTTAATACTTTTTTGTAAAGCTCAATGGCTAATTGATCCTCCTTTTCAGTAGGAGAAGCTAAGTAAAAAAGAGAATCTGCTTTTTTCAATAGGCTTATTGAACTTTGAGCCGGAAGAAAAATAGGCCACAAAGTAAAGATGACTGAACAAACTAAAAAGTATTTTTTTTGGAGCACAGATACTGTAATTGTGACCCTACTGGAGGCGGGCCACAATCACAATGAAAGGGGGACGAGGTTTTCCTGCAGGTCGAGTTTCGTTTAGTTGTCTAAAATTAACCCAATTTCCATCTCTCCGCTCATTGATTAAATCATTTTTTTCTTCAATATCATCCAACAGACTCTGAGGGATATCTGCTACTGTTTCAAAATAAAAGAACCTCAAGGGAATTTTATTTAATGCCAAACCGCTTAAATCTGGAAGTTCGTAATATAGTTCCACATCTAATACTTCACCATTAACAGGTATCACCCCAAAAGTCTCGTTCTCAACGGTCTCTAGTAAATCAAAAACACCTTTAGAAGAAATCTCGAATCCCAAGTCTTCCAACAATTGACCAGTGGGATTATCTGTATCAAAATCACAACTATTATCCGAACTATTATCATCCGGACAAGGTAGAGGAAGGCCGGGTACTCCATTATAAATAGGACCTGCTAAAGTTTGATTTTGGTCTAAGACATAAATCCCATCTAAATAATTTACACCACCAATTGTGACAAAGGTTTCACAAGATGAGGCACTTCCCTCAGGAGTAAATGTGATTTTATACTTCAACCCAGTTTCACTTGAATTTACATCAATAGTCCCGGTAGTTGGGTCAATTGCCAAGCCGTCCGGAATTGCCGAAAAACTCCCATTCGCATTAGAAATTGGACTTACAAGTACATTTTGTGTAGCATCGATATAAAAAATCGTATCAGGATAAGCAAGAAGCTCACAATCAAAAGGCTCTCCTATTCCATTCGGATCATCTTCCACACAGGATAGAAATGAAAATGAAAGTATTAAAAAAAATAACTTTGGAAGTAAGTCAGATGCGCGCATTATATATTCATTTTTTTAATAGTCGAAGCATACTGCAAAAATGTAACCTAACTATAATTACTTTTCTCTTAAATTCAATAAAATTCCAAGCAAAACCAATCCCATACCTACGTAAGACATTACGCCGAAAGTCTCTCCAAAGAAAAGGAAGCCAAAAAATAAGGCGTAAAGAATACCTATATAACTTAAACTGGAAACTTTAGAAACGTTTGCATTTTGATAAGCAATGGTCATAAAGTATTGTGCTGTCTGAGTACATATACCGATCCAAAGCAAAATCAACCAATCCCAACCAATAGGCTGAACCCAAGTAAAATAGCTGACAAGTGTTGCTACCGGTAAGGTGACAAGAGGAAAATAGAAAATTATAACAAGCGGGTGTTCTGTATTTTTCAATTTTCGGATAACATTATACGCAAGCCCTGAAAATAAAGCAGAAATTATTCCTATGCTACCATACAGTAGGTTAACCCGAGCATCAAATCCCTGAAGCACTATAACTCCGGCAAATGAGATCCCAAAGAATAGAAACTGAATAGGTCTTACCCGCTCTTTAACTAGAAATATCCCAAGAATTGTAGTGAAAATCGGAGATAAATACTGAATGGTAACTGCCGAGGCTAGCGGGATTTTCTGCAAAGTATAGAAGAATGAAATCAGCCCTATAGAGCCTACTATCCCTCTTATTATCAGCAACTTCTTATTATTACCAAATACAGAAACACCTATTTTTTTCAGTACCAAAAAGCTAAAAACCAAACTGAAAAGAGAACGGAATAGAATAATTTCTATGGCAGGAATATGAGGAATGAATTTCACCGAGACGTTCATCAACGCAAAAAATACCCCTGCCAAAAGCATGGACTGCACACTGGTAATTTTCAAAATCGGTGGTTTTAAATTCCTTATTCTTCAAAGGTAAAAAGGATTTATAAAGTTCAACCTTTCTATGTGATTCGCATTTTCAAAAAAACCTTTCAAGATTTGTAAAGTTAAACTCTCACTATGGCACTATCTATTGGCAAGTCAGCCCCAGCATTTTCTTTAGCTTCTACAAGCGGCAATACCTTATCCTTTTCCAAAGACTTACAGGGCAAAAGCTTTATTCTTTATTTTTATCCAAAGGATTTCACCCCGGGTTGCACGGCAGAAGCTTGTGAGTTTCGGGATCAATTCGAAGCATTTCGGGAGTTGGAAATACCGGTATTTGGAATTAGCAGAGATTCTATCGAAAGTCATCTCAAGTTCAAAGCAGCGCACAAACTTCCTTTTGAATTACTTTCTGATCCTGACGGAAAAGTATGTAAAGCCTACGATGCGTTGATTCCTTTGATCAAAATGCCCAAAAGAGTAACCTATTTGATTGACGATTCAGGAAAAATAGCAGGTGTATTTTCGGAAATGTTTGAGTCCAAAGGTCACATCAATGCCATGCTTAAAAAGCTTAAGAAATAAGATCTGAGGCCTCAATCAAACCATCTTTCATTGTCACTTTTCGATCTGCCATATTCGCAAGCTCCTCATTGTGAGTTACAATTACGAACGCTTGACCAAGTTCTTTCCGAAGCGTGAAAAATAATTCGTGAAGACCACGGGCATTTTTAGTATCTAAATTTCCAGAGGGTTCATCTGCAAAAACCACAGCGGGATTATTTATAAGGGCTCTTGCGACAGCTACTCGCTGTTGCTCTCCCCCGCTTAAAGTATTTGGCTTTGAATCCAAACGATGAGAAATCCCCAATAATTCGGCGAGTTCAGCTGCTTTCTTTGCCAGCTGATTTGAATTGGTATTTCTGATAAATCCTGGGATCTGGATATTTTCCAAGGCCGTAAACTCCGGCAAAAGATTATGAAATTGAAAAATAAATCCAATTTGCTCGTTCCTGAATTTCGCCAACTCTTCTCCTTTCAGGCGGATTAGATCCAAACCATTCATTTCAATCTGCCCACTATCAGGCTTATCTAAAGTCCCTAAAATTTGGAGCAAGGTGGATTTCCCAGCTCCTGAAGAACCTACAATAGAGACGATTTCCGATTTTGAAATTTCCAGATTTACTCCTTTAAGTACTTGAAGGTTTCCATAAGATTTATGGATTCCGTTGGCTTTCAGCATACTATGTTTTTTTTATATCTCAAAAATAGAACAAATCCCTCAAATTCAGGAATGAAAGGCTTTTTTCTGGAAAAAAGGAGAAATTCAGGTTTGATTTATCGACACTTTGAACGTAACTTCGTGCAAAAATTCAGACAGGATGAATATTCACGAATATCAGGCTAAAGAAGTACTAAAAGGTTACGGTGTACGAATTCAGGAGGGCATAGTGGCTGACAGCCCTGAAGCGGCACATGAAGCAGCAGTAAAACTCAATGAGAAGACAGGCACTTCATGGTTCGTAATCAAAGCACAAATTCACGCAGGTGGTCGTGGTAAAGGTAAAGTACAAGAAACCGGATCAAACGGTGTGGTACTAGCCAAAAAACTGGAAGACGTAGCTGAGAAAGCAAAGAATATTCTTGGTGGCACATTGGTAACTCACCAGACAGGTCCTGAAGGTAAAAAAGTAAATAAAGTTTTGATCGCTGAGGATGTCTATTATCCTGGTGCTTCAGAACCAAAAGAATATTATGTATCCATCCTTCTCGACAGAGCAAGTGGTAGCAATGTTATCATGGCTTCTACTGAGGGAGGAATGGATATTGAAGAAGTAGCTGAAAACCATCCAGAGAAGATCATCAAAGAATGGATCGATCCAAAGGTAGGGTTACAAGGTTTCCAAATCAGAAAGGTTGCTTTCAAACTTGGTCTAAGCGGAAATGCATTTAAAGAAATGGTGAAGTTTATCGCCGCTCTTTATAAAGCTTATGAGGCTACAGATTCTTCTCAGTTTGAGATTAATCCGGTTTTAAAAACTTCTGATGATAAAATCCTTGCAGTAGATGCTAAGGTTAATTTGGATGATAATGCACTTTATCGTCATCCTAATCTTGCCGAGTTGAGAGACGTAGCTGAAGAAGATCCTTTGGAAGTAGAAGCTGGTAAATCAGGTCTTAACTATGTGAAACTAGACGGAAACGTAGGTTGTATGGTTAATGGTGCTGGTCTTGCTATGGCCACCATGGACATGATCAAATTAGTAGGTGGCGAGCCTGCCAACTTCCTAGATGTAGGAGGAGGAGCAAATGCTACTACTGTGGAAGCTGGATTTAGAATCATTCTTCAGGATCCAAACGTGAAAGCAATTTTGATCAATGTATTTGGTGGAATTGTAAGATGTGATCGTATCGCTAGTGGTGTGGTTGAAGCTTACAAATCAATCGGTGACATCAGAGTTCCTATCATCGTTCGTTTGCAAGGAACTAACGCTGAAGAAGGCGCAAAAATTATTGACGAATCAGGTCTAAAAGTAGCTTCGGCTATTACTTTGAAAGAAGCTGCTGATAAAGTACAGGCAGTTCTTGAAGGTTAAAATAAATACGCACTCGTAGTTCAACTGGATAGAATATCAGATTTCGGCTCTGAGGGTTGAGGGTTCGAATCCTTCCGAGTGCACGAAGCTCAGACGAAAGTCTGGGCTTTTTTTTTGTTATTTTTTAATCGAAAAGAGGAACACTCTCTGCACTTTTAACACTATCCAAAAATCTAACAGAAGCTGTTTCACTAGCTCCTACAGTCTGGAATTAGTATCTCCATTCCTCATGGAAAACTTGAAGACGCTCAAGATTTCCCCTACCCAATATCTAGTCCTTATTCCCTTATTGTTGGCTATACTGTGAATGCGTACTGAAGAAGTAAAAACTTTTTAATCCAGACGAAACAATTGTTTTGAAGGAAAATAAAAAAAATTGGACTTTTTGGAGAGGGTAAAATAAAAAAGCAGGAGAAAATCTCCTGCCCTTTATTTGAAAACTAAACCAACTATTATTTAACTACCACAATGAATTCAAAAATAATACATTTATATTCAAATCAAAACACCAAATAAAAATTTGTTTGATTTATTCCTTCTCAGGGAAATTACCTCGTTTAAATGCAATTCCCAATGCTAAACCTTGGCTAAATTGGATTTTACTGTCCTGATCAAAATCATATATTGTCAGGGAAGTCAAACTCACATTAATTAGGTTCGAAACTTTGGCAGTAAGCCCAATATCAAGTCTGTGATCAATTGTTTTGAATGCTAGAGTTTCATAATTCGCATACATTTGATATCTCATCTTCAATGATAGATTCTCTGACAACTTTTTATTCCAATCTGCCAAGAGGCTAAATGCCAACCATTCTGTACGAACCGTCTCTCCTATTTCCACACCATAATTATCAGGTACATTCAAAAACAATTCAGTATCTGAAACAAAAGTCCATCGAGGGGAAAAAGGAGAAATACGCAGACTGAACTCATCATTTGGCTTGTATTCCAGACCAAGTGCGGTAGTCAGGTAGGCAGGGTTTGCAAATTTGGAAATTAAAGTACGTTCAGTATCTGTGAAATTATAACCTGGAGCAAACTGGGAAAGGAAATTCATCCCAAAGAAATAATTCCACTTATCGTTGATTTTGTATCCGACCTTGGTATCAATAAAAAGTACGTCATTGGATTTTCTTCCATCCTCGCCTTTATTTTTAACCACACCATAGATAAAATCAAATTGATTATCCCATGACCATTTGTCCTTTGCATAGTTAGCCCGACCATTAAGATAAACGCTGAAGGCCACTGAGTTTACACCTCCACCTTTCCAGTTATCACTAAATGATGCTTGGTTAATATTTAATCCTCCTGCAATTTCCTTAAGCCAATAGCTAGTATCCACTTTAGTTAAGGCATCTTGATCCTGAGCAATCACTTGGCCCACTAAAAAAAGTAGAAGGAAAAACGTGTAAAATCTTTTCATAATAAGTAGTTTAAATTCAATTATAAATAGAACAAGGCACAAATATGGAAAATGACTTTGAAAATGAATTAATTATTCGTGATTATTTGGCAAGACAGCGTACTACTTTGGCAAATGAACGAACTCTGCTATCTTTCATTCGCACCTCGCTTTACTTCCTAGTGAGTGGAACTGCCCTATTCGAAGTTGAAAAACTTGCACATGTTAGTGATCTCGGATACGTAGCTTTTGTATTGAGTTTTTGCTCTTTAATTATTGGTATAATCAATTATTTTAAAGTAAAAAAAAGACTCAAAATTGGAAATTATAAACCAATGTGATCCGGAGATGAACTTTCTGGAAAAAAAAAGCTCCAAATTTGGAGCTTTTTTGTTTTAGTTTACTAATCGAACCTTGGAAACTTCCTCAGGATCCAATTCGAAAAACTCTTTATGAATATTAAACTCAGGTTCACCCTCAGCAGGTTTCTTAGGAAGATAAGAACCATCTTCCTGCATCACATAAGAATTTACATTGTCTCGAAGGTTATATGAAATAATATTCATCAACTGCTTCTCCAGCAGAGGAGCTTCTATTTTAAATAATGACTCAAGTCGTTTATCAAAGCTCCTAACCATCATATCAGCACTACCCGCATAAGTTCTGGTTGCACCATTATTATGAAAATGATAAATTCTGGAATGCTCCAAAAAGTCCCCCACAATGGAAATCACTTCTATATTTTCACTTAGTCCAGGTCGCTGAGGACGAAGGCAACAAATTCCTCGAATAATCAATTTTATAGTAACACCAGATTGAGAGGCTCTATACAACGCATAAATTGTTTCAGAGTCTTCCAGTGAATTTACTTTAATGAAAATACCGCTTGGGAGACCATTTCTCGCATTTTCAGCTTCCTTCTCGATATATTCAATCAATTGGTTTCGCATATCGCGCGGAGCAGTAATCAAGTTTTGATACTGACTTGGCATAGAATGTCCGGTAATTACATTGAAAAATTCCGAGACATCATTTGCTATGACCTCATTGGTAGTCATCAATCCAATGTCTGTATAGAGTCTCGCTGTATCCTCGTTGTAATTACCCGATCCCAAATGAACAAATCGTGTGATTTCAGACCCATCTCGCTTTACAATCAGCAAAAGCTTAGTGTGAGTCTTAAGGTTTGAAATCCCGTAAATCACAAAACAACCTGCTTTTTGAAGTTTCTTCGCCTCACGAATATTATTTTCCTCATCAAATCGAGCCTTGACTTCAAAGAGAACTGAAACGTGTTTGCCATTCTCCGCCGCTCTTAAAAGTGATTTGGTAATTCTGCTATCTTTTGCAAGCCGATAGATGGTCATTTTGATCGCCATCACATCCGGATCATCAGCAGCAGAATCAATAAGGTCTAAGATCGGGTCAATATTATTATAGGGTTGATGAAGCAGAATGTCTTTTTCTTTTAGTGCTTCAAAAATCTCAACTGTACCCTCATCTTGATAAGATAGAGGTTTAACCGATGGATGAACTTGAGGCAATCTCTCCTTAAATCGTTTATTACCAACCACTTGCCAAAGCCCAGTGAAGTCAAGCATACTGGATCTTTTTACCAGAAAAACAGAGTCCATCTTAAGATTCCATCGCTCTAAGAGGGAATTAAGCATCCATTTGCTGTAGCCTTCTTCTATCTCGATTCGAACTACGCGGCCTGTTTTACGCTCCATCAATTTCCGCTTCACTTCTTCTAGGAAGTTTGCGTCCATATCCTCACTTTCTTCAAGCGTAAAATCTCCATTTCTGGTGATCCTGAAAAGGCTAATACCAGCAATCTCGACATTTCTGAAAAGGGAGATGATATTTTCCCGGATAACTTCTTCTATGGGAATTAGGAAAAGGGAATTCTCCCGCTCAATTTCAAAAAAGCGAGGAATATTTGCCGGGATCTGGACAAAACTAAGCTTTCGCATATCCTTTCGATCTCCAGGGCTGGTAGTCACCACTCCAAATACCAGAAGTTTATTCATCAGTATAGGGAAAGTTCTATAGCCATCATAAACCATCGGCGTCAGCATGGGATATATGACTTTCTGAAAATATTGATGTACTTTTTCTCTTTCAGTCTCGCTCAACTTAGAAATATTTCCAAGAGTGATGTGTTCACTTTGCATTTCGGGCAGGATTACCTGTGTGAAATGTTCGTGTTGATCCTGATGGAAAGTTTGACACTCACTCATCAGCTTAGCCTTGAAAGGCTCCTCCCGTAATCCTGAGTAATCAATTCTTTCTTTCTCGTAGTCCAGATAGTTGTACAATGAACCAACTCGGATCATGAAAAACTCATCTAGATTGGAAGCTGTTATCGCAAGGAATTTTAACTTTTCAAAAATCGATCTATGAGATTTCTTAGACTGATCAAGCACTCTGTCGTTGAAAGTCAACCAACTCAAGTCCCTACTGACTAGGTCACTTTTTTGAATAATAGAATCGTATTTATCGGCAACTGCTAATTTCATAGCTCAAAATTTTAAAACAGGAACAAGATATGAGTTGATCGGTTTCGAATTGTTTTATGAATATTATAAATTAAAAAAAGGGCTAAAAAAGCCCCATTTTTTTATTAGGTATCGATTTTAGCGTACTTCGCATTTTTTTCAATGAATTCACGCCTAGGCGCGACTTCATCTCCCATCAATACGCTAAACAAATGATCTGCTTCTGCAGCTGAATCAATGGTAACCTGCTTGATCGTACGTACATTTGGATCCATGGTCGTCGTCCAAAGCTGTTCGGGGTTCATTTCTCCAAGTCCTTTGTATCGTTGAATTCCTACGCTGTCTTCTCTTCCATCTTTTGCCATCTCTGCTGTAAGGATTTTTCTTTCCTCCTCAGTCCAACAATAACGCTCGTCTTTTCCTCGCTTCAAAAGGTATAACGGAGGCAAAGCAATATATACATAGCCATTTTCAATCAAGGCCTTCATGTATCTAAAGAAAAGAGTCAAAATCAAAGTTCGGATGTGAGATCCATCAATGTCAGCATCTGTCATGATGATGATTTTATGATACCGCAAACCAGACATATCTAGCTCTTTATCATCATTGGCAGTTCCAAATTTCACACCTAAAGCGGTAAGAATATTTTTGATTTCCTCATTGTCATAGATTTTATGCTCATGAGCTTTTTCCACATTTAGGATTTTTCCTTTTAGCGGTAAAATAGCTTGAAAATCCCGGTCTCTTCCCTGCTTGGCAGAACCTCCTGCCGAGTCCCCTTCCACTAGATAGAGCTCGCAAACTGTAGGATCACTATTTGCACAATCGGCAAGTTTACCTGGTAATCCACCACCTCCAAGTACATTTTTACGCTGTACCATCTCTCGGGCTTTTTTGGCGGCATGCCTTGCTTGTGCAGCAAGAATCACTTTTCCAACTATAGTTTTTGCTTCACGAGGATGCTCTTCTAACCATGCTTGTAAGGTTTCAGATACTGCAGAATCAACCGCACCAACCACATCGGAGTTACCTAATTTACCTTTAGTCTGACCTTCAAATTGTGGCTCTTGTACTTTTACGGAAATAACCGCGGTCAGACCTTCTCTAAAATCGTCTCCAGATACTTCAATTTTAAGCTTATCGAGCATTCCCGATTTATCTGCATAAGATTTCAATGTTCGGGTCAAGGCTCTTCTGAAACCAGTAACGTGCGTACCTCCTTCATAGGTATTGATCGTATTCACATAAGAAACCACATTCTCCGAATAGGAATTATTGTAGCTCATGGCAACTTGCACAGGCACATTACCCTCGTTTGATTCTATATAAATCGGCGCTTCGATGATTTTCTCTCTACTGACATCAAGATATTCCACAAATTCAACCAGACCTCCTTCTGAGTAAAACTCATCTGATTTGAAGGAACCGTCATCTTCTTTCTCTCGGTGATCAGTTAAAGTAATACGGATTCCCGCATTCAAAAATGACATTTCCCGAAGACGATTTGCGATGGTTTCGTATTTGTATTCAGTTACAGCAAAAATTGATGCATCAGGCTTAAATTGAATAGTTGTCCCTCTCTTGTCAGTCGTTCCAATCTGCCTTGCCGGATACTGTGGCACTCCGATTTTAAATTCCTGCTCGGTGATAACACCGTTTCTGTATACCGTAGCCTTTAAATCAGTAGAAAGCGCATTCACACAGGAAACTCCTACACCATGCAAACCTCCGGAAACTTTGTAAGTATCCTTATCAAATTTACCGCCGGCATGGAGTACAGTTAGCACCACTTCGAGCGCAGACTTTTTCTCCTTTTCGTGCATATCAGTTGGGATTCCCCTACCATTATCCTCTACAGTAATGGAATTATCTTCGTTGACAGTTACATGAATCGTATCACAATGACCTGCAAGCGCCTCATCAATGGAATTATCCACTACTTCCCAAATCAGGTGATGAAGTCCCTTGATTCCAATATCACCGATATACATAGCGGGTCTCTTTCGAACCGCTTCCAGACCTTCTAGTACCTGAATATTACTGGCACCGTATTCTGCTGGATTCTTAGCTTTTTCTTCACTCATATTTTTTTGGAGAAAACCCTCAAATTAGGGCTAAAAAGGTGATTTTTATATTTTTCAATAGATTGCAAGATAGGTAAAAAAAGTGACTCAACCGACACAAATTATATCCTTTTGTATGGAATCTTTCTGTACTCGAATCAAATCCTTATAACAAAATAAAATTCTAATTTTTGATTTTTTTCAAACTTTTTATCACTGATAAATCACCATACATAACAGATAAATTACATTTTATTACATATTGTTAAATTTTATAAAAAAATATTAAACAAATATTATTCTGAAATACTTATTATTGTCAAAATAACCAAATTACTAAATCCATTAAAAAATTATGAATTACACCTTAGTCGCAGATCTAATAGGTTTAGATCGAATCATCAACTCAGATCCAGTAGCCATCACATTCTTTATTGGCTATATGGCAATGCTTGCTTCCTCAGTTTTCTTTCTTGTAGAAAGAGGTTCTGTTGACGGTAAATGGAAGCTATCGCTTCTAGTATCAGGACTCATCACGGGTATTGCAGCTGTGCATTACTACTACATGAGAGATTTCTATTTACAAACAGGTACAAGCCCAACAGCTTTCAGATATGTGGACTGGACTTTGACAGTTCCATTGATGTGTGTTGAGTTTTATTTACTGACCAAACCATTCGGTGCAAAAGGTGGAACCCTTTTCAAATTGATCGTTGCTTCTTTGGTAATGTTGATCACTGGTTACATTGGAGAAACTTCAGGTATCGATAGTAATATCATGTGGGGTGTAATCTCTACATTAGGCTACTTGTATATCGTATATGAAGTGTTTGCAGGTGATATAGCAAAACTTTCAAAAGACTCCAATAGCCCTGCACTTGGTCGTGCAATGTTCTTATTGAAGATATTTATTACACTTGGCTGGTCTATATATCCAATCGGATACATGGTACTTCCAGGAAATTTATTGTCAGGAGCTTTTGAAGTAAGTTCCATCGACTTGTTCTACAACATTGCCGATGCGATCAACAAAATTGGATTTGGACTAGTAATATATTCCGTAGCAATCGCTGAATCTAACAAAACAGCAAAAGCCTAATTTAAAAAATGAGCCATTTTTCCCTTCAAAGGGAGAGATGGCTCTTTTCTTTTCTATGGAAAAATACGACTACATATTTGCAGGTGCAGGTTGTGCCTCCTTGAGCTTGGCCTACCATCTCATGCGTAGCTCGTTGAAGTATAAAAAAATATTACTTATAGATCCATTTATTTATCAAATACCAGATAAAACCTGGTGCTATTGGGCAAAAGCCCCTTTGGAAATCCACCCAAAAAATGCCATTCATTCCTGGGATAATCTGAATTTAAAATTCGGCAACAAGTCCCATGTCAGTCCCCTTGGTGACTTGAGATATTATCACCTCAACTCAAAAGATTTTTACCAATCACTTTATCAAGAGTTCAAACTTCACGAAAATATAGTTTTTAAAGAATCTAGTGTAACATCAGCACAAGAAGTGGATTCAAAAGTAATTGTAACCACGAATGATGGTGAAAAATATCAAGGTCAAATGTTATTTGATTCCAGATTTGATCCTAATCAGATCATACCTAGTCCACATCTGAAACAAATTTTTTCAGGATGGAAAATCGAAACATTTAATCCAATTTTCGATCCTTCCTCATTTACATTGATGGAAATAAAGGAAAACTCAAACTCTAAATTTGATTTCTTTTACATCCTCCCTTACTCCAAAAACAGTGCTCTTGTTGAGTTTACCGCATATTCCAAAACAAATATTGAAAAGTTGGCTTTGGAAAAAGAGTTAAAATCATACCTCACTAGTTTCCTCAAAACCGAAGATTATCAAATTACCTTTCAAGAGACAGGAGTCATTCCCATGACGAACAAATCGGTGAAACAGAAAAAATCCAATCGAATTATCCCTATCGGTACAGCCGCCGGATGGACTAAGGCCTCAACCGGCTATACTTTCCAAAAGATTCAAGGGAATTCAAAGAAAATAGTATCCAACCTGGAAAATGGCTTATCAGCTACAAATGGAATCAGTAGAAGTCGAAGATTTGAATTTTATGATAATATTCTTTTAAATATTGCCAGCAGATGGCCAGAAAAATTAGCTGGAGTATTTGAAGATCTGTTTAAAAATAATCCGACTGAAAAAGTATTAAGGTTCTTAAGTGAAGAAACGACCCTGGCGGACGAAATCAGACTTCTCAGCAGATTAAAATTCGGTATTTTCATCAAAAGTCTTCTTAGATATGAATCGCATTGAGATTGCTTTCAAAGCGGCAGGCTTAGTTATTTGCCTGTTATTCGTATTCTTCTCATCTCAAAATCAACTGATTGAGTACTCCATTTTCTTTGTCGCCCTTACTTTTCTGGGCATTCCTCATGGAGCTATTGATCATCTTACCTCAGATCCTGAAATTTCAAAGAAAGGTTTTTTGACCTTTCTGATAAGTTATATTTCCTTGATTGCAGGCTATCTTATTGGCTGGATTTTTTTTCCGGTTTTCTCATTGATCGCCTTCCTATTGATGTCAGGATATCACTTTGGCCAGACACATTTCATCAACAGGCCTTCCCAAAAATCTATGAAAGTTCTTCTCTATATTTCTAGAGGTATTTTCTTTCTTCTGCTAATTTTAAGTGGGGATTTTGAACTTACCCAACTGATTTTAGAGCCTATTTTAAATGTTTCAAGCTTGAGCCAATATCTAATCCCAATTTTGGGTGGTTCTTTGATCTTAACGGTTCTGGTACAATGGATTTCCAAAGTGAGATTCACTCTATCGGATCTTTTCGAGCTATTGGTGCTTGCTCCTATCCTCTACTTAAGTCCTCTAATGATTGGTTTTATTGTTTACTTCAGCTTTTGGCATGCAATGCCGAGCATGATATCGGAATACAAGTTTTTAAAGAGATACCCGAATTACAATACAGTCAAAAAATTTGCCGCTCAATTAATTCCCTTTTCTGTAATCAGCTTGATTGGAATAGCAATAATTCTGATCCTAGGCATGAATTATTTAAATACCAGTGAATTGATTTTAGTCTTTTTTATCTTGATTTCTCTGATTTCATTTCCTCATATCCTGTATATGGATAGATTTTGGAATAAGGCAACTAGAACTGGCCGGTTCTGAGCATTACCAAATTACAGGCATTGATTGCCTCAATCCCCATCTTTTGAGCTTTTCTCATAAACTCAAAATTTTCAGCTCCCGGATTAAAAATAATTCGCTTAGGCTTGAGGCTAAGGAAATAATCAACCCATTCTTCTTGGTTCTGCTCACCGAGATAAAGAGTGATGGTATGAATATTCAATAATTCTGGCTTGGATCGAATATCTAGAATTTCCTTACCGAATACTTTCCCTTTCTTAATACCGATAGGAATAAAATCAATACCCTGCTCTATGAACTTACCTGCAGCGAAGTACGCAAAGCGGCTTGGGTTAGGAGTTGCCCCTACGAGTAAGGTTAGTTTTTTAGATTTCTCTTCCCGCATACACTTTATCTCGCTCAAAAGTATCCATATGTCTATGTTTCTTCGTCTCGTAGATATCTGCCAGGGTAATTAAAATTCCTGTCTCCTCCACTTCCCCAAACTCATCATTGAGTGCAGTACCAAAGGTCATCATGGTTGGTGAAAGATTCATATAAGTATTAATCAGTGGCGGAATATTTTCACCAAAAGAACGAATCTGACTATTTAGAAACTTATAACCTTCTTTATATGCAAGCCCTTCAAAAGGATTACCCTGATTAGGAAGGTCTGTTTTATAACTGAGCTTGATTGACTCCTTTGGTTTCACCAATTGGTCTCGATCCGGGAAGTAATGATTCAGGAACATCAATAAGAGATCTCTAGCCTGTGGATTATAATGCGGATACATGGTCACTTTTCCGAAGAGATATTTCACCTCAGGGTTCAAAAGCACTACGGCCCCAAGTCCATCCCAAAGATTATCCAGACTAAAAATACCTTTTCGATTATCTATAGCTGGCTGATATTTTGGCTGCACAAAAGATCTCCCAAGTTCAATGGTATAAGGGAGGTAATCAGATACAAATCGCTCTGAAAAATCAAATAGATGCGTAGTGGAAAGATTGATATCGCCATTATCCAAAACCGCATTTTTACAATTAATCAAACGATATCCCGCAACAATTTCCTCATCCTCCGGACTCCAGGTGATTAATTGTTCATAACAATTTTCGCAGGTATCATTTTCATCCAGATCCAAAGACATCCCTGTTCCGCCACCTGCTGCTCTGAAAGTCAACTCCCTAAGCCTGCCGATCTCCCGGACTACATTGGGTGAGTTATGAAAATTAACCAGATACACTAGATTATTTCCATTATTGGTATACCTCAAAAATCGCTCTTGTGTAAGTTCTCCTTTGATGATATTCTTATCTACTGCCGGAATTACCGCTACTTCTTTCATGCTTTGCTGCCTAGTTCGTAAACTTTTTCCCTGAGGTAATCAGCCCATTGGTTATCAGTTTTTGATTGATCAAAAGTAAGATAAGAAATAGGTTTGTCGATTCGGATCACCACTTTTTTCCCTCGTTGCTTGTACATCTCATCCACCAAATAGAACATTTCAATATTAGCCTTGATTCCTATTTTTTTTCTCCAAAAACCCAAATTGTAGAAAAATTTGGAATTATTTCCTTCTATAAAACAAGGAATCACATCTTTTTTAAATTTCTTGGACTTAGCAATAAAGCTTTTCTTCCACTGCAGATCTTTTATTCCCTCCTCACCTTTTCTGGAAACTAAACCTGCCGGGAAAATCAATACTGCACAATCACTGGAATATACTTTTTCAATTCGTTCGTAGACCTCTTGGGAATTTTTCCCATGTTTATTGATAGGGACAAAAAGCGGCTCAAAATTCTTAAGAGTCATCAAGAGATCATTTACCAAAAAACGAATGTCACTGCGGATTCTTCCCATGGCATACATCATCGCAATGCCGTCCATACCTCCAAAAGGATGATTTGCTGCAATTATGACTCCACCCGATTTAGGCAAGTACTCTTCCCCTATCAACTCTACCTCCAAATCAAACTCACCCATCAGAGCATTGACAAATTCTAATCCTTGCAAATGTTGGATTCGATTGAAAACATCATTCATCCAAGCTTCATGCGTGACTCGCTTAATGTATGAAAGAACAAAACCAGGAATCCACTTCAATAGTTTAGGATTCTTTGAATTGATCGCTTGCTCAATATCGATTACTTTTTTGCTCATATCATGCTAGTACCTGGACCGGATATAAAACCGAAATCATTCAAATTTTTCCTTAAAATAAGTCCAAAATTACAAAAAATCAGTCTTTGTCTAAGATTCAAGTTTTGAAAAGAATTAGACTCCTGAAAACCAATTCGATTGGATTTTGTAGTATTAAAAAGAATATCCAACATGATCGTAATATTAACTGGCAGTACTTCAGGAATTGGATGGGAAACCTTGAAAGGTCTCTATCCTCAAGCTGATCAATTCATCTTACCTGTAAGGAATATAGCAAAAGCCAATTCGCTTTTCCTTCAACTTCCTGACACCAAAAAAATCCATCTATTCGAAATGGATCTTGAAGATTTAGCTTCAATTCAAAAAGCCAGCGATAAAATTAAAATAGCTTTTACCAAAATCGATCTCATGATTAATAATGCAGGGGGAATGTTTCCCACTGGAAAAAAGACCAAAGATGGGCTAGATCAAACTTTTCAAGTCAACCATCTTGGACATGTTTTGCTAATTAAAAACTTGCTGCAAAATCTTATCGAAGCAAATGGAAAAATCATTCAGGTAAGCTCCATGGCTCATCATATTGGCTCATTTAATTTGAAAGATCTGGGGCTTGAAAAGGTTAAAAATGCCTGGCTAGCTTATGGCTCTGCAAAGCTCTATAATATATTGACAAGCAATTATTTGGATAATGAATTTAAAGAAAAAGGATTGAGTGCCTATTCCCTTCATCCAGGAGCAGTGAAAACAAATTTCGGCTCTACTTCCGGAGCATTTGACAAGGTAATGATTGAGGTAAGCAAACTGTTTTTCATATCCCCAAAAGCAGGAGCTCAGACGACCCTATTTCTTTCACTCACCCCAAAGGAGCAATTAATCTACGGTGGCTACTACGATAAGAAAAAACCAAAAAGCAAATCAAAAAACGCTTCAAACAAAGCTTACGCTACTAAGCTTTGGGAATATAGTTTGGAGCTGCTTGAGCAAATGGGTTACTGATATTTCCCTACTTTTGCATAGCCATTACATCAGCAATTATGCAAGAAACAATCCTATCCCTCTGTCCAGGCCCTTGGAATGACTATGAATTGATAGACACCGGAGGATTTGAAAAATTAGAACGATTTGGAAATTTCATTCTCAGTCGACCTGAACCTCAAGCGATTTGGGATAAAAGTCTTCCAGAGAGTGAATGGAAGCGAATGGCGCATGCACATTTTGCCAAAGAAAAAAGCAATCCCGAAAAAGGTCAATGGGAACAATTTCAGAAAATGCCCCATAATTGGACTTTGTCTTATGAAAATCCAGATGGTCTAAAACTGAAGCTCAATCTAGCACAGACTTCATTCAAACATATTGGTCTCTTTCCGGAACAGGCTGTAAACTGGGACTACCTCTACAAAAAGATAAAAGAGAGTCCTGTGAAAAACCCAAAAGTTCTCAATCTTTTTGCATACACAGGAGCAGCATCTGTAGCTGCTAAAGCGGCCGGAGCAGATGTCACTCACCTTGACTCTGTAAAGCAAGTGGTGACTTGGTCCCGACATAATATGGAATCCTCCGGACTGGACGGAATCCGTTGGATGGTGGATGATGCCATGAAATTCATCAAAAGAGAGGCGAGAAGGGGGAATAAATACCATGGAATCATTCTGGATCCGCCAGCATATGGACGTGGTCCGGAAGGTGAAAAGTGGGTTCTTGAGGAGCAGATCAACGAAATGCTCAAAGTTTGTGCAGAGATCTTGGAGCCAAAAGATCATTTCCTTCTCCTCAACATGTATTCTTTAAGCTTTTCTTCCCTAATCGCAGCTAATCTTATCAATACAAATTTTAAAGACGTCCAAAACGCGGAGCACGGAGAATTGTATCTTCAGGATAACCATTCCAAAAAGCTCCCTTTAGGAATTTTCTTTAGATTTTCGAGCTATTGAATCTAATTCAAGAATGAATAACAGACAGCTTTTCTTATCTCATTTAGCGCAGACAACAGATTTTCCACTGATGATCGAAGTGGAAAAGGCAGAAGGTATTTATCTTTTTGGCCCGAATGGGGAAAAGTATATCGATTTGATTTCCGGTATTGGAGTCAGCAATGTAGGTCATCGACATCCTGCGGTGCTTGCTGCAATTCAAAACCAATTAGACAAATACCTGCATCTGATGGTTTATGGGGAGTATGTCCAAACCCCTCAAACTTTGCTTGCCAAAGCTTTAACCGATACACTTCCTAAGCATCTAGACAATGTCTATCTAGTCAATAGTGGCTCTGAAGCGATCGAAGGAGCATTGAAACTGGCCAAACGATATACAGGAAGACCCAATCTGATTTCCTGCGTTGATGCTTATCATGGAAGTTCCGCAGGCTCACTCAGTGTAGGAGGAAACGAAATTTTCAAAAGGGCTTATCGTCCTTTACTCCCTGGAATTACCCATATCCATTATGGCAGTTTTTCTGATTTACAAAAAATCGATTCAAATACTGCTGCCGTTGTGATCGAAACCATACAAGGTGAAGCTGGGATTCGAGTCGCTTGTACGGAATATTTCAAAGCCTTGCGAAAGCGATGTGATGAAACCGGAACCCTTTTAATCCTCGATGAGATTCAGGCCGGCTTTGGCAGAACAGGCAAGTTCTGGGCATTCGAACATTTTGATATTATTCCCGATATCTTGGTTTGTGCCAAAGGAATGGGAGGCGGAATGCCAATCGGGGCGTTCATTGCCAATAAAGAAGTGATGGCTGTTTTCAAAAACAATCCTCTTCTCGGTCATATTACCACATTTGGCGGTCATCCGGTAAGTGCTTCAGCATCTTTGGCTACCATACAGATTCTTTTGGAAGAAAATTTAATAGCTCAAGTAGAAGCCAAAGCCACACTTTTTAAAAGCCTTTTAGTCCATCCTAAAATCAAGGCAATCCGAAATAAGGGATTGATGATGGCGGTAGAATTCGAATCCTTCGAAGTGCTCAAACCAATTATTGACCGAGCGATTGAATCAGGAGTAATTACAGACTGGTTTTTATTTTGCGACGATTCCATGCGGATCGCGCCTCCATTGATCATCACAGATGCAGAAATACGGGAAGCCTGTAGGATAATTTTAGAAGCTATAGATTAACAGCCCTGGATTTTTTCTAATTTCCCTTTCAAAACTAACTTTCATATTCATTTCTCAAATCCAGTTTCATTCAAATGAATTAGAGCATGACGAAAGCGACAAATACTGGGATGTCCTGATAGCTATCGGGATGGCCATTAAAAATCAAATTATAAACAGATGAAAAAAATAGGAATAATCATTGGCTCACTAATCCTACTAGTTTTGGTAGGTCTCTTGGCATTCATTTATCTCCATTCTCCTCAGTACAAAGGAGAATTAAATCTTGAAGGGCTCAATTCAGAAGTTGAGGTTCTTTTTGACGAATTTGGGGTCCCTCATATTTATGCGGAAAATGAAGAAGATGCCTATCAAGCTTTGGGCTATGTCCATGCGCAGGATAGATTATTCCAGTTAGAAATGATGCGAAGAGTCGGAACAGGATCTTTAGCTGAATTGCTTGGTCCGGATTTGGTGGAAATTGATAAATTTTTCCGAACACTTGGGGTTCCCAATCATGCTATAGAAAGCACTTCTTCTTGGAATAATCAACCTAATTCCCCCTGGAAATCTGCCACTGAAGCCTATATAAAAGGCGTTAACCAGTTTATACAAGAAGGAAAGCTCCCTGTAGAATATACCCTACTTGGAGCCACACCAAGAGAATTTACCGTCAATGATGTTCACGGCATCATGGGTTACATGTCTTTCACTTTTGCAATGGGGGTAAAAACTGACCCATTGATCAGCAAAATGGCACGGGAATTAGCTCCGGAATATTTGGAAGTGCTATCCCTACAAACTTTACCGACCCATCATTTCATTCCAAATCATTATCCTGACTCATTAGCAAATGAGGTTTCTGCAGAAAATTCGCTCATTTCAATGCTTGGAAAATTACCTGTTCCTGCACTGGAGGGATCTAATTCCTGGGTAATTGCCGGATCCAAAACCAAAAGTGGTAAAGTGCTTTTTCTGAATGATACGCATATTGGATTTTCCTCGCCTTCGGTTTGGTACGAAGCTCATATAGAATATCCCGGCTATAGCTATTATGGTAATCATTTAGCAGGAATGCCTTTTGGCTTGGTGGGTCATTCAAAGAATCACAGCATAGGTTTGACTATGTTTGAAAATGATGATCAGGATTTCTTTGAAATTAAAACAAATCCCACTAACCCGAATTCTTATCTCATCGGAGACGTCTCCTACCCTTTTCAATCTCGTATTGAAACGATAAAAGTGAAAGGTGAGGCTGACCAAACCTTGGAAATCAGATCCACCATTCACGGTCCAATTTTAAACGAAGTGGTACCTGAAATTGCAGCCTTAACGTCTAATCCTGTTGCCTCTTGGTGGGTTTATATGCAAGAACCCACAAAAGCGTTAGAAGCTACTTATAAATTAAATCATGCGAAATCGATGCAAGATGTCGCAGGTGCGGCTTCATTAATACATGCTCCCGGACTAAATATTATGTATGGTGACAGTTCTGGAAATATAGCTTGGTGGGCTGCAGCAAAGCTTCCGATTCGTTCTGAAAAAGTTCATTCGAAGATCTTTGCAGATGGATCTGATAACGAGACTTTACCAAAAGGCTGGTATCCTTTCACTGACAATCCTCAAAGCGTAAACCCTATCACTGGCTATGTCATTTCCGCTAATAATCAGCCGGATACCATGAGAAATGGCATCTTGTTTCCAGGATATTATTATCCTGGAGACCGATATCAGCGGATTGCAAATACTTTAGAAACCAGGAATGATTGGGATACTGAGTCTATCAAGTCACTCCAATTGGAAACCGTCAATACTACTCACCCAAAAAATGTAAAACAGCTGATCCAAGCTGTAAATATGGATGAATTTGAAGATTTCAGAGAAGTACTGGAGAGACTTGGAAATTGGGATGGCGATCATAATTTGAAGGATATCGAACCAACTCTTTATTACAAATGGCTCTATCACACCCTTCGATTGAGTATGGAAGATGAACTCGGTGAATCTGCTTTTTCCACTTATTTGGAGACCTTTCTGATGATCCGAAGTACGGAAAACTTCTTGGCTTCCGAACAAAATCCTTGGTGGGACAATACCGACACACCTGAAATAGAGTCTAAGTCAGTGATTGTTTCTTTGGCGTTTGCTCAAAGCTTGGAAGAATTGAATTCTCAATTAGGATCAAACTGGAAGGATTGGAATTGGGAGAAAGCTATCATTTCTGAGCATCCACATCCGCTGGGTTCTCAGAAGCCCCTTGACAAAATCTTCAATGTCAAAACAGAACCTTTGAAAGCCAATGCGGAAGGAATAAATAAATTAGCCTTTAAACTCAACGGTGATGGCATTTACAGAGTCACTTCCGGTCCGGCCATGCGAATCATTTTGGATTTTGAAGATGTCGAGAAATCTGTTTCCGTTCTTCCAACTGGTCAAAGTGGAAATCGCTTTAGCAAACACTACCGCGACCAATCAAGAATGTATGTAAAAGGAAGGTACCGGTCGCAACTGATGAACCGAAATGTTATACTGAATAATAGCGGAGAACCCCTAATATTAAAACCAATTGAAACATCAAAAGCGAAATGAGGGTTATTTAATAAATAGTACACAAATGAAATCGAGCAGGACCCTAAGCGACACACAGAAGTATGCCCCGATAGCTATTTCAAATCAAATTATAAACAGATGAAAAAAGAAAAGAAGGTCTATCCGATTCAGGTAAATGAGGAAGACCTCAAATCAAAACTTGATCCTCAATCTTATCATGTGTTGCGTGAAAAAGGGACAGAGAGACCTTTTTCAGGTGAGTACTATCTAAACAAGGATACTGGAATCTACGAATGCAAAGTATGTGGAAATGAAATCTTCCATTCGGATAAAAAATATGATTCAGGTTGTGGCTGGCCCAGTTTCACAGAACCGGTTCGGCCAGACGCAATTGATGTCCATATGGACTATTCACATTTTATGGTTCGGGAGGAAATCCTTTGTGGCAAATGCGGATCTCATTTAGGTCACAGATTCCCTGATGGCCCCAAAGACCAAGGAGGAATTCGGTATTGCATCAATTCTGTAAGTTTAGATTTTAAAAAGAACTAAAAAATTATTGACATTTTAGCTATTTTAGCTAAGTAAAACCTATTCATTATGTCAAAACAAGAATTAATTGACAAAACGGTCGATATTTTAGAGCAACTTCCAGAGGAAAAAATAAAGGAAATAAATGAGTTTGCTGATTTTATCCTAAAAAGACTTGATGAAAAAACACTTCAAAAAGGTATAAACCATCTTTTCAAGGAGGGTAAACCTTATCATTTTTTAGAGAAGGAGGAGGATATTTATCGAATAGAAGATCTAAAAGAAAGGTACAAATGAAAAAGGGAGACATTGTTCTTGTCCCCTTCCCATTTACAGATTTATCAGGATTAAAAAATAGGCCAGCCTTAGTTTTATTAGCCTCTGAATTTGACGTTACCGTCGCCTTTATTTCCACTCAAATAAAGGGATCCTCACCATTTGATTTATTAGTTCATCCAACGCCAGAGAATGGGTTAAAAAAAGTCTCTATAGTTCGAGTTTCAAAAATTGCCACCTTGGATAAAGAAATTATTCTGGGCAGATTAGGTAGTATATCTGAGGATGATCTAATATTAATAGATTTGAAATTGATTCAGGCTTTTGCCATTAAAACATAATTTCTTTTTCTACTAGTCACTATAAAAAGTGCTTCAAATTCCTAAATATCTTGAATTTTAACAATTACAAAAGCCAGTTCATCATTGATGTTTTCAAACATCCAGATGCCCCCATCTCTAGTAAAGTAAGTTAATGGAAGCTTATCCAGCTCAGATATCTCAGCTTCAGCAATTAGATTCAAGTCCTTATCAAATACACTTAAAAAAATATCCGATCCAGTGGATGTATAATCTCCATAGCCGTTTAGTTCTTCTCCAAAATGCATTCTTTCTGAAAACCTGAAAAAACGTTCATTTTTCTCATCCCAAAAAAAAGATCTGTAATTAACATCTTCCTCATTTCTTTTAATAATTTCCTTCAATTGACCAGAGGTTCTTTCAACTTCTTTTGGAGGTACATAACTTTTCTTATCGGCCAGTAAATGGGTATTCCAGCTTTTCGTATAAAGGCTGTCTCTTTCCAAATCAAAAATAAGCACTTCATTGAAGGCAGTATTACTAATAAGAATTTGCCCATTAACACTTATAGCTTTGGCACTCGGCCCATAGCTTCCTGCTGGAGTTCCTTCATACAATAGATTAACATTAAAATCCTTTAGCTTTTCTAATTCTGGCAACTCTATCTTTTCAAAAGTTTGATCTTTCAAATCAAAATCAAGTATCAGGCGAGATCCACTCTCCCAGTGATAAATAAATGCAATAATCCTATCCAAATTATTTTCAACTTGAAAAATCGCTCCTGCATAGTATTCATCAACTCCGAGGAATTCAGAAGCAATTTTATCCAGCGCCAAATCCTTGACTAAATGTCCATTTTGATCAAAAATCTTATATAAAAAATAATCCCAGAAAAGTATATTCCCCTCCGACAAAAGAGAGAAGTTTGAAACATAGTTAACCACGTTAAGAACACCATTAGGGCCTTCTTTTTCGAATTGAACTTTTTCTGAAAGTCTAAGTCCATCTAAATCAATCTTCTCCGCAGTAAAATCTTGTCTATTAAAATTGATCAGATAGCTTTTATCGTTAGATAGACCAGAATAATAAAGTTGATCCTGTAAATAAAGGAACTCGTCAACTGTATCAACTAGTACAGTATCTAAGGATACCTTTATTTGATCCGAAACCGCCTGCTTTTTCTCTTCTTTTGAAGCACAGGCACTAACAGCTAAAAATAACGCAGTAGCAATTAACAATCTCATAAAATGATATTTTAGAATTGAGTCAAAAACCTTTTGAACTAAAAGTTAATTGAAATGTATCTAAAAAAACCATTTTTAGATGTTACAAAAAGTTAATTCATGAAATTCTAAATGATCCCTTTCTCGGGATGTCTTCCTGTAACAGTTCGGCCAAAAGCTTTTAGCTCTTCAATCTGCGCATCCATATTTCCATCTGGATATAAATGCGGTCCGATCCCGGCTTTCTTCTTTTTATAATCCAAAAAACCAACCACGATCGGAACACCTGCGCCTTCCGCAATATGGTAAAATCCGGATTTCCATTTTTTTACAGCACTTCGGGTTCCTTCCGGTGTCACCATGACCACTAGATCTTCTCGCTCTTTTAGCATTCCAATCATAGCCTCCGTATAGGTTTGTTTCCTTCCTCCAGGAACTCGCTTTCGGTCGATTGCAATCGCACCGAGACCAGAGAGTATCCAACCCATTGGCCCTACCATTGCTTCCTTTTTAATGGTGAATCTCACTGGAATATCCATTAGAAAAAACGCCGCTCGTGCATAGAGTAAGTCCCAGTTGGAGGTATGCGGAATTGCGATTAAAACAGCATTCTTCACACCTTTTGGCCATTCTCCAACCAATTCCCAACCTGTGATCCAAAATAGAAATTTTGATAAAGCCTTCATCATACCTTTTCTGCTTTTTCCTTCTTAGTACCTAAATCCAATAATTCCGGATTTTCCTCAATCATTTTCATAGTTTCGTCGTACCCTGCTTGAAAGAGTTCCGGTGCCTTTTTGATATCAAACACACCGTATTTTCCCAATCCTGGCGCCTCAATAAAGTAATCGCACTTATCCTTGCGGCTATAGACATTGTAATTCATCGCCATAATCACTGATCGCTCGATCAGATTTTTCATGTTCTTGATATTGCTTTGTTCAGGAAGTTGGTTGCAATTAACGCCTATTACATAATCACAAAACCCTTCTAGTGGCTCAACAGGCAAATTATTCAAGACACCACCATCAACGAAATACCTATTACCTATTACTATTGGGTCAAACATTCCGGGAATGCAGGAAGATGCCATTACAGGTTTGATGAGATCTCCTTCTGAAAAATATTTCACTTTACCCCTTTTAATATCTGTTGCAGCTACTGTGAGTGGAGTTTTCAGCTTCGCAAAATCATTATGGTTCAGGTAAATTTTAAAGAGACTTTCCATGGCGTCCATTTTCAAAATTCCTGTCAGGGAAATTGCAGGTCGCATAAACTTGAAGTAATTCGTCTCCACGATAATTTTCAAAATCTCCTCTGGAGAATATCCTTGGCAAAACATTGCGCCTACAATAGCACCTGCGGAAGTTCCGGAGATCTTTGTTGGAGTTATCCCAACCTCTACAAGAGCTTTCAGAACTCCCAGGTGAGAAATTCCACGAACTCCTCCACCTGATAATGCGATTCCTATTTTCAACTTAGATTTCATCTAGTCTGAACGTTTGATCTAATCTTACTCCTCTATCTGTCATCTTTACCGTGCAGCACTCATTTACCCCGTCGTGCTCCAAGAATAATATGTATTCTTCCCTTGCAGCTTCTTCTAGGAATTTTGCTTTCTCATCCATAGTCAACAATGGCCTAGTATCATAGCCCATCACATAAGCCAATGGAATATGACCAACTGATGGAAGTAAATCAGCCATGAATACAAGGGTTTTACCTTTGTATTGAATCTTTGGAAGCATCTGCTTATCGGTGTGACCATCTACTGTGATGTAATCGAATCCAGGAAGGAAAGTCTTTGAATCCAAGTCAAGAAACTCCAATTGACCGATTTCCTGCATTGGGAGTATGTTTTCGCTCAGAAAAGAGGCCTTCTCGCGTGGATTAGGAATAGTTGCCCATTGCCAGTGATCCTGATTACTCCAGTAAGTGGCTCTTGGGAATGTAAGTTCAAATTGCCCATGAGAACCATACTTTACTCCTCCTCCACAGTGGTCAAAATGCAAGTGGGTAAGGAAGTTATCAGTAATCATTGTAGGACTTACTCCAATCTTTCGAAGGCTTTTATCCAAGGAATCATCTCCGTGTAGGTAATAATGGGAGAAGAATTTCGCATCCTGCTTGTCTCCAATCCCATTGTCAATCAATACGACCCGATCTCCATCCACGACTAGCAGAGACCGCATCGCCCAGGTACAAAGGTTATTTTCATCTGCTGGATTTGTTCTGGACCAAAGTGATTTTGGGACTACCCCAAACATGGCACCTCCATCCAATTTGAAAAATCCGGTATTGACTACATGTAATTCCATAGGCTAAAAGAAAAATCCCGGACTTAATTAAGTCCGGGTTTAAATTTATTCAACAACTACGCCCATGGCGCAGAATTTATCTATTCTTTGTTCGATTCGCTTTTCTGGTTTGACCTTATCCAATTCTTTTAGGGACTGGATAATTGCCTCCTTCATGGTGTTTGCCATCCACTTCATATTTCGATGAGCTCCTCCAAGTGGTTCCGGAATGATATCATCTATCAAACCATTCCCTTTCATATCCTTAGCAGTCAACTTCAAAGCTTCAGCTGCCTGTTCTTTGTAATCCCAAGATCTCCAAAGAATAGAAGAACAAGACTCCGGAGAAATCACAGAATACCATGTGTTTTCTAACATAAATACTCTATCTCCAATTGCTATACCCAAGGCACCACCTGATGCTCCTTCTCCAATAATAATGCAGATTACAGGCACCTTCAGCATAAACATCTCCTTGAGATTTCTTGCAATCGCTTCGCCCTGTCCTCTTTCCTCGGCTTCTAATCCAGGAAAAGCACCCGGAGTATCGATCAGAGTGATTATTGGCTTACCAAATTTCTCAGCCATTTTCATCAATCGAAGGGCTTTACGATAACCTTCAGGGTTAGCCATACCGAAGTTGCGCTCTTGCCGCTGCTTGGTATTTCTTCCTTTTTGCTGACCAATAAACATCACTGATCTTCCATCAATGTCGCCCAGACCACCAATCATGGCTTTATCGTCTTTAACATTTCTATCGCCGTGAAGCTCTACAAAATCATTAGTGATCTCATAGATGTAATCCAAGGCATAAGGGCGGTCGGCATGACGAGAAAGCTGAACACGCTGCCATCTAGTGAGATTTTGAAAAGTTTCTTTCTTCAAGGCTAATATTTTTTCTTCTAGGGAGTCAATATCTGAACTTAAATCAATGTTTCGCCCTTTGGCCAAATCCTTCATTTCTAGAAGTTTTTGCTCTAAATCGGCTATAGGTTTTTCGAATTCTAATACCATATCGGTGATTTTTGAAAGATACAAAGATAAGCATTATCCCTTTGAGAAAAACCCTTCCATGGAAATGGGGGCTGATTCCCTGCATAAAAAATTATTTCCCTGAATAAGAATTAGATACCTATTCTTACCAAAAAATATTAGAGCAATGTCTTGCGGGAAATAACGAAATACCTACCTTTGCATCACTTCAAACGAGAAGGACATCAGAAAAGATCAAAACAGGGTAAAACCTTTAAAATATTGAATTGGTAGTTCAGCTGGTTAGTCCCGATAGCTATCGGGAGCCTGCCTTTACTACTAAAAGAAAATGGAGTGGTAGTTCAGCTGGTTAGAATGCCTGCCTGTCACGCAGGAGGTCGCGGGTTCGAGTCCCGTCCATTCCGCTTAAAGCCTTAGAGAAATCTAAGGCTTTTTTGTTTTTCAGCCATTCCAGACAAATTAATGGAAGAACATTCATTTTTAGAGCCACGAGGACACAAAGACACAAAGGTTTTTAGACATTCACTGAGATGATATTCAACCAGGAATAAATCTCCGCGGAATTCTCTTGACACTATTCGCTCTCTAAGAAAGACAATATCAAAAAGAAAGGCTGTCTCAATATTGAAACAGCCTTCTGCATGTGCGTAAAATCGATTGATAAAACACTATGTCTTTATCTTTCCTTTTTAATAACATTAAAGTAAAATACACTACTTAAAATGGTTGTACCATGAATTTAATGGTATTGAAAAATTATTTTTTTATGATAACCATCAACGGAGGGTTGTGTCCGGATGGCTGAGCCTTTCTGGATTTTCGGTTTTGGGCTGGTTTGCAAGCCGTTAAGAAAATGACTTAGCTCCCGAGGTACGAGAGGACAAGTCGTGAAAAAAAATGCCCCTTAGGCATTTTTAGACTTGGGCCAGGTTTTGGGAGGGGGTCATTTTTAGGTGCGCAAGACAGCACAAAATTCCGCTTTCACCTCATTTTAAATCAAGGAAAACGCTGCCAGCGGAAAGAAAAGACTGAGGCTCGGGGTTTTTTGGTTACTTTTTGGCCGTCAAAAAGTGACAAAGATAAACTTTTAGAAGTTGGCTATATGAGCTCGGAACGCAAAACTTCGCTTTAGTAAAATAGCTATTCCCTCTATATACTTTAGAGTTTTAGTCTAAAACCCATTTGGCTTTTTCATTAAAGTCAGGGTAGAACCCTTAAAATTAGGTAAGGCCTGAATTTTAAGCTCATCGGTCATCCGATACCCGACACTAGGCTAGCTAAGCAAAGAAAATTTGGAAACTGGCATCATTGCGGGTATACATAAAAATTATAATCCCTTTTGCCAATTCCAGCTGTCACGCATGGAATCTTCCAATGTCTTAGAAGGTTTCCAGCCTAAAACTGAATTGATTTTTTTAGTATCCGCCCAGATTTTAACCACATCCCCAGCTCGTCTTGGGCCGATTTCATAGTTCAATTTGAGATCATTTACTTTTTCAAACGTATGGATCACTTCCAAAACCGTATTTCCGTTCCCCGTACCAACATTGAAGACGTCATAAAAGTCTGAAGGCTTATCATTCAAATAAGTGAATGCCTTCACATGAGCATCCGCCAAATCCATCACATGGATAAAGTCTCTGACACAAGAACCATCCGGGGTATCATAGTCATCCCCAAAAACAGTAAGTTTCTCACGAATTCCCGCAGCAGTTTGGGTGATAAACGGAACCAGATTATTTGGTTTTCCTATTGGCAACTCTCCTATTTTTGCGCTTGGATGTGCTCCAACAGGATTGAAATAACGCAGAGCGATAACTCGAATTCCAGCCTTACTTTTCACATAATCCACAAGAATGTCTTCGCAAATCTTTTTGGTATTTCCATAGGGACTTTCCGCATCTTTTCTTGGGGTTGATTCAGTTACAGGTAGCACATCCGGCTGACCATAAACAGTGCAGGAGGAAGAAAAGACTAAATATGAAATACTATTTTCTTTCATAAAATCCAGAAGAACCAGTAGCGAACCTAAGTTATTGCTATAGTATTTCAGAGGCTGCTCTGTACTCTCTCCTACTGCTTTGAATGCTGCAAAGTGAATCACACCACTGATCTTATGATCCTTGCCGATTTGATCCAAAACCGATCTGTCATTGCAGTCGCCCTTGTAAAAAGTCAATTTCTTACCTAAAATCTCCTCTAAGCGATCCAGTACTTTTTCATTTGAATTAGAAAGATCATCCAAAATGATTGGTTCCAATCCTGCTTTTACCAATTCAACTGCTGTATGGGAACCAATGTAACCGGCGCCACCGGTGATTAATATTTTATTCATAATTTTTAAAAATTTTCGTCGGTAAATCTATCCAAAAAGCAGCTAGATGCCCAATTATTTTAGATGAAGTATTACCGAATCAAGGTGAACGAACCCATTTTATCGTCTAGAACAATCCCTTCATCTGTGCTATACTCATATTCCAGCTTGAAACTATAAACCCCTTGAAGCATTTCTTTGCCCTGAAAAAGCCCATCCCAACCTTCGCTTCCGGAATGAACCAGTTGACCCCAACGATCGTAAATCATCATCCTGTAAGTAATCGGACAAGAAGATATCGGAATATAATTACCATCGGTCCGAATAAACCCAGTAGGCATTCTGACCTGCGGAACAGCCTTAGTCACTGTCCCCTCACCCTGTATCTCACATCCGTTGGCATCAGTCACAATTACTGAATAACTCCCTGAGGAAAGTTGCTCAAGAGTAGCAAATGATCCTCCTGTTTCCCAAAGGAAATTATAGGGAGGATTGCCTCCACTTGGAATTACCGTCAGTGCCCCACTCAAGTCTCCTGGACAACCAGGACTTTCCTGAACAAAACGGAGTTCCAGTGGCTCTGGAGAAATCAATATTTCACTGAAGGAAGCAATACAACCTCTTGAATCCTGAATTTCCAATTCAATCTCCCCTGCCGGCAAATCTGTAATGGTCAAAATACCGTTTTCCCAAGTACTATTCTGACCAATAACTAGAAAAGGCGCAGTACCCCCTGAAATATTCAAAGCAATCTCTCCTGATGATTCTCCAAAACAGTAAGGATAAGTAAGCGATGCCAGAGCAATTGAAATGGGCTGAGGATCGATTATTTCAATGGTTAATTTCTCTATTCCACATCCAGAAAGGTCCGTCAACTCCACTTCATAAATTCCGGCAGAAAGCCCAAAAGCTTCAGCTTCATTCAATAATGGATCATGTGACCAGTTGAATTCAAAATCACCTGACCCCCTTGTAATATTCAATTTAATGGACCCGTCTGATTCTCCTGAACAAGAAGGATTTATCTTCTCTTCAATAGCTAGGGCTACAGGGTCAAAACTTCCCACTTCCAAAACTTCTGAAACTCCAAAACAAGTGGCATTCGAAGCACTTGCTTCCTCAAAAAAGATTCTTCGATCAGGCTCCAAAACATCCCAAAGGACCAGAACCTCGGTTGTTCCTTGCCCTGAAATTAACTGCCCTCCAAATACTGACCAAGTATAAACTTTCCCCGCAGATGGGAAATTTACTTTGTAGGAAAGCGGATCAGTTTGTACTCCACAGATCCCCTGCATTCCTCCTGGTTTTTCAGGCTGAATGTTATCGGTTATTTCAATTTCCAATTCCAAAACAGCTCCATAACAACCATTAGGAGCAACAGGAATCGCCTGAACCTTTGCTGCAGGATTTGCTGCTCCCCATTTGATAGTAATTGTAGAATCAGTTTCCGATAAAACCTGACCTCCATCAACAGTCCAAATGGCAGTTTCGAAATTTGCTCTATCCTCAAGGGTATAAGTAAATTCATCAGAATCGGGACAAACTGAAGTGGGCCCATTAATAGTAGCTTCCACTTTTTCCACTTTCACTTCGAAAGTAAATGTTTGCTCACTGCCACAACTTCCATCTCCTGAAGAAGCCAAGACAGTCACTTCGAAAGTTCCTTCGGATGTAAATGTATGAGCCACTTCCTGACCTGACTGAGCTGCTGAATTATCCCCAAAGTCCCAGGTAAAAATCGAAAATTTAGGATCATCAGGAATGATTTTCCAAAGTCCCTCCTGATCGAGACAGGCAATCTTTTCACCTTCTACCTCAAAATCATAGGTAGTTTCAGTCTCATATTGAATACTTTCCAAACTTGATCCTATTGCAAAAGCATAGGATTCAATCGAGCCTGATCCATAGGCATATCCCAAAAACCCTTCCGGATTGCTTACAGAATTAACCCCTTTATTTATAGTAACTCGCGCAAACTCAAAATCAGCCCCCGGAACCTCCGCAAATGCATAGCCCACGGGTATTCCATTGACTAGGGTTTGATCACCGGTTCCTTTTGGAACAATAATCTCCAAGTAATGAACAATGTCCTGGTTAAAAGACCCAATCAGTTTACCAGCGGAAAAAGTGATGGATTTTAATCGCTGATTATTTGGACTGAGGGTAAATATGGAAGGATCTCCTAATGGAGCGACACCAAACTCATTACATGCAGCACTCTTGGCTATTACTGCAACAGTGGAAGGCTTGGAAGTTTCAATCAATGCAACCTCATTCTTTCCAAATTCGAGCTTCAAAAACTTTCCAGCATTTAAGGTCCCAACAGTTTGTCCATTGACACGAACTGATGTGCCATTTTGGGAAGCAAGAACCTTCACAATCTCTCCTGAAGTCCTTCCTTCCAATGGGATATGAATAAAAGATTTCCCCCAAGATTCTAAGGGATATGCCTGCTGAAACAAATGATCTCCACTGGTTCCGCATGTTCCGGCACTCGTGGTTTTATTCCCTCCAAATACCGCTACAACCTTACAATCAGTCTGATCCGAATTCACAACTTTTACCCTAGAGCCCGTCAAATCACCATTCGCTTTTACCTGATAGCTTTCGCCTTCATTTAATGTAATACGAATTGTAGACCCTGCTGGAATTGTATTTACTGTAGCTGCAGAAGGAGTAATTTCAATTTGAGTATCATTTTCGATAGCCATGACCAGCAAAGTACTTTCAAAGTTCTCATTACTTCCCGGGTCCTGACCAGGACCAAAAACGTCAAAATGAGCCGTCGCCAAATATTCCTTCCCCAAAGATGTGACGGGGAGTACAACCGTACCATCCGAACTGTACTCACGTCCATTTACAGCATGCACAACCAAGTCACCGGAAGAAGTGATTCTTAATCTTCTATAGCTTACTTGTCCTGACTCCCTGTGGATTAGACCTTCGTCATTCCCATCAAATTCTTTTATTAATTGTTGCCCTGCTTCGAGTGAAAAAGGAATGGATTGCTTTGGAGTTGAGATGATTCCAGCCGCCTTCTCATTAGCGGTGATGATTATTATCGCTTTGTCGGGCTGAGTGTTCCGTCGGTTATTATCCATAAATCCAACGTAAAACTCTCTTCCTACTGTATTTTGCTGAGCAAATCCATTTTCGGTACTCGATAACACGAGTAACAAAATCAGGACTTTAAAAATCAGCGACTTAAATTTCATTTCCTTTCGACCTCCTCAATCCAAATTTATCTGATCAATGTAAATGTTCCCCTCTTTTCCACTACCTCGAGTTTATCTTCCAAAGGAAAGGAATAACTCATATAATATGAGTAAGATCCAGTAGGGACATCCTTGCCTTCAAGAGTACCATCCCAGCCGGAAATACCTGAGTAGATCAGCTGTCCCCATCGGTTATAGATGAATAACTCAAAATTGATCTCACAGTTTGAAACGCCTTGAAAAACACCCTCATTAGGATCAAAGCCTGTTGGCATTCGCATTTTTGGAGCTTCCTCAGTTACAATTCCCTCACCCAAGCTTACGCAGCCACTTCCATCCAACACCGAAACATTGTAATTCCCTTTAGGAACTCCAGTCAATTCATTGTTCGATGCATTTTGATTTTCCCAAGTATAAATATAAGGTGCTTGCCCTCCTGAGGGAAAAGCAAATAATTCCCCATTGCTTCCACCGGGACATGCCGGCTTTTGTAATCTAACCTCCACCTCTAAAGCTGCTGGAGAAGTAACTTCAAAGGAAACTGGAATTTTACAGCCATTGGAATCAATTACCTCCCAATCGTAATTTCCCTGTGGGATATCAGAAATCATGAGCTGATCAGAAAAGTTGTTTATTCCGTTAAAATCTAACTGATAAGGTGCAGTTCCTCCTATGATTTGAAGGTCTACCCGACCATCTGCTTTTCCAAAGCAGGATGCAGCCGTTGGAGTGACTGCCAACAACTGCAGGGGAAGTGGTTCCACTACTTCAAGATTATCCAAAACCCGGGTACAGCCTTTCTGATCAATTACTTGAACAGAATAGGTACCCGATAGAAGGTTTATAGCCTTCTGAGATTTTACATTTGAATCATGAGACCAGGTGATTTCAAAAGGTCCTACCCCGCCATTTATCTCCAGTTCTATCTCTCCAGAAGCATTTCCCGAACAGCCAATTGGACTCAACTGAGCCAACTTGACCTCAAACAAATCATTGACTGTTACTTCCAAACTTTCAGAAACTCCCTCGCAAAGCTGATCTATCAAGCTAAATGTCTTGTAACTGACCTCACCAATAATCCCTGGCTGATCCCAGCTCACTTCCACAACAGATTGATCTCCTCCGGAAATAATTTGTCCACCAACAACCGTCCATTCATAGCCTCTGCCAGATGAGGAATTAGGAGCTTCATAGAATTGTGAAACTGCAGGATCAAAACAAATCTCTGTTTCTCCTGTAGGTATAACCGCTTCAATTCTTCGATTAATGACTACATCTAAAAATATTGATTCACCAGGACACCCATTTTCGCTAAATGGGGTAGCGATTACCTTTGCATTGTCATTTGCTGGACCCCAATTCACAAGTACCGAATCCTGATACCTTTCGACGATTATTCCTCCCTCAACTTCAAAAAATACGCTGTCCACATTTACCTTTTCGTCCAACTTATAAACCATTTCCTCTACATCCGGACAAACGGAAGTCTGACCTATCAGCTCAGCTGTGCTTTCTAAAACGGTCACATCAAAGGTCACCTCTTCTTGCTGATCACAGGTATCCGGACTCAAAGAAGCCGAAACAACTACTTCATATTCTCCGGGTTCAGTATAGGTATGGGATACTGTCATCCCTACCACAGGATCTGAGCCATCCCCAAAATCCCAGACAAAATAGGTGAAATCCGGGTTATCCGGATTAATTGTCCAGTCTCCGGTTTGATTTAGACAGGCGATGTTTTCACCATCTACTTCAAACTCATAAGCTGCCTGAGTCTCAAAATTCAAATTATCCAAAGCTGCTCCTACCGCAAAGCCATAGGATTCCAAAAACCCAAACCCATAAACATATGCTGTAAATCCCTCCCGATTAGTTAACTGATGAACTCCCTGGGAAATACTGATTCGCGCATATGAATAATTGGGGTCACCTGGAACAGGATTAAAGAGTGCCCCTTGGTTGGTACCATCCAAAATGGTAAGATTCTCAGTTCCGGCTTTGACCACAATATTTACATAATGCGAGACGATAGATTCCAAATTCAAGGCATTGAATCGAATTTCTTTCAATAGCTGCTCCACTGGACTATAGGTAATCATAAAAGGATCTCCATTTTCATAGTTTGGAGCAGTGATCTCATTACATTCCTGACTTTTTGCAAAAACAGTAACTGAGGCAGGCTTGCTGGTATTGATCTTGGCTGTTTGGTTGATATCAAATTCCAAACTCAAAAACTCCCCCGCATCAATTGTCCCTCGGTTCACTCCGCCTACTTCGACAACAGTACCATCTTCGGACGCCAAGACTTTTACCAGTTCCCCTGATGTCCTTCCTGAAAGTGCCACATGGACAAACTGCGTCCCCCAAGTATTCACAGGATAGGCCTGTTGAAAAAGATTATCATTTGCAGCACCGCAGTTTCCTACCGAAGTCCATTTATTTCCTCCAAAAACGGCTATTCGCTTGCATTCATTTGCATTATCTCCTACTACTCTGACTCTGGAACCGGTCAAATCTGCTTTGGCCTTGATCTGATAGCTTTGTCCTCTATTCAGCGTAATTGTGGAAGGAACATCTGCTTGATTCCCACTCAGGGAACCTACCGAAGTAGTGATTTGAATTTGAGTATTATCCTCAGTAGCCACTATGAGAAGCTGGCTTTCGTCATTGATATTTCCATTGTAATTCACAGAAGCCGTCAGTGTCTCAAAATGAGAAGTCACTAAATAATCTTTCCCCAGCGCCCCAATTGGAAGGACAACAGTCCCGTCAGCACTTCGAAAGCGCTCATTGAAAGCATAAACTGAGATTTTCCCATCAGAGAGAATGTAAATTCCTTTGTTGGAGATCACACCTGAATTTCGATGAAGCAGGTCGATTTCTTCTGATGGCACAATATGGGTGAATTGTTGTCCTTGGCTAATGGAAAAATTAACTGTCCTACCAAGGTATTCGATTACACCAGAGGCATTTTCATTGGCAGAAATTACGATCACTGCCTGATCAGGTGCATTGGGAATAATACGGTTATTATCCATGAAACCAACCCAGAATTCCTCCCCAACAGTTGAAAGTTGTGCTTGAACAAGATTGACTTGAAAAAGCAAAAACAAAAACACAATTGATCCCCTATAAAATTTTCTCATAAGCCATTAAGCACTCAATATAAACAATGCCTAAAAAAATTGTTTGCTATTCACATAAAAGCCGAAGAATTCATTTTCAAAAGCTCTTTGCTAGTCCAAGCTTAAAAAATTAAATTCCTATCTTTGCGCCTCAAAAAAGAAGAAAAAACGAATGATCTCAGTAGATAATCTTTCCCTCAAGTTTGGAAAAAGAACACTTTTTGATGAAGTAAGTCTCAAATTTAATCCTGGAAACTGCTATGGTGTGATTGGCGCCAACGGAGCTGGGAAGTCTACATTTTTAAAAATCCTTTCCGGAGAAATTGATAGCACCAGCGGTTCCGTAAATATCACTCCCGGTCAGCGAATGGCTGTTCTGAGTCAAAATCACTTTGAGTTTGACGAGGTGGAAGTCCTAAAAACAGTATTAATGGGTCACAAAACCCTTTTTGCCATCATGGATGAAAAGGATAAGATCTATATGAAAGAGGACTTCACTGAAGAAGATGGTCTTCGGGCTTCTCAGTTAGAGGCTGATTTTGCAGAGATGGATGGCTGGAATGCCGAGTCAGATGCAGCTGCTTTGCTATCTGGTCTTGGGATCTCAGAAGATCTTCACTATCAACCCCTAAAAAATCTTGCCGGAAATCAAAAAGTTCGGGTTTTGCTCGCTCAAGCTCTTTTTGGAAATCCTGATATCCTGATTCTCGATGAACCTACCAACGACTTGGACGCTGAGACGATTGTGTGGTTGGAGAATTTCCTTCTGGACTTCAAAAATATTGTGATCGTAGTTTCCCACGACAGACATTTTCTAGATGCGGTGTCTACCCACATTGTGGATATCGACTTCGGTAAAATCAAGATTTATTCAGGTAACTATACCTTCTGGTATGAATCTTCTCAACTCGCACTAAAGCAACGTTCCGATTCCAACAAAAAAGCGGAGGACAAGCGAAAGGAACTTCAGGCATTTATAGATCGATTCTCGGCCAACGTAGCGAAGTCTAAGCAGGCTACTGCTCGTAAGAAAATGATCGAAAAGCTAAACATTGATGAGATTGAGCCATCGATGCGAAAGTATCCTGGCATTATATTCAAACCAGAGCGCGAGGCAGGTGATCAGATCTTTATGACAGAAAACCTGGAATTAAAGGCTGACGGAGTGACCTACTTCACAGATGTAAATCTAATGGTGGATAAGGGTGACAAAATTGCTTTTATCTCCAAGACTAAGCAGGCGGTAAATAAGTTTTTCCAGACGATTATGGAAGAAATTCCAACTCAAAAAGGAAGTATGAAGTGGGGAGTCACAATCAATAAGGCCTATTTGCCAAATGATAACTCCAAGTATTTCGAGACTAGTTTAAACCTAATCGACTGGTTGAGACAATACTCTTCCAATCAGGAAGAAGCTTATGTGCGAACCTTCCTTGGAAGAATGCTTTTCACAGGCGAGGAGACCTTTAAAAAATGTTCGGTACTTTCCGGAGGTGAAAAAGTAAGATGCATGATCTCCAAGATGATGCTTCAAAACCCAAATCTCCTGGTAATGGATGAGCCTACCAATCACCTCGATCTGGAATCCATCACTGCTTTTAACAATGCCATCATTGAATTTCCGGGTACGGTTTTGATGTCTTCTTATGATCATGCCTTTGTGCAGTCTTCTGCCAATCGAATCGTGGAATTCACACCTAATGGAACAATCGATCGAAGAATGCCTTACGACGATTACCTTGAGAGTGCAGAAATTAAGGCCATACGTGAAAAAATGTACGGAAAAAGCTAACCAAAACTGAATTGCTATTAACCGCCATTGTCATTTATTTAGTCCTGACATTACTGGTTGGAGCATTTGCTTCAAGGCTGGTAAAAGGTTCTAATGATTTTGTGCTGGCTGGCAGATCGCTGCCGCTTTTCCTTTCGGCCTCTGCCCTATTTGCAACTTGGTTTGGTTCTGAAACGATTTTCGGAGCCTCTTCGATTTATCTCGAGGAAGGACTCCAAGGTGTAATTGAAGATCCATTTGGTGGAGCGCTCTGTCTGGTTTTATTCGGGATGTTTTTCCTTCGCCCCATGTACAGAATGGGCGTTTTGACCATTGGTGATGTTTTCAAAAAAATCTATGGTAAAAGGATAGAATTTACCGCTACAGTTTTTCTTGTTCCAATTTACTTTGGATATGTTGCAGCGCAGTTCGTCGCAATGAGTTTGGTATTCGGAGCAGTAACTGATTTAACCTTGATAGAAGGCATCTTACTATCTGCGGGGATTGTGGTTTTCTATACTTTTTTGGGTGGTATGTGGGCGATCTCTATCACCGATTTTATCCAAACCTTGATGATCGTGATTGGCTTGATAGCTGTCACAGTCTTGGTCGCTCGGGATGCCGGAGGGGTTGATATTATTTTGGATCAGGCTCCGGAGGGCAGTTTTCAGTTTTTACCCGATGCAGGATTTACGTCTTGGGTAAATTATTTTGGTGCTTGGATCATCATTGGTTTAGGAAGTATTCCAAGTCAGGATATTTATCAGCGTGTCATGTCTGCCAAATCGGAAATTGTAGCCGTTCGTTCCACTTATTTGGCAGGAGGATTTTATGTGACTTTTGGCTTACTCCCTTTGTTTATAGCGCTTGCTGCTAAGGTCATGTATCCTGAACTTTACCTGGAAAATAAACAAATGCTACTACCTGCTATGGTTTTGGCGCATAGCAATCTTCCAATTCAGATAATTTTCTTTGGGGCATTAATTTCAGCAATTATGAGTACGGCTAGCTCCGGACTTTTGGCACCTGCTGCTCTGATTTCAGAAAACTTAATCCGCCCGCTCTTTAAAGGCAAGCTTTCAGATGCTCACTTATTATGGATTCTCCGCGCAAACATAGTTTTGGTTGCAATGGTCTCAATATATATGGCCTCTCAGGATTCTAATATTTATGAATTAGTGGCTAGTGCCTCTATTTTATTGCTCGTTTCCCTCTTTGCTCCATTGACTGCAGGATTATATTGGAAGAAGGCCTCTCCCGTCGGAGCAGTCTCTTCCATGATTTTCGGGATGCTTGTCTACCTCTTTGTAGACACTCTCAACCTTGAAATAAGTTCTCATATTTTTGGCCTTTTGGCCAGTATATTTGCCATGATCATTGGAAGTTTGGCTTTCCCCAGAAATAAATCAATCGTATGAATTATCCTAAAGTCATTCTAAAACGAGGAAAGGAAATCTCGCTAATCCGGAGACACCACTGGGTTTTTTCCGGGGCTATTCATCAGATGCCTTCTGATCTGGAAAACGGTCAACTGGTGGAAGTTCGATCTTCAACAGATAGATTCTTAGGAATTGGTCACTTTTCACAAGGTTCGATCATGGTTCGGATTATTTCATTTGAAGAGCGGGCAATCGATCAAAACTTTTGGGATGAAAAGATTCAGGCCGCTTTCTGGCTTCGCAAAGCTTTGGGACTCGTGGATAGCAATCATACGAATGTCTTTCGTCTGATCCATGGAGAAGGAGATTTACTGCCTGGTTTGATCGTAGATTATTACAATGGCACGGCCGTGATTCAAGCCCATCATGTAGGAATGCATAGCCATGTGAAGGAAATTGCTCAAGCCATCCAAAATAGCTTTGGAGAAAAGCTGGCAGGAGTTTTTGACAAGAGTTCTGAAACCCTTCCGAAAAATATCGGACCTATTCCAAATGAATGGATTCTTGGAACAGCTCAGACAGATCTGGTTTTGGAGCATGGAAGCACCTATAAAATCGACTGGGACAAAGGTCAGAAAACCGGTTTTTTCATAGATCAACGAGAAAACCGAAAATTGCTGGGAGAATATTCCGAAGGAAAGAAAGTACTCAATACCTTTTGCTATTCAGGAGGATTTTCCGTTCAGGCGCTTAGAGACGGAGCAACTGAAGTTCATTCGGTAGATATTTCATCCAAAGCCATTGAACTGACTGAAGAGAATATTTCTCTCAACTCAGACATCATTGGAAAGCATGAATCCAAAGTGGCTGATGTGGTCAAGTACATTCGGGAAATCGGAGATGATTACGATGTGATCGTTTTGGATCCACCGGCTTTTGCAAAGAATCAAAAAGCTAGACATAATGCAGTGCAGGCTTATAA
Source organism: Algoriphagus sp. (assembly GCF_029254265.1). GTDB lineage: Bacteria > Bacteroidota > Bacteroidia > Cytophagales > Cyclobacteriaceae > Algoriphagus. The sequence goes on along the minus strand of NZ_JAQWXX010000099.1, from coordinate 4,240 downwards.
ACGTTTGAATGCCGAGGCCTTGAAAAAAATTAAATCAGGAGGAATCCTGTTTACATTCTCCTGTAGCCAAGTCGTGGACAAAGGACTATTCACGCATACGGTTACTGCAGCAGGATTAGAAAGTGGCAGAAAGGTAAAAGTGCTGCATCAGCTTTCCCAACCTGCAGACCATCCCATAAATTTATTTCATCCTGAAACAGAATACTTAAAGGGATTAGTCCTTTATGTGGAATAATTCAAACAAAAAACAGGAGAATCTATTCTCTTTCTAGTTATTTTCGAACACTCAAAAAATATAAAATATGTACACTGGTTTACAACACCTACATTCTGGAATCGCTTATTTGGCTCTTTTAGCATTGTTAATCGTTATCGTTTTGATGCTTGTTGGAGCACTTTCGGGCAGAGAGTTTTCCGAAAAGGACAGGAAGATCGCTATGATTGCTTTCATTTTCTGTCATATACAATTATTGGTTGGCTTGATTTTATATTTCGTCAGCCCACTTGGCTTCCAGTTACTTACGGGAGGAGGAGCAATGTCTGATCCTGCAGCGCGACTTACAGCTTTGGAGCATCCATTGATAAACATAATCGCAATTGTGGTTATATCTATTGGCTATATACGGGCTAAGAAAATGACTGTATCGAGAAGCAAGTTCAGAAGCATCTATATGATGTATGCAATTGGATTTGTTTTGATCTTGACAAGAATCCCTTGGTCTGCTTGGCTTTAAGAATTGACAGTTTTCAGTTGGCAGTTGGCAGTTTTCTGACCAACTGATTACTCCTTTCTGCTAATTGAAAATTACTTGCTGTAAAACCTTCGTGATAAAAAAAGACCAAAGGTTAAATTCACCAACTGTAATACTGGAAACTGCTCACTACCTACTGCCTACTGTAACACTGCCTACTGTAATACTGCTAACTGTTAATATACTTTGCGATCAAATACTCAGCGCAGCGCTCTCCATCCATAGCTGCTGAAACAATACCACCTGCATAGCCAGCTCCTTCTCCGCATGGATAAAGACCTTTGATTTCAGTATGCTCAAATGATTCCTTATCTCTGGGAATTCGTACCGGAGATGAAGTTCGACTTTCCAATCCTATAAGTTGTGCCTCATTTGTGAGATAGCCTTTCATTTTCTGTCCAAAGACTTTGAAGGCAAATGCCATTCGATGGGAAATAAATTCCGGCAGGAAATCCCGCATTTCGACAGAATTCAAGCCAGGCTGATAGGAAGTATCCAAAAGTGAACTACTTACTTTTTTATTCACAAAATCAACCATTCGCTGAGCAGGTGCAGTTTGAGTCTGACCTCCTGCTACCCATGCTTTTCGCTCGATTTCAGCTTGAAAATGCATTGCCGCTAAAGGTCCATATTTCCTGTATTCCGGCAAATCCTCCAACTCTACAGCTACCACCATCCCTGAATTGGCAAACCTACTGTCTCTTCGACTGGGACTCATACCATTGACTACCAACTCTCCCGGTGCAGTAGCTGCAGGAACAATAAATCCTCCTGGACACATACAAAAGCTGAATACTCCTCTTTGTTTCCCTTTGTAATCTGCTTGCTGAACCAAGGAATAAGAAGACGCCGGCAGATATGGTCCTCTATCTACTTCACAGTGATATTGTATTCTATCGATCAAATTCTGGCTATGTTCAATCCTAACACCTAATGCAAAGGGTTTTGCCTCAATGAGAATTTTCTTTTGATGAAGCAATTCAAAGATATCTCTTGCAGAATGGCCTGTTGCAAGGATTACTCCCTTTCCTTTAAAAATATCACCCAAGAGCGTTTTTACCCCAATGATCTGATCTCTGTCAAGTATAAAATCGACGACTCTGGTTTCGAAATGAATTTCTCCTCCATGATCCAAAATCGTCTGCCGTAAATCGGCCACAAGTTTCGGAAGTTTATTAGTGCCTATATGAGGATGAGCATCTACCAAAATCTCCTCTGTAGCTCCATGAGCAACCAAAATCTCCATAATCCTACGGATATCTCCACGTTTTTTGGACCGGGTGTACAACTTCCCATCTGAATAGGTACCTGCTCCCCCTTCTCCAAAGCAGTAGTTTGAATCAGGGTTTACGATATGTTCTTTATTGATTGCCGCAAGATCCCTACGTCTTGCTCTTACATCCTTGCCCCTCTCTATCAGGATTGGCTTCACTCCCAATTCTATGGCTCGAAGTGCAGCGAATAATCCAGCTGGACCTGCACCTACAATTATGATTTGATCTGAATTGGAAACATTTCCATAAGTAGGATGATGATCCAGAAGAGGAGTTGGAGTTTCTTTTATAAAGAGTTCTGCTTGAACATTCACCTTTATAGCTCTACCTCGGGCATCTATTGACCTACGGGTTTGCCTTGCATAGGCTTCGCTTTCGTCTAGAGATAACCCGGCTTTTTTCAAAAGTGTGGACTTAAACAGCTCAGGATCATAAGCCTCTTCAGGGCTTAATTGCAGGGTAAATTCTTTTTTCATGGTAAGGTGTTTATCCTTAAAACATGGCAAAGGTAAGAAGAAGAATCAAGTATTGATTTGTTTGAATCAAGTATCTAGATGTTAGTATCAAGAATCAAGACGCAAGTATCAAGACTTTGGAACAGTGATTAATTTTCAGAAAAGCTTTATTAAAAAGGTTACTACCATGAATTTAGTGGAGTTGGTAAGGAGATTTTTGGTTAGAAAAGCTAATCAACATTTTTTGGGGCATATTATGAATACACTGCGTCAAATTCTCTCTCTGCTATATCCTGCGATCTTTTTGTTGTGAAAAAAAATAGCTCAGCGAAGCCTTTATGTTCTTAATTTTCTTCGGTATGAAATCAAGCATGACTCGTAGCGACACACAGATGTGTGATTATAAAAGATGCGAAGATTCCATATGACCTTTAAAAATCAAATTATAATCATATGAAAAATCCGTTTCCATCCTCCCGCACATACCTTCCTTTTCTAAAGGTAAATCCTGCGCGGGAGTACAATAATCTTATTTCTTTCAACCCCGGGTTTCGTACCTCACCCGGGGCTACTAATATTTGACCACTACGTGGTCACATTCTCAACTGTCTACTTTGGAGCTTCATTTACATTTCACCTTCGGAAAGAAAATTCAATCGAAGAACGTCTCAACCGAAGGTTTCTGAAATTTCCCATACTTAGGGCGCGGTGGGTGGACATGGAAGCGGGCCGGCGGTGGCATGTGGGGAGAAGCATTTCCATGTCTTGGATTTTTGGGTCTTTTGGGCCAAGCCAAAAGAACAAAGAATAGGCTAGTAATGGTATGACCGTACTGTCGTCATTTCAAAACGGAATATTTTAGAACTAAAATCAAATGATATTTGGTGAAATCGAGTAATAAAAAAATCCGTTTCCATCCTCCCGCACATACCTGCCGTTTCCAAAGGTAAATCCTGCGCGGGAGTACAATCAGTCTATTTATCTCAACCCCGGGTGTCGTACCTCACCCGGGGCTACTAATATTTGACCACTCTGTGGTCACATTCTCAATGGTATGATTTGGAGCTTCAATCAAATTTCACTCTTTAAAATCGCTGTATTGGAGAATAATTTTTAGCGCTATAAAAAACATAATTTCACATTCATTTTTTTTGTGCCGAAACTCGATGATCTTCATGTCAGCTCCGAAGGAGCCTGACTATCCATGACCCTTTACGATGTGCAGGGTAAATAAATCATCACCTATCCTAAAACTCTAGATTTGAAAAATTGACCCAATGCTGGCGTTTTACAGAAGCTCCATAGGAGCGATATGTTTGTAGCCCCAGGTTTTAACCTGGGGTATAAGAATTAAACAGCATTTTCGCTCCCGCGCAGGATTTCAATTTGGAAAATAGATGTTAGTGCGGGAGGATGGAATCGTGTCTTTTTTTGGAGATTTTAGGTTTTCGGAGACAATAGTCAGGACGAGTCAGTTTGACCACTCCGAAGTCATTCTAAGATGTATGATTTGGATCTTCAATCAAATTTTGCCTTCAGAGCGGAAATTCAATCACAGAATGTCTCAACCGAAGGTTTCCGAAATTTATCATACTTAGGGCGCGGTGGGTGGACATGGAAGCGGGCCGGCGGTGGCATGCGGGGTGACTCGTCCTAAAAAAAGTTTACAGATTAATAATTATATACTGTTATAGGTTTACAGTTTTCGTTAATCCTGTAATTGATTTACAAGAGTACGATTTTTGGGATAATAGTTCTT
>NZ_JAQWXX010000095.1 GCF_029254265.1 Algoriphagus sp. | reverse complement strand
TCCAAGAGCTCAAAACTGTAGGTAAAGGCTATAGAACTTTTACCAACTTTAGAAGTGCAATCCTCTTTTTCCACGGAGGATTAAACTTATATCCCCACTAACTTAAGGGTAGAACCAATTTTATAATGGGTCAATGCTTTTACCCATTAGTAGTTCCGTCAAATGACCTTCATCATATAAGTCATTAATCGGAACAACGAAAAATAATTCATTACTTCTAATGCCTCTTCTAAAATAACTATTGTCTTGACCTTTTATATAGGCCTTAAAATTTTCATAAGACATTTTCAGCAATTTATCCCAAAACCTCCATTCGGTATCTGGTCTCAAATCATTCATAGCGTCCAAAGCTAATACCTTCTCCATTTGTTCTTCTTGGGTTAGCGGATGGGAATAAACAGAATTGAAGTGATAGCCATCAATAAAATTTGGAGGAAGAGATACACTTCCTCCAGCATTACCGAACGGGAAAAATTCTGAACCTAAATTGTGATTTGCATAGAAGAACAATTCTCCATTTTTATAATTGATTTTTTTCAAAGCCTGAATAACCCCTATCGTGGAAAATTGATGGTCAGAATGGTTATCCATATGAGGATGAGGCAAAACAATAATATCTGGTTTATACGATTTAAGAACGAATTCGAGATTTCCGATCATTGAATCCCAATTTGAAGAACCCATCAAAGAATCTTTTAAATTAGAAATATTGAAATTTCTAAAAGTTCCAATGAAATCAGTACCCAAAGTTTGAGAAAAAACATTTATCGGATTTTCATCATGCATTTGTTTGATAGTGCCATCGAAATATCCAAGATTAATGATATTGTTTTGATTTAACCCAGACTGTAAAGGGACTGATATGCTATTAATCGTCCTAATCTGGCCCTTTTTTAGAAAATGCCTAAGGGAATCAGAAAACAATTCATCATAGTGCATAGGACCATTTTCCCCTGCTGTTAAGGTCAGAACAAATGAGTTAGGAAATTTACTGTATAACCCAAAAGCAGAGATTTCAGCATCATCCGGATGAGGAGAAATCACCATGATTTTAGAATCCTTATGAATTGAATTGGTATAATAAATAAGTTCGACTGTGGGTTCCAAGATTTCCAGATATTTATTTACCAGCTCAATCTCCATTGTCTCTTCTAGCAATAATGAACTGATATTCAAATACCTGTTACCGGATCCACCATATTCAAAGTAATCATTTACACTTTGAGTTTGGGATTTTATTTCAATATGTGGATAAAAGAAATTTCCTAATAAGGTGGATTTAATATTTACTTTCAAAAAGGCAGTTTTATCTTTTCCTAAATTTGATGGTAGGATTAATTTACCATTCTTTAATTCCAATTTGACTGAATTGGCATTTTCGAATGTATAGTGATAATCTTGTGTAGGGTTGTAATCAATGATTTCACTTCTTTTGATTTTCATCAAAAAAATAAATGAAATTGAAACCAACAGGACTAAACTAGCCAATCCAAAAACAAACTTAACTCTCATGTATTAAAAACTATTTAATAGTTTGGAAAAATATGAAAAAAACTTTGTTCTTCAACGCACATTTTTATTACCAATGTAATCGGAAAATTAAACGGGAAATTTATGGGTACAAAAAAATATTGGTAAAAGAGAAATTAAATTTTGACTGTTAACAGAAATTAAAATTCTTCGCAAAGAAAAAAATAATCAATATTGTGGATGGTTGATTATTCAAGTCTGAACCCTTGCCAAAAACCTGAAGTTAAAAAATGGAAAAGAAAAACCTACCAGGCAGTATTCGAGCAAACATCCAAATAGGCTCCGAAGTGACTGTCGTTCAAAAACACCACCAACGCTCAGGAGAATTGACGGAAGGAATAGTAAAGAAGATTCTTACTAGCTCCCCAAATCATCATCATGGGATCAAAGTGATGCTTGAAACAGGAGAAGTGGGGAGAGTCAAAGAAGTGATTATTTAATCTTCGGTTCGATAGCGCTTTTGAAGTCCACGTAGAAAATTTCGGAGAATCTGATCTTTGCAAGGTCGGTATTGGGCTTGTGAAGGATTCCGAAAAAATGCACTCAACTCATGTGGGCTTATATGCATTCCCACAGAAGATAAAATTTCCAAAACATCATCTTCCTTTAAATTTAAAGCGATACGCAGTTTTCGAAAAATAATATTGTTTGTCAAGGTTTTCTCAGGCTTAGGCTCCTCCCCTTCTTTTTTCCCTCTTTTTTCGATTATGAAACCATTGAGAAATATTGCAAGGTCTTTATCAATAATTGCCTCATAAAATGGCTCATCCTCTCTTTTCAGCCAATTAGCCACTTGCTCTCTTTTGACTTCCAAACCACCTGCTTTAAATATTTCTACCATTTTTGGGTCTTTGAAATTAAAAATATAGCGTATGGTTCGTATAATATCTGAGTTATTCATAATTGCCTAATGCAAGTTTTCTTCAAATGTAAGGATCAAAAAGGAATTGTCAGGCAAGTTAAATGCACCGGAAATAAATCTATCTTAAAACGATTGTAGCGAACTGATCAGCTTAACTCCCTTTCCAACTGTTCTAAGGATTTCCCTTTCGTTTCGGGTAAAACAAAATAAATAATCACAAATCCAATCAAACAAATCAGACCATAAAGCCAAAAATTATTTGCCCAGCCCAAATTCGCTTTGATAGCTGGAAAGGAATAAGTCAAAGTAAAATTACCTATCCAATGAGCTAATGCACCAATTGATATGGCAGCACCTCGTATTCGTGTGGGAAAAATCTCTGATAAAACTACCCAAAGCAAAGGCGCCAAGGTGAAGGAATAGAACATGACATTAGTCAACACCAATAGCACAATGACCCAGCCTCCTTGATCTACCAAAAATGAATATCCAATCAACGCATACAAAATGGTCATAGCTCCGGTGCCAATCAGAAGCAATTTCTTTCTGCCAAAGCGATCTACTGTGAATAGGGTAATAAACACTGAAAGCACCATCACCCCGCCAATCACAACGATATTGAGCATCATTTGCTTAAGATTGTATCCTGCTGCCTGAAAGATATCTGCAGCGTAATAAATCACTACATTCAAACCGGACCATTGCTGCAAAAACGCTAGAAATATTCCGATTCCAAGCAACTTGATAACAGGCTTTCTAAGCAAATCTCGAAAATTCACTTTTCCCAAATCACCAGAATCCAGAGTAGAATGAATCTCAGCTATAGATTTATCAGCATAGTGTTTTCCCCCAATCCTTTCCAATACCACTCTTGCCTTTTCCTCTTCTTTATTTTTCACCAGCCATCTGGCACTCTCAGGCACCAAAAACATCAATATAAAAAACAGTATTGCTGGAACAATCTCTGCACCAAACATCCAGCGCCAACCGTATTGGCCTGACCAACTTTTAGCAATCATTTCAAAACTTGCAGTATCGGCTAATTCGGTATCCAAAAGGGAAATTTGCCAATTGGTGATCTGAGCTAGGAGAACTCCAATCATTACCAATAGCTGATTGATTGTGACAAACATCCCGCGTTTTTCAGGAGGGGAAATCTCTGCGATATAAAGTGGCGAAAGATTCAATGCTATTCCCATTGCAACTCCTCCGACTATTCGATATAGATTAAAAAACCAAAAACTTTCAGCTAAAGCGGTTCCTAAAGCAGAAAGAGAAAATAGAAAACCGGAAAAAATCAGGAGCCGCCTTCTACCCAACTTATCGCTCAACACAATGCAAAGTATCGCGCCTACCATGCAGCCTATAAGAGCCGAACTTGTTCCCCAGCCCTGATCTGCCGCAGAAGTAATTCCAAAATATGGCTCATAAAAAGGCTTTGCTCCACCGATCACCACCCAATCAAACCCAAAAAGAAAGCCGCCAAGAGCAGCTGTTAAACTGATCAACCAGATGTAAGTTTGGTTGTATTGAGTCTTAATTTGGGTGTTGTTCAGCTTTTCCATACGTTAATTTAAAGGATCTAGGAAAAATTACATAGCCCTAAAATCAACTCATTAACTTCCTCAAGTATCCTTTACTATCTGCAAGATTTGAAATCAATTGTGTTAGGTAGCTATACTTTCATAGTCTTCCATTTACCCTTACGGAAAAAATATAGCGTTACCAAAGAGTGAAAGGAATGGCTAAACGCAATGGCTATAAAAATCCCTAGATACTCCAATCTAAAAGGAAACGCTAAAATATAAGCAAGGGGAATCTCAATAAACCACAAGACACCTATGTTAATCCAAGCTGGAGTTTTAGTATCCCCTGCTCCATTAAAAGCCTGAGTCAAAACCATCCCAATAGCAAAGAAAACATAGCCCAAGGCTATAACCCATAGCCCTTGGGCTGCGATATCCCGAATCTCAGGAATATCAGTAAAAAAGCCGGCTAACTGCTTTGAAAAAATCAGGTAAATACCAGTTACAGAAGCCATAAAAATCACTGTATAGCGCGTAGTGAGCCAAACAGCAGCGTTTGCACGATCTGGTTGATTTGCCCCAAGATTCTGACCTACCAAAGTCGCCGCAGCTCCAGATAAGCCCCATGCAGGTAATATGGTAAATATTAAAATCCTAAAAGCAATTGTATACCCTGCCAGCGCAGTGGATCCAAATTCTGCATTCATTCGAGTCAATGCAATCCAGGAAACTGAATCTATGAGGAATTGTCCCATGCCTCCTATTGAAATGTTAAGGATCTTTAGAATGATTTGCCAACTGATTTCTATGTTTTGGCGAAGGATCTTGAGTCTATGTTTACCATTGAAAAGATGATACAATTGATATAAAACCCCAATACTTCGACCGAGGGTCGTAGCAACAGCAGCGCCTTCCAATCCCATACCTGCCCAGCTCCCAATTCCAAAAATCAACAAAGGATCCAGGATAATATTCAGACCGTTTGCAATCCAAAGTGATCGCATGGCATGATGAGCCTGGCCAGCTCCCCTGAATGCACCATTGATCAGAAATAGTAGCATGATGGCAGTATTCCCCGCAAAAATAATTCGGGAATAAACTACACCGGAGTCTACTACCGCTGGCTCCGCTCCCATCAATCCCAAAATATCTGCTGCAAAGATCCACCCTAAAACCCCTAGGATAACAGATATAGCCCCTCCTACCATCAGCAATTGAAAAGCAACGGAGCCAGCCTCGCTATATTCCTTCTCTCCAAATCTTCGCGAAATCAATGCAGTAGCAGCCATACTAATCCCAAATCCTACCGCATAAACCAATACCACCACAGACTCCGTAAGACCCACTGTTGCAATGGCATCCGAACCAAGTTTTGCTACAAAGAAAATATCCACCACTGCAAAAAGAGACTCCATCATCATCTCCAAAATCATCGGAATTGCAAGAATCACAATTGCAGTTTTTAGAGAAAGCTTAGTAAAATCCTGCTCCTTGCCAAGGATAGCATCTTTTATAAGTTGAAAAGTCATGGATAGGAATTAATAAGCTAAGATTGATTTGGCTTTTCTAAATTTTTATCAATTCTATTTCATTGATTCTTCATCAATTATCACGTGGGTATTCGGATGAAGCCAAAGCATGGAAACTGGAAGCTGACTGGAAATTTCTTTGGTGAGAAATTTTTCCAATGCAGGCTTTTTCCCTTTTCCTGTAAAAAAAACTATGATTTTCTTTGATTCAAAAATATTCCCCATACCCATGGTCATTCCTTGAGAAAGTGGAATCCCAACTTTTTCTATCATTCCGCTGCTGAGTGTAGTTTCGCTGAGTTCAGCAATATGACAGTACGTTTGAAGATGGTCTGCAGGCTCATTCAAAGCCAAATGACCATTTATCCCAACTCCTAAGATACAGATATCAATCGGACCCGACTGTTCTAATTCATCTTGAATTCGATCACATTCCTTTTGGGGGTCTTTCGTATGAGCATCAAAAGAGATATATCTATCAGCTTCAATCCCCAACTTTTTAACTAATTTTTCCTGCACATCATATTCCGAAGTGAAAGTAGAATCTACTGGTAACCCTACCCACTCATCCAATTTGATGACACGCATCCAATCAAAAAATCCATGTGATTCCTGATGCTTTTGAACCATTCGCTGATACAGTCCAGAAGGAGAATTCCCACTAGCAACACAAAACAGCAAGTCAGGATTATTCTCAACTTCGCTAAGAACCAACTCAGCTCCGAGTTGGCTCATCTCTTCATAATTTTTACAATAGTGCAGATTCATAGGACTCAAGTTTTGATTTTAAAAATTGGAAAATTCTGCGACAATTTGACTTATAGTCTGGAATCATTTCTGATTTATACCAAGTTTATACGTTTTCAAAAAAAATTGAAAAGTCTATAAAAATGAAAATACATTTTTAGTCATTTGGTTTTCAGACATTTAATTTTCAAATTATTTTCAAGTAATAGTTTTACAGCTAGCTAATATCCTTCAAAAAGCCAGCTTGGGAAGTAATCGAAGAGTCCTTTTTTTAATTTTTAAAAATTCAACCATGGCCAGAAAGTTTTCAGATCTCCATTGCCACAATCACATGAGAGCGCATTTTCACATGCAACAAAAACGAAAGAAGTTTGAAAAAAAAGGGGAATTCACACCTTGGACAGTCATTGCATCCAATCGAAAAGGATATCTCAAAGGAAAAATGGGAGCAGCTTACTCCCAAGCTGATTTAGTCAAAGCATGGAATGGAAATGTAAGACTGACATTTAACTCACTTTACCCACTAGAGCGGCAGTTTGTCAGGGGTTTGGATAAATTGAATACTACAGACTTACTTCACATTTTAATAGGTACAACTACTTCTCATCACCTTCCCCTACGGGATTTGATTCAGGTTTTTTACATGAGGATTCCAAAAGTAACAGTAGACCACTTTCAGTCTATTGATTATGATTATTGGGAGTCCCTTCAGCATGAAAAAGATTTTGTATTGATCGATTCTGGGGTAACCATCAAGAAAAATGAAATTCATACTTCAGGTGTGATTCGAAGGATTTTTGAAAATGAGTTCAAGCGATCAAAAGTATTTAAAAAAGAACTAATCGCAGAAAGAGCTAGGTATTTTATTCCAAAAACCCGAGATGAACTTATCAAGTCCTTAAAGGATGATAAGGAAATTACTATGATTCTGACAATAGAAGGAGCTCATTCTTTAGGCAGCGACAGAGCCACAATTGCCGAGCTTTCCAGAAGGGTCAAGTATCTCAAAGAGGAATGGGAGGCTCCGGTTTTCTTCATCACTTTTGCACATCACTTCAACAATAGGCTATGCGGACATGCACATTCGATTCCAGATAAAGGAAAAATACTTCTCAATCAATCCAGAAATCTCAATAAGGGATTCAATGAAAAAGGAAGAAGAATCGCTCGAGAATTATTGGGATTAAACAAGAATTTGGAGCGTGATCCAAAATTTGGATATAGAATCCTTTTAGATGTCAAGCACATGAGTGCGCAATCAAGGAAAGATTATTATGAAGAAATAGTACTACCCTGCTTGATGAATGGCGATCAAATTCCTGTGATTGCTTCACATTGCGGCTATTCAGGAATAGAAAAACTTCAAGACCTGATCAACAATTATGATTTGGAAAAGGACGATTACACTGATCCAAAGACTAATCAATTCAACGCATGGAATATAAATGTGTGTGATGAGGACATCGAAGTGATCCTCAAAACTGCCGGAATGTTTGGTCTCTCTTTCGATCAACGAATCCTTGGGATCACAAAAAAGGACAAAGATTCGCCTCGAAATGGAATCCAGCTACTTTGGGAAAATATCGAAGGAATCGTCAAAGGTGTCTATTCCAATAAAAATCTCTCCGAAGATCAAAAATTCCAAATCTGGAAATCGATGACAATCGGAACTGACTTTGAGGGATTAATTGATCCTACTGATTTCTATCCAACAGCCTTGGAGTTTGAAATCTTTGCCAATAATTTGGTTTTTGAAATAGATCAGGCACGAAAGAAATCAAACTCCAAATATTTAGACCATCTCCAAAGTCGAGAGGATTGCGAAAAACTGGTGGATGATTTTTGTTTTAATAATGCTGAAGCATTTGCAATTAGAAATTTTCCAATACCCTAATGATTCTCCTTAGAAATAATCAGTCTTCTCCAAAGATCTCTTTTACTACCCATCCTTTACCCCACTCATCTTGCTCCTTTTCAGACCAAAGTTCTGGGAAGAAAATCACTTTTTGAAAACGAGGAGGAAGGTATTTCTGCCAGTTGGTACCTCCTGTCGCAGCAATATCTACAGGGTCTTTCTGAAGATATCGTACGGCAGATTTGTAATGAGCCAAAGGCCAAAAGACATTTGCCTTAAGATCAAATTGCTTCATTAGTTCGGTCATCTCTTCTGATGGCTTATCCAAATCAATGTATTTTTGCCAGAGGTTTTTTCGTCGGTAATTTTCAATAATCTCGATTAGTTTTTTACCATACTTTAATTCGAAATTTTTAAGTGTAAGGGTTTTTTGACCGGAGGCCAATTCGATAGCTCCTTGCTGCCAGTACAAGTGTTCAAAAATATCATCCGCAGGCGAGTGATAGTCAAACTCTGATCTTTTGGATAAGGTGACCAAATGAAAAGCATCTGCCGCCATCAATTCGATCTCACGGTATTGAGCGCTTTGGAATCCACTCGAAGGAAGTAAGGACATCCTGAATTTCAGAAATTGCTCTCGCTCCATTCCTTTCCACATCATCGCAAAAGAGGAGATCAAATGATCAAAATACATTAAAATTCGCTCCATCCGCTGTTTGAAAAATCCCTCTGTAATCGGATCACAGTCTGATATCTGCTCCATTTCGGAGATGATCAATTTGAAATACAACTCAGTAATCTGATGGTAGATGATGAAAATTTTCTCATCCTTAAAACTTGTTTTTGGTTGCTGTAAGGAAAGTAATACATCCAAATTAATGTATTCCCAGTAAGTCAGATAGTCAGCATAAAGCAATCCCTCCAGGTAAGAAAGCATATCCTGGCCCGAGGCTTTAAACTTCTCTTCAAGTTGGTGGATTTTATCTAGAATTTTGGGATCAAATTGAGATTCGTGCATGGGTGCTTTTTTAGTGAAAAAGGTAGTTTTTTAACCTTCGATCTATTTACTTCGAGTTATTAAAAGTGGCTTTTCTTCAATACAAAAGTCACTGATTCATTCTAATAAACCAAAATATCATGGAAGCAACTGCAATCCATAAATCTCAAAAGCAGGATACATTCGAAGGAGTGGATTTTCTGGATATAGATGATTTGCTAACCGAGGAGCACAAATTAATCAGAGGCTCAATTCGTGACTTTGTGAAAAGAGAGATTTCACCTTACATCGAAGATTGGGCACAGAAGGCATATTTCCCTTATGATATTGTAAAGAAATTTGGTGACGTTGGCGCATTCGGCCCACAAATACCTGCCGAATACGGAGGTGGAGGATTGGACTACATTGCCTATGGTTTGATCATGCAGGAGATTGAGCGAGGTGATTCGGGTATGCGATCTACGGCTTCTGTACAAGGCTCTCTTGTGATGTATCCTATTTATAAATTTGGCTCAGAAGAGCAGCGAAAGAAATACTTACCTAAGCTTGCCTCAGGAGAGTTTTTAGGGTGCTTTGGATTGACAGAGCCAGATCATGGTTCCAACCCAAGCGGGATGGTGACCAATTTCAAAGATATGGGTGACCATTACCTTCTTAATGGAGCCAAAATGTGGATTTCCAATTCTCCAAAAGCTGATATCGCAGTGGTTTGGGCTAAGAATGAGGAAGGAAGAATCCATGGTTTAATCGTGGAGCGGGGTATGGAGGGTTTTTCTACTCCAGAGACCCATGGCAAGTGGTCCCTTCGGGCTTCCTGTACTGGTGAACTTGTTTTTGATAATGTTAAAGTACCAAAGGAAAATCTTCTTCCAGGCAAATCAGGATTAGGTGCTCCAATGATGTGTTTGGACTCCGCACGATTTGGAATCGCATGGGGTGCAATCGGAGCAGCGATGGACTGCTATGAATCAGCACGTAAATATGCCGCAGAGCGTATCCAGTTTGGAAAACCAATTGCAGGCTTTCAGTTGACTCAAAAGAAGTTAGCAGAAATGCTTACTGAAATCACCAAAGCCCAGCTTTTAGCTTGGAAGGTTGGCAAAATGATGAATGAAGGAACAGCCAAAACCGTCCACATTTCAATGGCCAAAAGAAACAATGTGGAAATGGCACTAAATATTGCTAGAGAAGCAAGACAAATCCATGGGGGCATGGGGATCACTGGAGAATATCCGCTGATGCGACATATGATGAATCTGGAATCTGTACTTACGTATGAAGGAACTCATGATATCCACTTATTAATCCTTGGTCAGGAGATAACCGGATTACAAGCTTTTAAATAAGCAGAAAACATAAATGCAAAAGCCTCAAAGAAAATTCTTTGAGGCTTTTTTGTTGCATGAAACCAGGTTTTACCTTTTGATAAATCTTCCAATAAACACTTTTCGATCTACTCCCTCTAGCATCACCATATAGGTTCCTGCGGCTATACCAGAGATATCAAGTTGGAAGTTTGTTTTAAGAGATTTTGATATTATGACGCTGCTTGTAACTTCTTTTCCTTCCAAGCTGTATATCTTAAGTGATTTCACATCTATAGATTGATCAGACTTAATTTCAAGTTCCACCTGATCATCGGCTGGATTAGGATAAATTTTTAACTCTTCGGAAAGAATTGGATTTTGTCTTAAAATACCGGCAATAGTTACTTCTACAGAAATAAGTTTCGCTTTACATCCTGAAGAACTTGTAAGCTCGACCGTATAAATACCCATTTCAAACAGGGTTAGAATCCGCTCTGTAGCTGATGGTATTGGGGCTTCATTCAGATACCACTGGTAAGTAAAATCTCCTTCCGGTGCGACCAATTTGTTTCCATCTGGCTTGATTTCTCCTGTAGGAATTGGATTTACCTTGACCTCATATTTCGCAGTTTCAGCAAGGCAAGCTCCTTGATAGCGAACGACCGCATCATAGTTTCCACCTTCTTCGATCGTCAACACTTTGCCATTTTGACCAGCTATCTCAACCCCATCTCTTCTCCAACGAACCACTTCAAATACTGCAGTAGAATTTAGCGTCAATTCTGATGTAGATCCGGCACAAAACTCCACAGGTCCTGTGATTGTAACTGGAGCCGAATTGATTCCTTTTACAGTCAATTGAGAAGTTTTCTCGGTTACATTTCCTGAGTTGTCAACCACTCTAACTTCAATTGGAATAACCTTTCCAAGGTCATCACAAGTAATATACTCCCGATTAATACCGATCTCTTTAACTCCACAATTATCTATTAGATCAGAATAAAAGAGTTGAGGATTCAGTTCAAATTTCCCTATACTGATATCAAGCTCTAATTCAATTGATATAGAATTGAAAACTGGAGGTAAATTATCCTTAACTATCACCAAAACATCCTTGGTACTGGTCTGATCTTTTGAATCAGTCAAAGTAACTTTTACTGAATTTTCTCCTAGATTCACACAGGAAAAATCAGTTTTGGCAATAGATACAGAAATACTTGGATCGGACAATGGCCAAGTTTCAAAAAGATTTTCCGCTTTTAACGTCGCATTACCATCTTGATTCAATTCGAGAATAACACTTGACTTAATTGGTGGAAAAACTGTCTGATTAAAGTCATCGGCAGTGAAAACCACGCTATTTAATTTGGCAGTACAGCCAGCAGCATTGGTGATTTCTACGGTATACTCTCCTTCTTGTGTGACTTGATATGTTTTATTAATCGCATCGGAGATTTTTTCTCCATTTCGATACCATTGATAGCTGCTAGCAGAAGGAGAGGTTAAAAGTTTGTCTTCTCTACTGATTTCCCCGATAGGCAAAGCATTTATTTCAACAACAAAGGAAGTAGTTTCGGACACACAAGCTCCTGAGTAACGAATGACTGCGTCGTAGCTTCCACCTAGTTCGATTTCCAGCGTCTTCTCTTTCTCTCCATCAATTTCAACCCCATTTCTTCGCCAACTGATAACTTCAAATTGAGCTTGAGAAGTTAAGGTCAAAAGTCCTTTGCTTCCTTCACAGAATTCGGAATCACCGGATATGCTTACTTTTTGGGTTTCAATTCTGTTTAAAGTAAGGATAGCCACAGCTTCCGTCACATTCCCTGAATCATCAATCGCCCTGATTGAGATAGGAATCTCTTTTCCTAAATCGGCACATGTGGCAGTAGTTTTATCTATTGTAACTTCTTTGACTCCACAATTATCAGTCAATTCAGCTATAAAATCTTCAGGCTTAAGTACCAAACTTCCAACGGTGACATCAAAATCTGCATTGAAGGCTTTAGGAGTTAAAACTGGTTTTAAATTATCCTGAACTTTGACAATCGTCTTTTCCTCCCAGGTTTGACCAGTCAGGTTTTTGATAGTGATCGTGATCTGTTTTTCTCCAATATCCGAGCAGGTAAATTCAGATTGACTAAGTGTGATATCCAGATTGGGATCAGCTGGAGGCCAGGAAACAAATACATTTTCTGGCTTGAGAGAGGCTTTCCCAGATTCATCGAGCGGTAGCTCAACAAATTCTTTTACTTCCCCAAATGGGAGGTCAGAAAATGTAATCGTAACTTTTTCGGTTAAGACACTGCATCCACCATCAGGGATAATTTTTGCCCAATAGGTTCCGGGGTCAGTAACCGAAATAGCTTTCTCATTGGCCCCTACGATCGGCACACCATCTTTAAGCCAGCTTTCCAAAGTAAAACCAAATTCATCTCCTAATTTGATTTCAATTGGTTCCCCAATAAAACCTTGGAAATTGCCGGAAGGATCAATTGAAATCTTTTGGGACTCAAAAGCAGTAACATTAATCGTAATCGATTTTGATGTGATATTTCCGGAATTATCAGTCGCAGTTAAGATCAGTTCGATTGGTGAATCATAATCTGCACAAGTAATACTAGTCTTATTCAGATATAAATCAGATATGCCACAATTGTCGGTGAGCGATTCAACAAAATCCTCTGGATTAAGCTCCAATTCACCTTTTACCAAATCAAAAGACAGATTTGGGATTTTAGTGGTTAATATTGGAGGCCGCTCATCCTTCACAATCACTTTTATCCAATCTTCGTATCTACCGCGTAAAAAGGAGGCATTATCAATATTTTCAGCTCGGATAACTTTTACATCGTTGGAACCCAAATCTTCACAGGTGAACTTGGATTGCCCTAGGATTAGCTTACTTAGAATAACTGGATTATCACTGATCAAAACATCTTCCGGAGAAAGCTCCGCAACTCCGGATTCATCTAAATACAAAACAATATCCTGATTGTAATCCTCAGTAAGCTCTCCAAATACAAACTCCTCCGTATAAACAGGGCAACCTGCCGAAAGCATTAATCTTGCTCTATAATATCCCGGTTCAGAAATAGTAGCTTCATTTCCTGACTGACTTACAATTTTGAAAACAGGTTCCCAACCTAACACAGTATAATCCAGCTCATCCCCCAATACTAAATTGGTTGTCCCTCCCTCTTCCAAAGGCCCAGTGGAGGTAATTGAAACCTTTTTTGATTCTATTATATTTCCTATAAAAACATTAACCGTTTTGGAGGATGTATTTCCTGATTGATCAGTTGCGGTAATCTCAACAGGGAACTCCCAAACAGGTGCGTTTGGATCCTGATAAATATCAGCGCAGGTCACCTCATTCCTACTCAGAGTGAAATTCAAATTTTTGGAACAATTGTCTCCAAAATCTACTACATAAAAATCGCCCAAATCAAAAGAAACTTTCCCCACCACCGGATCAAAAAGAAGGGTTGCATTGCCAGCATCAAAATAAGGAGGTATTTTATCAAACACCCAAACTTTTGTTGACTCGGTCCATTCCTCACCCGTTTGAGTATTTTTTGAGGTAATGATCACGTCGTTTTCCCCGATATTCGAGCAGTTAAAATCAAATCCCACTGAAGAAGTGTAAGTAAATGGATCAACTGGTTGAACTTCCAAAAAATCTTCAGGGGTTAGAACAGCCTTTCCCTCTTCATCTAAAAATAAGGAAACAGAATCCTTTACCACCGGTACAAATTCGGCTTGATTCAGAGCTACCAATAAGCTTGTTTCATCAGGATAAACCCTGCGTTCAACACGCTGGAGATTATAATTTTGATCCATGACTGGAAAAGCATAAACAGGTGTAAAGTCAATTCTTGCAAATGGTTTTCCATCCTGCATTACTTTTACAACATTCACTTCCAAGTGACCATAATGCTTTCCTCCATCAGTTAGAATTGGATTAGAGCCGGATGTATTCCATTGTTCTACGGAATTTTGATCTGCAGTCCATTTCGAATACGGGTTGTAATCAAGCGTATTTAGGGGATTATTTTTCCAATCCCGCTTCACTGATCTTATTCCATCTCCTGCAACACCCACATCATAATAAACTACCCCTTTTCCGTCATTGTCCTCATCGACAAAGCTTCGTTCAAAAATCTCATCATGGCCAGAGAACACTGCCACAACTTCATATTCCTCAAAAAGTGGATTTAAAATCTGCATTGGAGTTCCCACTTGTCCCACACTCAATTCATGGTTTAAAGGAACTCCATGTTCACCTGAGCTGAATGATATATGATGGTATTGTATAAAAATCAGTTGTCCTGAATCCTTTGCATCCTTTAGATTTGCTTCAAGCCAAGCATATTGATCTGAACCAGGACCAAAACTGCTAAGGTCATTTCCTCCTCTAGCCTTATAAGTTGCCTCCGTATAATTCTCCTGAGTATCTGTTCCCGGCACTGTAAACTCCTTTCCCGTCAACTTTGTCACTCCATCAAAATCGGATGCAAACTGGTCGGGTGTACCATTACTGGAATCTACAGTTAGGATAGTGATTGGCCCGTAGTCAGATCGATAATAACTCTGACCATGCTTTTGAAGCGGATCACTGACTGGAGTTTTGAAGTAAGCTTGGTATCTACTTCTTGATACAACCGGTGCAAATTGGCCTCCAGGCATATCGCCATAGCCACCATTTATAGCACCATAATTTTCCCAATTTCCAAAAGAAGGAATCACGGGATAGGTGCTAAATCCCTTATCAAACTCCCCCGCATTATGTCGGAAAAACTCATCCCAGCCTGGCTGATATCCTCCGCCTTGAACCAAATCTCCTGGCATGACCATAAAGTCAATATCCCTGGAATTAATGATTTTCAGATTTTCAGCATAGCCTTTTTGCTCGGTAAGCATGTAATTAGGAATCTCAAAACCTTCAAGTGTAGTAAAACCGAACTTATCTTTCCACAGCTGAGGAATAGTAAATGGTCGAATTAATGGCATACCTGGATACCACTCCCGATTTGTAACCCTTCCTCTTGGTTCTGTTTCAGAATCCGCCAGTGCTATAAATCGGATCTTATCCCAGTCGTTTTTATCTTTTGGAGTCTTAAAAGATGACTCAAATGAAGATCCTCCTAAAGAAACCTGATAAGACACATTTGTACCTGGGGGCAAAGTCATTTGGACTTGATAACGAAAAGCTTGATCTGACTGCAGCCAAGACCCTTTTTCCAAGCCTGAAATAGTTTGATTTTTCTCCGCATCTGTATAAAAAATCTCTGGGACTTCTTCACCAGTGACATTTTTTGAAAAAATAACCTCACCTGCTGGGTTTTTAATAGTAATCTCACTTGTTGCTAAAGTGTTACTAAACCAAGTTATTTGGATTTTGCCCTGATCATAGACTTGTAGATAAGGATAGACTCTATAAGGGTTAACCTCAAAATAAGTAGCCGCACTAAAAAACAAACCAGTGGCTAATAGAAGAACGAGAAAAAGGGATCTTTTCATTTGGTAAGATTTAGAATCCAATTTTCTCAAATGTACAAAAATGAAATTATTCCACCCTGCTTTTGAGTATTAACAACTGCACAGAGTTTAGCGGATCTGTACTGAAAATGTAGATATTTCGCTGATCAATTCCCTTTCTACCTTTGGGATCAAAAGTAATTTTTAAATCTATCGACTCTCCGGGATTGATAGTAGTCTTGGATATTTCCAAAACCAAACAGTCACAATTCCCCTGAATTTTGCGAATTTCCAGCACTTCCCTCCCTTTGTTGGTCAAAGTCACTGATTTATTTTGAATCGAATTTGCACTGATTTCTTTCAAATCAATTTCAGATGGAGAAATGGAAAGCTGTGGAACTTGATTCAATTGATCCTTTGAAAGAGGTGGGAAATACTCAAACACATTTGCAATCACATCCAAACGGGCTGCTTTTTCTCCTGCCCAGGTAAGAAGCACTTGATCTTCCGAGAATCCCAATTCTTCCTTGATCACGGCATCATAGACCACATCCAATAAACCGCGCTGATTGGGATAAATCATCTCTTCTTGCTGAAAAACCTTAATATACTCAGGACCTGAGTAGATCAAATCCTTTCGCTGTATTGGTTCTGTACCAAAATTGTAAATCTCCACTTGCTTCACCTTTGGTCCATTGGTCAAAACTTCCCCTAGGTTTACTTTAGGTAATCGGAAACCCAAAGTCCCTTCTTTACGGGGATAGGCAAGAACCGGATTTTCGGGGAAGGGAATCGAAGTTCCCTCGATATATAAAGTATCTTGACTTCCTATGAGGTTTCCTTTGACAACTATCATTCTTGAGAAAAATCCAGCAGTGGAACTTGGATCAAAGGAAACTAAAAGTTTACCCGTTCCACCGACACTCAACGTATCTTTGGAATAATCCACAGTTGTACAGCCACAATCGGTGATCACTTGGTCGATGTAAAAAAGCGAATCCTGAGTATGCGTAAATTCAAACTCAGCAATCTTTGCTCCTTCTTCCTCTAGCAAACTTCCTAGATCCACTTTATTGACTTTCCAGATCAATCTGGGGATTACAGTTTCCTGAGCCTGAATAATTTGCGCAGAAAAGGAAAATAAAAGAAATAGAAAGATTGCTTTTTGAATTCTGAACATGCTAGCAATTAACACATAATTTCAACCGTTTTGTAGCCCGATTTACTTATTTTGCGCCAAAATTAGACCAATGGCAAGAGTACTTACAGGCATTCAAAGTAGCGGGAGACCTCACTTGGGAAATATCCTAGGAGCGATCGTTCCGGCAATTGAATTGATCAAGCAGAATAACGAGGAGTCTTTCATCTTTATTGCCGATTTCCATTCCTTGACGAGTTCCAAAAATGGAGCGCTACGCAAGGAGAATACCTTGGCAGTTGCGGCCGCATGGTTGGCTTTTGGCTTGGATATCGAAAAGACGGTTTTTTACCGACAATCCAGAAGACCTGAAGTAGCCGAATTGACTTGGTATTTGAGTTGCTTCACTCCTTTTCCTATGCTTGCCAATGCGCACAGCTTCAAGGACAAATCAGAGCGACTCTCAGATGTAAATGCAGGTTTATTCACCTACCCAGTATTGATGTCAGCGGATATTTTGCTGTATTCGGCCGATTTGGTGCCTGTCGGAAAAGATCAATTGCAGCATCTGGAAATGTGCCGTGACATCGCATCTGCATTCAATCATCAAATAGGCGAAGAAATCCTAACTCTTCCTGAACCCCGAATTTCTGAAGAAGTAAAAACCATTCCTGGTACCGATGGGCAAAAGATGAGTAAGTCCTATAATAACTACATCGATATTTTCCTTCCGGAAAAAGCCCTAAAGAAAAACGTAAACAGCATCATCACCGATAGCAAAGAGTTAGAGGAACCTAAAGATCCTGATACCTGCAATGTATTCAAGCTTTATAGCCTAATCGCCTCCCCAGATCAAACTGCACAAATGCGAAAGAATTACGAAGGAGGTAATTATGGATACGGACACGCTAAAAAGGAATTTATGGAATTGATCCTTGAAAAGTATGCGGATGAGCGGAAAACATTTGATTTCTTTATGAATAATCCAGAGGAAATCGAACGAAAACTTGCTGCAGGTGAGGAGAAAGCAAAAGCAACCGGAATGGTATTATTGCAAAAGGTTAGAGAAAAATTGGGATTCGCTTAAACAAGATATTACTCGTCAATTTATTTATGCTTTGAACTTTGTCTATCTCTCACAAAAGACTTCAAATCCGTAAACCCCATAAAAAAACCCAGTAAATAACTGGGTTTTTTTATGGGATATAAGCTCTAGTTCTTATCTACTCCTCCAAAGATCTTTTAACTGTCTGCCATTAATAAGCATAACAAATCGTGCAGGATTTGGAATCAATACGATTCGGACATCCTGCTTATCAAACTGCTCCGACTCGATGGGTACACCTTGGTGTCCGCTGACCTCATAACTCACGATTCCGTTTGCATCGGGTAGCAATGGCTTGTAGACGTTTGCTACGTAAGCAGTAGGAAGCAATACATCCGTATCAGACTTCAATTTTTCCTGAATTTTCTCCAACTGATCCTCAAGAACATCCTCATATTTTTCATTGAAATCATCTTCCAAATCATGAATCTCCTCTTCTAAATCATCATAGCTTTCATGGCTATAATCCATGGCTGCCAGCTGGTTTCTTTTTTCTACAATCTCTGTGAGGGCTTTGTCAAGCGTATTCCAGTCCATTCGTATTTTTTTTTATTCGGATTGCAAAGATGGGCAATCCCTCTGTTTTCAAAGAATAATTTTAGATAAATCTGGTCTTCAATGTAAATTCTATGTTTGGAAACTGGCTTTAGAAACCTTTAAATAGAACCAGTAAAACGATTAACTCATCAGCAAAATCTTTCCGTTCCTCCCTTGAGTTTCGTAAGCCACTATTGCTTCTTTAAATTTCTCCAGCGGAAAGGTCTCTCCTACATCAACCTTAGAGTCAGATGCTAGCAAAAATCCAAAAACAGATTTAAATACTGTTTTCCGTTCAGAGTCTGTCATACTTTCCATCCAAGTGGAAAGCCAGAATCCTTCGACTGTGATATTTTTAAAAATCAAAAGACCACTATTTAATGGGATATTTTCCAAACTGAGCAATCCAAAAACCATCATTCTACCTCCAGATTTCAAGGATGCTAATGCTTTGGCACCCAAAACCCCTCCTACCGCATCAAAAACTACAGAAACTCCTTCTCCAGTTTGCTCAGCAATCATTTTTTGTAGTTTCTCTTTTTCAGTGTTAATGACCAGATCAGCTCCCAATTCCTTCAAGTAATCCTTTTGAGAATCCTGACGTACAGTACAGGCAACCATAATTCCTTTAGCCTTAGCCATTTGAATTGCAAATTTTCCAAAAGCTGAAGCTCCCGCTGTGATTAAAAGCCAATCACCTGATTTCAGTCCACTTTTCTCGATCATACCAAAAGCTGTCATAGGATTGACAAAAGCCTGACATGCTACTTCATCCGACATACCTTGAGGGACAGGAATCACCAAGTTTGCAGGAATACAAAGATATTCTCGCCAAGTACCGATAGCAGTAAACATTACTCGTGTCCCAACAGGGACTTTTCCTGCATCATCAGATTTAGTGACCACTCCACTAGCCTCAAATCCAGCACTGCTCGGCAATTTGGGTGTAATGCCATACATCCCCCGAACAAACATGATATCAGAAGGATTGATATTTCTGGCGATGACTTTGATTTGAACCTCATGTCCTTTAGGTTCAGGGATTTCGCTTTCGACTAGTTTCAATACTTCCAGTGGCATTCCACAGGTTTCAAAAATTACCTCTTTCATATGATTATAATTTGTTTTTTAAATGCCATATGGAATCTCGCAGAATATTATCACCCCAGTGTGTGACTTTTGAGTCATGCTCGATTTCATGGGTTTATATAGTTTTAGTTTTTTCTAATTAAATTCTTGTTAAAACTATCGATATATTCTGTTTTTGCCCTGTCTCTTTTCTATTTTTTTATATCTTGAGTACTTAATAAAACCTTCGAATTATGGATTTATCATCAGTTTTTTCTCTGGATGGAAAAGTAGCACTGATTACAGGTGCCAGTAAAGGAATCGGATTCAGCATTGCAGAGATATTTGCTGCTGCAGGTGCAAAAGTGGTTCTGAGTAGTCGCAAACAAGACACTCTTGATGAAATGGCAAATCAACTGAAGTCAAAAGGCTATGAAGCAACTGGAATCGCCTGTAATGTTGGAAATATGGACGAGCTTCCGCTTTTGGTAGAAAAAACCATTGCTACCTATGGTCAGTTGGATATTTTGGTAAATAATGCTGCTTCAAATCCTGTATTTGGACCTATCCATGAGACAAGTCTAGAAGCTTTTGATAAAATCATGGATGTCAATCTGAAAGCTCCATTTGAACTTTGCCGACTTTGCTTTCCACATTTACGGAAGTCCTCTTCGGCTTCAGTCATCAATATCAGCTCCATTGGTGGAATCTCACCGGAGCAGGGTCTTGGAATCTACTCAGTCAGTAAGGCTGCATTAATTTCTTTGACAAAAGTATTTGCAAAGGAATGGGGAGAATCAAAAATCAGAGTTAATGTCATTTGTCCAGGCTTGATTGAAACTAAATTTTCGGAAGCGCTTTGGTCCAATGAAAAAATCATGTCCATGCTAATGAAGCAATTATCTATCAAGCGTTCTGGCACGAGTGAAGAAATCGGCGCTATGGCACTTTTTCTAGCCTCTACGGCATCATCTTATTCTACTGGGGCTGTGTTTACTGCCGACGGGGGATTTACAATCTAATATCATGCAAACCCAAAATAACTTCACCGGAGATCTATCAATTTTGCTGGATCGCTACCGGGATTTTGTCAAAACTTATTTATATCCAAAGGATCTTGCAATTGTGCAAGGGCCATTCCGAGAATATTTACCCTATCTGAATGAGCTTCGTGAAAAAGCCAAATCAGAAGGGCTTTTCGCTCCTCACCTTTCGCCTGAAGAAGGAGGATTAGGATTGGATTTGGTTCAATTTGCTCAAGTATCAGAAATTTTAGGTCATAGTCCACTTGGGCATTATGTATTCAACTGCAATGCTCCGGATATTGGAAATATGGAATTGCTGCATCTTTTTGGTTCGGAGCTTCAAAAAGAAAAATATCTTAAGCCACTTCAAGAAGGAAAAATCAGAAGCTGCTTTGCCATGACTGAGCCGGCATTTGCTGGGAGTAATCCGGTAAATATGGGTACCACCGCCATCCGGGAAGGGGATCATTACCGGATTAATGGTCACAAATGGTTTACCACCGCAGCAGATGGCGCAGCATTTACAATCGTAATGGCTGTTACTAATCCTGAAGCAGAGTCAAAATACCAGCGGGCCAGTATGATAATCGTTCCTCTAGATTCTCCCGGGTATCGCTTTGTTAGAAATATCCCAATCATGGGGGAAGCCGGAGAGGATTACCTATCTCATGCTGAAGTCAAATTTGAAGATTGCTTGGTCCCCGTTGAAAATTTGATTGGGGAAGAAGGACAAGGTTTTGCTTTGGCACAGGAACGATTGGGACCGGGAAGGATTCATCATTGTATGAGATGGATTGGAATCTGTGAACGTGCATTTGATATGATGTGTAAACGAGCTTTATCACGTGAATTGGATCTTGGAAAGCCACTTGCCGAAAAACAGACCATCCAAAACTGGATTGCCGAAAGCCGAGCTGAGATCAAAGCAAGCAGATTGATGGTGATGGATACAGCCCAGCAGATGCAGCTTAAAGGTGCCAAAGCGGTAAGGGAAGATATTTCTACAATAAAATTTTTTGTCGCAGACGTCCTGATGAAAGTCATCGATCGATCCATACAGGTCCATGGAGCACTTGGAATCACTGATGACACCTTACTTTCATTTTGGTATCGCCATGAGCGAGGAGCAAGAATCTATGATGGACCAGATGAGGTTCATAAGGCTTCACTAGCTCGAAGCATCTTGAAGTCTTATTTAGCTCAGAAAAAGTAATTATGGCCGAATCATTAGATTTCAAAAACTTAGTAGACTACCTGAATCAAAAATTGGATGTTAAAGGAGATGTTTCCGGAATCACACAATTCAAGGGAGGTTACTCTAATCTTACATTTAAATTTCAGACTCCAGAAAAGACCTTTGTAATCCGCAGAGCTCCTTTCGGAGAAAAAATAAGCAAAGCGCATGATATGGGCAGGGAGATCAGTGTTCTAAAAGCCCTTCAAAAAGCGGGATACCCCAAAGCTCCAAAACCAGTATTGTTTTGTGAAGATGTGGATATTTTTCAAGCCCCCTTTTTTGTCATGGAACACGTAGAGGGATTTATTCTTAGAAATAAGGTTCCTCAAGGGATATCCATATCACCAGAGGAATTTCATTCCCTATCTCAGTCGGCTATCGATTGTCTCCTTGAATTGCATCAACTGGAACTTGTAAATTCTGGCCTGATCAACTTAGGGAAACCTACAGGCTATGTGCAAAGACAGGTCGAGGGATGGAGTGAACGGTATTTCCGAGCAAAGACAAATGAACTTCCTGAACTTGAGCGGGCGATCGAGTGGCTTCAGTCAGAAATCCCTAAAAGTGAAAATACCGGATTCATTCACAATGATTTTAAATACGACAACCTTGTCCTTAATCCAGAAAATATCAAAGAGATAAAGGCTGTCTTGGATTGGGAAATGGCTACTGTGGGAGATCCTTTGATGGACTTAGGAACTACCCTGGCATATTGGTGTGAAGCATCAGATCCTGAAGCCTTGAAACTCTTTAACATTTCCCATCTTCCTGGAAATATGACTCGGTCAGAAGTAATTCAATATTACGGCCAAAAAAGTAAGCTCGACATGAGTGAAATGCTGTTTTATTACATTTTCGGAATCGTGAAAGTAGCCGTGATTGCACAGCAGATCTACAAAAGATTCAAGCAAGGAAATGCAAGCGACCCCCGATTTGCAGGATTGATACAAGTAGTTGAAGCGTCAGGAAAAATGGCCATCAAAAGTTTAGAAACTCAAAAAATTTAAAATGAACATAAATAAAATTTGCATTCTTGGAGCAGGAACGCTCGGATCAAGAGTTGCCTTACAATCAGCTATTTCCGGCTATCAGGTATCTGTATATGACATTCAACAGAAGAGTCTGGACTTTTCCCTCAAAACAATGGAAAAGATCCTCCGACAATTGGATAAAGCAGGGGAGCTTTCTGAGGAAGCGGGAGAAATGGCATTAAAGCGAATCACATTTACATTGGATCCATTAGAGGCAGTTGAAGATGCTGATTTCATTAATGAAAGTGTCACTGAGAATCCAGAACTTAAGAAAAAAGTATGGAAGCAATTTGGAGAAATCGCACCTGAAAAGACCATTTTCACTACCAACACCTCCTACTTGCTTCCATCCATGTTTTCCAAAGATTCAGGAAGACCGGCTAAATTCTGTGCTTTTCACTTTCATGATGTGTTTTATTCGAGGATAGTAGATATCATGCCTCATCCTGGTACAGATCCTGACTTGATCCCTTTGCTGGAAGTCCTGGGAAGAAAACTGAATCAAGTTCCGGTTTTGGTCAAAAAAGAAAATCCGGGATATATTTTCAATACCATGTTAATGGCTTTGATTGGTGCAGCAGGTAAATTAAAGACTCGTGATGTAGCGGAAATTGAGGATATTGATAAATCTTGGATGGTAAATTTCCATATGCCAATGGGTCCATTTGGGATTTTGGATAGCATAGGACTCGAGACAGCTTGGCATGTCACTCATAATATGCCGGATGCTGCATCTCAGGCTTTTGCGAAACTTTTAAAAACTTACATCGACCAAGGGAAATTGGGTGAAAAAACAGGTGAGGGATTCTATAAGTATCCTAATCCCAGTTATCGAGATCCAAACTTTGCCAAATAAAAGACCTGTAAATCCATCAACAACAAATTGAAAAAGCGAAAGGAAGTCTAAGGCTTCTGATCGCTTTTTTCTTTATAATCCAATGGTAGAAGATCGGCCACTCGCTCCCATGCCATGTAGCCCTCCACCATGATGCCAAAAGGATTTGCATAGCCCCCATTTTCATATAGCTCAAGCGAATCCACTTCAAGCTTCATTATAGAAGTTTGATTGATAGCCTTTTTACCATTCATTATACCAGCATATTCACTGGATTCCTTTTCAAGTTTGTAAAGAATATGCAAATGGAAATCGTAGCTGATCGTCACTTTTCCATCCTCTCCCCGAGTCATTAACGATTCTTCGTCCAATACTTGGCTGTTCAACTGATCCAGAAAACCACCATCCTTGGGAATCCGATCTAGTCTCCGGATTTCAAATCCCTCCTCAGCAACTTTACCTCGATACAGCGCACGGATAAAATGTTGCAAACTTCCCCGATAAGCCTCTTCCCGGTTTTTTTCTATGTTTTTCACCTTTCCCTTTTGTGCCGAGGTATCCTGAATAAATAGTGGATTACCTCCATAAAAAATATATCCTCTCCTTCGGTCAAAACTAAAATCAGTCAAAACATATTCAAGTTGGTACCCAAGATTTGGATTTTTGATTTTCAAAACATCAGCCGCTTTCACATTTAGTATTCCCGGTTGGGATTGATCATCTAATCGAAGATCTTTCTCATTCTGAATAATAGATTTTTTTGCGTTTATAGAGGATCCAAGAAAATACATTTTAAAAATTTCAAGATTCCTATACCAAGCTGGGTCTCGTTCTTCCTCAACTTCAATCAAATCCAATTCATCCTCGAGAGGCAAAAGCATAATTTTATAACCTTGAGGTTTTAACTCAGCTGAATTCAAAGCAAAAGTCAAAGACTCAAATCCTAGCATCCGGACGATCACATCGTAATTACCTTTGGGGATTTCCATAGAAAACTTCCCCTCCTCATCGGCTGTGATACCGAAGGTCGTATTGGTCAAAAAGATGGTTGCGTAAGGAATGGGTTCATTTCGGGAAGCATCGACCACGGACCCCTTAAAGACCCGCTGTCCAAAAACTGAACTTCCTAAAAAAAGAAAAGACAAGAAAAAAACAGTCTTGGTTAATGTCTGAATTTGTCTTGTCTTCACAGGAATAGTATTAAATCAAATTAGCTCTCACTACTAATTATTGTAGGGATGAATTAGCTCTTCTTTTTAGCAAACCTTCCTTTTTTCTTCACTTCAGGCTGATTTTCAATAATTTCGATGGTCTCAGCGTAGGTTAAGCTCTCCGCTTCTTTTCCTTTTGGAATCTTGAAATTGTCTTTTCCCTTCTTAATATACGGCCCCCATCGACCATTCAAAATCTGAATTTCAGGGTCTTCATCAAAGGACTTGATATGCTTTTTAGCATCTGCTTCTCTTTTATCTTTAATGAGTTGTATCGCCTCCTCTTCAGTGATACTCAAAGGATCAAGTTCTTTTCCCAAAGAAACAAACGCTCCATCGTGTCTGATATATGGTCCAAATCTTCCAATAGCCGCAACAATCTTTTTATCCTCAAAATGACCAACATCGCGAGGAAGCTTGAATAATTCCAGGGCATCTTCAAGCGTTATATTCTCGATGAATTGACCTTTTTTCAAGCTTGCAAATTGCTTCTCTTCATCCTCACTGTCTCCTATTTGAACCAAAGGCCCGAATTTTCCCAGTCTAGCAATGATTGGCTTCCCACTCACCGGATGGACTCCAATTTCACGGCTGGAATTGATATCCTGCCTGGAAACCTGCTCCGTATCAGATACACTTTGATGAAATTTCCCATAGAAGGATTCCAACATATCCTGCCAAACCTGACCTCCTGAAGCAATATCATCAAACTCTTTTTCAACTCTTGCTGTAAAGCTAAAATCAATCACATTCGGGAAGTGCTCAACCAGAAAGTCGTTCACTACCATAGCAATATTCGTAGGGAAAAGTTTTTGTTTCTCCGCTCCAGTGGTCTCAGTTTTGGTAGCATCAGAGAATTTACCGTCAGAAATAATCATTTCTACATATTTTCTAGGAACGCCATCTCTGGACTCTTTGATCACATATTCCCTTCTCTGAATAGTAGAAATAGTAGGTGCATAAGTTGAAGGTCTACCAATGCCTAATTCTTCCAATTTCTTTACCAAAGAAGCTTCTGTATATCTTGGTGCAGGTCTTGTAAATGACTCACGCCCTTTCATTTCTTGCAAACTTAAAGATTGACCAATAGTCAAAGGAGGCAGAAGAGCCTTTCCATTTGCTTCGTCTTCTTCAGGTTCGTCATCTGTATCTTCTAAGTATACTTTTAGGAAACCGTCAAACTTGATTACTTCACCGGTTGCAATCAATTTTTGATCTGCATTGGAGATCTTTATGGTAATCGTGGTTTTTTCCAAAGCTGCATCAGCCATTTGAGAAGCGATAGCTCGCTTCCAAATCAACTCATACAATCGCTGTTCGTTTCGCTCACCTGTCACTTCAAAACTTGAAAAGTCTGTAGGTCGAATAGCTTCGTGAGCTTCCTGTGCTCCTTCTGACTTGGTGGTAAATTTTCGTGACTTGTGATATTGCTCTCCAAAAGAATTGACGATGGCATTTTTTGCAGAACTCATCGCATCATCGGATAAGTTTACACTATCCGTTCTCATGTAGGTTATTTTTCCCGCTTCATAAAGCTTTTGAGCTACAGACATCGTTTGTGCCACAGAGAAATATAGCTTTCTACTTGCTTCTTGCTGTAGAGTTGATGTCGTAAAAGGTGCTGCTGGTGTCTTTTTAGTAGGTTTTTTCTCCAGGTTTTCGACTGAAAACTCAGCAGACAAACAATTTTTTAGAAATTCTTCCGCCTCAGCTTTAGTTTCAAATTTTTTAGGCAATTCCGCCTGAAAAGTTTTTCCTTCTACCTCGAAAATTGCAGTGATTCGAAAGCTTGACTTTGATTTATGCTGCTCGATTTCTCGTTCTCTTTCCACGATTAAGCGCACAGCTACGGACTGCACACGCCCAGCAGATAGACCAGTTTTAATCTTTTTCCAAAGTATAGGGGAAAGTTCAAAGCCAACCAATCGGTCTAAAATTCTTCGAGCTTGTTGGGCATTTACCAAATCATAATCGATAGATCTCGGATTTTCGATTGCTTTAGTGATCGCATTTTTAGTAATCTCCCGAAAAACAATCCGCTTTGTATTTTCATCCTTCAGCTTCAACACCTCTTTCAAATGCCAGGAAATGGCTTCCCCCTCACGGTCGTCGTCACTCGCCAGATAGATTGTCTCTGCATCTTTGACTAAATTTTTGAGATTTTTGATTACCTCTTTTTTGTCCGCAGTGACTTCATATGTCGGATTAAACCTGTTTTTAATATCAATAGCTTTATCTCCTTTTGGAAGATCACGCACATGACCGTAGCTGGAAGCTACTTTATAATCTTTGCCGAGGTAACCTTCAATAGTTTTTGCTTTTGCAGGTGACTCGACGATAACAAGGTTTTTTGACATAAAAATTGATTTTTTAAAGGGTTCATCCCCTTATTCGATGTGCTAAAAATAGAGGGCATTGTTTTCTCGTCCAAATTAATCCTTTTTATCTCCCTTTATTTGGAAGGATTTTTGAACTATAAATCAAGATTTCTCAAGTTAAAAGACACAATAAATGAAACAGTTATTCTTATTGAGGCACGGCGAAGCAAGTTTTTCTCAAGGTTTGGATTTCGAAAGACAACTCACATCTAGAGGGAGAGAAAAAGTTTTTAGACTAGGACAAACGCTAAAATCCAAAGGAGTATCTCTGGATTTCATGTTTTGCTCCGAAGCTCAACGAACTCAGGAGACCGCTGAATTAATTGAAAAATCGATTGTAATCAAGAACTCGCAGACCACAAAAAAAATCTATCAAGGAGATTTGAATACACTGATTTCATTATTGGAAAAAACACCAAAAGATGTTGACACTTGTCTTTTGGTTGGTCATAATCCAACGATCAGTCTTTTACTTTCCAATATTACAGGCTCAGCTTATTTAGGACTTCAACCCGGAATGATGGCTATAATTAATCTAGAAGTCCAAGAGTGGAACATGATTGGACACTCAACGGGAACGCTCCGGGAAATTTTAGAATAATATTTCCCGGAGTCCCTGAAAATTTAAAAATCTGTATCCGGACTTGTCAAATCAAGCTTTTTGATCCAGATATTTCGATAGCGTACATCATGTCCTTCAGCCTGAAGTTTCAATCCACCTGGTCTATCGGTAATTCCTTTTCCACCGTCATTACCTCCATCCAGTCCAGAATTGGGTCCACCCCAAACCTGTGAAATCTCTTTGTCCTCATGGATTTTTACACCATTGAAATAAACAGTTGCACGAGGTTTTTCAACTAGTTTTCCATCCTCAAAACGGGCTGCTCTAAAAACGATGTCATAAGCATTCCATTTTCCGACTCCATTATATTCTTCCGAAGTTGGCAAATGCTCATTAATCAGAGCCGCCATCCCATGAAGACCATAGTCTCCATCTAGAATCTGTACTTCGTATCTATTTTGAAGGTAAACCCCACTATTTCCACCTTCCTCCATAATCAGGAACTCAACATGAGCGCGAAAATCTTTAAACTCATCTTTGGTCACTATGTCAGCGGCTCCGTATTTTCCCCCAGCACCGGCCGGGTCAATACTTGAAATGGCTTTTCCGCCATCTACCGGGTCGGTTACTTCTGGCCATTTTATAGGCATCTCTGCCGAGAATCTTGGACCTTCCCAGTAAATCCAGTTTTTTTCAAGAGACTTTTTAGATCCATCCAGATAAACTTTTGCCCCTTTCTCGGGCTTTTGACCTACTCCAGTCTGAGCTTGTAAGCTCGAGAGAGTAAGAAATGACATCGATGCTAGGATCAACAAAGAAGAAAATTTGGCTTTCATAGGTATTGGGTTTTGGTTTTATTTGTGGAATTTGAACTTACATAGAAATATCAAATTTCAATTTGGTTAATTTTAAATGAAATAAAATCATTTATTACATGAAATGGGAAGGTAAAAAACAAAGCTCAAATGTAGAGGACCGTAGGGGTAAATCTTCAGGAGGTATGGGAGGCGGAGGATTAAATCCAATGATGCTGGGATATCTGGTCAAGCTTTTATTTTCCAAGACTGGATTAATAATCGTCGGAATCATTGCTGTTTTTTCTTTCGCCACAGGAACGAATCCGCTGACCTTTATAGGAAGTATTTTAGGTGGAGGAGCTCAAAGTTTCACCACGGAAACCAATTATACTCCAACAGCTGAAGAAGATGAACTGGCAGAATTCAGTGCCACAATTTTGGGTGATACTGAGGTGATCTGGAATCGATTGATTGATAATTATAGAGAACCAACCTTGGTATTATTTACAGGATCCGTCTCTTCTGCCTGCGGAAACGCATCAGCTGCAACAGGACCTTTCTATTGTCCAGGAGATGAAAAGCTTTACATCGATTTGAGCTTTTTTGAAGAAATGGAACAAAGATTAAATGCTCCGGGAGATTTTGCACAAGCCTATGTAATCGCTCACGAAGTAGGACACCATATTCAAAAAATTCTGGGAATCACCGAGGAAATGGATCGCCTTCGAGGGCAAGTGAGTCAAAAAGAATACAATCAATATTCTGTAAAGCTAGAGCTTCAAGCAGATTTTCTGGCGGGTGTCTGGGCTCATCACAGCCAGCAACTCAGTGGCTGGCTTGAGCGAGGGGACCTCGAAGAAGCTTTGAATGCGGCAAATGCCATAGGAGACGATAGACTCCAAAAACAATCAACCGGAAGAGTGGTGCCTGACTCTTTCACCCATGGCACTTCTGCTCAGCGCATGAAGTGGTTTAGAAAAGGGTTTGATACGGGAGATTTGAAACAAGGAGACACATTTAGTGCGGCCGATCTCTAGATCGATTCCAGTATTCGGATTTGATCAGCTTGAAATTTTGGGAAAAATTGCCTTAGGATATAATATGTCTCTGGAATTCTAGGGACGCTCTCTAGCCTGGAAATCAAATCCCCTTTTTCATCCAGATCTTTTATAAAACCAAATTTAGTGAGTACTCCCCTGTCAAATACGCAATACGCTTTTTCTGATTTTTCCCTGCCTTCAAATTCCAATAAAATCTCTTTTTGGCTGATTTTGATTTGGTTTAGAAAGGAGTTGACTTTCTGATTATAGGACACATGATCTTCCTCATTTTTACAAGCTCCGCTACATTGTTGTTCACTTTCTTGGCTGCAACTGACTTTTCTTAAACCGCTCAGTTTGGGACAAAGCTGGAAATTCACCATCGCTTCTTTCAGAAAAAGGGTCGCTTCCTCCAAGGAAAAAAAAGATTCTACAGGCTGAAGATGTCTGGTCACTTTCGAGATTTGGAACCGACCATACCCACTTCCATCTTCATAGTGAAAAAGCCCCCACATCGTTTTCGGAAGTTTCAAAGCGGAATTATATTCTGGCCATAATCGCTTGATTTCCAAAACCTCCATCAATAAAGCCAAAAATTCAGTTCCACTCAATTTCCATTGTAAGTCCACCACTTCAGCTTTTAATTTTTGTTTCAGGTGAGGCAATACATTTCCAGAAAAATGATTTTTAAACCGTTCCCTGATGTTAACAGCCTTACCCACGTAAATCACTTTCCCTTTTTCATTTAACATGTAATAGATCCCACACTGGTCTGGGATTTCTTTGAATTTTGAATTCGGAAAATTTGGAGGAAGAAATGTCTCTCCAGAATTTTTCTTCAAAGATTGTAGCACAATGTCGGGAGCCTGCTTGATCATACGATCAAAAAGAATAGCGGTAGCCATAGCATCCCCCATAGCCCGATGCCTTGCTGTAATAGGGATTTTTTGATTTTCACAAATCCTACCCAAACTGTAAGATTTCAAGCCTGGAAACACTTTTCTACTTAACCTCACCGTGCAAAGTTTTGGAGATTTGAGATCTTTTCCCTCCTTTAAAAATGCCTCACGGATAAAACCAAAGTCGAAATTTACTGAATGGGCAATGAAGACCCGATCCTTCAATAATTCCCATAATTCAGCCTGAATATCCTGAAACTTTGGTTCGTGCCGAACCATAAAATCATCGATTCCAGTCAATCCGGTAATATATGTGGGTATCACCATCTCCGGATTCAAGAGGGTTTGGTATTCCTGAATGATTTTTTCTCCATCATGAATTACCACCGCAATTTCTGTAATCCCCCCTCCTTTTGGATTTCCTCCAGCAGTCTCTATATCGACAATCGCATATTCCATGGTTCAAATTAAACGATTCATCTGTTTATATATATTTATTTGTCATCGAATGTCGGAACAATAGCAGACTAAGCTTAAAGGGAGAAGTAGTATGATTTACCTCGATTATTTCGAGAGGGATTTTATTTTCTGATTCAAATTTTAAACCGTTTATCCCTTTTTGCAACTTTGTTTCATTTTTATTGGTATAAAGAAATATTGAATCCTATTTTTGCTTCGTGAACTTCATCAAACAGGTATTTGTCCTTTTCATTTTTGTCCTATCCCTTTCTCAGGGAATGGCTCAGAACTGCAATCTTGGGATTCGCGGGAAGGTAATTCATTTGGAAAATAATGAACCTATAGAATCTGCCTACATCTGGATCAATGAAGTGGAGCGAGGAGAAATCACAGACCAGGATGGAAACTTCGTTATCAGAAATTTATGTCCGGGTAACTACACTATAAAAATTCAATTCCTTGGTCACAAAGAAATCTTAGACACCATATCACTCAATTCTAATTCATTCAACAAAACCTATAGAATGGAAGAAGAATCCCTTGATCTGGTTGGTGTAGAGATTCATGGACATCGAGATGCTGTTCAGACTACTACTGCCCTGACTGCTTTATATGGAGATGAACTTCTTGCCGCACGAGGTGAAAATCTGGGTGAAAGTTTAAAGCGAATTGCCGGGGTGACTACTTTTTCTACAGGGAATACAATTTCTAAGCCTGTTATTCATGGAATGCACAGCAACCGAATCATGATTTTAAATAATGGAATCAGACTGGAAGGGCAACAATGGGGAGCTGAGCACGCACCGGAAATTGATCCTTTTCTTGCAGATGAAATCACTGTTGTGAAAGGAGCAGAAACAGTAAGATATGGCCCTGAGGCAATGGGTGGCGTCATTTTAGTAAATCCCGCTCCTTTGGCTACCAAGAAATCTCGAAAAACAGAATTAAATCTCCTTGGAGGTACAAATAGTAAAATGGGGAATATTTCAATCACCCATAGTGGGGGATCTGGAAAAATAAATGGTTTAGGTTATCGCGTTCAAGCATCCGCCAAACGTGCAGGAAACGTGAAATCACCTGATTATTACCAGGATAATACAGGAATGAGCGAACTTAATTTTTCCGGGGCTTTGGGATATTCCAGTACAAAATTGGGAGTTGAAACCTATTACAGTTTTTTCAATACTTCGATAGGAATCCTAAGAGATGCGCATACTGGAAACTTAAGTGATCTCGAAGAAATCATTCAAAATGGTCGGCCTTTTACCAATGCTGATTTCACATATGAGATTAACAATCCCAAGCAAGTCGTTTCCCACCATTTGGCAAAGTTAAAATCTCATTATCACCTTTCAGAAAACTGGAAACTAAATGCCCAATATGGTTTTCAGCTTAATCTTAGAGAAGAATATGATAGAAGAAGAGGTGATCTGAATGATAAGCCAAGTTTAGATCTAAAGCTGTATACCAATACGTTTGACCTTTTTGTTGACCACACCCATCGAAATGAATTCAGTGGGACATGGGGGGTAAATCTGATTCAACAAGCCAATTCAAATGTCCCAGGCACTGGAGTAACTCCGTTGATTCCAAACTATGACATGGTGAATGTGGGATTCTATTTGATGGAAAAATATTCAAAAGGACCTTTAGAGGTTGAAGCAGGACTTCGATATGACCTCAGGAATGTTCAGACTGCGAGATTTATTCAAAATGAACTTCAGGAAGCTGACCTGAATTATCAAAATTTCTCTGCATTCATCGGTGGCCTTTTCCAAATTAATCCAAGATTATCATTTAGCTCTAACCTAGGATCGGCTTGGAGACCTCCAAATGTGAATGAATTATTCAGTCAAGGACTTCACCATGGTGCAGCCGCAGTTGAAATCGGAGATTCGGAATTGAATTCCGAAAAATCATTCAAATGGGTGAATGAATTTGAATATGATCATAACAACCTCCATTTGGAAGTAACTGGATACGCCAATCAAATCAACAACTACATTTACCTTAATCCAACAGGTGAAACTGTGGTAAGCTTAAGAGGCACATTCAATGTGTATGAATATCTTCAGGCAAATGCGTTTTTCTACGGGTTTGATTTTGCAGGAAGTTATGAGTTTACAGAAAAAATAAGTGCTTATGCAAAAGGCTCTATAATCAGGGCAAAGAATACTGACGAGAATAATTATTTCCCATTTATTCCTTCAGATCGAATGGATTGGGGATTTGCCTATGATTTTGACTCCGGAAATGGAAAAATGAATAAGGTGACCTTAAGCAATATTTTGGTAGCTCAACAAACTCGAGAGCCAGACTTTGACATTGCACCAGCACCTCCGGCATATGCACTGTTTAATTTGGCTTATCAAAAACAAGTTCAAGTTCATTCCAATAAGCTAAATCTTGGTATACAAGTCCAAAATGTATTCAACACATCCTATAAAGAGTACATGAACCGGTTTAGATACTTCACAGATGATATGGGAAGAAATATTCTATTGAAAATCAACTATCAATTCTAATAAATACAACTATGTTCAATTCAAAAAAAAATCTAGTCTACACAATGGCTTTACTAGCTTTGTCATTTACTGCTTGTGAAAGTGATGATCCTGTAATTGAAAACGACGGAGAAGTAATTACTGATGTGATTCTGAACTTCCAAGAATTAGATGCCACAGGAAATCTTGTAGGAGCTGTGACTACTTTTAGCGCATCGGATCCACAGGGAATAGAAGTCGGTGCTACCCCCACCATTGATGATGTAACTTTGACTAAAGGAAAAACTTATCAACTCAACATAGAAGTTAGAAATTCCATTGAGAATGAGGACATCACTGAGGAAATTTTAGAGGAAGCTGATGAGCATCAATTCTTCTTTTTAGGTACAGCTTTCGTAGGTTCACCGGTTTTAACTTACCAATATGATGACCTTTCTGGTGAATTAATTGGAGTGCAAGGTATTGTGACTGTAGCTGCCAGCCCGGGATTCAATACTGCCAATATGAGAATTGTACTTAGACATGATTTGGACAAAAACTTCCCAGGAGCAACCAATCCTAGCTTCGAGAATTTTGTACAAGCGGGAGGAGAAAGTGACCTTGATATTACTTTCCCTCTGATTCTGAATTAATCAACAACTCAAATCCACAAAAAAAGGCAACCAATTGGTTGCCTTTAATTTTTTAAATCTATTCTGTCTTAGTAAGAATTTCCACAAACAGCAATTTTAGAACGGTCGAAACCTTCTGCATTTGTTTGATTCATCCCTACATTTCCTGATACTAATATAACCTGATATTCAGGACCATCAGCTGCTAAATGGATTTTAACATGGCCGTCAAAGGTTTTCATTTTTTCAAAATCCAACTTAGTACCGTCTGACAATTCACTCAAAACAGTTTTGCTGCTGAGTGTTGCTGAGTTTACTGGCTGAAGAACAGCTGCTATGACTGCTTCTGGTTGCTCGTAGTTTCCGAAATGCAAGTGAGTGGGGAAGCTGGTAGCCTCATTACCCGTTGCACCCAACAATTTTATATTAAATTCCAATCTTCCATCAACCATTTCAATTATTTCCAAAGTCCCGGAATAATTGAAGTCACTGGACTGAAATAGCTGATATTCAATTTTATTGTTTGTAAGTTCAACAGGATCAGAATCGGTGCAAGCCGTAAATCCAAGCAAAATCACAAATCCAAAGATTAACTTTCTCATATTTCTAGTGTTTAACTTCTAAACGGACAAAATTCTGTTTCTGTTCCTCAAGGTTACATTAAATATAAATCTTTTCAATTTATCCCCCGCTATCCTTCCAATTTCGGAAGTGGGGAATTTGAAAATCTATGAAACACTTCTCGCAGCTAATCACCGAACTTGACCAAAGCAACAAAACCAATGATAAGTTGGCCGCTTTGGAAACATTTTTTTCAAATGCGAGGGATGAGGATAAAGTTTGGGCGATTGCACTATTTACACATCGAAGACCTAAGCGCCAAGTGACTACTCGTCAGTTGCGTGAATGGTGTATAGAACTATCGGAAATCCCCGAATGGCTTTTTGATGAATCCTATCAGGCGGTGGGCGACCTAGCAGAAACAATAGCTCTTCTTCTACCCCACCCAAAATCGAAAGAGGAAATCGGATTAGATGATTGGATCCATAGGCTGATTGAACTCAAGGATCTTTCTGAGGAAGAGAAAAAATGGATGATTCAGGATTCTTGGAATAAATTAACCAAAGAGGAATGCTTTATTTTCAACAAAATTCTGACCGGAGGCTTTAGAATCGGAGTCAGTCAAAATCTGATTTCGAGAGCCCTAGCAATTCACCTTAAGAAAGAAAAATCTTTTGTAGCCCATGCCTTGATGGGGAATTGGGATCCGATATCAACCAGCTTTGAAAAGCTATTTGATTCAGATTCGGCACAAGAGGATTTATCAAAACCATATCCTTTCTTTTTGGCACATGCCCTGGAAAAAGAAGTCGAAGCACTTGATGCGCCTGATAATTGGCAGGTAGAATGGAAATGGGATGGGATTCGGGGGCAATTGATTCGAAGAAATGGGGAAACATTTATCTGGAGCCGTGGGGAAGAATTAGTAACCGATAAGTTTCCAGAGTTGGCTGATCTAGGTAATAGTTTGCCTGATGGAACCGTTTTGGATGGTGAGATTTTATGCTTCGCAAATGGAAGTCCCCTTCCCTTCAATCTGCTTCAAACTCGAATTGGCAGGAAAAATGTCAGTAAAAAAATTCTTATAGAAGCTCCTGTAAGCCTTTTAGTATATGATTTATTGGAGTTTGAAGGAAAAGATATCCGTAATCAACCTTTAGAGGAAAGGCGAATAAAACTTGAATCTTTATTTAAATTCATTGAACATCCAAATTTTGAATTGTCGACTCCTGTCAAAGCAAACAGTTGGGAGGAGTACTCGATGCTCAGAGAAGAATCCAGAAACTATTTCGTAGAAGGTTTTATGCTTAAGCGGAAGGATTCATACTATGAAACCGGAAGAAAAAGAGGAAGTTGGTGGAAATGGAAAATTGACCCTTTGACAATAGATGGCGTGATGCTTTATGCTCAAAAAGGGCATGGAAGACGAGCCGATCTTTACAGTGATTATACATTTGCTGTTTGGGATGGTGATCTCCTAGTTCCATTTGCCAAAGCTTACTCAGGACTGAACGATGCTGAAATGAAGGAAGTCGATGCATTTGTCAAGAAAAACACCAAGGAACGATTTGGACCGGTTCGAACGGTGAATCCGGAATTGGTATTTGAAATTGCATTTGAGGGAATCCAAGACAGTCCTCGTCACAAAAGTGGGATCGCATTAAGATTTCCCCGAATTTCGCGGTGGAGAAAAGACAAACCCAAAGAAGAGGCCAATTCTTTAGCTGATCTGAAAGATCTTTTGAAGTTGTATGGAGGAAAATAGACTTAAAATCGGTCTTACTTATTTCGAAGAAAAAGGCTGGAAACCTTTTCCTTTTCAAATTCAGACTTGGAATGATTTTCTGGATGGTAAATCCGGCTTGCTCAATGCACCAACGGGTTCTGGAAAAACCTTTGCACTTTGGTTTCCAGTGATTTTAGAATACATTCAAAATAATCCAACGACTTGGAAAAAGCCCCAAAATAACGGGATTCAACTCATTTGGGTGACGCCACTGAGAGCTTTGGCCCAAGATATTCAGCTTGCAATGCAGGAAGTCTGTACAGTCATTGGCTTACCTTGGACCGTCGCAGTGCGAAATGGGGACACAGACGCAAAGACCAGAGCTGCTCTGAAAAGAAGGCCCCCTGAGTGCCTGATAACTACTCCTGAAACACTTCATATTCTAATCTCTCAAAAGGATCATCTCAAGCTTTTCTCCAACATTCAAACCATCGTCGTAGATGAGTGGCACGAACTCGTCGGTAACAAACGCGGTGTACAGGTACAATTGGCTTTGGAATACATTCAATCTATCTGTCCCACAAACTTCCGACGTTGGGCTGTTTCTGCAACTTTGGGGAATATTGAAGAAGCTGCAAAAACACTTCTCGGGAATGACCTTCCTGTTCATATTGTCAAAGCCGAAATTGAAAAAGAGATTATCCTCCATTCAGTTTTTCCAGAGGAAATCGAAAAATATCCTTGGGCTGGCCACCTTGGAATTCGAATGCTGGAAAAAGTCATTCCAATCATTGAATCAGGAAAAACGGTACTTCTATTCACTAACACGCGCTCTCAGACAGAGATTTGGTATCAAAAAATCCTTGAAGCTAAACCCGAATGGGCCGGTTGGATTGCGATGCATCATGGATCGCTCGATATGTCTGTGCGCTCTTGGGTAGAACAATCCCTTCATGAAGGCCGGTTGAAACTGGTCGTTTGTACCTCAAGTTTGGATTTGGGAGTCGATTTTAGACCTGTCGATCGTGTGATTCAAATCGGTAGCCCAAAAGGGGTTTCAAGGTTTATCCAGCGTGCGGGAAGGGCTGGTCACCAGCCTGGCTTGCCGTCTGAGATATTTTTTGTTCCGACTAATGCTCTAGAACTGATTGAAGCTGCTGCGCTTCGCGATGCGATAGAAAAAGGAGAAATGGAATCTCAATACCCTCCTGTTTTAACCTATGACGTATTTATTCAATTTTTGGTGACATTGGCTGTAGGAGAAGGTTTTGTTGCAGATCATGCATTTGAAGTTGCGAAAAGAACCCGGACTTTTTCAAACCTCACTAAAGAGGAGATGAATTGGATGCTTGATTTTATCACCAAAGGAGGCAATTCTCTGGGAAGCTATGAGGATTTTCTAAAAGTGAACTTGGACGAAGATGGTAAATACCGTGTAACCAATAAAAGGATTGCGATGAAACATCGACTTTCAATGGGAACTATCGTTTCGGATGCAATGCTAAAAATTCGCTTCAAAAACGGAACCTTTCTAGGGACA
This sequence comes from Algoriphagus sp., assembly GCF_029254265.1. Lineage (GTDB taxonomy): Bacteria > Bacteroidota > Bacteroidia > Cytophagales > Cyclobacteriaceae > Algoriphagus. The sequence goes on along the minus strand of NZ_JAQWXX010000095.1, from coordinate 34,150 downwards.
GTTGAAGAGTATTTTATTTCAAAAATGAAATTAGGCGATCGATTCTTTTTTGCGGGGAGAAGTTTGGAATTGCTTCAGGTAAAGGATATGAATGCTTATGTGAAAGTATCTGAGAAAAAAACCAGCAATGTGGTCAGTTGGATGGGCGCTCGAATGTCACTCTCTTCTAAACTTGCGGAAAAGATTCGAGAACTTTTGGAAGCTTACAATCAGGGCATTTGTGATTCAGAAGAGATCAGAAAGGTTTTACCGATTTTAGATTTACAAAAGCGATTATCGATTGTTCCAAACCGAGATACTTTTTTAATCGAGTCGCACAGGTCTTCACAAGGTTATCACCTCTTTTTTTATCCTTTTGAGGGATTGATGATGCATGAATTGATGAGTGCTTTGATCGCCTACCGCATCAGTGTCAGCTACCCGGTTTCACTTAATATGGCCATGAATGATTATGGATTTGAAATCTTGTCAGACAGTCCGATTCCTATTGAAGAGTTGCTGGAGGAAGATCTCTTTTCGATGCAAAATCTGCGGGAAGATTTAATGCACTGTGTGAATGAAAGTGAGATGACTAGAAGGAAATTCAGGGAGATCGCGAGTATTTCCGGTCTGGTTTTTCAAGGTTATCCAGGAAAACCTACCACTTTTAAGCATATTCAAGCCAATTCAAGCCTCCTATTTCAAGTATTTGAAACCTATGATCCAGATAACCTTTTGCTTAAACAAGCACATCAGGAGGCGTTAAACAGTCAAGTGGAGCAGGATAAATTTATTCTGGCAATGGAAAAGCTGAATCAACAAAAAATTGATGTGCGTCATCCAGTTCAGTTCACACCATTTTCATTCCCGATTATGGTGGATCGATTGAACAGGACGTCTATTTCCTCTGAAAGTATTGAAGACCGAGTTGCAAAGATTCAGGCGCAGTTTTCGATTTTGGATTAAGCCTATTTTGCCTTAATCCAGATAAAATTTTCGGTATCCTGCTGGTAAAAAACAACTAATCCTGGTTTTACCTCTTGATAATTATTTGCAAAAGAAGAGTAAGCTACCTCTTGATGTTTCGTCCAATTGAGTCCGCCATCCATAGTCGTGACGAATGTATTGGAACATGGACCATTAAAGAGACAGCCTTCATTGAGAAGAATTCCTGATCCCTTATTCTCATCTGTAGTTAATACAAAAACCCTTTTCGGACTTAGTTCCTTTGGGGTTTGATTTAGCCCTTCTACAATCAAAGTTTGATTAAACTGAATATCAAAATATCGATTCTGTGCTACGGGATAAAATCCACCGGATATTCCCGGAGTACCCGAAGTAAATTTATCCCAAGAATTGCCACCATCAATTGTACGATATTCTGCTCCGGAGAAAGACAATATGAAGCCAAGATCTTTAGTCTTCCAGAGAATTTTTTGAGCAGCGATTCCCGTTAAATCTACCTCAAGATTTGGTATCCAAGTTTTACCAGCATCGGAGGTCTTGAATAATTGATACAGCCATTGTTCATTTTTCCAGTAAAATCCCAAGGCAAATCCTTCATTTTTTGACGTGAAACTTAATTCAGTTAAAATCAAATTTCCCAACGGTGATTCTACCCAATTCATGCCTCGATCCTCAGTTTTGAAAAGCTTCATTGTCTTTTCGCCTAAAGAATTTACTTGATCAAGACCATACCAAATATGATTCTCATCGAAAGCAGAAAAGCTCGAATAAAGATCAGGCTGAAAAAAAGAAGTGATTGCATCGAATGACTTTCCTCCATCTGTAGTTTTCAAAACATAATTCCCAAAAGAAAACCCAACTTTATCCGTCAAAAAATCAAAGTCCTTAACATTCACCAGAAATGGAGAATCAGTCTCGAGAATCTCCCAGTCTGTACTTTCAGAAATTCTTTTTTCTGAATCACCATCGAGTGAACAGCTCGATAATACAAAAAGAAGGAAAAATAATTTTCGTTTCATATTCAGAAAAATCATTTAACTAAAATTACATTAAATTTTTATTTCTTTACTAATTCAGGAATTAATAAAAGAGAAAAATTGCACCCTTTTTGCGTCTATATCTCTTCTTCGGGAGTTTCATTAAAATTTGCTACCGGTTTACATCCAAATAATTAGCCGGTCGAATGCTATCAGTGCGATCATAGAGATAGTTCCACTTTGTCATATACTCATCTGCGGGAAGAAATTCATCTTTTCGTTCTGTCAACTTTCGCCCAAGTATCTTTTCCATTGCCTTTTGTAAAGAATCAAATTTTGGATTTTCAACAAGATTATCCATTTGATAAGGGTCAATTTGATTGTCATATAAAAGCCAAGGACCTTTTAGGTCTTTGACATATGTATAGCGATTGGTCCTTATCCCCCGAAACTCCCTTCCTCCATTCTGAAACTGCCACTCATGAAATGGCACTGGAAGCATGATTAAAGCCGCTTCATTTTCAATATCGTTTCCGGAAATCAAATTTCGTGAAAAATCCTTTCCTTCTACGGTTTCAGGAATAGCTATTCCGCTTAAACCCAAAAGAGTTGGAAGCAAATCAGGCGTATTGATTGGATTCGATATATTCCTTGAGGAAGTACCGAGTTTGGAAGGGAAACGTATTAACAATGGAACCTTAATTGACTCATCATAAGGACGTTGTTTTTTTAAAGCTCCTTTGGAAAGCAACATATCTCCGTGTTCTGAGGTAAAGACGAAAATGGTATTTTCTGCTAAGTCAGCCTGATCAATTTCGTCCAATAATCTTCCCAAGGCAGAATCCAAAGCCGTGATATGAGCATAGTAATTTGCAATTACTCGCTTGGCACTATCCTGCAAGGCAAGTGGGACATTGGGCCTGAGTTTAATTTTTTTCCAATCATAGCGATCCTTAAATTCCTGTGGAGCTGTAGGATAAGGATCGTGCGGCGGCCCCCAAGACATCACCAATACAAATGGGTTGTCTTTATTTCTTTGAATATAGCTGATGGCACTATCGGTTTGGGCAAATGCATCATACCCTGTCCAAAATTGCTTTTGATCATTCTCATCAAAATAAAAGGAATTATTGTAATCATGAGTTACCTCCCTGACTTTCCAGTAATCAAAACCTTGTCTCCGTTCTTTGGGTACAGGTTGATTGCGTCCACTAAATGGATCAGTACCACGGACATGCCCATTGAGATGCCATTTACCGATATAACCAGTCTGATAGCCCGCATTCTTAAAGATTTTTCCCAGAGATATAGCATCTGTAGAAAGAGGTTTATCATTGTAAAATACGCCATGAGTTAATGGAAATTGCCCGGTAAGGAAACTGGCTCTCCAAGGCGCACAGACCGCCATAACTGTGATAGCATTTTCAAAAATCAGGCTTTCTGATGCAAGTCTATCCAAATTAGGAGTGATCACATCAGGATTACCAGCATATCCCGTTGCCTCAGCTCTCCATTGGTCAGCGAGAATAAAAACCAGATTTGGCTTTGGTGGGTGTTCAGAATCCAACTCAATTTGAGAATCTTGCTTTTGGGAGCAAGCAAAAAAAACAGTGAAAAGGGCAAGGATAAATAATGCGTGTGTTTTCATTTTTCAAACAAGAATAAACCCTATTTCAATGAAAATCAGAAAAAAATCATCATGCTCCATCCTGATTTCAGGATGGAGACAATGAATTTAAGATAAGCCTATAAAGAGAAATTAATTCGCTCTCCAGAAAAACGGTGTAAAAAGAATCAGAATCGTGAATAATTCAAGTCTTCCCAAAAGCATTATCAGGGAAAGGAAAATTTTAGCTCCCGGCGAAAAGAATGCAAAATTGTCAACAGGCCCGACTTTACCAATTCCAGGACCTACATTCCCCAAGCTGGTTGCCACTGCTCCAAAAGAAGTCATCAGATCATATCCCATAATAGAGAGCACCAATGATCCCATTACGAAAGTCAGTAGATAGATCAAAAGGAAATTCATGATATGAGTAATGATTCTTCCGGTTACCCGATCTCCATTTATCATTAAAGGAACGATTGCTCTAGGGTGAACTAATCGCTTGAATTCCAGCCATGAATTTTTAATAAAAGTCAGATGTCTCACAAACTTTATTCCCCCTGCAGTGGAACCCGCAGAGCCTCCAATAAACAAAAGCATAAAGCAAATGAATGTCACCCCCTCACCATATTGGGTGTAATCATCCGTGACAAATCCAGTAGTGGTAATAATAGAAACGACTTGAAATAAGGACTTTCTGAAAGCTAATTCATTTGAGACTCCACCACTGGCCATGATAGGATAGTAAAGCACTAAGGCTATCGCTATTAAGGAAAATGCATAGGTTTTAAATTCATCACTTTGAAGAACTATTTTAAATTTACCAACTAGCCCAAAGTAAATAACGGTAAAGTTCGTGCCTGCAAGAAACATGAAAAAGATTGCCGTGTATTGGATAAAAGCAGAATCATAGAAAGCCAAACTATTATTTTTGGTAGAAAACCCACCGGTTGCAAGTGTAGTCAATGCATGATTGATTGCATCAAAAAAGGTCATTCCTCCAGCCCAGTAAAGGAGCATTGCAGCGATTGTCAACCCTACATATACATACCATAAGCGCTTCGCTGTCTCGGAGATTCTCGGATGAACTTTATCCGAAGTAGGTCCTGGAGATTCTGCAACAAAAAGCTCAATACCTCCAATTCCCAAAAGTGGGAAAATAGCGACAGTAAGCACGATGATCCCCAAACCACCTATCCACTGAGTCATACTCCGCCAAAAAAGTAATCCCTTCGGCATGGCCTCAATATCAGTTAAAATGGATGCTCCTGTAGTTGTGAGGCCGGACATCGTTTCAAATAATGCATCCGCAAAACCGGTAATCTCCTTACTCAAAATATATGGAAGCATCCCAAAACCAGCCATGAATAGCCAGCTAATTGCCACAATAAGGTATCCTTCTCGCTTCCGGATATTTTGATCTTGTTTCGAAAATGAAAGAAATAATACAACCCCAATGATCATGGCAATGACTGAGGACGTCAAAACCGGCCAAGGATCCTCTCCATAATGGATTGAGAAACCAATCCCAGGGAGCATCAAAAGTGCAATGAGCACCAAGAGTGCTCCCATGATTTTACCGATTGCTTTAAAATGGATCATGCCTTAATGAAAAATTTTCTCCAATGCAGTCTTGGCGTCTGGAAGAGCAAAAACAATTGCTTTGTCATTTAAGGCTAACTGGAAGTCTCCATCTGGAATCAATACTTCCTCACCGCGAATTACACCTGCTATGATCGCAGAATCCGGAAAATGAAGATCCCGAAGTGGGTTTTTGATCACCCGGTTATTCTTACAGATCGAATATTGGATAAACTCAGCATCAACCCCATAAATTCCAGATACAGCATCAACTGAGCCTTTCTTGAGATATCTTGAAATCTCATTCGCTGCTACCAGTTTTTTATTTATCAATGAATCGACTCCAATACTATGGGAAATATGAATGTATTCACGCGTATCTACGTGGGCGATGGTTTTATAAACCCCGTGATTTTTTGCAGAAAGACTGGTAATGATGTTGGTCTCCGAAGATTCAGTCAATGCCAAAAAAGCATCCATTTGTTCCAATCCTTCTTCAATCAGCAATTCAATGTTTTTATAATCCCCATTGATAACAAGACTATTTTTCAGATTTTCAGCCAGCCACTTACACCTTTCTTTGTCTTTGTTGACCAGAGTGACTCGGTATTTCCCTTCCAGTCTCAAGGCAGTAGTCAGAGCCATGTCATCACCACCAATAATCATGATGTTCTTGACTTCTACTTTCTTTTGCCCGAGAATCTCCAAAATGTTTTCTGTGTTTTTCTTGTTAGACACAAAGAAAACGTGATCCATGTTTCGGATGATCGTACTTCCCCTTGGGATAATGGTCTTTTGATCTCTTAGAATCGCAATGATCCGGATATCTTCAAAAATCGGATTCGACTTTGTATCCATAATCCGCTGATTAACAAGAGGATTACTCTGATCAAGTGTTACCCCAACGATATTTAATTTTCCACCTCCAAAATCAAAAATCTCCGTAAAACTTGAGTTTTCGATCATGTTATAAATCTCCCTGCTACAGAGCATGGTGGGAGAAATTAAATTATCTATTCCAAGATTATTGAAGTAGGCAAGATTATCCGCCTCCAGATAGGAGTGATTCCTCACTCTCGCCATCACACGTTTCGCACCTAATTGCTTAGCAAGAAGTGCAGTAACGATATTGGTTTTTTCGGAAGTCGTAACAGCCAAAACCATACTTGCATTTTCGACATTTGCACGTTGGAGAACTTCAAATGAAGTTGCATCTCCTTGCACAGTCAAAACATCAAGTTTGGAGGAAACATAATCTAGGACTTCGCGATCTGTATCGATCAAGATGATATCCTTATTATCGTAACTTAATTGTGTCGCCAGATGGTAACCCATATCTCCAGCTCCAGCAATCACTATATTCATCCCCATAGAGGTAGTTCAGGTGATTTTAGATGCTGCAAAAATAATATCTTTCACGTTGGGAATCAGAATTCAAGCAATTTCTTTTGCACAGATTCACCTATTCAATCAAAAATATCCCTTTCTAACTCCTTTTTTTATGAAAATTTAGAGAGTTTTAGTTTTTATTCATCCAAAAGTGTCGAAGAGGCTTTTTCAGGTAATTCCTGAATATCTTTTAATTTGCGCTGAATCGCCCTGGTTCTGGCTCCCACCAATTTGTCTAATTCTGAATTTGCTTCTCCTAATTTTTTCTGCGTTCGTTCAATCAATTCCCCAAATTTCCCGAATTCTGTTTTTACAGCTCCAAGTACTTGCCATACTTCAGAACTTCTCTTTTGGATCGCCAGGGTTCTGAAACCCATTTGGAGACTATTCAAAATCGCAGATAATGTGGTTGGGCCAGTCACGATTACTTTATAGGTCGTTTGAATCTCTTGAGCAAGACCCGGCTCACGCAGAATTTCTGCATATAAACTTTCCACGGGAAGAAAAAGAATCGCAAAATCTGTGGTGTAAGGCGGATGAATATATTTGGATTGTATATCAGCTGCGGCCTTTCGAACTGCTTTGAATAACTCCGCACGGCTAGCATCAATGGTGGTTTTAGAAGCAATTTCATAAGCATCAACCAGTCTGAGATAGGATTCTTGAGGAAACTTGGCATCGATCGGCAGCAATACTGAATCGTCTTGACCGGGCATTTTGACTGCAAACTCCACTCGCTCCCGACTTCCATTGCCTACAGAGGCGTTGACAATAAATTGATCCGGACTTAGTAGGTTCTCCAAAATTGCCTGAAGCTGGTATTCACCCAAAACTCCTCGACTTTTCACATTGGTTAATACGCGCTTTAGATCCCCTACCCCATTTGCAAGACTCTGCATCTCTCCTAGCCCTTTTTGAACGGCTTGCAGCTGGTTGCTTACCATCTCAAAAGATTGCCCTAATCGGGTTTCCAATGTCTTTTGAAGCTTTTCATCAACGGTTTCCCTAATTTTCTCCAATCTCAGCTCAGTACTTTTCATCAATTCCTCCTGACGACGGTTGAGCTCAGAAAACTTTTCCCGCTGAAGATTATTAAAATCCTGTACATTCTGTCTAAAAACCTCACCAAATGATTTTAAAGCCTCATTTTGATCTTTTGAGCTCGCACGAAGGAAATTAAAAACAAGCTGAAATTGGTTAGTCAGGTTTTCATTGGACTCTTTTCTGGTTTGGGCCAAAGCTGAATCCAGTTCTTTTGACATCCGGGCTAACTCCTGCACTAAAAGCTCCTTTTCATTTCCGGATTTCCTCCGGAAAATCAGAAATAGAAGTAATACAAGTTGTAATCCAATTACAAGGTAAAGGAGAATTTCAATCGGCATAAGTCACAAAATTTGGAGCTTCAAGATAGTCCTTGCGAATCTCCACACCTAAAAACGAAAGATATTCAGCGACAGATTCCGTCGGAATTTCTTCCATTGGAACATGGCCTGCCCCAGGGAAAATAATCAAATTGGATCCTGGAATAGCTTTTTCCAAAATATACCCTTGTCTCACTGGAATCCAAGAATCCTTTTCCCCCCAAAGAATCAGCGTAGGCATGGTCAATCTTGAAAAATCAACGTCAGAATCTCGGGGGCCAGTCAATCGATCCAAAGTTGCTTTTCGATTTCCCTCACGGAGCATCAGCTCATAATATCGCTCCAAGGTCTGCTCATTAATCTTTGATTCATCTCCATAAACCTGCTTCATATTCATGGCAAAAAGGAATTTTGGAGTACACTTTAAAAGCAGTTTTGAAAAAATCGGATTCCTCGCAACACGAAAAATCAAAGCCCCGCCGCTCGAATTTGATCGAATCGTAGAGTCAGGCAGATCTCTCACAGGAATTGACGGAGCTCCTGAGGCATCAATTAGATTTAAACTGATTATTCGATCCGGATGGGTTGAAGCTATTTGCAAAGCAACCGCACCACCCATCGAGTTACCAGCCAGATGGTATTTTTCCAGATTTAATTTTTCCATCAATCGAATCACGAGTTGGCTATAATCCCGAATACTGTAGCGTTTTTCGGGATCTGGGCCGGTAAGTCCATGACCTGGGAAATCCAACGAAATAGTCATAAAATAAGGGCTGAGATCCTCCTGCCAAGCTTCCCAAGTATGAAGTGAAGCAAAACTTCCATGAAGCAATACAATTGGAACCCCTTCTCCCATAAATCGAACATGAACATTAACACCATCTACCTCCACAAAGTGGGATTGGGGAGTCTGGTATTTTTTCTCTATTTCATCGACGGGAATATCACTCCGATAGATCAGCATGAGAAAGAAAATACAAGACAGGATGATAACTGCTATAGTTTTGAAGATTCGTCTAGTCCAATTCATATAGTGCAATAGGTAAAGAAAATACACCTACCTCAACTCAAAAACTACAAAAAATCTGCCCTAAATACCTATTTTGGCAAAAAAGAAACCCTTGAAGCTAAAATCTTTTCTGAAAAATCTTGGACCTGGTCCAATCATCGCTGCAGCATTTATAGGCCCGGGAACTGTGACCGTCTGTACATTAGCTGGAGTAAACTTTGGTTTCACATTGATTTGGGCACTTTTGCTATCAGTTGTAGCTACGGTGGTTTTACAGGAAATCTCCGGAAGAATCGGAATCGTAACCCGTCTTGACCTCGGACAGCTCATCCAAAGTCAAAAACAGCATCCTATTTTGAAGTTTCTAAGCATAGGATTGGTTCTTTTGGCAATAGGACTAGGTAATGCAGCCTATGAATCTGGAAATATTTCCGGAAGCAATCTTGGATTACAGATATTTTGGGAATCACCGGTATTTCAAATTGGAGAAGTAAGCTTACAATCCGGAAATTTTTTATTAGGAATTTTTGCATTGGCTCTTTTATGGTTAGGCACATACAAAACTTTAGAAAGAGTTTTAGTTAGTCTGGTTATTTTCATGTCTTTTGCATTTATCATCACCGCTTTCCTTACTAAACCAGACTGGAGCTTGGTTTTCAAAGGCTTTATCCCATCAATCAATGCAGCAGAACTGACCACAATTGTGGCATTGATAGGTACGACTGTAGTTCCGTACAATCTTTTTTTATATGCTAGTCTTGCAAAAAATCGATGGAAAGATCCAACTCAACTCTCTTGGATGAGGAAGGACATTGGAATCTCGATTATTCTGGGTGGATTAGTTTCCATGGCAATCTTGATGGTTGGGGCGGCAAATGTCAGTGGAGAAATCAGTAATGCGATTGATGTCTCAAAAGGTTTGGAACCGGTTTTTGGAAGCTACGCTAAATACCTGATGGGATTTGGACTTTTGGCGGCAGGATTAACTTCTTCAATTACAGCACCACTCGCAGGAGCTTTAGTGATTTGCGGGGTTTTGAATTGGAGTCAAGAAATCAAATCCAGACCAATGCGGATCGCAATGAGTTTGATTGTTGGATTGGGGATTATTTTTTCCTCACTGGGAATCAAACCAATTGAACTAATCACTTTAGCTCAATTGGCAAATGGTGTTTTGCTGCCTCTAATCAGCGGCTGGATAATCTATATAGCTGCTCAGCGATCAATTTTAGGTGACTTTAAAAACAATCTTTTCCAAACTTTGACCGCTGCTATAATATGGCTTATTACGCTTCTGCTCGGTTTAAAAAGTATCTGGACTGTTCTGGGTTAACATTCATTTCTTTTTAGAAAATCATCGAATTCAGTATCCAAAAGACTGTAATAAATCGTATCTCTTCTTCTATTGTGAGTCATTTGAGTATGTGACCGAAGAACTCCCTCTTCCACAAATCCCATGTTGGTCAAAGCCTTTCTGGCAGGCAGATTCAATACATCTGTCTTTACTTCTACCCTTTTGAGATTTAACACTTCAAAGCAATATTGAACCATCAACAGCTTCATTTGAAGATTGATCCCTGAGCCATGAAATGCTTTTCCAAGCCAAGTCCATCCTATTTCTATTCTTTTGTCAGCGGGGGAATAATTTCCAAAAGCTGTGCTTCCTACTATGGTATTACCAGACTTTTCAATCACAACAAACTGTAATCGATCAGCCCTCATAGCCTGTTCTACCCATTTCAAAAAATCTGACTCCAAGCTTAAATCCTGGGTAAAATAAATCCACAAGCTTGGGTCATCAGCCAGAGATTGCAACAAAGAAAAATCCTGCTCAGAGATTGGTCTGAGCAGGATGTGATCATTTTCTAAAGTTAAATTGGGATTTAACATCAACCTAGCACTTCTTGAATTGCTTTATTATATAGGGCTACTTCCTCAAGTGTTCCTGTGGAAATCCTGCACCAGTCATTCAATGGCTCAAATGGCCTCCCAATAATAAAGCCTTTGTCAAACATGGTTTTATTTAATTCCTTAATATCTCTTCCTGATTGGAAAAAGATAAAATTGGCATGAGAATCTAAGTATGGTAATTTCAAATCATCCAAAGTCTGGGTAATCATTGACTTGGCTTCTTTAGTTTTTTGAAGTGAAAATTTATAGAAATCCTCATCCATTAAAGCAGCTTTACTTGCTTCTATCGCCATAATATTCGTATTGGCAACTACACGATCTGAAAGCATTTTAGCCAACTCAGGTTTTGCAACCAAATAACCCATTCGGATTCCAGCCAATCCGTAAACCTTCGAGAAGGTTCTTGAAACCACCACATCATATCCTTGCTTTACCAGCTCCACCATAGAAGGGTAATTAGGCTCAGTGATGTAATCGTAATATGCTTCATCCGAAAAGACAACGGCATTTTTGCTTACAGTTTTGCAAAAATCAACGACTTGATCAGCAGGGAGTAGTTTTCCAGTAGGATTATTCGGATTACATAGAAAAACCATCTTTGTCTTATAGGATACCCGCTTCTCTATCTCCTCTAGGTCAAAATCAAGATCTTTATTTAAAGGGACCCAATTAATTTCTGTACCCCAAAGTTCGGCATAGGACATCATCGAAAGAAAGGTTGGTGAGCAAGAGATGATCTCTCCTCCCCCTCCGAATGTAATCCCAGCAATTTTTAAGCCTTCTGTAGATCCGGCTACCAACACGATATGGTCTTCAGGAACGCCTTCTTTTTCAGCAATCATTTTTACTAAATCCCTATTGAAACCCCATGGATATCTACATCCATTATCAAATCCTTTGGTCATTGCAGAACGCATAGATTCTGATGGTCCATAGGGGTTTTCATTTGATCCCAATCGGATTGGGCCATCCATGGGCCTAGGATTGTATTTTTTAATTTCTTCTGCCGTGAGTGAAGTCACCACACCAGTCGTGCCCAACATCGCTAATCCACTTCCTAGTGAAGCTTTTTTTAGCCATGATCTTCTTGATAGTCCGTTCATAGTTTGCTCAATTTGATTGTTAAAATACTAATGTTTGCTCAAGTATTTTAAAAAAATTACATTTTCGGCACAACATTTTTAAATTTTGTAATATTCTGATTTTATCATATAAAATAAAATTATCTTTTCTATTTAACATTATTAACAAAATATTTTTTTAAATTAATCGAAAGCACGAATAATTCTAAACCCAATTTTCTATGAAAAAGTTAATTATTTTATTGGTTTGTGGAGTGTTTTGGGCGAATATCCTTTTAGCCCAAAAAACTCAGTTTACGGTGTTTGAATTCATTAAAGTAGAAAATGATCAAATCTTCGACTACATCGAATTCAAAGATTTAATGGAAAAAGTATACAGGCAGGCGCTAAACGACAAAAAAATCACCGGATGGGATTTTTGGTCCCTTCAATCAGGAGGAGACCGAGCTGATTTTCAATACATCATGGTGACGCATTACGATGATCCCGTGAAAATGATGGATGGTTTAAACGAGGAATCGATGATCGAATACACTAAAATCGCGTACCCTCATTTGAATGAAAGTCAGGTAAGAAAAATCTTTGAAGAATCTTTAGCAATGCGAGATATGCCTATGCGACTTTATATGCGGGAAATTGCCGAGACAAATGATAATTTCCAAGTCAAGCCTGGTGTTTTGGCATCATTTGATTTGATGAAGGCAAATGAAGGGAAATTTGACGCTTATGAAAAAGCTGAATCTGAAGTATTTAAACCCATACATCAGAAGCGAATCGAACAAGGTTTAATGGGGCATTGGAGTTTTATGAGAACCGCTCTACCGCTCGGATCTGAGGCAAAATCAACCCACTTGACAGTTAATATGTATAAAGATTACATGCAGTTTTTCAACTCACAGGCTTATGAGGATATGAACCAAACAGAAGCACAACGAAAAGCTGTTAATGAGGGATTAAACAGTAGAGACCAGAAATGGGTTTACTTAGCAACATTAGAAAACGTAGTTAGGTAGTTCGGTAAATTTTGCTACGAACTGGGAGGCTAGAGACAGTAGCCTCCTTTTTTTATGCCTTCTTGACAAACTCAGACTTCAATGCCATCGAACCGAAGCCATCAATCTTGCAGTCAATATTATGATCACCTTCCACCAGTCTGATGCTTTTTACTTTTGTACCGGCCTTGATAGGTTTCGGAGCCCCTTTCACCGGTAGATCCTTTACGATCACCACTGCGTCACCATCGGAAAGAATCGTACCATTGGCATCTTTTACCACAAGTCCCTCTTCTTGAATTTCTTCAGTTGATGCTGATTCCCACTCAAATCCGCATTCAGGACATACTAGTTTCCCATCCATTTCATAGGTATAGGGAGATTTACAGGCAGGGCAAGGTTCTAAATTTTCCATGCGGCAAAGTAAATAGAATTAAAAACGGAAGCCAACATCAATGAGATTTAGCTAATAACTGTGCTTTTTGGAAAAAGAAACGAAATAAACCCAAGCCCAATACTGGTCCTATCACTAAAAAAGCAAGGACCTCAATAATGGAAAACCAGTTCAATAAAAGCTGCGCAAACTGAATGCTGACCACTGAAATAAAGAAGCCCAACGAGTTGACCAAAGTCAAGGCTGTACCTCTGTATTCAGGAATCACACTTTGAGCTACTAAAGTCGAAAACTGCGGTGAATCAGCAGTGATTAATATTCCCCACAAAATCAACAGTGAAATCCAAACTTCAGGAGTTGCTCCCTGCACCAAAATCAAAGTCAAGCAACAGATGCCAGAGCCTATTAACGCTGTGGTTGCGACTGCTCGACTTCCAAATCTATTAGAAAGCAGTCCTCCCACCGCACAGGATATCGCGCCTGCCGCAATCACAAAAAATGTCAGTAAGCTCTCATACGAACCGGAGACTTCCGAACCTTTCAAATAAACAATCACTAATGGAAGGAAGGCCCAAAACGTGTACATCTCCCACATATGTCCAAAATAACCGGAGGCAGCACTTTTTAGCCCGTTTATTTTAGAAAGTTTTGGGAGCAATCCTAAATCGAACGCCAAATTGGATTTTCGGTAGGGTCCGCTAGGAACAAAAAAACCAATAATAAGACCTCCCAGGAGGGTCAATAAAGAGGTCACATAAAAGGTGATCTTCCAATCGAAACTCAAATTCAAGCCCTTTATTAAATAGGGAAAAGCTGTCCCTAGGGCCAATGCACCAACCAAAAACCCTAATGCCGCACCGAGACCTTTTTCAAAATAATCGGCTGCTATCTTCATCCCTACTGGATAAATCCCTGCGAGAAAAAAGCCAACCAAAAACCGACAGATTAATATGATCACCAGGTCGAGGGGTAATAGCGTGATAAGAATATTAAAAAATGAAGCAAGAAACGCTGAAAATAGAAAGACTTTAGCTGGTGGAAATCGATCAGGAATGCTCAGAAAAGCAAAAATCAAAGTTCCAGCTATGAAACCCAACTGCACAGCAGAGGTAATCCAGGGAACGATCGCTCCCTTTCCTAGAAGTACCCCAAGCTCGGGTGCTGCTGCATTACCAGCAAACCAAAGCGAAGTGCCCAGAAATTGAGATATAACAATCAAAATCAGGGCACTCCGCGAATTTAAGCTAGCTTTCAAATGCCTAAGATTTTCTTAATCTGGGTCATCTCAGCTTCTGAGAATTTGGTATTTTTAACTGCTTCTACATTATCATCCAATTGCTCGGGCTTAGATACTCCAACCAATACTGAAGTGATTCGAGGATCTTTCAACAGCCAAGCAATAGCCATTTGAGCAAGACTCTGCCCTCTGGTTTTAGCGACCTCATTGAGTGATCTAATCATCTCCAGTTTTTCTCCACCAATCTGGTCAGCTTTCAAATAGCGACCATCTTTCGCTGCACGTGAATCTTTAGGAATCCCCTTCAGATATTTATCAGTCAGCATTCCTTGCTCCAGTGGTGAGAATGCTATACTCCCTACCCCATTATTTCCCAATACATCCATCAATCCATTCTCTACCCATCTATCGATCATCGAATAGCGCGGCTGATGAATCAATAAAGGTGTTCCCATTTGGTTCAGAATGTCATAGGCTCTTTGAGTATCTTCAGCAGAATACTGTGAAATGCCAACGTAAAGGGCTTTTCCTTGTCTAACCAGCAAATCCAAAGCGGCCATCGTTTCTTCTAACGGAGTATCTGGATCAGGTCGGTGGTGATAAAATATGTCTACATACTCGAGCCCCATCCGCTTAAGACTCTGATCGCAACTGGCAACCAAATATTTCTTGGAACCAAAATTTCCATAAGGCCCAGGCCACATATCCCAACCTGCTTTAGATGAAATCAATAATTCATCCCGTAAGCCTGAAAAATCCTTTTTAAGGATTCTACCAAAATTCTCCTCAGCCGAACCAAAAGGAGGACCGTAATTATTAGCCAAATCAAAATGACAAATTCCCAAGTCGAATGCTCTTCTCAAGATTTTTCTCCCTAGCGTAAAATCTGCATTATGGCCGAAATTATGCCAAAGACCCAATGAAATTTCAGGCAGTTGAAGCCCACTATGTCCGCAACGACGATAATTCATCTGATGATAGCGATCCGCTGCAGGTTGATAAGGAAGTAATGGGTTATGATCGTTAATATCCATGTTTTCGGTTTTTGGTTTAAGAAATCGAAAATAAAGCGATTATAACTGACAACAAACCAATCCCCATAATTAAGAGCCAAGATTTCCAGATATAGGCTATCCAATTGTTGAATTTTATATTTGCGGCAGCTAAAATCGCTAAAATTGTTCCGTTTGTTGGGGTCATCATATCCATCAAAGTAGCAGAATATTGATAAGTCAAGACTGCAATTTCCCGGGACATCCCCAATAAATCTGTCAAAGGAGTCACCAAAGGCATCGTCAGCACCGCTTGCCCTGAAGTACTTGGTACCGGAATATGTATAAGCGCTTGAGCTATAAAGAGTCCGACTGATGCAACTTGATTCGGAAGGGTTTCCAAAGGCTGGAGCAAGGCATAGATAATCGGATCAATCGCCTTCCCCTGATCCAAGATTAAAAAAATAGCTTGTGCCAATCCTATAATGACTCCGGCAAAAATCATTTCTGAAAATCCAGCTGAAAAAGTCCTGGCAGTTCCATTCAAACCCAGACCTCCTATCAAACCACAGAAAAAACCAATCACGAAAAACATCACTCCCATTTGATTGTAATCCCAACCTTGGACTGCAACTCCCCAAACCATCAAGCAAATACCAGTAAGCGTCAAGCCTAAAATAATGCGATGTTCCATAGAAACAGCTACTTTTTTGATCTCTACCGAAGAACCATCAGCAACTTTTAATTTTCCAAATCTGGCATGAAACGTAATCCAAGTTGCCACAGCTAGCACGAAAAAGATCATTCGATAGACCACTTCCACAGAGGGATCTACCTGCGCAATTTTCATGGCAAGCATGGATCCAAAAGGATTAAAAGGGGAAAATGCAGCCCCAATAATGGCAGAACCTACTCCGATCGAAAGAATCGCTCGCAAATCATAATGTGTCTTCCTTGCTAATAAGACGAATATGGGAATCAACCCAATGAATTCTTCGGACATGTAAAATACCCCTCCGCAGATGGAACAGATAAATCCCAGAAGATAAAAAAGCCAATAAGGGCGGTTTCTAAATTGATAAATCAAGGATTCGATCCCCACTTGAAGTGCACCTGTTTTCTCAATCACAAAAAATGCTCCTCCCAAAAGCAGAATCAAAACCACTACATCAGCACGGGCTATAATCCCCGCAGGAATGGAAAGCAGTATATCAAACAGTCCGACATTGACATCTTCAATTTCCATAAAACTCCCGGGCACGACAACTTCTCTTCCTGTCGCTTTGTCCAAAACCCGCTCAAAACTTCCGGACTGAATGAAATAAGTAGAAAAACCAGCTATAAATATGAAAGTCAACAGGATGATTATGGGATGCGGAAAGGATAGCTTCATAGATCAAAAATCATTTTTGCAAAAGTTGGATCAATAGTTTCTTTGAAAGTTCAAGTCGATACTCCTCGGGGTCTTTCAGATTGAAAAATAAGAAGATTCCTGTATTCTCATTTTTTGAAAGAAAGAAAAAGGAACTGTAACCAGCCTGTCCACCAAAATGTCCGATCCAGTCTGAATCCAATATTCTGATTTTTTGAAACCCTAATAATTTTGAGTTTTTGGGATCATCGAGCCATTCAAGCTCTTCCTGAAAATTCCCCATATCACCACGAAGCAAATGAATTAATGCCAAGCTCATGTCCTGAGTACTGGTCAGAAGTCCTGTTGATGGAGAAGGATAAACCTGAAGTTTCAACTGTTTTTCTTCCAGTCGTTTCCAAAGAAAAGTACCCTGATATCCTGAGATGGCTACAGAATCCCAATCATCAAATTTGATAAAACGACTTTGATCCATTCCTGCGGGTTCAAATATTTGCGCTGCGGCTTGATCCTGAAATTCACCTTCCCTACTTTTCTCCAGCCAAAAGCCTAATAAATCATAATTCAAATCTGAATAGACTATTGGGTGATTATATGATTCGTTGAAATCTGTTTTTTCAAGATATTCAGTGCCCCACTCGTCCAGGCTGGGATTTCGTTTTCCAAACAAAAGCGAACCAAAAGATCGGTTGGCTTCCAACCCCGATTTATGCTCCAGAAGTTGATGAAAACTAAGTGATGGAAATTGTTGAAAAAGTGAATCCTGAAGAGTATCTGAAGTCTTTTTTTCTATAGAAAGAGCAGTATTTGCAAGCGTGAGAGCAGTGAAAATTTTAGAAACGGAAACTACTGGAATGGAACTGGTATCGGTGAGGACTTCTTTAGTCTCTAAATTTTGATAGCCAAGCGCGTTGAGGTAAACCACTTTTCCATCTTTCACCAAGGCCACCGAAACACCCGGAAGCCTATATTCATTTATGGCTTGAAAAAGGATAGAATCAAGTTTTCCTTTCAGACCTTCCTCTGGAGCGAACTTCACAAGATTTACTTTCGGGAAACTATTCCACCACTCCCAAGCTAAAAACACCGCCACCCAAAAGATCAAAAAGAACAGAACAAGTTTGATTTTTTTGGCCATCAGTTCATTTTAAGAATGATTCAGTTCCTTTTCTTGAGACTTCGCCACGACCATTTTCGACACGTATTTTTTCGGCAGTTGCTTTTTCAATTCTTTTACAAAAAGGTGAAAATCTACCGTAATGGTATGCCTTGGGGTATCAATTTGCTTATAATGCGGGTTTGCAACTTCTTTTTCACAAAGCTCTTGAATATTCTCAGGTCGCTTCCATTTGCCGATTATTTCCTGAGCCATCAATTTGCTCTGAAGCTCTGCGCCTGGCCAAATGCATCCCAGCGGCTGAAACATGCCGATAAAATAAACATTCGAAACAGTGGGATGAAACATCTTCAACCAAAGTGGAACAGGTCCTTCGGAATAATTAATAAAGTCACGATTGAAAAATGGATGACTCAACCAATAACCCGTGCAGGCAACAATGGAATCAAATTCTTCGGCTTTCCCATCTTCGAAAACCACTTTCTTATCCTCAAATCGCTTGATATCCAATCTCGGCTTGACTTTACCATGTCTGATTTTAAGAAGTAGCTCGTCGTTTATGGTGGGATGTGTAGATCCAAATGGCTCTGTGACGGGTCGAAGTCCATAGAGTTTATTGTCGCCGAGCATGATCTTCAAAAGCAACTGATTAAAAAAAGACCTCACTTTCACCGGAAGCCATTTGGTCTGCTCTGCCACCACATCAGAAGGTTTTCCAAAAAAGAATTTGGGTACAATCCGATACCCACGTCTCCAGGAAATCGCCGTCAGTTTCGAAACCCGACTGGTCTCCACTGCTACGTCACAGGCAGAGTTCCCCCCTCCGATCACCAAAACTTTCTTTCCCGCAAATGGCGCAGCTTTCTTAAAATTATGTGAATGAATAAACTCCCCTGAAAACTCTCCTGGGTAATCCGGAAATCTGGGCTTCCAGTGATGCCCGTTACAAACCACCAGGTGGGTAAAGGTTTCGGTTTTGGAGACTCCATTTTTCTCAAAAGTCACCTCCCAAGCTTCTGGACTTTTCCATTCGCAGTGGGTAATCAAGGTCTCAAATTGGATGAATGGATAAAGGTTGAATTTTCTTGCATAAGCCTGAAAATAACGTCGCAACTCATCATGAGAAGGGTAATCAGATACTGCAGGATCGAAGTCGTCAAAGGTAAAATCTTCGTATTGCGATAGCGTCTTGGAAGAAATAATATGAGTAGTCTCAAAAACACTGGAGTGACTTTCATTCTCAGAATAGATCCAATTTCCTCCCACTTCAGAGTTTCTATCAAAAGCTTTCACATCCAAACCTTGGTCAACGAGATTTTTTAATGCGGTTATTCCAGAGGGGCCCGCTCCGATTACAGCAATTTTTAGCTTCATTCAATAATTCATTTTTTCTGGTCAAAATAGGAGAAATCGCAATCTAAACTCTCCCGATCCCAATTTCCAACTTTAGTTGCCGCTTCGTATGCACTTTGCAAAAAGGATCGAAGTGTATCCTCCGCATTTGAAGACTTCTGTACTACCTCATAAGAAAGTAAAAACTCTCCCATGTCGTCACTCCAATAAGCCTCTTTTGGCTGAACTGACTCTTTTTTAAATTCAGGATAATTAGGATAGCAATAGGCATAAAATGAGGGAGTTGGAAAGGACTCATTTCCCAGCCAAAAGCCAACACTGAAAACTTCATGGGAATAGGATTCCTGCATCACTGCCTTTGGGATATTAGGAACATCTGCTTCAAAAACAGGTGCTTTTTTACCTGAAAACCGCGTATATGCCAAATCAAAGGAACCCCAAAAAAAGTGAACGGGGCTACTCTTCCCAGTGAATTTGGATCTAAATAAATTAAACTCCTTATTGACATGAACCAATGCTTTCCAGATTTTCTGAGCAGCATTTGCCTGATAAATGAATTTCTTATTGTTTTTGGCAAAAGGGATTGGATTGGGCATTTCATTGGGAAGCGCATGAATCTTAACCTGAATCCCAAGGAAATTCAACTTCTCCATCAATTGCTGATAAAAGCTAGCCACCGTCTGTCCGGCCAATGAAAATCGATCCTGCGTACCATTAGTGGTTTTAATCCTCACTTCGTGATGGATAAAATCCAATCGTATTTCAAAAGCCCCATTTTCATAAGGAACGAGCCCAGTGGTCAATCCTTGAGAATCCACATACAACGTGACATGCCAGGAGTGATTTTGCCAGGAGGACTTTTTCAAGCGAACTTTTCCAATGATTTGAGTCCAATGATGCAAGAGATAAATCGTATCCTTCAGCTCATCAAACTGAAGTACAGGCCAAGTATTTTTCTTATTTGCCATAGCTAAAAATTAGAACTCCAATTTATGGTATTTATACGACGAGAAAAATAATATTATGAGAATGAGGGTTGGAGATTTGAGATTAGGGATTGGGGATTCGGAATTAGGAGAATAAGAGACTAGGAGATTAGAGATTGAGAGAATGGAGATTGGGCATTAGATGAATCCGTCCAGGTTTGTATCTAAACAAACTAAAAACCTAAAATCTCTGGAAGAAAGATTCGTTCCCAGCCTCCCGCACCTGCATTCATTTTCCAAACTGAAATCCTGCGCGGGAGAGAATAATGTGAGATTTATCTTTACCATGGGTTCCGCAAGCTCCACCCATGCTCATGAATGGTTTGGTGCCTTTGGCACTAGTTCTAGGTCAACATTTAGATAATTTTTAAATCTTCCAATTTTTCAATTTTAGAATAATTTCCATAATGTCCTTGGCAGTAATAAAATCCTATCAGATAAAAACCTCACAAGCTCCCCATCAACAACTCCTTCACTTTTTTCATGCCCACCGTAGCCACATCCTCAAAAAGCCTTACTTTACTCTTCATCCTTAACTCAGAAACCTTCGGGTCCACCACAAATACCTCCGCATGATTTGGTACATAATCCACCAATCCAGCTGCAGGATAAACTTGAAGTGAAGTCCCGATCACCAAAAAGAAATCCGCTTTTTTGGCCAGATTAATTGCCGGAATCATCATGGGAACTTCCTCTCCAAACCATACGATATGAGGCCGAAGCTGAGATCCTTTTTCGCATAACTCCCCTGCCTTAATCTCCCAATGCTCCAAGTCATAAACTAACCTCGGATCCACCGAACTCCGGGCTTTACTCAGCTCACCATGCAAGTGGAGCACCTGGGTAGAACCCGCCCGCTCATGTAGATCATCAACATTTTGGGTGATAATCGCAACTTCAAAATATTCCTCTAACTCGGCCAATATCTGATGCGCTGAATTAGGAAGACATTCCCGAGCTTGCTTTCTCCGCTGATTGTAGAAATCCTGTACAAGTGCTTGATTTCGCCTCCAACCTTCAGGTGAAGCCACTTCCATCACATCATGGCCTTCCCAGAGTCCACCCGAATCCCGAAAGGTCTGAATCCCACTCTCGGCAGAAACCCCTGCCCCACTTAATACTACCAAGCGCTTTTTCTGATTCATAACGTTAAAGTAAGGGATTCATAGGAAAAGAATTATTTTTAGAGTTAACCCCATAGATATGGGTTTGGATATTCCTGTAGAAATGGTAAGAGTAGCGAGTCAAACGATTAGGTTTCTATTCAAGGAAATTACCCTGGTCGTCTAAAAGGTTTCTGGGATATTTTAGCATTACATTTCTAAATACATACTCATCCGCTTCTGAATGTTCGACCTCCAAATAAATATCCGCAGTGGCTTCTAAATCTTGTAAAGAGTGTTTGATTCCATGACACTTTTCCTTGATAAAAGGGTCGTAGCACAGTTTGCCTAATAGAATTCTAGGCATGTTATGAGTTAATAAGCCGATCAGTCCTAATAAGCCAAAATTCACAGCAGAATAGTTCAGCAACGCTTCTTTTTCTGAATGAGTTATCGATCTCTTTTCCAGATAATAGGGGAGCAAACCTTCAAATACTTTTGTTTCATCAAAAGTGTCTAATAGCTCATTCATGAATTTTTATTCTTTTCGCTTTTCAATCGACAAGCTATTCGTATTGTTGTAGCTTTTGGACTCTCGAAATAGGTGTTAGTTACCCGTCATTTGATCTAAAACTTGCGAGAGTTGATCAACAGAGATCTTTTTTGCAACTATTTCTTTTTGATCGTTCAGTAAGTAGACTAAAGGAGTGGATCTGACGTCATATGAATCCATTCCACCAAATTCATTATTAGCATCTGCCACATGAATCCAATCTGTATATCCCTTTTGATTTGCATACTCCCAGCATGCTGAAACTTCATCTCCAGTCTTTGTACAAACTGCAATAATGGAAAGCCCCTTGTTTTTATAAGACTCGTAAACTTCTTGCAGCGCAGCTGTTTCCGCTATACATGAGCTGCAATCATACCTCCAAAATAATAGAAGCGTTAAGGGAGATTCGACATCGTGGAGCCGAAGGATCGAGCCATCCTGTTTCCTCCAGATCGCATTGGGCGCTTCATTTCCTATAAGCAAGGGTTCTATTTTTGCAGCAGAGGTCAGCATTTTTTCAAGCATTTCCTGTTCGGCCCAATCTGCCTTGCCTGTGGCATAGTATTTATTGATCAGATGGACATATACCGCATCCATTCCCATCATTTTGGATTGGGCATAGGTATTTACAAAATGGACTGTATAGTATTTATAAGTTTCGGGAGCAGGCTCCATTTGTGTGAGCACCCAATCGATCGCTTTGGAAATGGTATCGGGATGCTGTATTTGGAGTTTATTAATGAAATAATCCACTCGATTAAAAAGAACCGGGGATCGCAGTAATCGGGGATCACCCAAATCAATATTATCGAAGAAATGTTTTTGATACCAGCGCCAGCGGAGGGTCTCCGCATTTTCTCCTTCAAAATCCGGTTCGTTTAATGGTAGTCCCGATTTAATGATGGTAGAAGTAAAACTTTTGGGATTTGAATTGAGCAAATCCTGCTGATAGGCCTCCACCTCTTCGTTAAGTTTTGTCAGCTCTATTCTCGCAGCACTTTTACCCAGACTAGTTTTAGGTGTACTTTCATCTTCCACTATGGCCTGTAGGGAACTACTTTCAACTCGCTTTTCATTTAGGAATTGCATATACTCATAAAATTGTTTGTTATCAGGAGCATCTCCATGAATCTCTAGAGTGCCTATTAGATCGGAGTATTGACTGGAAACACTGAATTGTTGCTCTTCATCAATCAGGAGTTCAAAAAAAGAATTATTGGGTGGAAGGGCCACCATGTAAACCCCTACTGGTAAAGACTCTTCCCCGGAAAAAATATAGGTTCCCTCTTCGGTGCGGTATGTAGTGTCTTTGATATATGTTTTATCCCCGTAATAGTAAGCCAAGTAAATTTCAGGTTCATCGTAATCCGAAATGCTGACTTCAATGTCATAGCCTGACTGAGCTTGAATGGAAAATGAGATAACAGTCAAAAACAAAAATGCTAACAAGGATCGAAACAAGGCATTAGAAGGTTAGTGGAAACCCATAATAACAAAATATTTTTTATGATTATCCGCTTTGTTACCAGAAACTTGATTTAACGGTCTAAAAGTCTACTTGAAGTTCGGTTTTGGCAAACTTCGGTCTTCGGTCATCCCTCTTCCAGTCCAAAAAACAAACAAAATTACCCAACTGGTTTAATTGCGGATATTCATAATATTTTTATTTAATTATAAAGGCTAGTTGTGCTTCCTTTATCAATCCATTTCAAATATCTCCTTTGACTTTGCTGTTTATTCTCCCTGCTGATCTAATGCCAAAATGGTATGCAAAAGCACATTGGCTCCATTCTCCATGTCTTCGGCTTTGGTAAATTCATTGGGTGAATGGCTGATTCCTCCGACACTTGGGACGAAAATCATTCCCACCGGAGCAATCAGGGAAATTTGTTGGGTGTCATGTCCCGCTCCGCTTTGCATGTGTTTGGTTTTCAAACCAAGGGCCACTGCAGCTTCCTGGATTTTTAGCTGAACCGAAGCATCCGTCAAAGCGGGTAGATTAAAACTGGGCTCTCTTCTAAAAGTAATGCTGGTCTTAGTTTCTTCGGCAATGGCTTGGGCTCGCTTTTGAATTTCTCCCAAGAGCATTTCAATTTTTTCAAAAGATAAATCCCGAATCTCTAAACCCATATTCACCTTGCCGGGAACGACATTATAGGCTCCGGGAAAAGCCTCTATTTTACCCACCGTCCCCACTTGGGTTCCGGGAAAACTGTTGATGACTTCATTCACGGCTACGGTCAGTTTGGAAGCGGCCAACATAGCATCTTTCCGGAGTTTCATTGGGGTAGTGCC
This sequence comes from Algoriphagus sp., assembly GCF_029254265.1. Classification (GTDB taxonomy): domain Bacteria; phylum Bacteroidota; class Bacteroidia; order Cytophagales; family Cyclobacteriaceae; genus Algoriphagus. The sequence goes on along the minus strand of NZ_JAQWXX010000095.1, from coordinate 9,895 downwards.
AGCATGATTGGCAAATCCTTCTACCGTAATTTCACAATCCAAAATCCCCACAATCCCTTCTACTACACCGATTTGCAGGTTTTCACTATCCAAAATCCCTCCTTGCTCAATATGCAACTCCAGCCAGGCATGAAGGTCGCCTTTCTTACGTTCGGCGAGCCCGATGTCCTCAGGGTCTCCTCCTATGGCTCGAATCCCTTCTGCCATCACCAAACCACTTTGACTGATTTGCTCCAGCCCTTCTTTGGAGAGTTTCCCAACCATCGCCTTACTTCCGATCAGTCCGCCTTCTTCATTGGCAAAAACGATTACCTCCAAAGGATGCTCGGTGGTAATCTTGTTTTCATTCAGGACTTCGATGGCTTCCAAGGCACTGAGAGAACCCAAAGTTCCATCGTAATTTCCCCCATCGGGAACCATGTCAATATGTGATCCGAAAGCTATAGGCTTCAATGCTGGATTTTTGCCCGCTCGATTTCCGATGATATTTCCTCCAGCATCAATGCGCGGATTCAATCCGGCTTTTTGCATTAGATCCATAAACCATTTTCGCCCTTCGATATCTCCTTGGGTATAGGCCACCCGATAGCCATGTCCATTTTCATCCTGCCCAAATTTGGCAAGGGCCTGAATCCGATCCTCAATTCGCTTTCGATTTACCTTTGGGAGGCTTTGGGAAAAAGAAATCGCCTGCGAGTCCAGCCATCCAAATGCGGTCAATCCTAATCCGGTTAAGGCTGTTTTTTTAATAAAGGCTCTTCTGCTCATGGTCTGTGGGTTTTGATTTTTTAAACTACTCAACCCCGAGCTATTTCCAAGCAGCTTTCAGGTCTTTTTATCGGAAGAAAAATGTCTCGGAGGCTTCTTTACTTAAAAGTTAATCTGGGTGTAAGCTAGTGTTCGTGGATTTTGGAATGGAGCTGTTATTGCAGATTTATACTTCAGATAATTATCTTAAAAACTGAAAATCAAGCGCTTTTAAGGGGTGTCAACTTGGCACACTGCTAGTCAAGTTCCCTCTTCGAAAATTAGGATTTTTGTTTGCTCAATTTATTTGTCAAAAGCTTAATAGGGAAATAGAAGATGGAAATGGCACAATAGATTAGGCTCGCCATCATTAAAATCTCAAAAATATTTGTCCTGATATCCGGAACTAGTTCATTTAAGTCAAGGAAAAAACCCGTCACCGAAAGTAACATTGAAACTATTCCAATTAGAATGAAGTCTTTTTTGCTGATCATTTTTTTATGCTTTATAGTTAAACTGTTCTGATACCATAAATTCTGGTCCATGCTTATATCTAGAATTTGTTTGGCTACCGAAAAGTCTCTCCGCCACTTTCCTCCTACTGTGTTTTATTTTAAAGTTTCAATCTTCATTCTGGCGTGTTCATTATCGGGGTTGAGTTCCAGAGATTTCGCATAGTTTTCAACTGTTTTTTCTTTTTCCCCCAAAGATTCATAGGCCTCTCCTAAGCTATCGAAGGCATTAAATGAATTGGGGTAGTTCTCGGTATTCAAGATAAAAAAATCCAGAGCTTTAACCTTATCAATTTCATTTTTACTTTGCATCATTTGATAGCCTAGTTGATTAACAAGATATTCGGGAGGATTGAAATCATAAGAAAGTCGCTGGGAAATCGTTTGAAACTGTTGCACCAGTTGAGCCTTGCTTTCTATATCCCGGGAGGAAATACCATAACCTTCAAAAATTGCTGAAATCCCATTGTGAAATGCAATTGGAGGCACTGAGCCATGGTTTTCATGCTCGAAATACTCAAGTTCGGCATGAAAATCTCCCTCACTTTTTCGATGCATTGCCTCGTAAAATCGCACATGACGATCTCGATTCGTGAAATTTCTTTTGCCCCAATTCGCAGTGGCGATGTAGATAAAACGCTCAAATGACTTTGAAGAAACAGCTTCTAATTTTTGGTCCATGGTATCCGCATCCCAAGTTCCAAAACTTGGGTCAATCGCAAGAAATGCATTAAACAGTGTGTTTTCTTTCAGATAGGCATGCGTGGCAAGTAAGCCGCCCAGGGAGTGGCCAAAGAGTATCCGATAAGGTTCCGTTCTGTAGGTCTGGTCGATTTCAGGTAGGAGTTCCTCTTCGAGAAAGCTTAAAAACCGCTCACCTCCGCCAGAATTATTCGCTCGGACTGTGATGATTTTGTCAGGCGTAAAGTCTCTCCTTCTATCTACATTTTGAATGGCGACTACAATCATTTCGGGGATTTTTCGGTTGCCATTTGCCCCGCTGCTCATGTAGTTAACCATTCCGCTGATAGCTCTGAAATGTGCACTGCCATCAAGTAGGACTAGCACAGGATATTTTTTGTAGCTCGCCCCCTTGTCGCTGTAGGAGTCTGGAAGGCTTACCCAGTATTCCCGGTCTTCATCCAGAATAGTAGAGTGGATTAGCTGTTTTGAGCCGATGGTAAGCTGTTCGACCTCTTGTGATTTTACTTGGGAAAGTCCAAAAAAGAAAAATAGAACTGCAATGATTTTTTTACTCATTTTGAATAGAATTTGTACAAGAGGAAAGCCCTATAGCCCAAAATAAGAAATTATTTTAAAAGGAGTGGATTGCAGATTAATCCTAGTGGAAGGCAAGGATTTGGGTGATTTGAGGGGAAAAAGAAATCGCTTGAGATTCCGGTCATCCAAATGCAGTCAACCCCAAACTGGTTAGAGCGGTATTTTTAATAAAGGCCCGTCCACTCATGAGGAGTGAGTATGGTTCAGGGATAAGTTACAGATTTTTAGGAAAAAAGCAGGGAAAATGAGTTGTATTCTAGCTCCCATTTAAATGTATTTTTGTTTAGTTAGGAAAGCGTTTTTTTAACTATGGCAATGATTTGATTCTAAAATGCTCTGATTGGGGTTCTACATTTGAGGAGGGATTAAAACTAGTCTTCTTCTTCATAAATTAGTTTGATCGCAGTGTCAACATATAAGTCTTTATTGTAGCCTATTGCGCTTTCTTTTATTTCCACATCCAGCTTTAGTCCATTACGCTGTACTCCCTCACCAGATGGATAAAACGCGCCAACTCCGGTGAAATCAATGGAGCTACCATCAAGCAGAGGTATTGGGTTTCTATTCATCACCGCACCAAAAGTCTGTTCCCCAACCGTTGTACAGATGCGGGTTGCCTGAATAGCCATCCCAATCCATTCCGCCTTACTTGCAGTCACTCGATCTACAAGCAAAATGACTTTACCCTTGAAATAGGATTTGTTTCGTTTTCCAGCCTCGAATGGATTGCTAATAAAACCCAAAGCTGTACTTGAAATAAACTCCCCATAGGATGGCTCTACTGAGGTCAATGCCTTCATGAAAATCCTTTTTTCTGGATAGAGGTATTTAGCAATATCATTCGCATCAATATTTCTCGGATAGTTTCTTAAATCGATAATGATGCCTTTGAAATTCTCAAAATGAAGAAATGCATCCTCCAATTGCGACTTATCAATATTATTCAAATTGATGTATCCGATTTCTGAATTTACTTCTTTCCAAGCTTCCGTCTCTGGAGGCCACATGCGAGAATATCTTTCGGCAGGGTATTCCAAGGGGTTTAATTGAATGTATTGCTTGAGGTTTCGACCGTCCTTTTTCAAAACATTGACAAGGATTGAGTCTTCATTTGAAGCCAATAAATAGGTCTTTTCAATAGCGCTTCTTAAATAGTTTTGATTCGAGGCACTGATGACTTTCGAGAACTTGGTGGTATAATATTGATGCAGAGTAGTATCATTAACTCCGTAAATCACATCACCTTTTGCCAAGGAATCTATATCAAAAAATTCCTGACGATATACCGAAGTGATCACCAGTGAGTCATTGATGATTCGCCCTCCAAAATTCGGGAAATTGCTTATGGAATTGAGTGTATAACTGGTGCTATAATCCGAATGCGAATCATTCAGGAGGCTAAACAAATGCTCTTTGGCTTGCTGAAAATTTGTCTCTCCGCTTTGTTTAAATTCTGGAATTAAATCCGTGATAACCTTATCCCAAGGGGTTTCTGTCAGGTAACTATTAACATTCCAATAGTTCATGGCATTCCAAAAGGACGCAAGAAATAGGAGTCGATGTGCTTCTAACGAAGCATCAAAATTCTTAAGCGGGAGATCATTGCTGAAATCCACCGAGCTGCTTAATTTATTGGCTTTAGCGTAGTGATTTTGGTAGTTGCTGTTAGTAGTAAGTTGATGAAGTAGATCGGTAAGCTCAGGGCTAAATGTGGATTCATTGATCCATTCGTCTCTGTAGTTTGCAGTAAAGAGTTGGTCTGAGACTTGCTTTTTTTTGGATTCGAGTTGGTCTATGCCAAAACCACCGATCCAGTCAAGCATTTCATTATCAAAAGCTTCGCTTGTTTCTATTGTTTGAAGCTTGTGATATTCTTTTAAAAACACTTCATTAAAATCATATTTCCCATCACTGATCTTCGGGTGATGATATTTCAATACTCCCCAAATTCGAATGAAGCGTTCGCTCTTTTGAAACTCACTTATTTGACTCAAGGCATTGGTAAAATAAAAACAGAGAATAAGAGAAAAAATATATTTCATGGTTTGAACTAGATTCCTATTGAGGATTTTGCGTTTGGATAATTTTTGATGAGAGGACTTATGAATTTTACTAGTCTTTCATTCCATCTGCAAGATCCCCTAAATCTCAATTCCTAGCACACCTACATCTGCTAATTTTTCATAAAATTCTTACTAGGAAAGTCTATTGAAACCAACTTTTTTTCCTAATTATCATCAAGGGAAAGCTTCAAAAAAGCATAATAGAGTGAGCTTGATCTACTATTGAGATTTTACTTTATCAAATCCTACATTTATTATTCTGACTTACTTCCCAATATTGGGAATCTTTAGTTCGTTAGGTAAATCAATAAGCTTAATGCAAGAATTACCAAGGCATTAAATCAAACGATCATTCGACATGAAGCAAATTTTAATTGGTTTTATTGTTTCACTTCTTTGGGTGGGCTGTTCATCTGAAGAATACCTTCCACTAGGATATCAACTTATTGCAAATACGAATCTATCCTCAGCTGGAGGCTCAATATTTCCTTGGCAGATGGATCAATCAGGCAGTACAAACATGGGAGTTAGCAAAGAGATTTTTTTCACTGGAAACCAATCTTTATTTATAGAAAATCAGGATAGTACGATGAGTGGTACTGGCACTTGGACCCAAAAATATACCGGACCTATGCCAGCTCCTGGAAGCAGCTTAGAGCTGACGGCTTTTCTCAAGGGGGAAGAAATCAGGAACTTTACGCCAGACCGTAATATTTTTATTTATTTTAAAGTATTTACAAAAAGTGACGGTAGTGGAGCCAACTATTCTGCCAGCAATCAGATTAAATTTGGAGGCAACTTTGATTGGACGCCACTAACTGCAAGGTTGGAAAGCTTCCCAAAGGATGCGCAATCAGTACAAGTATATCTGTTTATGCCTTCGCTCCTTTATGGCAAAATATACTTTGATGAAATTCAGCTTAGAGTAAAAAATAACTAACACTCATCGTTCTCAAAATCCAATTTTGGTCGCTGTCTCATTGTAAACTCTTGTATTCTGTCTGATCTCTACTGTGGATTTCCTCACCGACTATTAGTTAGCTCATTCCAATAATCACCTCTCTTACTTGAGTTTGTTTATAGGGATTAACTGGCTTTCATCCTTGACCAAAATAATAGGCCAACAAACATTTGTAGCTATCCGACCCTACAAAAACTCAATCGTCTCTACCTCTATGGTACAGGCTTGATTTTCTACGATAATGGAGGTGACTATGAACAATTCCTCCAACCGGGTTGGTGCAAAGCTAGCGAGCGGGATATCATACGTTTCCCATTCATTGGTTAAAGTCAGCGGAACTTTGGTTTCGCTCCCATCCGTGGGGTTAGATTTGTCTTTCAGGCTGATCGCTATTTTTTCTCCACCTTTGACACCTCGCAGCTTGAGTCGAAGGGTCTTAAACTTTGAGAAATCTTTGACACGATTGGGGTCTACTACGCCATCACCCACAAACCAGTAGGCGACGGCCCAGGGTTCCAAATCAAACTGCACAGCCATATGAGTTCCCAAGAACTGTATGTTCACCCCCTGATTGTTAAATGCACTTGCTGCTGCATAATTGTAGGAATCCGTGATAATACCATTTCTCATGACTTTAGAATAAGGAGCTTCTCCATATTCATCAAAAACCTGTTCAAGCTGCTGCTTGATTTCCTCTGAAAAGTCTTTTTCTCCTGTGATTAGCATTTCATGCAAGGCTTGACCTTTGATCATGAGGTTTTCGTATTTCACAATAAGTTTATAGGGCCAAAAATAGACCGGTCGTAACGTAGGATGCTCAATAATCCCATCTACCATCGCCGGTAGCTGCCCTCCTAACTCTTGTTCCCAATCCCGAATACCTGGACTGAAGAAAGCATAAGTACCAGGCAAGTCCGCATTGATGAATTGCTCAAATGAACCCTGAAGGGTCGTATTGTAATTATTCTCCTGGGTGGTGAGTTCTTCCAATAAATTATAGTAATTAGACAGCAGTTTCTCCAAGTCTGTGCCTTGAAGTTGACTCAGGAAACCCGAGTTCTTCAAGTATTCAAATCCACTTAAATCGGGGGTCAAATAGATATTGGTCCAGGCATCACTGATGGCCCGGGACATAAAATCCAGGTTTTCCACGCTATAGCGGTAGTCTGGAGTGATGTTCTGTCCATACACTTCCGATAGGGTTTGATAATAGTCTGGAGCCATCCGCCTAGTGACAGAAGTAATTCTGGGGAAAAGCTCCAGGCGTATTTCATTGATCTTTTCGGCCTTTTTCAGATCGCTGTCAATGTTTTGGGCAATACTGTTGAGATAGCCTTCCAAGGCTTCCCGGTCCAGCCGCTTTTGATTGGAATTGTTGATTTGGATAGCGATCAGGATTCCGATTACTACCAGTAAAATTTCACCAAAAGCATATTTCAGATACCTGCCTACCTGAGAGACAGGCTTTCCCATTTTATTTTTCTCCATCAATTCGTATCGAATTTTTCGAAATAAGTTAATCATGGCTTTTCTTCTAATTCTGGCTCCCATGCTCTCGGAGGAAGCCAAGGGCCTTATGCAATCTAAGATTTATCTCTTTAGGATACTATGGCAGGAGAGGGGAAGTAAATCAAATAATATATTTGGTTGTGTAGGTAGGTGTTTTACTCAAGGCAATTGTTGAGGACTTAGACTACACCTTTAACATGTTTTCTAGACAACACGAGGGGCTCTTGCGCTGTTACGGATTGGAAATCCTAGGATAAGAGTTCGGGATTGCAAATCCCGAATAGTGGGGCATCCACTTTCCAACTTGACATCCCTCGAGGAGGGAAATATTCCTTTCTTTTTCGGCAACCGATATCTTGCCCCGCTGGGATGGTTTCAAAGTCTAACCTTTGGGTAATTTTTCAATTTTAAAATCTTTCAATTTTTTGAAAATTAAAAAACTATGTTTCCTATGCTTTTTATGTTGTTAAAAAGACCCCTTTGCGCCCTCCGTGAAAACTTTCGTGGCCTTGGTGGTTTAAGAAACTATATTTTTTATGTGTCCTTGTGGTTCAATTCAATTTGAAAAAGGACTAGACAAATCGGCACTTCAGGTACTTGATCTTTTCGCCTTTTTCGGAAAACATTTTCTCATATCGGGTTTGGATCCCGAAGTGATCGTCCTTCCACTCACTTTGGTAGAAATCATGGGTAAAGCCGATCAGTTCGATATCGGGTCTACTTTGAAAAAGCTCCAAGCTGTAATCAAATAAGCCGGTATTGTCGGTCTTGAAATGAATGATTCCATCCTTTTTCAAAAGGGGTTTATACATTTCCAAAAATCGAGGGGAAGTCAATCGACGCTTCTCATCTCCGTCTCTTGGAAAAGGATCCGGGAAGGTGATCCAAAGTTCAGAGATTTCATCCGGAGCGAAGGAAGCATCCAGCAACTCGATCTGCGTGCGAAGAAAACCCACATTGCTGATGCCCTCTGCAGTGGCGATGGAGCTGCCTTTCCAGATTCGACTGCCTTTGATATCGACACCGATAAAATTCTGATGTGGAAAATTCCGAGCCAAGCCAACGGTAAACTCTCCCCTTCCACAGGCAAGTTCTACGACTAGTGGATGATCATTTTTAAATTGGCTTTCATTCCAATTTCCTTTGATCGTTTCAAAAATTGCTTTTCCGTGCTGTACTACATTGGGGTTTTCTTCATTTTCCTTGAAGCGAACCAGTTTCTTTCTGCTCATTTAGATCTCGTCGATTTCTGCGACCACAAAAGTACTCCCTCCAATAAATATAAGGTCATCTGACTTCGCTTTTTTTCGAGCAAAGGCAATCGCTTCATTGATATCCGGGATGATTTCGCCTTTCAATCCAAAAGTAGCAGCAGTTTCTGCCAAGGTTTCGGCAGGCATTGCTCTTGGAATTTGCGCTTTTACAAAAATGTAATTTGCTGTTTTAGGAAAAAGCTCAAGGATTTTATGAATATCCTTGTCCTGTACCATGCCGATAACCATCCAAAGTTGATTGAAAGAATAGGTTTTTAGCTGCTTCAAAACCTCCTTCATTCCCGGTTCATTGTGTCCCGTATCTGCAATCATCAACGGATTTTCCTGTAGGATTTGCCATCGCCCTTTTAAATGAGTTAGCCCAGTCACATTGGAAAGGCCTGCTTTCAACTGCTCATCGGTGATTTTCCAACCCAAGCTTCGGAGGGTTTCGATGGATTCTAAAATCCCTGGAAGATTAAAGCGCTGATAGGCTCCGATCAGATCCAATTGAATGGAGAGTTCATACCCATGCTTTTTTGCAAAAAAATCTGCCTTTCCATCTATCAATTCAGAATTTGAAATTAACCATACCTGATCTGCAAAGGTGATTGGTGATTCACCAGAAGCTGCTTTTTCTAAAAAGACTTTTCGGGTTTCCGGATGAGTTTCGCTGATCACCACAGGGACATTTGGCTTGATGATTCCTGCTTTTTCACCGGAGATCAGGGCAAGGGTATCTCCAAGAAACTGCATATGGTCATAGCCTATATTGGTGATCAAACTCAGTTCAGGAGTGATGACATTTGTACTGTCCAATCTCCCTCCCATCCCAACTTCAATGACTGCGATGTCAACTTGAACTTTTGCAAAATACCAAAATGCCATTGCAACCGTCATCTCAAAGAAACTAGGTTTCAGATCCTCCAAAAAGGACTTATTTTCCGCTACAAATTTGACGACTTCTTCTTCAGGAATATCAATTCCATCTACTCTGATGCGCTCGGTAAAAGATTTCAGGTGTGGTGAGGTGTAAAGTCCCGTTTTGTAGCCAGCAGACTGCAAAATCGCCGCGATGCTATGCGAAGAACTCCCTTTTCCATTCGTACCGGCGACATGCACCGATTTAAATTGGCGTTCCGGATTGCCCAGATGTGCACATAGTGCCAAAGTATTGTTGAGGTCGTTTTTGTAAGCTGGAGCACCCACTCGCTGGAAGTTGGGCAAAGAATTGAACAGATAGTCCAGAGTTTCCTGAAAGTTCATATTGAGAAGCGTAATCTAGGATTAAAGTTAATAACGTAAAGCTAAGGAATGATTACTTTGGCTGAATAAAATCGAGGGAGAAAATGAATGGGAAGTTGTAGAGTGAGAGAATAAGAGAGTAAGAGAATAAGAGATTGGGAGAATGAATAATTTAATATGGGGATTGGGGAATTAGAGAGTAGCGTGAGAGTGTTCAGTTAAGTGTGTCTGCTAATTTTACAAATAGATGACAAAGAAACGAACACTTGAAGAATTATTTAGTGATCCTCAGACGAGTGATCGGCTGAAAGAGCGGCTTTACAG
>NZ_JAQWXX010000088.1 GCF_029254265.1 Algoriphagus sp. | reverse complement strand
TCCAAGAGCTCAAAACTGTAGGTAAAGGCTATAGAACTTTTACCAACTTTAGAAGTGCAATCCTCTTTTTCCACGGAGGATTAAACTTATATCCCCACTAACTTAAGGGTAGAACCATTATTTTTAAATAATATTTTTTTGATTGTCTTAATAAAAAATTATGAATCTAAATTATAATAGAACTAGATATATTATTTTGTACTAACCAGTTTGACTAGATCAATACAAATAGCTTAACAATTTATTTTATGTACATCCACATCACAGCATTAAAGAAATAAAGAATATGGTAACAAGTAGACAGCGAAACAAGGACTTAGCATCACCAAATACTTTTACTTATACAAATTGATTGATGAAAGGACCGCTGGAAATCATATAAAAAATAACCTCTTATTTATTTTTCAGTCAGGAAAATTAATTTAACTGAGGTATTTTTATTTTAATCTTGACAATAAAATAAAGTTTGTACCTATTTTATAAAACCAAGAAATTTTGATTCAATAGACTCGTCTTATTATACACTAACTCCAACATGTCCGGGTAGGAAACAACCTTAAAATTAGAAGCTTCCACAATTGCTTGGGCAGCTGCAGTATCCCACTCCATAGTGGGTGCAAAACGAGGATACAATTGAGCTTTCCCCTCCGCTACCAACATGAATTTAAGTGAAGACCCCATAGAAATAACCTCTACTCCGGGGTATTGATCTATGAATTCTTGGGTCTCCGGACTCAGATGCGAACGGCTGGCTACAATGGTTTTTACTTCCGTTGATTCGGGTTTTTCCAGTTTCACAATTCCCCCATTCCCTTCCTGCTTCCACGCACCCTCTTTTTTATTCCCCCAATACATCAAATCCAAAACCGGCGCATACACCACACCCATGATGGGTTGACCATCATGAATCAGCGCAATATTTACTGTAAACTCTCCATTTTTTTTAATGAACTCTTTCGTCCCATCCAGAGGATCTACCATCCAGAAATATTCCCAGTCTTTGCGGATTTCATAAGGAATGGTTTTTCCTTCTTCTGATAAAATCGGAAAATCAGTTTGTTCCAGAGAGCCAACAATACACTTATGCGCTGCCTGATCTGCTTTAGTTAGTGGGGAGTCGTCGCTCTTAATTTCTACTCCAAGATCTTCAGAATAGTAAACTGATAAAATTTCTTTACCCGCAGCCAAAGCTGCATTTTTAGCTAATTCCGTTAACTTAATTAAGTCCATTTTATAATTTGTATATCAAAAAAATCAATTGAAATTGTCATTTTTTACTTTTAAAATATTAGCTATTAAATAAGCATCCCTGCGCCTACCGTCTCATTGGTATTAGGATCAATCAAAATCACTGCGCCAGTTTGCCGATTTCTACTATAAGAATCCTTAAAGATTGGATTTGCAGTGCGAATAGAAAGTCTTGCAATTTCATTCATACCTATCTCGGAGATACCCTCGATTCGGTGAAGTGTATTTACATCTACCTTATAATGAATATCCTTGACTAGTGCCTGACATTCCTTAGTAGTATGCTTAATAATAAGCTTAGTTTTGGTTTGCAAGGTTTTTTGATTCATCCAACAGACCATCAAATCCAAATCCTGAGTCGCCTCTGGTTTGTTATTGGGCCTCACAATCATATCTCCACGGCTAATATCAATCTCATCTTCTAAAGTCATCGTCACAGACATTGGCGAGAAAGCCTCTTCAATGGGCTGCCCATTTAATTCAATGGATTTGATCTTAGTGGAAAATCCAGAAGGCATAATTTCAACCTCATCTCCAGGTTTGAAAATACCACCATCGATACGACCTGCGTAACCTCTGAAATCTTGATGTTCCAAGGTATGAGGACGAATAACCATTTGAACAGGAAAACGGCAATCAATATGATTAAAATCGGAAGCAATGTGTACATGCTCCAAATGATAGAGTAAGGTAGAGCCTTCGTACCAAGGCATATTTTTAGAACGATCCACCACATTATCCCCTTTCAAGGCTGAGATAGGAACAAATTGAACATCCTTAATATCTAATTTGGAAGAAAAGGCTTTATAATTTTCTACTATTTCATTGTAAACAGCTTCAGAATAATCTACCAAATCCATTTTATTGACACAGACGATTACATGGGGAAGTTTAAGCAAGGAGGCAATAAAAGAATGTCTGTAAGTTTGCTCCAACAGTCCTTTTCGGGCATCTACTAGAATAATAGCCAGATTGGCAGTGGAAGCTCCAGTCACCATATTCCTAGTATATTGAATGTGGCCAGGAGTGTCTGCAATAATAAATTTCCGTTTGGGAGTAGCAAAATAACGGTAGGCAACATCTATTGTAATCCCTTGCTCTCTTTCCGATTTTAAGCCATCCGTCAACAAGGATAGGTCCACATAATCAAAACCTTTCTTCTCTGAAGAAGCTTTTACCGCATCTATCTGATCCTCAAAAATAGATTTGGAATCGTACAACAATCGACCGATTAGTGTACTTTTTCCATCGTCAACCGAACCGGCTGTGGTAAATCTTAAAAGTTGATTATTCTCTTGTATGCTCATTCTATTGTTTAATTTTTAATCGTAAAAATTTTTAAAGTAGACACTTAAGATTCTTGGTAAGTGATGTTCACCAAAGTAAACAAGGTAAAACTATGTATTAAGCGTCCCTGCAAGTATTATGAAGTAATCTTTCGATGTATTTTTTTGGTTTGTATAAAGATTGAATAGGGACCCTACCTTGTTGAGTTTACTATTTCCTTATCCAGGATTTATCAATTAGTCATGTGATTTATTATACCACCTGCAATAGAGAATACCCAAAGATCTTTCAATTTTTGATTCAGTAGTTCTTCCAAAAATTCTACCCTATACGCCGAATGATATCAAAAATATCCTGCCTTTTTCCTGTCTTCCATTGCCGTTTCTCCACGCTTATCATCGGCGCGAGTTCCCCGCTCGGTGGTTCTGGTGGTAGCTATCTCTTCTATAATCAACTCAAGCGTATCAGCAGTGGACTCCACTGCTCCTGTAATAGGCATATCTCCACAGGTACGATATCGCACCACCATATCCTGAATCTGCTCGTTTGCTTTTAAGGCAATAAACTCTGAGTTGGCTAGAATAACGCCATCACGAACAAGGCATTCCCTACTATGTGAAAAATAAAGCGAAGGTAAATCAATTTCCTCCTGAAGTATGTATTGCCATACATCCATTTCTGTCCAGTTGGAAATTGGAAAGATGCGAAAATGTTCTCCGATGTGCTTTCTTCCATTAAATAGATTCCATAATTCTGGACGTTGATTTTTTGGATCCCACTGACCAAACTCATCCCTATGTGAGAAAAATCGCTCTTTGGCTCTTGCTTTTTCCTCATCCCGACGTGCCCCACCCATAGCCGCGTCAATTTTGTATTCTTCAAGGGTATCCAACAGTGTGGTGGTTTGAAGTGCATTTCTACTGGCATTCACACCGGTCTCTTCACGAACTCGACCGCTATTAATACTTTCTTGTACCGACCCGACAAGCAATTGTACCCCAAGCTTCTCAACCAAACTATCTCGGAATTCTATAGTCTCTGGAAAATTATGACCTGTATCGATATGTATCAGTGGAAATGGGATCTTGGCTGGGTAAAATGCTTTCTTGGCTAAATGAGCTAAAACAATACTGTCTTTTCCACCTGAAAAAAGAAGTGCAGGTTTTTCAAATTGAGAAACTACTTCCCTAATCAGAAAGATAGCTTCTGCTTCGAGCTCTTTTAGGTGTGGTAAATAATAATTTTTCATCAAAATATTATACTGGTAAAATCAATAAATAAGACTATTCAAAATGGATAAAGTGATCTTTTCAACTGAGTCCTGTAGTACCTCCTGATCAGAATTAATATGGACAGTTGGACGGAGAGGTGGTTCATAAGGAGAATCTATTCCGGTAAAATTCTTAATAATTCCATGCCTGGCTTTTTGGTAAAGGCCCTTTACATCACGCTGTTCACAAACCTCTAAAGGACAATCCACAAAAACTTCAATAAAATTGTCTTCTCCCACCAATTGGGCAATCAATACTCGTTCTTCCCGGAAAGGAGATATAAAGGCGGACAATACTACCATTCCTGCATCAAGCATCAGTTTGGCAACTTCAGCGATACGACGAATATTTTCTACACGATCTTCATCAGAAAATCCCAGATCCTTATTTAGCCCTGTCCTGATATTATCACCATCCAATAAATAGGTTAGAAAGCCCTGATCAAAAAGTCGAGACTCAACGGCATTGGCAAGTGTTGATTTACCCGAACCCGAAAGTCCTGTAAACCAAATTAGTTTTGATCTTTGATTTAATCTTCTCGACCTATCCTCTTGAGATACTTTAAAAACACTGGGATGAATATGCTGTTCCATTTCAGAAATAGTAATAATTAATAAATAAAAGCACTGTTATCGAATAGATTAGAGTCAAAGGCATACCAATAATGGTGTAATCCTTGAATCGGTAATTGCCGGGTCCCATTACCATCAGATTTGTTTGATATCCTATGGGAGTAATAAAATCTGCAGAAGCTGCAAAAGCAATGGTTACAAAAAATGGTAATGCTTCAGCGCTAAGCATTTCGGCCATTGAAAATGCAAATGGAAACATAATCGACACAGTTGCTACATTTGTTATCAATGAAGTCAAAAGTAGGGTTGCAAAAAACAAAATTGAAAGGTTTATCCATAAAGGATAATAGCTAGTAAAATCAAATAGTTTAGCTATCAAATAGTCTGCTGTGCCTGATTTACTGATTCCTAATCCTATAGCAAGAGAGGAAACCAAAATCATCCCTAGGTCAATATCTACTGCATTTCGGATCTGAACGAGTGTAAGTATTTTAGACCATACTAAAATAAAAATGCTTATAGATACAGCAAGAAACAAATCTATAAAATTTGTAATACCTATCACTAAAAAAATTAAAGCTAGCACCACTGGCAAAATCGTTCTCCAAGACTGATTACCTACTACTTTACCTCTTTTTTCTATATAAAGAAGAGATTTAGAATTAGCGCCTCTATTAGTTACTTGTTTAGAAAGTAATAAAAGTAAATCACCTGCATCAAAATAAATTTCACCAAGATTCCCGGCAACTTTTTTACCCTTGCGAAAAATGGAAATCACAGACGCCTTATACTTATCTCTAAAGCCACAAGATTTAAGAGATTCACCAATTAAGTCACTTCCTGAAGGAATTATTGCTTCCGTTAAATCCAAAAAACCATTTTGAAATACATGAGTTGATTCGGGTAATTTGAGTCCGTTTTTTTCATTAATCAATCTAAGAATGGCATTTGGATTACCAGCAAAGAACAGTTTATCGTTTTCGAATATTTGCTGATCTGGATCCACTACTGAAAGCACATGTCCTTGTCTGTGAATTTCAACTAAAAACAAATCCTTTAAATGTCTCAATCCTGCTTCCTCAATACTTTTACCTATTATTTCTGAATGTTCTTCTACTACAGTCTCAACAAGATAGTTCTGAATATTCTCAATGAATTGCTTTTTGGTGTCCTCATTGGATGGCAACAACTTATCACTAAAAAAATAAAGGTATGTTATTCCAAAAAGGCTTAACAATAATCCTAAAAAAAGAAAATCCGTAAAATGTAAGCTTGCATGTCCTGATTGAACAATAAGACCATTTAATACTAGATTGGTAGAAGTCCCCACCATGGTAATCATCCCTCCAAGTATAGTGGCAAATGATAAGGGAATTAAAAACTTAGATGCTACGAAACCATTGTCATTGGACCAAGATTTGACATAAGGCATCATAAAAGCAACCACAGGAGTATTATTCAAAAAAGATGACAAACCTGCCACCAATACCATCATTCTTAGTCTAAATATTGATGAAGATAGCCCATTACTAAATATTTTTGAAAACAATCCATTTCCTAACTGTTGCTGAAGTCCAGTAGTTAGAATCATTAGTAGAAATATGATAAGAATTTGCTTATTTGAAAAACCAAGTAGAAGCTCATCAACTGTAAGTACTCCAACAAATACCATTGACATCGCTGAAAGTAAAAAGGCCATTTTAGGCCTAATGTAGTCTGTATAGAGTAACATTATTAATGAAAAAACTATTGCTAATACAGCAATGACTTGAAAATTCATTAAGTACCTAAACTAAAACTCCTTTGTAATAAGAAGTATACCAATCTACAAAGCGCTTCACTCCATCAGATACTGAGGTTTCGGGTTTATAATTTACCCATTCTTCCAAGGCACTAGCATCCGCATGCGTTGCTGGCACATCACCTGGCTGCATTTCCAGCAATTCACAAATAGCTCGCTTGTTTAAAGCTTCTTCAACTGCTAAAATATAATCGCTGAGCTGTACTGGGTTATTATTCCCTATATTAAACACCCTGTAAGGAGCAGAGGAACGGTCAGCAATTACTTGATGAGCGTTCCAATCTTCACTGGGCTTGGCTGGTTTAAATACTAATCTTTTCACGGATTCAACGATATCTTCCACATAGGTAAAATCTCTAACCATTTTCCCATGATTAAAAACCTTGATAGGTTTATTGTTTATTATAGCTTCTGTGAAAAGAAATAAAGCCATATCAGGCCTACCCCATGGTCCGTAAACTGTAAAAAAACGAAGACCAGTGGTTGGTAAATTAAACAAATGAGAATACGTATGGGCCATCATCTCATTAGCTTTTTTTGTGGCCGCATAAAGAGACATGGGATGCTGAGTAGCCTGTTGCTCCGACAGAGGCATTTTCGTATTTAAACCATATACGGAAGAAGAGCTAGCATAAACCAAGTGCTTAACATTGCTATGTCTACAACCTTCCAATATGCTTAAAAATCCATTTATATTGGAATGAGTATAAGCCCTTGGATTCTCCATGCTATATCTTACTCCAGCTTGCGCCGCCAAGTTGACAACATAATCAAACTTCTGATCTTGCATAAAGCTCACCATAAAATCATGATCTGCAAGATCAGTTTGAATAAAACTATATTGAGGGAACTTACTACTTTTTATCAAATGTTGGGAAAGTATATCTTCCTTTTGTATACCATGCTCCGACAATCGCGCATACTTCAGATTAACATCATAATAATCATTGATGACGTCCAATCCTATAATTTGAAACTCATCTTCATCCTCAAGAAAACGAGTAACAAGATGAAAACCTATGAAACCAGCTGAACCGGTAATTAATATTTTAGACATAAAAAAGGTTATCGATTATTTTTTTGAATAAATAATTAAATCACTTACCTCTTTCATATACCAACCCCATAATGAATAAAACCTAGGTTAACCAAGTATTTTTTCTCATAGATATTCCTTCCGTCGAATACCACTTTGTTTTTAAGTAGTTTACCCACTGCTTCCCAACTTGGGATTCGAAACTCGGACCATTCGGTCACCAAAAGGAGTGCATCTGCTTCTACACAAGCATCGTAAGCATCCGTACAATAAGTTACTTTATCTAAGATATAATGTTCCCGAGCCTCCTCCATTGCTTTAGGATCATAAGCTCTTACTTGTGCACCTGCAGCTCGTAGTTCGTCTATAATGACGGCTGCAGGAGATTCTCGCATATCATCCGTATTCGGTTTGAAACTTAATCCCCACATGGCAAAGGTCATTCCGCTCAAATCCTCTCCAAAATGCGCTTTTACTTTACTCGCAAGTATATGTTTTTGAGTATCATTGACATCTTCTACTGCCTGTAGCACCCGCAAATCATAGCCATATTCCTTTGCTGTTTTAATGATAGCTTTCACATCTTTTGGAAAACAAGATCCTCCATATCCTACACCGGGATAAATAAACTTGTTTCCAATTCGGGGATCTGAACCGATACCTCTTCTAACCATATTTGCGTCCGCCCCTACCTTTTCACATAGGTTAGCGATATCATTTATAAATGAAATCTTAGTGGCAAGCATCGCATTTGCTGCATATTTAGTCATTTCTGCAGATGGGATATCCATGTAAATTATCCGTTCTCCGCTCAGCTGAAAGGGTTTATAAAGACGCTGCATAATTTTCTCTGCTCGCTCATCATCTACCCCGATGACAATTCGATCTGGCTTAAGGAAATCTTCAACAGCAGCTCCTTCTTTCAAAAACTCAGGATTCGAAGCCACTGCAAAAGGCAAGTCAGCTCCTCTTTTGATCAATGCAGCCTGAATAGCTCCCCGTACTTTCTCACCAGTTGTCACAGGTACTGTACTTTTGGTTGCTACTACGATGTAATCGGTCATTTTTGTTCCGATCTCATCTGCTACCGCCAATACATACTTCAAATCAGCTGAACCATCCTCGCCCGGAGGTGTACCTACTGCAATAAAGGCAACTTCGGCACCCTGAATCGCTTCTCCTAAATCCGTGCTAAAATGTAATCTTCCACTTTTATAATTTCGAACCACGATTTCTTCCAGACCTGGTTCATAAATTGGCATTACTCCGTTCTTGAGCTTTCCAATTTTTTTAGAATCAATATCTACACAAGTAACCTCTATCCCCACATCTGCAAAACATGCTCCAGATACTAAACCTACATAACCTGTACCTACTACTACTATCTTCATAAATTAATTAAAACTTAACTCTACCGAAATTTCATATAAAAATCAAAACAATCTAAAAAGGAACAGCCAACATACGTATGCAGGCCGTTCCTGACTTAATAGAACTGGGTGGGTGATTAAAACAACTTACTTTTACTTTCAGAATCCCCGAACTGAGAGATTCTTTTTTTTACTACTTTTCTTTAGCTATTTCCAAGATTTTCCGGATAGGATAATCATCACACTTTACATCGCTTCCATCATGCTCGATTTAATCTGTTTATAATTTGTCTTTAATGGTCAGATGGAATGCCCTTTGATAATCATCCCCCTGTTTGAGAATATTTCTCATGGGCATTTCACCTGGAATAGATTTCAGCATTCATTTCGATGTATTGATAGGTCAATTTCAGCCCTTCTTTAAACTTAACTAATGGATAGTAATCAAGTACTTCAGAGGCTTTAGCTATTGACGCTAAACTATGTTTTATATCTCCTGCACGTTCAGGATCGTAGCTAGGTTCTATTTCTAGACCGCTGATAGTTTTTAGCGTTTTTACAACTTGATTTAGACTGACTTGCTCTCCGCACGCTACATTAAATATTTCATGGTTGCTGAGTTTTTTAGTTTCATCCTCAGTATCAAAAAGTAAGGCTCTCATATTTGCTTGAACTACATTTTGAACATAAATAAAATCCCGTGATGTTTCTCCATCACCATTGATAGTTGGAGAAGTGAACTCTAGGAAATGCTTGCAAAAAACAGGAATCACAGCAGCATAAGCATTATTTGGACTTTGACGTGGACCAAATACATTGAAATATCTTAACCCAATGGTATGAAATCCATAAGACTTGCTAAACACATCTGCGTAAAGTTCATTTACCGCTTTGGTTACGGCATAAGGTGAAATAGGCTTACCCTCGACACCCTCAACTTTGGGGAGTATTGCACTATCACCATAGGTACTGGATGAAGCAGCATACACAAACCTTTTCAAAACTGACGAATCTTTCGCCGCTACAAGCATGTTTAGGAAGCCATTAATATTTACTTCATTAAAAGTAATGGGATCAGCAAGCGAACGCGGTACTGATCCAAGAGCAGCTTGATGAGAGACAAAGTCTATGTTTTCTAAAGCTTTCTTGCAAACATCTAAATCACGTATATCGCCTAAAATAACTTCCACATTTGGTAGATCAATATAGGCCTTAATATTGCTTACTGCACCAGTGCTCAGATTATCTAAAATCCGAATGTGACCCGCCTGATGATTTACTAGATATTCTACAAT
Organism: Algoriphagus sp.; assembly: GCF_029254265.1. Classification (GTDB taxonomy): domain Bacteria; phylum Bacteroidota; class Bacteroidia; order Cytophagales; family Cyclobacteriaceae; genus Algoriphagus. The sequence continues at coordinate 10,760 of NZ_JAQWXX010000088.1, read as the reverse complement.
ATTGGAACCAATAAACCCTGCCCCACCAGTAACCAAAAAACTGAATTTAGATAAATCTATCTTATGGAAAATAGAATCAATCATATATCTAATATTAGAATAGTGTTTAAATTAAAAGAGATTTATAGCCTACCATCTACAGAACCTTTGCAAAGAAAGCCTTTGACATCATATACGACTTGGCTTGCTGAACTAGAAATATCCAGCGAACTAAATTCCCTGTGGGAGACAGCCAGAATAACAGCAGAATAGTCTTTTAGATGATTGATGATTTCCGACGGTTTTAAATCAATATCAAATTCACCTTTAATTTCCTCTGCGCTTGCCCAAGGGTCGTACACATCAACTTCAGTATCAAAAGATGCAAGTTCTCTGTAGATATCTATCACCTTAGTGTTTCGGACGTCAGGACAATTTTCTTTAAATGTGAAGCCAAGAATCAGAATTTTAGAACCCACGACTTTAATATCCTTGCGCATCATCAATTTGACAACTTCCGTAGCGACGTACTTGCCCATCGAATCATTAAGGCGACGCCCCGCAAGAATAATTTCAGGATGATACCCTACTTCTTGGGCTTTTTGGGCTAAGTAATACGGGTCAACTCCAATACAATGACCACCAACAAGACCCGGTTTGAAGGGAAGAAAATTCCACTTAGTACCAGCAGCTTCGAGGACCTCATTTGTATCAATATCTAAAAGATTAAAAATCTTAGACAATTCGTTTACGAAGGCAATGTTGATATCACGCTGACTATTCTCAATAACCTTCGCTGCTTCTGCCACCTTAATTGAAGAGGCTTTAAAAGTACCGGCCGTGATGATAGAGGCATATAGCGCATCTACCAGTTCTGCAACATACGGTGTAGAACCAGAAGTAACTTTCAAGATCTTGGTCAAGGTCTTCTCTTTATCGCCTGGATTGATTCGCTCTGGAGAATAGCCGACAAAAAAATCAGAATTGTATTTCAACCCAGAGCTTTCTTGAAGAATAGGAACGCACACATCTTCTGTCACCCCTGGGTAAACTGTTGACTCATAGATGACAGTATCATTTTTCTTCAAAAGTTTCCCTACCATATCTGAGGCTCTCAAAAGAGGAGTCAAAACCGGACTATTAAATTTATTTACTGGAGTTGGTACTGTTATAATATAAATCGTGCAATCACTAAGTTTAGAACTATCGCTCGTAAGCTCTAATCCAGAAGTCATCTTATCGTTATCTAGATCAGGGTTCATAATTTGCTCCTTGAGAACACTAATTTCAATCTCCTGAGTAGAATCGATACCATTATTTAAGGAATCAATTCGTGATGAATTGATATCAAAACCAATCACCTTATAAAATTTGGAAAATTCAACTGCAAGAGGCAGCCCTACATATCCCAAACCTATAATACCAATTTTTATATTGTAACTGTTCATTAACGCACCTATTTCTCCCTTTCAATAATTACCATTTCACAGCTTCGCCCTTTCAGTCCCATTAGACTTAACGTTTAGATAATAATTAAAATCTGCTGTTTTCTAGATAAAATAATACAGCTTCGCCCCTTCGGTCACAAGGTGACTTCCTCTAAAATTTTAAAAACTTAAAAACGGCAATAACTAACCGATTGATATTTGATAACAGCCGCAAAGGAAAGAAATTAAAAAAAGGAAGTATGTTGAGTACTACATATAATAAACAAAATGACTTTTTTTGTAAATAATATGAATTATTGAAAATTTTAGGACAGTTTTACTACTAATTGAAAAAAATCATATAAAATGAAATGTATTTTTCTGTAAATAAATTACCATTAACTAAAAAAATTGAATCGCTTATCAACACTTAATTATCAAAATAAAACAAAGAGTTTTTAATAATTTTTTTATCAACGATAATTCGGAAAAATTTTAATTATGATCGATAAGGTGTTGTTGTCTACTCCACACATGAGTGGAAATGAGTTAAAATATATTGAAAGAGCATTTAAATTAAATTACATAGCTCCGGTTGGTGAGAACGTTGATTTGTTTGAAGAATCCATAAAGAATTACTCTGGAACATCTTCAGCGCTTGCTACAAATTCAGGAACAGCTGCAATTCACCTTGCTCTTATTCTAGCAGGAGTTGGCCCGGGAGATCTTGTAATTTGTCAATCATTTACTTTTGCAGGATCCGCTAATCCAATTAAATATTTAGGAGCTATTCCGGTTTTTGTAGACAGTGAGGAGGATACTTGGAACATGGATCCAATTGCTCTTGAACAAGCAATTCAATCAGCCATGAAAGGGGAATTAGACAATTATAGCGACCTGATTGAAATAAAAAATATAAAACCTCAAAAGCCGAAAGCGATTCTACCAGTCCATCTTTACGGAATGCCCGCTAAAATGGAAGAGATTTTAAGAATAAGTGAAAAATACAAAATCCCCGTAATAGAGGATGCTGCGGAAGCTCTGGGTTCATCAATTAAAGGTCAAAGATGTGGGACATTTGGTGATATGGGGATTTATTCTTTTAACGGGAATAAAATAATCACTACGAGCGGAGGAGGCGCATTAATATCAAACGAAAAGAAATACATTGATGAGGCGCGCTTCCTATCAGCCCAAGCCAGGGATAACTTCGCACACTATGAACATAGTAAAATTGGGTATAACTACCGACTATCAAATATCGCTGCAGGCATCGGTATAGCTCAAATGGAGGTTATTGAGGATAGAGTAAAAAGAAGAAGAGCGAATTTTGATTTATATCAGCAATACCTAAAAGAAGAAAATTCAATTAGTTTTCTAGAAGAACCTCATAATTATAAAAGTAATCGCTGGTTAACTACAATATTAATCAAGGATGGATCAGAACAAATAAGGGAGGATTTACGGAAGAGCTTGGAATTTATGGGAATAGAGACAAGACCTTTGTGGAAACCGATGCACCTTCAACCAATATTCAGAGGGTACCCTTATTTTGGAAGTGATTTCAGCGAACAACTATTCAAAACAGGACTTTGTCTTCCTTCAGGGAGTTCTTTGCCAAACGAAACAATTGCTATGGTCTCTTCCAAAATAAAACAATTAATAAAGAAAAAAGTCTATACCTTTTCAGAAGTTAAATGAGATCTCCATTTATCAACAATACTTCACTAGAATTATATTTAGATAAAAATGCAACTATTGAATTACAAATACCATTCAATACAGGCGGAGTTCTAATTTCGCTAAAAAATGAGAGTTATAAGCCAGTATGGGTCACATCAGAATTATTAAGAATTAGTGATACCCAAGAGTTTCTTAATAGAAAAGTAATTACGAACGTTGATTTTTTAATTAATAACTCAATTATTCCAAATTACTCACTGACGGACTTCAAAAGATCACTAAGAGAAACATATATAAATGCTGAAACCATTTTTGGAAATTTTTCTGAAAAGAACTCAGTCAAGGATTACAAAGATGAAATAAATCTAATCTACAGACCTGTTTTCATTCCAATTTTCAGAAAGAATTTTAGAATAAGCCATATATTTTTTTACTTAAAAAAACATCAATCTAAAAATTTACCACTCCAGATAGATGATTTAAAAATTGATATTGACAAAAAGGAAAGAAAAATTGAATCATTATTTCAACTTTCAAATAAAGCAATTTTAGAAATAAATAATAAATTACAAATAGATAGATACAATAACGAAGCCACAAAACTATTTCCTGAAATAAATAAATCAAAGAAAAAATTATTTTTAGATCTATGGAATTCGAAAAATCAAGAAAAAATAGTTTGGGCTATGGAACGTTCTAAAAATTTAAGTGAACAAGAATTAGAGCTTTATGTAGAAATTAATAAAACTTTTAAAAAAATAAAAATAAAAATAATAAATGTCTCTATTAGATTATCATTAGAAATGAATTTTCTTATTTTAATCGAAAATCTTGATGAAGAAAGGGAATTCAACAAAGAACTAATTAGAAAAGGTATTTTAACCCATACTATTAATAATTTATCAAATGAGATCGAAATAAACAACGATGATTTCATTGATAGATACATTAAAAATTTATTATTACTTTTTGATTTTAAAGACATGTTTCTATTCTTTTTTAACAATAAGGGAGATGATTCAATTATTGAAATTTTATCTCAAAAAAAAAGAATCGGGGTAAACATACAAGAATACGAAGCTTTCAGACTTACTTTTCAAACAATCGCCAAAAGATTTATAAAAAAGATTTCGATTAATGAATTGAAAAAAAAACACTGTATAGAAACAAAATTGTTTTCAAATTCAAAAAATCTCTTTGGAATACCGATATACAATGGAAATATACAAATTGGGACAATGGTTTACAGTTCTCAAAGAGATAAATTGGAGATAGATGAAAATTACCTCTTATATAGTTTAACTACAATAATTTTCAAATATTACTCTAATTATCAAACCATATCCAAATATAAATCACAATTGACTACCCTAAACACCATTGAAAAATAATCTCATATTTAATAATAGTATTAATAAATGATTTTGTAATTAATTAGGTCATCAAAAAATATTTTCAGAAATATGGACAAACGATCTATTCGTTCAAGAATTAAAAAACTGCTTTGATTTTTTTAAAATACGTTTGATTCGCCAATATTAATTGTACATGACATTAGGATGCCAGACATGGACAGAACTGAGTTTTTGAAAATTCTAAAAAATTCCTAAAGCTTCAACAAGATTACGACCATAGCAACAACTACAATAGTTGAAAATCAAACCGAGGAAATCATTAAAGATCAATTCTGTAAAAACCTTTTAAAACAGGATACTTAAAATGAACTTCATTGAAATCATATAAAATCGAGCAGGAAGAGCACACAATAGGATGATTATCCGAAATGCGAGATTCCATGTGCCATTAAAGAAAAACTCTAAACACCTGAAAGATAATTTTATCTTTTTTTGAAATAAAACAAAAAATTACGTTTTAACTAAAAAAATACCCTGCTTTCACAGGGTATTACTAGTGCTCATAAAGTTCTAACCAAATCAAAAACAATATGATAATTAAATTTACAAAGGTGCATTAACAATGAAAAAACTATGCACGTATTTGTAAATTAACAGTAAAAGATAGCACCCCAATAAGAGGGTAAGTATAGGAAAGTTATTCTGGAATTTTTCGACGCCTTCAAAGGTCTGAAAAAATTACGGAAATAACTTTACCGATGATGCTTTTTGGAAGCACTTGGACATAGTTCAAGATTAGCGTGCTTGAGAAGGCATCCAACAAAGGTAAGGCATGGTATAGGAGATCGGACTTTTTGTCTTTTGAGTAGAGACGTTTCTCCCGGCAGTATATCTCCACCTAAAGAGTTTTCTTATAGAGACCAGTGCCAGCTTTGATTTTGTTTATTGTTTTCAAGGGCTTCAAAAAACTTGCGCGTGAAGGTTTCCAACATCCTAGGCGGGCAACAGTTCCCGGCTAGTTTGAATAGTATTCGTATGAAGCTTACTTATCGCTCTATAGATAGTGAAGTACTTCTCATACATTGACAGAACTTAAAAAAATTTTCTATGAAAATCAGACCTGTTTTGGTCTCCTTTTACAGGTATTACAATAGTTTTCTGTCTTTGCTCGGAATGCTTTCAATTAGAATTTGCGATTTTACTCGATTAAAAAATGTAGGAAACTAACTGATATGAATGGCTTTGTGTAATCTTGGCTAATAAGGAGACATAGATCTATTTAGGAACTACTTTTCAGGGATAATTTCGAAAAAATGTAAAAAAATATTTAACTGCATAAAAAATGCATTAATGTCCATTTGATTAAATTTCAAAATAAATTTTTAAGGTTTACTAAGCGAATTTTTTCAGAAACTTCCATTTCCCAATTAAGAAATCTTGTCTTTTCGGATTCAATAAAGTCTGAATTATCGGTAACATAACAATTAATAGCCAAATCAATATAGTGCAAAATATAGAGTCCAATGATACCACCAAAACTCACCAGAATTTCATTTTCTGGAAGTAAAAATATTTTGGACTCTAATCTAAGCGCAGAAGAGAATTCCAGAATTAATAGGCTGTAATCGAGAGAAAAGGCGACTTTAATTTCACCATTTTGAAATGCGATTTTCTCAAAAACAGAAAATCTATTCACCTCATCCTCCAAATCAAGAGAATAGTCGGCCATTACCATCTTAGGCCCTGATCCATTAAGTTGTTTAAGGCAATCTAAAATTACTTGGTTCAAAATGTAGAATTAATTAAATAATTAAGCAGTTCTTGCACGGCAGGATTACTTTAAAAAAGTACAAATAAAATAATTTCTGGTAATTTTCAAGTATACCATAAGATAAATAAGTTTTTAATTATTTACATATGGTACTCTCTAGTAATTTTTCGAAAAACTAATAAATTTTTTAATAAAATACAATATTTCTTAAATTATTTCTTATAAAAATATTATTTTTAATGGATTAATTCAATATTTTATAAATTATTTTCAATTAGTTCATCTTGATACAATAGCAATGTAGGAATTAATTTTAATTTTTTTCATAGTTAAAATTTTTTCTACTATCTATTTCGGTGATACGCAGAAAGGGAGCAGAACCTTTCAAAAGAGCTATTTTTTTATAATACAGGTAAATAAATCAGAACCAAAACAGTAAATTTTCTGGTTCTCTAAAGTGATTTTCATTTTTCCTCCAAAGACAACCTTGCTCGATTTAGAAAATATCCAATTGTGCTATTTCAAGATCTCACTGTTCGTCGTTGAGGTAACTGCTTTGTTAAATAGTCTGAAAACAGGTATAGAAAATCAGGTCGCCTTTAACCAAAGCAACTAAAGAGGTGAACTGCACTGCTTCTTTGATTCGATTGTGAATTATACAGTAGATAAAATTAACAATCAGCAAGATACCAAGCTGCGTTTTGACCCAGCTTGGTGGTCCTGGAGGTAGTCCATCTCAAAATTTTGTCTGATCTTTTTCAAGAAGGGCTTAGTCTCCCAGCGGTTTATATAAAGTCATATGATCCTATAGGACTAAAAGTCAAATAAATTGCTCAGAAATTAAAAAACCTTGAATTTTAATAAGTACTACTAGCAAATAAATCTCTGCTTTAATGGATCTCCTAAGTCTGTTAGGTAGTTTGCTGATCTAAACTTACACCTCCGGAAAGACAGCCATGGATGACTTCAGGGCGCATGTTGAACAAATTATAAGACGTAATCCCATTAAACCATGGGACGAAAAATAAGCCGTCTTCTGCTTATTTTTTGTAGGCTAAGTAATCGACGCATCCCTTATCTAATACACAAATACTTCCCCTCTTGCGTTTCAGCTATTCGAGAAATTTTTATTATTGGAACTGTCTGCCATTAGTAAGACCAATTCAGGCTACAAATTGTCCAACAGAAGTACAGCAAGTGATTTACAATCCCCTTTTTATTTTGCATGTCATCGGGTTTTTCCAACTCCTTTGGACACATCGGCAAATAGTGTCAAAGTGGTGAAATCAACTAGTCGACTAGATCAGGTGATACTTCTCTATAGTCGGGAAAACTCAAATAACCATTCGAAATCTCAGTTTTGTGATAGGATAGCAACAGGCAATAAAGATTAAAGGTATTCAAATGCAGTATTTAGGTACCTACGATTGGCATGAGAGAGCATACTCCTGACGGGAAGTTTATAGATCCTTAAGTAGCTGCCCTTGAGTCCCAAAAAAGCAGGTACTTACATAGACTATTTAGTGAGTTAGTTTTGGAAATCGCCATACAAAGCATGAAAACAAAGTGTTTCCAAATGCTCATGGGGTTTGTGGTAAAATTCAGCTATAAAAATTTGCGATGCATGATCCACTAACTCACGAGTTATAAGAAAGGCCATTGACAAAGATTGTCACTACGAATTAATTTTGTACCTTTAAACTCTATTCTTATTTAGCATAAACAACTTCCTGTAAAATAAAAGCGAAAACCCTTGTTTATTATTTGCATTATTCTAGGAATAGTAAATTTATCGCAATGAAGTTTATTCGGAAAATACTATACAAGAACAGAATTTTGCTATTAACTTAAACTTAACAGCAGAAAATTATAAATATTTTAATAATTTTGCTTGCTGTAAAGATCACAACAAACTAAAGTCCAATCAAGTTTAATACTTATTTTAATTACATATGCAGGATATAAAGAAATCAAAAATCTTTATTGTAGATGATATCCAATACAATATTGATTTGATAGTTGAAATATTAAAAATAGAAGGCTATTCAAATATACATTCCACAACAGATTCAAATAAAGCATTTGAAATAATCCAGTTTTTAAAGCCTGATTTAATCCTGGTTGATTTAATGATGCCAATTGTTTCTGGCTTCAATATTTTAGAAAAACTAGACAAGTCAAAGGAAGAAAATTGGATAATTCCCGTTTTAGTTTTGACTGCGAGTAATAATCCCACGGACAAATTAAAAGCATTAAAACTAGGAGCAACAGAATTCTTAACCAAACCAATAGACATTGTTGAAGTATCTATAAGAATTAAAAATATTTTAACTACTAGTTACTTATACAAAACCGAAAGAAATTTACGCCAAAATCTTGAAGAAAAAATCCGAGAAAGGACAAGAGATTTAGAAATAGCCAAAAACGAAGCAGAGAAAAATGAACTTAATTACAGAAATCTCTTCAATGCAAATAGTGACGCAATAAGTATCTCTTCTATTAAAGACGAAAAGCCTTCTTATTTTATAGAGAGTAATCCAGCAAATAAAATACTTTCTGATTATGAAATGGAAGAATTCAAATCCTTAACTATATATGATTTTATCCATGATGAAAGAAAAGAACAATTTGATAATATGATCATTAAACTAGAAAAAAATGAAATTATCAATTTTGAAAGTACTATAAAATCTAAAAAAGGAAAAATAAAAAATATTGAAGCGAAATGCATTCTAATCGAATATAATGGAAAGAAAGCAATATTAAACATTTTTAGAGATATAACTGAAAGAATTAAATTTATTGATGCTATTATAGCTCAGAACAAAGTACTAAAGGATATAGCCTGGTCTCAATCACACGAAGTAAGAGCTCCATTAGTAACTTTGATAGGATTAGCTAATCTAATATCGGAATATAATGTAAAGGATTTTGAAGCCGATGGAAAGGAAATACTCAAAATGATCAAAAAATATTCAAATGATTTAGATCAGATTATTAAGAAAACTTCTGAAAAGACTTATGTCACAAATTTATTTCCATATCCAGATGGTTCAAAAAACTAATGGGGATATTTATCTAATAAAATTTAATTTTTATTCTTATTTTCTATTTCCCGATAAACTCCATCCCAGAGTTTTATCCTCATTTTCAATGCTTCAATAGAAACCCTTTCAGCTTCCTCCCAAAATTCATCATTATCACCACAAAGATTTGCAGTCATCTCAAGTGCCAAGTGACTATGATGATCTCCATCCACTTCAATATGTCTCTCTAAATAATATTTAAAAACAGACACCTTTTCAGGGAATTTTTTATAAATATCATTTACAATAGAATGAAACATATCAGGAATTAAATCTTCTCTACCAAAGGTGAAAACCGCAGATTGGAGATAGCTTTTTTGGCTATTAATGACTTTAAAAGTAAAATCGACAAAATCTGAAGCTTCAAGTGGGACATGAGATATTTTTAAGGACTGCTCGAGATTTTTATTATTTTTCAGATTATTAAGAAACAATTCAATTTGGGAAGTATTTGCTCCACATTGACACATGGAGTCCAAGTATAATTCAAAATGACTTTTTCTCACCCCATAAGAATCAACGTCTGACTCCTCCCCGACTACAATTTCATTAATCAAAAACCTTGTATCTGCTGAGCCAATCGGAAACCAAGGAATTGAAGTACAAGTCAAAGAGTTTTGAAGACTTTTCAAAAGCGACATAAAATCCCAAACAGCAAAAACATGATACTGCATGAAAATCTTAAGGTCATCTGTGTCCTGAATAAGATTATAAACTTTATGATTTACAATTTCTTTCCTTAACGGCTCAATTTTGGATTTCAATTGAAATATTCTTTCATTCATAATATTTAATAATTATAATTTATAACACAAAGTAAAGTGAAAATCATTCCAAGTAAAGGTGTATAGATTAATTTAATATTTCAGCTTTAAATTGATCATTAAGCATACTTCTGTTGAAATTAATCGAAGAATCAATTTTATTTCTAATATCACTTTCATCAGAAACCCACTTGAGGCATAATTCTGTATTTTCAAACATTTCAACATCAAAATTTAAATCTTTGACTAAGACAATAAAATTTTCAATCAGAAATATCTGATTTATACTACCAACTATAAATCCAATTTTCTTGCATCCAGAATCCCAAGTAAGCTTTCTCAAATGTTCTACATAGGAAATTACATCGATACGATACCCCATTGCAGAACTTAATTTTAAATCACAAATAAGTACGTAGTTGGACTTATAATCCTTATGATTATAAAGATCCCTACCAAAACTAAACACATCATTAACTGTCAATTACCCTTCAAAACTTGCAACTATAAAACCATAAAAGGGATCAATTAATATTCGATATCTTTTCATTGAAACAAGAAAATAATAAATAAGTTTATGTATATCCGCAATCTTGCCAGTATGATTAAATCGAAGCAATAATGAGTCTGTCAAAGAGTTTTTGACCGAAATATCTTCTGTTGAGTTTGTAGCAAAACTCGTCCAGGTAATTCTG
>NZ_JAQWXX010000086.1 GCF_029254265.1 Algoriphagus sp. | reverse complement strand
GGGTAGAAGAATACAACACATTTGCTCCCCATTCTGCCTTAAATATGAAAACACCAAATGAATATTATAACTTTAAAATCGCAGCGTAACTAGTCCAACTTTTAATCGGAAAGAGCAATCACAAAAAAACAGTAGACTAGCTTTTAAAAATACAGTCTTTTCTAACTTACTGATCCCCGATAAACTTATGCAATTCTATCACCTATGTTCCCTTAAAAGTAGATTATACCCTATTTTTTATTTTTATTAATCACAGCTGAGTTTGTTTTTTACTCGAAGAGTCAAAGCTCCACTGAAACAGTAGAAATCTGATAGAACTTAAAAAGAATTGGCAAGGTCGATTTGGACTTTTAGGATTTCCTCTTACTTAGTGAGGCCTTTAGAACAGAAATAATAGGTGGTAAAAACTGAATGTAGATTAGAAAATTTTCTGATATAGTCTATGTGATTTTTTTAAATCCAAGCACCAAAGTGGGATTCGAGTGGATTATTCCAACAGGTACTTGGATAAGAGATTAAACGTTCAAGGCCAGATAAGGACATTTTTAGGCTTATCCAAAAAGACAAAGTTTGAAGGAATTTTTATAGGTGATGTCCATTACCAAGTACATCCCGAGTTAGCCATAGGGCTTCGCAATTTCACTTTTGAATCACCCGAAGGGGAGCAATTTTTGAAGGTAAGGAGATCATTTTTGGGGCCAGCAGCTTGGATGTACCCGACCCCAAAGACTTCTATCCTGACCTATTATGGTCCAAATTTGATGAAAGAAGACAGCTTTCTTCTGATGGTGGTTTGGTTTGTCACGATTTGAACAGGAAGGAAGTGTCGTCCAAGTCAGGACGAGACAACCATCCCAGTGTGTGACGTTTGAGTCCTGCTCGATTTTATCTAATTAATCCTGCTTTATCAAACAGATAATAGTAGATGAGTTCCCCAAATCTATACCAACCGCCTGACCATTATCACCTCCACTTAATTTCGCACTCTTCAAGCAGTATCCTTTTGCAGCCAGATGATGTGGATCTTCGGGAACGATTATTTTTATCACATCTTTAAATTCTGCCTCAAACAAAGCAACCAATTCTGGATACAAGGCGCCACCACCAGCAAGGTAAATACCCTGAGAACGTGCAAATTCTCTATCCGTAAATGCCTTCTTCACGCTTGGGGAGATTACATTCTCATAATAAAAGGTTATAACCTTAAGACGAAGTGCAGTGATATCAACCTTTTTTCTGTTGATAAACATAAAGCCATTTCTAAGACCTTCATCCAAAAAAACATCGGAGATCATAGTCGATGGATAGAGATTAAACAGCTCTCTACCCAAGGCCTGAAGTGCATAGTTAATTCCAGGTGAAGAAGAAGCGGTTCGCTGAATACCAAACTCACCTGTTGCATCACTGAATATGGTTTCGAAAGTCCCATAGCCTAGGCTAAGTACCATGAAATCACCTTCTATATCATGAATATTGCGGATAGCAAGTGCACTGGAGGAAACTTCAGGAATGATCGAACCATTATTTACTTCGATGACTACTTTTTTTATGCCTCCAGAAGAAAAGACTGAAGAATCAAAAGTCACCAAATGGACCTTTACAAGGTTCGCATGGGCGGCATCCTTGTTTACCTGAAAAGATGCAAAGGGGAAACCTGTAGATACTGTAAGCGGATTCCCAAGTTTGGAATAAGAGACTAATAAGGCTGAAGTCAATAATACTTGATAATCCAGATCATTAGGAGCCGAATTAATTTCTTTGTGCGGTTGATTGCCTTCGCTTAGGGCAAGGTCTCCTACAATGAAAAAATTCTCCCCTATTTTCACCTTCAGCCCTTTTTGGACTTTCTCGGCGATACTATCAAGAACCTCTGGTGCTGATTCAAATACGCTAGGGATACTAATAATTTCAAATTGGTTTTTCACAACTATTTTTTTTATAAAACTTTGTTTGGCGTGCGGTGATCACACCAGATAAATTGTTATTTAATTGAAATTCAGGTTATAAAATTAAATTAGAGCATTATATATTTCTAAAAATGATAATTCGCTTACCAAACAGTAGCTTGATCTAACAGCTTAAAACTCCGTTTAAATTCGATTTCGCCAAACTTCGCTCAACCCTATTTCAAGCAGAAAAACAAGGCAAATCTCGCTACTAACATTCTTAAGACTACTCCTATTTTTAATTACTCATATGCTTGGTCTTCTCTACTAGTATGTGACACTCAAGCTCTAGTAAGTTGATCTTCCTATTTATGGAGAATATTCTAAGCACTGGAAAAATCCATAGCAACACATTACATACTAGTAATGTCAGCACTTCTGTTCCCATATTTCCTTCCATCCCGAACACTTGCGAATTGGATATAGGAAACTCGAGAATGACCATCGCCCCAAGTACTAGGACGAATAGGCCCAGATAGATAAGTGATACAATTTTTATTGCTTTCTTCTCCTGCCGAAAGTCACTTAGTTGATCATTCTTGATTTGCAGACGCCTTAGATTCGCCAAATCTTTCATGAGAATAGCTTGCTGTAATCGTGGTCTTACTACCATTCGGGCTGGAATTATGGGATATTCGGAAGTTTCGATGAATTCTACCGCCAGGAATTATTCGGGATTGAAAGGGTGTAGTTGCTTTATATCTCAGCATATCGCAAGCTACACCCGGCCCTAAGAACTATCAGAGTAGACCGACCGGTGAAATCTCAGGAAAACTCATTTGAATTCAGGCGAGTAGAGTTCCACTATGTCCCTAGTCTTATGATTTTCTAAGCTTGCTACTTATCCCCCTGCACCAGATTCCAATCTACCCAAGCCTCCAAATGCCCCACGCTGGTAGGACGAAGCAGGATCTCTCGCTGCGCATCCAGCAAGTACATCGTCGGGGTCGCAAACACATGGTAACTTTTTACAGCCGGACTCGCCCATTTCTGATAATCACAGACACTTACAAAAGGAAATGCGCCCGCAAAACTTTTAAATTGCTGCGCATCTACGTCCAAGGACACATACACCACTTCAATATCCTGCTGCTTCAATTTTGAATAGTAGCTGGCTATTTCGGGGATCTCTTCGGTACATTTCGGACACCAGCTCGCACCAAATACCACTAGGGTGTAGTTGCTCTTCAGCTCGGAAAGCTTTTTGGGGATTACGCCCCCTGCATAGCCCGGAGCAAGGATATCCCCATTGAACACAAGATCAGGGGCAATATTCCCTTTCTTCATGGTGCGGTAGGTTTCTAATTGCGCTGCAAATCCAGGACTTAAGCTCGCTTTTGAATCGAGTAGTTGGAGTGCCAAATATTCCGATGAGGTGAACAGACTCCGCTTTTCAAGTAAACTGAATAAATACGGGGCAATTATGTTTAGCTTTTGCTCCTCGGTGAGCAGGTTTTCGACCATCCCCTCAATGGATCTATTCATCTCCACAAAGACCGAATCCAGGGGTTTACCGCTGTTTTCCAGCAACCAAAAATGACTATCCATCACATCCCGAAGCAAGCCACTTTTATACAAGCGGGGATCTCTGTAATCCAAACTTCTGAAAGCCGCTAGGCTCGCAGGGATTTCCTCGGTGCGGTATTGCGCTACGCTGGCAACCGAACTCACCAGTTTCCGAACCGGCAGATACCAACTTAGGTAACTCTCAGCATCCAGACTGCTCAAAAAATCCAGGTCTTCCTGTTTCACCCGTTGTATTTCGCCGGCAATGCCTTGCTGTGGAAGTGGGTGAATGGAGAAGAGCGAGTCGCCCTGATATATTTTTTGCAGATACACCCAGGCACTTAAGGCTTGTTCTCGTTTTTGGTGCTCCTCCGCATAGCGCACAAATTGCTTGTTTTGATCTCCCGAAACCGTAACGATACGTTCCGCCATACTCAACACTTCTCCCTGAAGTTCGATGGTTTCATTCGCAAGCACCAGAAAATAGGCTTTGTTGTCTTCCCCAGCCAGATAGGCCATGCCGGTGTCTTGATCGGTATAGGTCAGGGTAAAAGCACCTTCATCCGAAACCCTTGTGCTATCGATGCTGTAAATATCCAAATCCTGAAAACCAACCAGGCGAACCTGCTGACCTGCCAAGCCCGGAAAACTACCCCTGATCGCATGCTGGGCCTGCACCTGAACTGTAGCTACACTGAATACTAAGAGTAGGTATAATTTAATTATTTTCATTTGTTTATAATTTGGTTTTAGCGGTCATCCCGTTAGCTATCCGGAGGAATGCCCTAAATAATCATTCCCTTGTGTGAGCACTTTTCTCTTGGGCATTTCATATTTTTCTACAAGTAAAATCCTGCCACCCCAAAAGGATGGCAGGATAAAGGGTGAAAAGAGAAAGAATTATCAATTTTCCACCTCCTGGATACAACGAACAGCGATTCCGTAGGCTCGGTTGTTGTTGAGCATGGAGGCAGTGCTGCCGTTGAAGTAGAGGCTGCTCGAGGTACCACTAACCGTACTGCTCCAATAGACGCCGAAGGCCCCGACAGCGTCGAGCGAACCACTGCTATTGTTGCGGTAGCCCGCCGCGGGCAATTTAAGCGGAGAAGCAAAAGCACCTGCTGAGTTGTTACCACCGGTCCAACTTGTACGTTCAGCTTCCCATTCTGTTTCAGTAGGTAAGCGATACCCGGTTGGGCATGGATTGTTCACGCCATTTACGCCCTGCCACAGGTCATTGTTTGCCGAGCTACGCCAATCACCAGTATTTAGGATGAAGTTAGCATTTCCCGGTACGTCAGTACTGCTTAGTGTAGTTGTTGTACTGCTTGTTCTAAGTTGATGCCCATCAGCAGCACGTCCCCACTGATATAAGTCACCATACGAGTCCGCATCTGTACTACTGTTAGCTACCTGTGTAGCACCCAGATTACGATCCATCCACACTCTACCAGTAGTAGCGGTTACAGATGGAACAGATGAAACTGGAGGAACGGCAGCCGCAGGAGTCACGGAATTAGAAGGATCACTTGCTGCACCTGTTCCGGCAGAATTGGTCGCAGTGACGGTAAAGGTATAGGACGTGCCATTCGTAAGTCCGGTGATCGTAATCGGACTGCTCGTGCCAGTTGCCGTTATCCCACCAGGACTTGAAGTGACGGTGTATCCGGTGATTGTTTCACCACCGTCACTTGCCGGAGCGGTAAATGCTACCGTAGCCTCACCATCACCTGCGGTGGCAGTGCCTATAATTACTGCATCGGGAGCAGTGGCAGTAGGTGGAGTGCCACCCACCCAGGTTGGAACACCAGCTACTGCCGTCAATATAGCGCCATCATTTGTAGGCGAAGGAATCACTACCCAAGCACTACCATTCCAGTATTGCATATCACCTACGTTTGTACCTGGAGCAACACCTGATGTTGGCGTTGTCCATGCTAAAGTTCCAGAACCGTCTGTAGCCAATACTTGTCCACTAGCACCATCTGTATTAGGAATAGTATAACTACTTGAGCCATCAGTTAGGGTTAACTCACCTTTTAAGGAGGTATTTCCATTTTTAAGTACTACCAAGGCATCGCTGGTGGCTTTTTCAATACCATTACCAATTACAAACAAACGGTCTGCTGCATCCCAACTAGTGGTATTATTTGGTGTATAGGTAGTGTTAAATCCCCCGATTGCCGTTTCATTATACGAAAGGGCTTTTGTGCCTAAACCCATGGCGGTAGAATTATCCCCTGACGCTACTGATTTATTCCCCGTTGCAACGGAGACTTTCCCGGATGAAGTTAGACCAGCCCCGATTGCGATTGAGGCAAAACCTGTTGCAATTGATTCAACACCCATTGCAGTGGAATACGCCCCTGATGCGTCTGTATAACCTCCCATTGCAGTGGAATACGCCCCTGATGCGGTGGTAATCCCCCCCATTGCGGTCGAAGCCTCCCCTGATGCGGTTGTTGTTTTTCCCATTGCAGTGGAAGCCTCCCCTGATGCTTTTGTGCCGGAACCCATTGCGGTAGAATAAAAAAAGGATGCAGTTGTTTCAAACCCCATAGCAGTGGTAGTAGTGCCAATAGCTTTTGTGCCATCCCCCATTGCGGTTGAATAATTCGCGGCTGCGGTTGTTCGACCACCCATTGCGGTGGAAGAATACCCGGATGCAATTGTGCTTGTCCCCATTGCAGTTGAATTACTACTTGATGCTGTTGTTTCCTCACCTGTTGCAAAAGAACTTTCTCCAGATGCCTTTGTATTATAACCTATTGCAGTGGAATACAGGCCAACGCTATCAGCATCCCATCGTCTGCCATCAGCATACCCTGCTCTAAAAGCGCCTTTACTTTTGCTGAAAAACATTCGTTTATCATCCTCAGATCCATCTATACTCTCTAAAGAGGTGCTCCCAAAAACAAAGTCGTCGGTGGCAATAGTACCGCCATTATTCGAAGTAACGTTTGAGGATGTTGAAAATGTACTTACAGGCATATTGTTAATAGCGGCGTCAAGCGTTTGTAATGCAGCTGCTAAAGAGGTTTCATTCTTGATGTAATTTGTAACAGGATTAGGTATATAACTTCCATCATCCTCCAAACCGACGGTTGCTATTACAGCGTTTAGTAAAGAAGCGTTTTCCGCAATACCGGAAATATCCTGTGAAGCCTTCAATGATGTAAGCCATTGGCTTTCTGTTCCTACAAACCCATAATTAACAGCTAAATCATACGCATTTAAACCATTGGCCCCTTGTAATCCATCATTTCCACTCAATCCAGGAAGCCCTTCTTCACCCGTAGCACCTTTTTCTCCCTGCGGACCCTGATCTCCTTTAGGTCCAGCTACTCCCTGAATTCCTTGTGCTCCAGTATCTCCTTTAGGTCCTGCTATTCCCTGAACACCTTGTGCTCCTGTAGCACCTTTGTCTCCTTGGATACCCTGGGCGCCGGTGTCTCCTTTATCTCCTTTAAGTCCCTGCGGACCAACTTCTCCTTGGATACCTTGGGCTCCAGTATTTCCTTGATCTCCTTTTAGTCCCTGAATACCTTGAGCTCCAGTATCACCTTGATCTCCTTTTAGTCCCTGGATACCTTGGGCTCCAGTATCACCTTTATCTCCTTGAATACCTTGGTCGCCCTTTATTCCCTGAATACCTTGAGCTCCAGTATTTCCCTGCAGACCAACTTCTCCTTGGATACCTTGTGGTCCTGCTTCGCCTTTGATTCCCTGTGAACCAATTTCTCCTTGGATACCCTGGGCTCCAGTATCGCCTTTGTCTCCTTTAAGTCCCTGCGGACCAACTTCTCCCTGGATACCTTGTGGTCCTGCTTCGCCTTGCTCACCACGGAGCAATTCAATTTCCGAGACTTCTTGTTTCAAAATTGCCTGATCCACCAGGATGCTCGCAATTGCTTGCGCAGTCTGATCGTTTACAGGTTGTGGCATATAGGTTAGATTTTGCTCACTTAGTGGAGAAAAATTAGTCCCTCCGCTAAAGTCAATCCCTACCTTCAATTTTTTTAGCGTGCCATCCCAGACTATGTCTGTGAAATTGGAACTGCCTGTGTTCGTTCCTGTTCCTATCAAAAGATTGATCATCCCATACCCATCGGTACTTGTGCGATGATATTCTTTAAACTCCTCCCCTGCCGATGCATTTACAATCGTAAACTGGATCGATACCGCAGTATTGGCCAAGATATTCCCCGCAGCATTTTCTCCGGGTAGTTCCTGGTCACTGGGACTTAAAATGACGGCTTGGTAGCTAATTCCCCGGGTTTGTGAAAACCCCTGGAATCCCGTCAGCAGTAATAGTAATAGTAATAATCTCTTCATAATTACTTTTTTGTTTCGGTCATTTATGTTGATTTTTATTTGATTTTATTGTCTTTTTTTTCCAGCAACTTGAGCTGGTTTTGTTTCGGCTATTTCCTTGCTAGATTGATTAGTAATCCAAAACTCACATTGTTGCTTGCAATTTTCAGTTCAGCATCTCCTTTGGACATATCGGCGCTTTTACCATACAGGTATTGCGTATAGAAGGAAAGGTGTTCTGAGATCGGATGTGAGAATCCTGCTCCGACTTGCAGATTGAGCATGGTGCCAAAGTCCTCGTTGTTTTTTAAATCAATGACCCGGCTATTCAGTATCTGGCTTCCCTGAATGAAAAATGCGGTGGATACTGCGCCTTTGACATAAATGCTAGCTCTTTTAACGTTAAACAGTGTGTAATCCACTCCGACATTTAAGCCCGCATAGTTTACGTCCCACTCCATGTAATTTCCCTGCGCGTCGTTACTGCCAATAGCGCCGTAACCGGAATAATTGGCGCCAAATGACAGGCTTAAATTCTCGGTGAACACCTGATTTCGGTACCCTAAGGCCATAAAACTATGGGCCGTAGCTTGTAAATTATCCAGTTTCACCCCCTTTGAGCTGGTAAAGTCAAATGTGGTCGAGGATTTCCCTCCCTCTAAATACACTTGCTGCGCAGTGGCATTGGTGGCTACAAAGAGCAATAGCACCAAGGTGATTTTCTTAATTGTGGTCATAGTAGTCTATTGTTGATAATTAGTTCTTGATTATTTTTTTCATGAATAGCTTGTAGTTTGCGGTTACTTTTAGCAGGTAGTAGGCCGGCGGAAGATTGAAAAAATCAACAGTTACTTTTTGGCCTCCCGAATAGCTGTTTGAAAACACTATTCTTCCCAAAGCATCAAACACCGTCACGTCTATGATCTCATTGATCTGTTCTGAAAAGGCGATCGTGACACTTTCTGCAAAAGGATTTGGATATACATTGGCGTCTAAGCTTAGGGGAATAGCGATGCCTTTATTGTATGCCAATACATTAGGCTGTAAAAAGCCTTGTCTGGCAATAAAATTCTTCGAGTAAAAAGTCCCTATGGGACTGGCCTGGCCAATACTCTGCTGCATGACATAGGTTTTGCCATTGGTAGCTATGTTTTTGGAAGAACCTGCGATCCCTGTGGTGCTTCTAGCCAGAAAAACGGTTGAGTTTTGCTGTGCTTGCGAAAAGGGAATAAAAGCAACTAATAGGGCAATTAGTAAGAGTAATTTTTGATTCATCGTGGAGATATTAATTATTGCTTAAGGCCTCAAATGTATTGGTGGAAGTGTACAAAAAACTAAATAATCACCCCCCGATAAACCCCCGGAGTTTAAAAAAACAGGTTAATAGTAAGTTTTAGGAAGCAAATGATGGGTTGAGGGAGAATTGAAAAAAGTTTTAATCACATTTAATATAATTCGCACCAATCTCGGTAAACTAAAATCCTTAGAATTTAAAAACAGAAAACCAAAAAGGACACAAATTCAGCACTTCCTCTGATTTCCCAAAAAATTATATATCTGTTGCCACAAAAACGGATAGGTATCCTGTTTTAATTCTAATAATTAGGGATTTACCGTTAACTAAAGAAGAAGTAAATAAATTAATCAGTGAAAAAACCATTGAAATAATTTTCAAAAGGGTGTCTTGAGTGAAAACATAAATGACTATTTAAATAATCAATCATAAAGCAAACGATATGTTGTCAGAGCTTCCATAAACTCCAAATGAAATTGAAAAATGGTTCTACGCTTAGGTTTTGGGAGGAATATATTTCTGAAGCTTTTTTCGGGAACTAATTGGCAATAAAGAGAGATCAATCAGTGGGATATTTTGGAAATAGACGCAAAAGGGAAAGCCAATCGATTTAAGGTGTATCCAATTGAAACCATTTATCACCTATTTCTAACTTACAACTAATCGTATGAGCTGAACGATTCAATCAAACCAAATCTCCCAAGCTGACACGAAAATCTTCATTGAAGGAGTTGGGAAATGGCAGGAAGTTGAGCTTAGAAATCCGAACGGAATCCTGTAGCTTTCGGGATAGCGACTAGCCATCATTACTCATACCCCGATGTTCGATATAGATGCTCCTATGAGATTTACTTATCAGATAGTCCACTTTTGAGCTATGCCAAAAATAAAGAAATTAAGAGATCTCCTAGGATTCTCGATGGGAGGTAAGAAATCGAGTATAAATATAAAGTCAAATACTGGAATACGCCGATACCGCCTTAGGCATGGCCCAATAAAAAACAACTATAACTCACGGATTTAAACTTCTTGACTTAGTCAAAAGATCTAAGCCAAGGAGATTGAAACTATATCAGAGTTTTGACATTATTAAATTCCTGGTAGAACCCCAATAAATAAAAGAACCTCCAAAAAAGGGGATGAGATTTTAAATTATAGATTTGACAGTTGATTATTTAATACCTAAAATAAATGAGGTAAGATTTACGTTCCTGTCAAGACTCATTTTTTTTCTAATAATACCACGCGTGTTTTCAATAGTTTTGAAACTTCGCTGCAATATTTCAGCTATTTCTTTTGTAGTCAAGTTTAAATGAAGCAAAGAAACTAATCTTAACTCAACAGGAGATAAATCTGGATAGTTCGATATAATTTTTGAATAAAAATTACTATGAATCTCTTTAAATCGAAGATCAAATTCATCCCAAATTTTGGAATTTTCAGCTGTAGATTTGATTTTTTTTACCAATTGTTTCATGTCTTGATTTGAGTCTTTTGATACTTTCAGAAATTCTTCAATATTGGTAGCAATATGTTTATTGTTTTCCTTAAGATGAATAATATTCAATGTCTTGTGCGCCAATTCATTATTTTTTATCTCAATCTCAAGTTTCATTTTATCTGCAGTGATATCAGCAATTAGCTTTTCTTGTAGAGATTGCTTTCTTCTATAAATAAACCAGACTACTAATAGAATTAATAAAAGTGCTAAAACTATTAAATATACAATAGTTAATTTTTGGCTAATCTGTTTAGTCTTCAATTCCAGAATAGTCTTCTTATTTTCAGCTACATCAAATTTTGTTTGTAATTCAACTATTTGCTTATATTTTTCTGCCGTAACTAAGCTGTCTTTTATTTCTGTAAACAAGGATTGAAAGTAAAAAGCATTTTTATAATCCAGCTTTTCTTTATAGATCTTAGTTAGCCTTTCATAAACAATAGATTTTTCTTTTGGAAGTCCCAAAACGTTAATATACTTCAGCGCACTATCTAAATTTAAAATTGCGACTTCATAATTTTTTAGAAGAAAATTGGTGTTCCCGATATTAGCATGATTGAGCGCTATCCCGTAAGTAATCCCCCCTTTTTTACATAAATTTAAAGACGTATCAAAAAATTCCAATGCCTTTTTATAATCCCCTCTCTTTTCATAGATATTAGCTAAATTTGAATAGTTTTGAACCATTACTAAAGTGCTTCCCAGCTTTTCTGAAATTGTTAATGATTTTTCATAATATTCAACAGCGATATCTAAAGAGTCTATTTCTTTGTATGATACCCCCATATTAAGATAATTAATAGATAAATTAAGCAAATCCTCATTAATCACATTTATCTCCGCTGCAAGCTTAAAGTATTCTATAGATTTATCATGCATTTTAAAATTCGCATTTACATTTCCTATATTGGTATAAACGACTGCAAGGAGTTTCTTTTGGTTTAAAATTTTATAAATATCAGCTGACTTTAAATAATTTTCAATCGCTAATTTATAATCACCTTTCAATATATATATATTTGCCCTATTATTATATATATCTGCAATTTGAATATTGTTTAAATTATTTCCAAGTATTTCTTCAGCTTTATCATAAACTACTAGCGCAGAATCATATGAACCTAAATTATAATTAATCTTGCCAAGTATAATTAAGGCATTTATTTTATAAGCAAAATTATTATTTGGGATAATTTTTAATCCAATTTCAATTTGTTTCTTTGCATCTATATATTTTCCAAGAATATTTAAGATTTTAGCATTTTGTAACGTAGCATTCTGTGTACCTTTCGAATAATCCAATTTATAAGATACATCAAGAATTATATTTGAATATTCAAAAGCCAGTTTTGATTCTGAATTTAAAATGTTTTCAACTTCGATAATCATTTTATCAACCCATGCGCTATTCTTATTTTCAGAATGTGAAAGTTTTTCAACATTACTTGTACTAGTTTGTGATATAACAGCCGTAGGAAAAAAAACAAACAGTATAATAATTATTTTTAGAATCATTTTAAAATTGTGATTTTACCGATTAAAAAGGATTTTTTTACAAAAACCTAAAAGATAATTATATTTAATTCAGTGTATTAAAGCCATAATTTCAGAGATATTAGAATTACTTTATCAGTTGGCTTCGTTAACACTCTACAAGGCTTTCATTAAATTCCTGACAAATCCCGATAGCCGCAATATTAGGCATTGAGGAACAGTACTCTAAATAAAATTCATAGTTTAGCGTATTTTTGTAAATTAAATGTGTTTTAAAAGAATAAGCACATCCTCTTTTATACCAATAGCTAGGGCTGGCTGTTATAAAATTAGGATAAACCCGAAATTTAGTTTGCATTGGTGTCCCATCATTCGTCTACAAAAAGAGAAATCCAACACCCCTGATACAGATTATTTACAAATTAGTGCTGAAAGTTACCAGAACTATCAAAAAACAATATATTGCCCCATTAAAGGTTTGGAAGATAACACCGAAAAGGTCGAATGATTAATTAAAATCATAGGAATTAGATCAGAAAAATCCATAGCAACTTCTACAAAAAATCAATTTCAATTTGCTTAATAAGGATTCACTCAGATTCCTGAACTATTAGGTGATCTAAAGATGGCAAAACAAAAAAAAACCACAGTAATTTTTATAGACAATAATCAAAAAATTAGGAAACCTGTATTAATACCAACTTTTTTTTTAAAATATTGGAAGTTTTTCTTTGGAGGTTTTTTTGTGTTTTTGGGTATAAGTATGTACACATTTGTTTTATTAATAAAACAATATTCAATACTCCAAGAAAAAGAAATAATATCTCTTACAAAAAAGACAGAGGTTTATTCAGAAAAGCTAGTCCAACAATATGATTTTGTAACTGAGCAAATTACAGAGGTAAACAACTTACTAAAAAGTAAAGGATTAAAGGAAGTAAATTTAAATAAGCCCCTTGAGAACCCAAAATTAAACTTGCCTTCTGAAGACATTAATAAAGATTTATTTTCACAATATTTTAGGGATATCAAAAAGACAATATCCAATACCCCTCTTGGTTCTCCAATGCCAGGACATATCAGCTCAAATTTTGGTAGTAGACACAATCCATTTGATGGGATTGACTTAGAAAATCACGCCGGATTAGACATAAAGGGAGAGCATGGAACACCGGTAAAAAGCACTGCAGATGGGAGAATTATTTTTGCTGGTTACAAAGGTGCCTATGGGAATTTAGTAATCGTACAACATGGCGAAGACTTTGAGACCTATTACGGACACCTTTCTAAAATATTGGTTAAGGTAAACCAAAATATAAAAGTCAACGCATTTATTGGCAATGTAGGATCTACTGGTCGATCTACCGGTCCTCACCTACACTATGAAATACGAAAAAGCGGGAAAACAATAAATCCACAAACCTATTTAGATTTAAATTAACATGTTCAAAAAAAACAAAAAACCACTCGCAACTCTTTTGAATCAGGCAGAAATAGTAACTATTATCGGCGAAGATATTGAAGTAGTAGGAAATATAAAAAGTAATAGCTACGCCAGAATAGAAGGCAAAATAATAGGCAATGTAAGCATAGAAAAAGGAATTGTTTTAGGAGAAAAAGGATTTATCAAAGGCAATATTGAATCAGAAATGGCAGTCATATTTGGAAAAATAGAGGGAAACGTGAAAGTAAAACAACTTGAAATCAAGCGGACCGGCTGTATTAATGGCGATATAAACGTAGACGAACTAAGCATAGAGATGGGTTCGAACTACAATGGTAAACTAAATATGCAGAATGCTAATTCAAAAGAATTTAAAAGAGAATCTGTTCTAGATTCAAACCAATCAGATAAAACATTTCTTTAGTGAATAATAGTGTCAGGTTTAAAACCATACAATACAATTGAATAAGAGAAGGGCTTTATTAGATAATATATTTATTCGCTTTTCTGACAGTTAACCTTAAAGCATCAAATAATAATTTAAACTGTAGTTTTTGAACCACTTCGGCATTAAGTCCTACCTACAGTAAAACAAAGAAAATAAGCCTACTGACATCATTGCGGATAATCGTATTTAATAATTATTTCTGCTCAGTTGGTAGATAATTTAATTTATGGCTATCCTAGTTTTTGATTCCAGCAATGGAATGATCACTTATTAAGTGTCAAAAATGAAGACTTGTTAAGAACTCATTAAATTTCCTCCAAAGTGTCTTAAATTTTCTTGAGATATATCCTTTGAACCAAATTCGTCCATCTGTTCAAAACGTCGGGAAAGCTGTAAAATCAAGTTTTCTTGGTTTTACAGAACAAATCTACATTTAAATCAAAAGCGTTAAAAAAATCTCTTTAGCTATCTGGATTGATGCATTTGTATTATAACAAAACTTCGACGCAGATAGAATAACCCGAAAAAAAACTCCAAGAAGATCGAAATCTCCTGGAGCAACTAACTGGCATCCGCTTTTTTTAAAAGGATTTTTCCTTATCCTAAAACCTGCGCTTTGCGGTAAAGCTTCATTAAAAGCTTCTGTATTGCATTTTCTTTTGGTTTTTGATAGTTCACCAATCCCGATAAATATGCTTTTTGTTGAGCGGGCTCGCACACGTAAACTTTACGATCTATAATATGTGCTTCACCCTTGTAGTTTTTTTGTGCCACCATCATAGCATCTGCCTCTACCTCACTACACCAAGTATCTTCTTCCCCTTCTGGAGAAGCATTGACCGAAGCGTGCAGGACCTCAAGCTGTACATATCGAGCCATCGCTATCATACCATCGGCAAAGAACCGATAACAATCAACAGGGAAACGATGCTCCGCAAAACCATTTGGTGCGATCACACATACTTTTCCTCCCGGCTTCAGAACACGAGCAATCTCCTCCATAGTCAACCAAAAAAATTCATTATGCTCAAAAGCCTGACCTGATATTACGAGATCAAAACTATCAGATTCAAATTCAGGCCACTCATACGGAGTTTTTACGACCAAATCCACATTAGGCCCCTCTTCCATATCTATTCCGACGTACTCAAAGTCTGCCGCCGGAAACAAAGTTTTATAAGTTCCATTCACATCATAACTGCCCACATCCAAAACCCTCAATCGGGATTCATTAGTACTTTCCACAAAGTTCTCCAAAACCCATTTCATTCGGAGAATAGAACTTAAATGCATATTATTTATCGGTTAGTTGAATAAAATTTTCAAAGCTAATAAGATTGAGTACCTCTTCTCTTTTAGTTTCCAAAAGCTTATACTCGTAAAACTCAGTATCAAGCTCTAGGGCCTTCCCCATTTGGAAATGCTTGGATATGACACCAACTCCCCAATCAGTATCCACACAAAAAGAATAAAATGACTTGTTTTTTCTCCACTTGACGAAAGCCTTCCAAGTCGTCCCGTTCCAATGAACTCCAGCAGGCGAACGAAAAAAATTAAACGCCTCTCGAGCATGCCATTGAGTAGGAGGATTACAATCGTGTAATACGAGAAACCCATCTTCTGATAACACTTCTAGGGCATTTGCAATATCTCGATCTACCTGCTCTGCAATGTGTAGCCCATCAATAAAGATCACATCAAACTTATCAGGAAGGCTTCGCCATTCCCCTTGCTTCATGCCTTCAAAAAACTTGTCACTAGTGCACTTGAAATCTGCCAGATTTTCTTCCACTTCTAGTCCAGGGTCTACACTATACCTATTTTTGGATTCGATTTTAAGAAAATTATCACGAGGATCTCTAACACCTACCTCCAAATAGTAGGTAGGCCTATCGAATCTAGACAATAACACATTGATTACATCCGTTCGACTACCACTCTTTTGTATCTCCTCGAAGGACTTTGCTTCTCCTTGTTTGAAAAAAACGTCCCTTGAAAGTCCTAGAGATTTTTTAAAATGCTTTATATAATTCAACATCTCTTTTAATCATTTTTAATGGAACCACTTGTGCTATAAGATTGCTTAAGCGAAAAATAACCCCCTGTGAAAATAATCGAATAATAAGTCGATTAGGTATTCCTGGCACTTTCTCAATCCACAGATCTCTCTTGTTTTTTACTTTTGAAGTCAATCGATAACCAAAAAACTCCCTCGTAAACCTATAACCAAGCATCCTGTCATAGGTATAACTTAAATTTTCTTTCTCTGTTGCTTTGATTTGCTTCGAATGTCGGGACCAAAGTCCTTTGGCACTTACCCTGTAGACGGACATCTCTTCGCTAAACTGTGCCACTGGACCAATTTCAGCCAAAGCAATACCTAAAAACCAATCAGTAATATTGTATTCAAACCATTCCTTTGGAATATTATTCAGCATAGAGCTTCTAAATACACAAGCCGATAAATTGCCAATCAAATTATAATGAATCAAAGTCTTTGGCCCATAGTAGTTCATTTTTTTTTCCTTACTTGAAAAGGTAGAAACCAACTCCTTTTCCTCTTCATGATAGATCTTAAAGGGGTTGAAACTCATGGGACACTGATCTTGATGATCTAAAAAATTCACATGCTTCCTCAACCTTTCTGGGTCAGTCCAATAATCATCCCCTTCTAGTATGGCCACATATTCGCCTTTGCAAGCAGAAATCCCTCTTAAATAGTTTTTACCCAAACCTAGATTTTTCTCACTATCTAAATAATAAACAGGAATATCAACAAATTTCAAGCGCTCCTTGATTCTTTCCAACGTACCATCCTTAGAATAATCATCAGCAACCACAATCTCCATATCCTCAGTAAAACGCTGAATCAGTATTCCATCCAATCACTGATCTATGTAGTTTACCTGATTATAACAAACTAACAACGTGGTCAATTTCATGTCTTTTAGCTTATTGGTAAAGATTAAGAAACACATCTTGAAACTCTCCTTGGTCATTGAACCTTGATCTAAGATTCAAACGAAATCCATGGTTTTCAAATTGACTGATAAATGCTCCCAAACCGGTTTTTTGCCCAGGAATATTATGATGATATTCGATCAGAAAATTTTGTACAAAATTAACTTTCCCACTGCGAATTAATTCATCGATCACCACTAACTCCGCACCTTCTATATCCATTTTTACTAGGTCAATATTTCCTTCAATAAAAGAGGATAGCTGTACCGATTTGACTTTAATCTTCCTTGTGCCTCCTCTTCCCAACAAAACAGACCCTTGCATAGACCCGAAATTTTCATCCAAATGAAACTCTATATCCCCTTCCGAACTGGAAAGGCAGAGATTATATATTTCAACATTTTCAAGTTTATTTTGAGCTACATTCTTCTTTAGCAAAGCATATACATCTGGATTTGGCTCAAAAGCTAATATCTTACAGCCTGGATGAATTTTTTTGAAATAAAGCACACTCAATCCGATGTTTGCGCCACAGTCGATAATAACAGGAAACTCATCAGATGATTGAATCTTATACTCACCAAGCAGAAAAATCTCTTTGATAAGATATAATAGATTGAAATGGCCATAGAAACTTACTTTCATTCCCATCAAGCTTGTTGTAGCTATCTTATTCTTAACCTTGAACTTTAAAGCTAGGTAAGAGATGAGCTGTACTTTCAACAAACTACACTTTTCCCAAAAGGTGTATGGTGAGGCGAAGGTCAATGCGAAAATATCTTTTACGATATTTAACTCTTTCCAGATTTTTTTCATGAATAATTTCCCGATTACTACCCCACGGTTTGCTAACCTTGAATGCCCGAATTACAAAGGGTGATTATAAATTGGGCAGAATAATTATAGGTACATTTTTAAATTACACCTATAACTATGAGGGTAATCATCAGTTTCTCGGCTGAATAGTGAGGTAGTGATAAGCTTTCAGTTTCAAAGGTACTCTAAGGATAGTAAGGATAAAACAATATTTTTAAAAAAACTGAAATCAAAAAACTTGATCTGAAATGAAATTCTCAAATACTTTAGAATACTTAAAACACGACAAATCATATCCTATCTATTTGTGACTTCAAAATGATCGACTCGGGCAAATAAATGAAAGTAACTGCCAAGTATTAAATTCTTTAAAATCCTGAAGGATGATTCCCCTTGAAAACCTCTCAAATTAAATTTCCTGCCTTTTAGCATTCAATAAAAGAGGGAGCTCTCAAAGGCTTTATTCTCAAATGGAAAAGCTATTTTTATTGTAAAAGACTGATCACCCTAAAAATTTATCCTAATTTCCTGATCAAATAAAAGACTAGTAAATTGAAATCATATATCATCTTTATATTTCTTCTCTTCCCGATTTTTTCCAAAGCCCAAACCGTCTGCACGCTTGAAAGCCGCGAAAAACTAGAAGATTTTCTAGCCAAACTCGCTGAAGACAACTATTCTGGCAAGTCTCCAAACCAGCTTAATACAGAAATCGGGCAATGGTTTCTTGAAACTCCATACGTCGAAAAAACACTGGAACTACCCGGGCCGGAGCAATTAGTGATTGATTTACAAGGAGTCGATTGCACCACTTTTGTGGAATCGGTGGTGACATTGACCAGATTGAAGAAAGGTGGAAAATACACTTTTGGAGACTTTAAAAAAGAGTTAGAAAACCTCAGATATCGAACAGGCAAAAACGAAGGCTATCCCTCCCGCTTGCACTACTTTTCGGATTGGATCTATGAAAATGAGAAAAAGAGGATTTTGAAAGATATCACCCAAGAAATCGGTGGGTCTCCCTATCCAAATACGCCTTCTTTTATGTCAGAAAATCCAAAGTTCTACAGACAATTAGCTGATCCGGTAAACCTCACTGAAATCAAAACGACTGAAACTGCTATCAAAGACCGAAGCTATTTCTACCTCCCAAAAGCTGAAATCAGCAAATTGGAAAAGAACATCCAATCTGGTGACCTGATTGCCATCACCACCTCGATGCCAAATCTGGATATTGTGCACACCGGATTTGCTATTGAAAAAAACGGCAGAATCCATCTGCTTCATGCCAGTTCTAAGAGTATGCAGGTGGAAATATCAGAAAAACCACTTGCTGACTACCTAGCAGCTAATAAATCTCAATCAGGCATCGTGGTCGCTCGATTGATAAGCCACTAATTCTCCTTCCTGACAAAACTCATTTTAAAAAGATTTGGAAAAAAATGTAAATAAAACTTGACTTTTGTAAAGTCTTATTTACATTTGTAAAGTCAACTTTACAAAAACAACATGGAAACGATGAAATTGGAACGAAACAAACGAGTAAAAAAATTAGCGGTCTGGACCTGGTCATGGGTTGCTACGATGGCGATTGCAACCTTTGGCCCAGAATTCATTTGGGATGGACATCCCTTTCTGACCGCTTTTGCGATTATTGTAAATCTTGCCAATGGGATTTTAATGATCCTAGCCAACCGGGACCTTTTCAATCACTTCGATGAGTTGGAAAAGAAAATCCACTTGGAGAGCATGGCCATTTCCCTTGGTCTTGCAGTAGTGGTAGGACTGACATTCTCCCTTCTTGACCAACAGAATCTCATCCCATTTGATGCTGACATAGGCTTTTTGGTCATGTTTATTGGTATCACTTATTTGGTATCTATGCTCATCAATACAAGACGCTACAAATGAAAAATCGTATCAGAGATTTACGTACCGCAAAGGGAATGACTCAAGAAGATTTGGCAGAAATCATCGGAGTCTCAAGGCAAACGATCAATGCGATCGAAAAAGAAAAATTTGACCCAAGTTTGCCCACTGCATTTAAGATGGCTCAGCTTTTCGAACTCCCAATTGAGCAGATATTCCTGTTTGAAATTTAAACCACTCTCAAATCAGTTTGAATAAAACAAAAAAGCAAGGATTTATCCTTGCTTTTTTGTTTCTCCTTTTCAAACTTTTAAAACTTCACCCCAAAAGTCATATAGAAAGTTCGTCCATCAGCTGGCATGATTCCCGGTCCTGGATAGCCTCCTGCCCTTCTGGTAAAATAGCTCGCATCAGTCAAATTATTTACTCCTGACTTCAAGCTGTACTTCTTCTTAAAGGTATATCCTGCTGACAAATCCTGAACCGAATATGCTGGAATCAACCCTGAGGTCGCTGCTGCATTTGGTTCGACTGAGTTCGTTGCATCTGAGAAAGCTTCTCCGATATCACTTAGTTGCCATGTCATGGAAAAATCCTTGAATCGATACGTTGCCCCGTAGCGATTAATTTTTCTTGGTGCATTTTCTACCCGGTTACCTGCAAGATTATTGGTAACGATTTCTCCATTCACTATGCTTGTTCTCTCAAAATCCTGATACTCGGCATTCACATAAGCGAGTGATGCAAAAAGATGGATATAACCAATGGTCGAATTTCCAACAAAAGCAGTAATCGGATCAAACTCCACAAAAGCCTCTAAGCCTTGACTTACCGACGTTCCAAGATTAGTTCGGAATTGGAATCTGCTCCCATCGGCTGCAGTTTGGGTAATTGTTCCAATTCGATCTGTATAATTCAGATAAAAGAAGCTTGCATCAAAATTCAAGAACGAGCCGATATTTCCCCGGTATCCAAAATCAAAATTAAAACCGCTAGCATCCTGAAGATTGGGATCAATCACATCCGTAGTCGCTGGAGGAGTCAAATCCGAAATCAAAACCGGCCGATAAGCTTGGGAGAAATTGGTATAGAGCTCAGTTGTTTTAGTCAGGTGATATTCACCACCAAAACCAAGTAAGGCAAAAGCTCTGCTTCGTGTTTCTGGAGTCAAAAGCTGAGGAACTCCATTTACGGTATTCAAAATCCCTTCCATATTCGAAGAAATATGTTCTAATCTAAGACCTGCCGTAAGCAACAGCTTGTTTGTGACATTAAACATGTTTTCTACAAAAGCCGCATGATTCACATTATCAAAATCCAAATCTCGGGGATAGCTTTCTTCCACCAAATCAAAGTTCATATCCGTCCCAGCATCACCTACTCCACGTTGATTTCGATCGATATTTCCTTGATAGAAACGGTATCCGGCTACCAGATTATGCTCTTTTCCAAAAAGTGAATATGCTGTACTTAGTCTCAATTCGGTTCCAAAAGTATGGTAAAGATCCCGATCCACTTGCCGATTTCCCAAATCATCCTCTGCCGTAATTGCCTGCACAAAACCTACACTGTTTCGCTCTGCGATAGTACCAAAAGCCTTGAAATTTAACTTTGTTTTTGGGCTTACGATGTAGTCGGCATTTAGTGAAGGAATAAACCAAGGTGTACTAAACCAATTTCTTGAGCGGTTGCTTTGACTTGGGTCTTCTGCAAATTGTGCATCCGTCAAACCGCCTGGCTGCTGACTTTCGGTAGTCATATAGGTCATTTCAGTACCAATTTTCAAACGGTTACTAACTGCATAATTAACTTCGAGATGCGCATGATCCGTGTTGAAAAACCCATTTTCCCTCCAACCATTTCCTCTTCGTTTTTGGTAATAAGCAGTATAATCCCACTTGCCTTCGGTTCCTCCGATGTAATTGAAGGTGCTAAAAAGCCCATTACTCCCGACAGTATTAATCGTCTCTGCAGTAAACCGAGTGGATGGATCTGGTTTTCTCAAAACAAAATTCATTAGTCCTCCAAACTGCGGGCCGTATTGAAGTGAAGATGCTCCACGGATGATTTCGATATTTTCCACGACTTCCATTGGAGGAGTGAAATAAGCTTCTGGGTAGCCCATTGGATCCGGAGTGATATCGTAGCCATTCATTCGGACATTGAATTCCCAAGACCTGTTTGGACTCAATCCTCTTGATGCGACGCCAAGTTGAATTCCTGAACCGTCATTTTCCCAGATGGAAATACCAGGCGTACGTCCAAAGATCTGTCGGCTATTATTCATCGCTAAGTTGGCATCTATCTCTCCCAGACGTATCACCTCATTCTTACGACCGGCATTGATTCGGAAATCCTCCACTTCTGGAAGTCGGCCCTGTCCGTTCATTCCTCTGCTTGCCATCAATTCAAATGACTCCAGCCAGATATCATCATCTATAAGCGCAAAGTCAACCTCTTTTACTTCCTCTTTCCCAATCGAAAAAGAAATTAATTGAGCTTTAAATCCAATCATACTTGCCTTCAGTTCATAGGTTCCTGCTGGCAAATCTTTCAAAACGTAATTTCCATTTTGGTCAGACTGCACCCCTCTCACAGTCCCTTCTACTACAATCGAGACACCCTCAACAGGTTTTTGGTATTGATCAAGGACCTTACCCTGAACTGCGTTTCGCTGCGCAAATCCAAAATTTAGCGATAAGAAGTATGTGAAAAGGATAGAATAAACTACTCTCATTTTTATTAGCTTTTATTTAGACCATTTTTAAATAACGATGCAAACCTACTAGCTAGAATAATTCTAAACAAGTCTTATTTAGAAAAAATCTTAATAAAATTAAGATAGCAGAAAATGAGGTTCTGGTCAGTTATTCTACAGAAGTGTTAACTTTTAAAAATCAATCCCTTGTGCCATGAAATCGAGCATGTCGTATTCGACACACAGAGGGATGATTATCAACAATGCGAGATTCCATATGACCTATAAAAATCAAATTATAAACAGATGAAAAATCTCTTTTTTCTGATTTTCCTAATTTCAACACTGAGCTTGAGTTGCGCAGAAAAGCCCAAGCAAAAGCCCAACATCCTATTCATTTTTGCAGATGATCAGCGGGCTGATGCGCTGGGAATTTCAGGTAATCCTGTGTTGAAAACTCCAAACATTGATGAATTGGCAAAAGTCGGAACTCGATTTACAAACGCCTACGTGATGGGAGGTAATCACGGCGCCATCTGCGCAGCAAGCAGAGCAATGATGCTTTCTGGAAAAAGCCTTTTTCATGTCCTAGACAAACTTGAAGGTCAAGAAACCATGCCCATGCACTTTGCAAAGCAAGGCTATGAAACCTTTGGTACCGGCAAATGGCATAATGAAAAAGAAATGTTTGAGGCTAGTTTTCAAAAAGGGAAAAATGTCTTTCTCGGAGGAATGGCAGATCACTTTAGCATTTCCGTTCGGGATTTACAAGCTGATGGCAAACTGTCAGAGCCTGAGAAAAAGGGCTATTCCACAGATTTATTTGCTGATGTCGCGAAAGAATTTTTGGAAGATTATGCCAGTTCAGAACAACAAAACCCTTTTTTCGCATACGTTTCTTTCACAGTTCCCCACGATCCCTATTCCCCGAAAACTGACTATTTAAGCCGATATGATACGGCTCAGATTTCACTCCCGAAGAATTTTATGCCGCTTCACCCCTTTGCATTTGACCAATTGAATATACGGGATGAAAATCTAACTGACTGGCCAAGGAAACCTGAAGTGGTCAAAGAAATCCTTTCGGACTACTATAGTCTGATTACACATCTGGATGATCAAGTCGGGAAATTAATCTCCACACTGAAGGAAAAAGGCCTTTACGAAAACACGATCATAGTCTACGCCGCAGATAATGGCTTGGCTATCGGTTCGCATGGACTGCTTGGAAAGCAAAACCTTTATGAACACAGCACCAAAGTCCCAATGATCATTTCTGGCCCTGGAGTTCCCAAAGATCAACTTTCGGAAGCCTTTGTATATCTCTATGACTTGTTCCCGACTTTGGCTGAATTAGCCCATATTCCAAGCCCGAAAGATGTCGATGGACAAAGTTTGGTTCCGGTCCTCAATGGAGAAAAAAATGAAATACGGAGTTCACTTTTCACCGCCTACAGACATACAGTCAGATCAATTCGAGAGGGCAATTGGAAATTAATCCGTTACCCGGAGCGAGATTTCACTCAGCTTTTCAACTTAAAAAATGATCCTTCAGAATTGAATAATTTAGCTGAAAATCCAGAATCATCTAATCAGTTAAACAAGCTGAAGGTAAGTCTGCATCGAGAACAAAAACTAGCTGGAGACACGGTAAAGTGGACCGCGGAAACCATTTTACCATTGGAATACGATCATACTAAAATCGAGCGAAAGCCCGATCAATGGCAGCCGGAGTACACCTTGAGGAAATATTTTAACACTAAGGATTAAAAAACTCACAAAATACATTTCGTCCGATAGCTTAAAAAAAGTGTTCATTTTCAAACACATTTTGAACCTAAACCCGCGAAAAAGCGCTATTTGCTCTGTTTTTCGAATTGGAACGTAAATTGAAACTCTGAAAGAAACCAAATTCCTATGCTGACCTTCTTACTTTGGATCATCCTTTTTATCATTTGTTGGCCGATCGCTTTGATCGCACTGATCCTATACCCTATCGTTTGGCTTTTGCTTTTACCCTTCCGCTTGCTGGGTTTTGCAATTGATCTATCATTTGACTTGGTTCGAAATCTTTTCATGCTCCCTTTCCGACTCGTGGGTGTAAAAGGCTAATTCGAAAATTGCATCCTTCGGATCATTTCCGCATTTTTAGAAAACTTAAAACGCTAAAAATGCGAAATCTATTTTCTTTCCTCTTTTTCCTCTTCTCCTTGTCACTTTTCGCACAAGAAACCATGGTTTTCAAAGGAGGAAACGAAGGCCACGCGATTTATCGAATTCCGGCTATAATCTCTCTGCCGAATCAGGAGATCTTAGCTTTTGCCGAAGGAAGAGTGAATGGATACGACGATTTTGGAGATATCAATTTGGTCATGAAAAGAAGTACAGATCAAGGCAAAACTTGGTCTTCTTTAAAAACCCTGGTTGATTTTGATTCCCTTCAGGCAGGAAACCCAGCACCAGTTGTAGATTTATTTGATCCAGAATATCCGAAAGGAGTGGTTTATCTTTTTTATAATTCTGGTAATAATCACGAGTACGACATCCGCATGAATCGGGGAGTTCGAGAAGTATGTATGATTCGATCTTTGGATTTGGGAGAAAGTTGGGAAAAACCTGTAAATATCACTTCTCAAGTTCACCGTCCAAATAATCCTACTTTCAATCCCAACTATAACTATCCTGAAGATTGGAGGCACTATGCCAACACACCTGGACATGCGTTTCAGTTTCAAAAAGGAAAATACAAAGGTAGAATCTATGTAGCAGCCAATCACTCCCAAGGCGATCCAAAGGATGATTTTATGGAATATCAAGCCCATGGTTTCTATTCGGATGATCATGGCAAGACCTTTAAAATTTCGGAATCAATCCAATTTCCCGGATCAAATGAGGCCATAGCTACCGAACTTCCGAATAACCAAATGATCATGAGTATTCGCAACCAGCGTGGAGATATTCGCCAACGAATTTTGGCCTTTTCCAGTGATGGTGGAGCTACTTGGGACAAACAATACTTCGAACCGAGTCTAATTGACCCTGTATGTCAGGGGTCTATAATATCCTTTACAGATTCAAAAGGGCAATTTATTCTTGCTCACTCCAACAATGCTGACACACAAAACAGAAATAATCTTAGCGTGAAGTTAAGTTTTGACCAGGGAGAGACTTGGTCAGAAGCCATCTTGATAGACGGAATCGAAAACCCTGAGAAGTCTTCATATACAGCCTACAGTGATTTGGTTATTCTTAAAGACCATACGATTGGGATACTTTATGAGAAAAATAATTACACAGAAATAGTATTCAAGGTTATTCAAATTTAATTTCAATACGGTAATCGAAACGGTTGACTCCTATTTAAAAAACTAAGGATTGCTTCAACCTTTCTATTCAGGTTACTTTAAAGTCGGGAATTCAACGCTTACAGAACTGAGATTCGGTGAGAAAGCTCATATTATTTATTGTTTCAATTCTTTTTTCGATCCAATGCTATTCCCAAAACCAAAAGGATAGCACTAAGATTTCTATTACCCAAAAAGCGCTAGGAGAAGGGCTTAAATTAATCACAAGAACTGGAGGAGATAGTGTTTTAGTCGAAAATAGTGAAGACAGATTCCTGCCTTTTGAAGGGAAAATTATCCGTAATATTTATATAGAAAGTATTGGGTTCGAAAAATCAATTTATGGCAATGATAAGGCCATTACACAGAAAATTGGACGGGCAGCAAATAAACTTCATACCAATACACGTGAAAAAACTATCCGGCAGCATTTGTTCATTCATCCAAATGATTTGCTAAACCCATACAAACTTGGAGACAATGAAAGATTCTTGCGGAATAAAGATTTTATTTTGGAATCAAGATTTGTCATAACCCCAATAGACAATTCTGATTCTGTGGATGTCACAATTGTTACCAGAGATGTTTTTAGTATAGGTCTATCTGCTGGCGGAAGTTTCCCTTCAGCTCCCAAATTCAATCTGTATGATGCCAATTTAGACGGTAGAGCACAAAGAATTGAATTCAATTTCCTCTTTGATCAAGACAGAAAACCAAAAACCGGCTTTGGAGCATCCTTCAAAAAGAGTAGTTTTTTGGGAAGTTTTGCCGATTTGGAGTTCTTTTACACTCAATTAAATTCTGGATTTAGCTACGGAGATGAGACAGAATATGCCACAGGTATTATAATAGACAGGCAATTAGTATCTCCATATTCCAGAATGGCAGGAGGAGTCCAACTGAGCAAAAATTGGTCGAGAAACGTCTACTCAAGACCAGACTCATCTTTCCTCGATTATTCTTACAACTTAGTGGACCTTTGGGCGGGATATAACTTTGGCGCAAAGAAAAAAATTCAGGATCGAAATAGAGCTTTTTTGGCGCTTAGGGTTTTTGATGGATATTATTCCAGACAACCAGATTTAGAAGGATTAATACGGAATAGAATTTATAATAACGCAAGTGGTGTTTTGGCTGCCATGACATTCTATAAAAGAGATTTTTTCAAAACACAGTATGTATTTGGGTTTGGTAGAACTGAAGATGTCCCCTATGGTTATTCAATTACTCCAACTTTTGGATTAGTCAGACAATTAAGAACTCAAAGGCCTTATGCGGCAATTAAACTCGAGTATAACGGAGCGTTCAGCTCGGGTAGTTTTTATGACCTTGAATTCAATGTCTCAAGCTACTTCAGAAATTCGAGTCTGGAAGATGCAGTATTTACTTCCAATATTTCATATGCCACAAAAGTATTCACTATTGGAAGATTCAAGATTAGGAATTCGGCAATGCTTAACTACACTCAACTTTTTAATGTTTTTGCAAACGACTGGCTACAAATAGATTCATCAATTATCCCAGGTTTAAGAGTTGAAGAATTAGATGCTTCAAAGCGAAATTCTTTAGGACTACAAACAATAGTTTTTACCCCCTGGTCAATCATTGGATTCCGAATTGCCCCCTTTACTGCAGTTAATTGGGCTATGATGAAGTGTAGTACTTGTGAAGAAAAAAATAACATTTACACAGGAATTAGCGCTGGAATGCGAATTAGAAATGAAAACCTGATTTTTGGAACTATGGAACTAAAGGCTACTTATATCCCAAATGATGAATCAGGTGACTCAAAGTTCTCATTTAGCTTTCGCCAAAACCTAAGATTTAGAAAAACAGATGTGTTTGTTACGGCCCCTTCCCTGAATAGATACAATAATTAATCTTAGAAAAATCCATAAGCTGATTTTTATCATTGTTTGACCCTTTGGGAAAGTTTAGGTTCCGATATTCTAAACAATACACCCATGAAAAATACAAACCTATTTGGCCGAATCTCTTTATTTATTATCTATTTCTGGTTTGGTTTTTTGAAAGTTATCGGAATTTCTCCTGCCGAAACTTTGGTTCAAAATCTCTTCACTGAGACATTTGGAAACCCAATTGACTTTCAGGTTTTCTGTTTAGGGTTTGGTCTGTTTGAATGCTTTATTGGAGCAATTTGGTTATTTCCAAAGCTCACGAAATATGCTTTTTACTTGCTGATTTTTCATATGGTCACCACCTTTTTACCAGTCTTGATTTTGCCTGATGCTACCTGGCAGACTTGGTTTACCCCAACTTTGGTTGGACAATACATCATCAAGAATTTCGCGCTAATCTCTCTGGGTATGTTTATCTGGAAGGAATGGAAATCAAATCCATCACTAAATCTTGATCCAATCAGCCAATAACTTCGCCAACATAAGTGTATTCACTCACAGAAAAAATGGTTTGGGAAGACACAAACTATAGCAGAAATTGAGGCGGAAGCATCTTACATTTTCAGACCCCCGCCGCCGTGAGTGTCTCCACTCACGGATAAATTGATGGCTTGAAAATTCACAAAGCACGACATAAGTCAAATGCCTTTTTGAGCTTTCTCACTTTAGCTTTCTGACTTGAGGGATCACTTCTTTTCCAATTAATTCAATTGCGTTTTTCAATTGTTCATGGCTCAGATTGGCATTATCCATCTGGAAACTGAACCGATCAATCCCGCCAAGCGCCTCGCTATGTCGTAGGATTTTTTCCGCTACTTCTTCCGGGCCACCAACCACTAAAGCTCCAAATGGACCTGTTTGTGCATTAAAGTGATTTCTAGTGACAGGCGGCCAACCTCGCTCTTTACCGATTCTGGTAAAAGTCTCCGCATAACCTGGATAATATTCTTCCACTGCCTTTTCATCAGATTCAGCGACATAGCCTAGGGAATGCAAGCCTACTTTCAGTTTTTCTGGGGCATGTCCGGCTTTGGCTCCAGCCTGACGATACAGATCAACCAATGGCCGGAATCTATGCGTCTCCCCACCAATCACGGCGACCACCAGCGGTAAGCCAAGCATCCCAGCCCGCACGAAAGAGGCCGGCGTCCCTCCCACTCCCTGCCAAATTGGAAGCGATTCTTGCAAAGGTCTTGGATAGATGGCTTGCTGATTTAATGGCGCACGGAATTGACCTTTCCAAGTGATGATTTCCTCATCTCGGATCTTCAATAGCAACTCCAGTTTTTCGGAAAAGAGCGCATCATAATCATTCAATCTCAAGCCAAAAAGTGGAAAAGCTTCCGTAAATGAACCTCTTCCTGCTACGATTTCAGCCCGACCATTTGAAATCAAATCAAGCGTGGCAAACTCCTGAAAAACCCGAACAGGATCCGCCGCACTCAAGACAGTTACTGCAGAGGTGAGCTTAATTCTAGAAGTTCGAGCCGCCGCTGCTGCCAAAATGATTGTATTAGCGGAATCCAAAAATTCTTTTCGGTGATGCTCACCAATTCCAAAGACATCCAAACCCATCTCATCTGCATAGACAATGCGATCAATGAGTTCGGTCAAAGATTTCCTGCGGTTTTCAGTTTGGCTATCCGATCCAGCTGGAGCTGCGGCAGCAAAGCTATCTATTCCTATTTCCATGGGTTTGGCTTGAGTTTAATCTTCACTAAACTATCACAAAGGATTTTCAATTCCATTTATGATTCTGCTTTCCTATGAAAAATCATTTTCCAACATTCTCATCAAAATGGACTTTGCACGCAAAAGCTAAATCCCTATCTTTTAAAAGATTACCCTTTTAACCCCTAGCTATGAATAATTCAGTATTATGTTTTCCGACTCTAGGTAGCGGCACAGCTCAACATTTACTCACATGAAATCGAGCATGTCGTATTCGACACACAGAGGGTTTTGCCGAAAGCTTTCGGGACAACCAAGCGAGATTCCTCCCGATAGCTATCGGGAGGACCTATAAAAATCAAATTATAAACAGATGAAATCTTTAATCGCAACCTCAATTGCCTTCATTTTTATTCAACTCCCGATGAATCTTCAAGCTCAAAACCAAGCAAATTACGACGAAACCAAAGTCCCAGCTTTGATACTTCCTGATCCTTTTGTTAGTGAAAAGGGATTAATCATAGAGAATATAGAAGACTGGGAAAAAATAAGGAGACCGGAGATTTTCAATTTATTTGAGAGCGAAGTCTATGGTATACTACCCAAAGATTTTGATGAAATTTCTTTTGAACTGGTTTCCGAAAAAACCAACCCTTATCCGGATTTAGCGAATCTTGAAGAAGTAAATATTACAGTTTCCAGAAATGGAAAATCCCATACCATGCGTGTCAACCTTTTCCTCCCCAAGGATCAAAAAGCTCCAACTCCCATAGTTTTACTCATTAATTATTTACCTGCTTATCCCGATGGAAAGTTAGTGGAGGAGGCATTTTGGCCAGTGCCCGAACTAATCAAGCGAGGTTATGCAACTGCTTCCTTTCATGCCGAAACGGTGGCTCCTGATTTAACAGATTCTTATCAAAATGGAATCATTTCAACACTTTACCCCGAGCAAATCGGCAAAGGGAATGGAATGAAAGCCTACGGCGCTTGGGGTTGTGGCGCAATGCGCGCAATGGATTATTTTGCGCAACACTCGAAAATCGAAAGTGAAAAGTCCGTCCTAGTAGGCCATTCTCGTACCGGAAAAGCCGCCCTTTGGACTTCAGCCAATGATCCCAGATGGGCAATTACCTATGCCAATGAATCTGGATGTGGCGGAGCCGCTATTTCCCGCAGGAAATTCGGTGAAACCGTCGAAGCTATCAATACCCGATTCCCTTATTGGTTTGCGGATAATTTCAGAAAGTACCACGATAAAGAAGAGTCTCTTCCAATTGATCAGCATATGCTTCCTGGCTTGATTGCCCCGCGAGCCCTGTATTATTCCAGCGCCAAAGGTGATCAATGGGCAGATCCCAAGGGTGAGTTTTTGGGAATCAAACTTGGAAGTCGGGTTTATTCACAGATCTATGGTAAAGAAATTCGATTCCCCGATGAATTTGAAGCAGTCACCACACCAATCCATCAGGATGCCGTCGGCTACCATATCCGTGAAGGTCAGCATGATTTAACTTGGACGGATTGGGAGATTTTTTTGGAGTTTGTGAAGAAAAATCTTTGATTGAAGCAGGTGAGCACAGACCAGTTTTTAGTAAAATTTATCCTAAAATCCCGAAACCACAGCTAAATGAAATCTATTCTTATTCTCTTATTGTTTTTCCTTGGAAGTTTTTTTCAGGAGAAAAATCCTTTGGAAATCAAAATTCTTCGCTCAGAATTTATCTATGATTCTGCTCCTTTTCCCGAGTGCCATGCTTCTACTTTGGTTGAAACAAATGACGGGATTTTGGCAGCTTGGTTTGGGGGAACACGAGAAAGAAATCCTGATGTGAGCATCTACACGGCTCGCCTTTCGAATGGAAAATGGTCTGCACCCGAAATGGTTGCCGATGGAGTTGTAGATGAAAATCTACGCTACCCAACTTGGAATCCTATTTTATTTCAGAATAAACCTGACCAACTCACTCTATTTTATAAAATTGGCCCAAGCCCTCGAGAATGGTGGGGAGCATATAAAACCTCTTCGGATCAAGGCAAAACCTGGTCCTCAGAAGTAAAATTGGAAGAAGGATTTTTGGGTCCGATTAAGAATAAATCGGTAATCCTTCCAAATGGCGAAATTCTCCACCCTTCCAGTTTTGAAACTGATAAGGCATGGACCATTCACGTCGAGAAGAGTGATGCAAATCTTGAAAACTGGAAGAAAATCGAAATTGCCAATGGAAGTTTCAATGCCATTCAACCGACAGCTCTTTTTCATCCCGACGGGAAAATTCAACTACTCTCCAGAACCCAAGAAGGAAAAGTAGGCGTCAACTGGTCAGAAGATCAAGGAGAAACTTGGTCCCGAATGCAGGGAAGTTCGCTGATCAACAATAACTCGGGAATAGACGGAATCACCCTAAAATCGGGATATCATCTTTTGGTTTGTAATCCTTTGACAAAGGGACGTAATAAACTTTCCCTGATGGGTTCGGAAGATGGAATTACTTGGAAGGAATTATTGGTTTTGGAAAATCAATCCTCGGGAGAATTCAGCTATCCGGCGATTATTCAAGCAAAAGATGGAACGATTCACTTGACTTACACCTACAATCG
Source organism: Algoriphagus sp. (assembly GCF_029254265.1). Lineage (GTDB taxonomy): Bacteria > Bacteroidota > Bacteroidia > Cytophagales > Cyclobacteriaceae > Algoriphagus. The sequence continues at coordinate 1,116 of NZ_JAQWXX010000086.1, read as the reverse complement.
GAAGAAAATCAAATACATCTCCTTACAAATCTCAGAATAAATGACAAACACTCGTCCGCTCAAAGGAATCATCCCGCCACTTATCACTCCTCTGAATTCGGATTTATCCTTGGATAAAGAAAGTCTCAAAAAGCTGCTAAATCATGTGATTTCAGGAGGAGTTCACGGTGTTTTTATCTTAGGTACTACAGGAGAATTTGCGAGTTTAAGGAGAGAAACCAAAGTGGAATTAATTGAAGAGACAACGAAACTCGTGGCAGGCAGAATTCCAGTTTTAGTAGGAATTACAGATTGCGCTTTTGAAGAAAGCTTGAACTTGGCTAAAATCGCCAAAGATTCAGGAGCAGATGCGCTTGTAGCCACCACGCCTTTTTACATGAATATTGGCCAGCAAGAATTGGTGAATTATTATGAAAAACTAGCCGATTTGGTCGAATTACCACTTTTTCTCTACAATATGCCGGGCAATACGCACAAGCATATTTCACCTGACACTGCTGCCAAGCTTGCAAATCACCCCAATATCATCGGGATCAAAGACAGTTCGGGTGACCCCTATACATTCCAAGCCTATCTGGAAGCATTAAAGTCCTTTTCTGAATTTTCAGTGCTGGTTGGTCCGGAGGAAATCCTTGCGGATACACTTAAGATGGGAGGAAACGGAGGAGTCACAGGAGGAGCAAATCTTTTTCCAAAGCTATATGTGGGACTGTTTGAAGCTTTCAAAAAAGGCGAAAAGGATCGAGTTAAAGAATTACAAGAAGTTATTCTTTATTTGAGTGAGCAACTCTACCAAAATGAGAATTATTCCTCAAGCTATCTGAAAGGACTGAAAGCTGCGATGAGTTTTGAAGGACTTTGCGAGGGAAATTTGGCTTTACCACTTTATGCTTATTCTGAGGAGGAAAAAACTCAGCTATTTGAACGGTATCGATTGGTGAAGGAAAAGATTGGGAAAATGGAGAATAGAGAAAGAGAGATTAGAGAATAGGAGATTGTGTACTTCCCTAAATAGCGTTGACCGTTTGGTTCAACATTTATTTAATTCCATCGGGCAATTATGAGCCAGAGGTTCTTCTCTTGGGTAAACTTCCAAGGGGCTCGATGCCTCTTGGA
>NZ_JAQWXX010000080.1 GCF_029254265.1 Algoriphagus sp. | reverse complement strand
AAGAGCTCAAAACTGTAGGTAAAGGCTATAGAACTTTTACCAACTTTAGAAGTGCAATCCTCTTTTTCCACGGAGGATTAAACTTATATCCCCACTAACTTAAGGGTAGAACCTCTTTTAATAAAGTGTTTGACAAGAAATTATATTTTTCATCTCTTTTTCCAAATAAATCAAATAAATATACATTGCCTAAATCAGCTGTATTCTTTTTCCCTGTTTTAATAAGCATATTAATTGAAACACCTTGTTGAATATCAAAAACATTTTCATCTTTCGATCCATCAGGAGATGTTTCTTTTTTCTTACTATTTCCATGCAAATCAATCGAATAGATTTTATCAAAGGTTTTTAGCAGATTCCATCGCATTCCCCGGAAAGTAGGATTATCCAAAAATCCATGAGGATTAATAAAGGCTAGGATTCCGCTTCCATTTTTCTCAATAAAATGCTGTCCATAGCGGATAAACTTCACATAGTCGTCATTGATGAACTTTGAGTTTTGCTCTTTGAGTTTTTCCTTTCCCCCTGGTTCCTTTTTATAATCCTCCATCAGATTCATAATCCACTCGCCTTTATTCGCACTTTCTCCGCTATATGGCGGATTTCCTGCCACGATCATCACTGGCGCATCGCGTTTAATCTGATTGGCTTCGTTGGCTTCGGCAGAAAGCCAGTTGGCAAAGAGTGTACCTGTATCCTTGTGGTATTCCTCTAGGGAATTGGTGAGATAGATTCGGAATCGCTGACCTTTGGTGCCGGTGTAGCCCGTTTGCTTCAGCAGCAGATCCAGCTTCAGATGTGCCATGGCATAGGATGCCATCAGAAGTTCGAAGCCGTTGATGCGGGGCAGCAGGTGATTTTCCACATAGGAATTCCAGAGGCCCTGCTGTCCTTTGAATTTGGAGTAAATATGCTTGATCGCCTCGGCCACAAAAGTTCCTGTGCCAGTAGCAGGATCGAGGAACTGTACCCGATGTACTTCCTGATCCACTTCGCGCATTCCTCCGGAGAAGCGCTTGTCATGCGTCGCGATGGGCACTTTGATGGTGGTTTTGGAGGTATCCGCCAGTCCCATCGGCAGGTCAAACTCATCGATCAGAATATCATCCACGGCACGGATGATAAAATTCACCACGGGATGCGGGGTGTACCATACGCCCCGGGCTTTGCGCAGCTTGGGATCGTAGGTACTCAGGAACGTCTCGTAAAAGTGGATGATGGGATCCTCGGTCTGGGTAGCCTTGCCAAAGTTGCTCAGAATGGCATTCACATCCGCCGCCCGGAAGATATCCGCCAGCGCATCCACGATCCATTTGATCCGATCGTCCAGGTCGTAGCCGGCGATGTATTGGAAAAGCTTTCGCAGAAAAGGATTGGACTTGGGGATCAGTTCGGCAGCTTCCTGACGGGAAAAGGTATCCAGTGATTCATCGTAAAGCCGCGCCGCAAACATCCCGTAGGAGATCGTCTGGGCATAGACATCCGAAAATTCCTTTGCCGTAATGTCGTGAATCAGGATTTCCTTGAAGGCATTCATCTGCTCCCGCAGGGTAGAATTTTCCTGATTGATCTCATCGGAATTGAGGGAATTCTCGATAACATTGGCCAGCATCCGCGCTTTGCCCGCCATCATCTCGGCGAGTTTCTTCGGGCTTTTGATGCTTTGGCTGATGTGCGTGGTAAAGTCCCTGATCAGGAGTTCGAAGGTAGGGAAATTATGTGGAAGCGGAAGGATTTTACCATTATCCACTACGCCGATGCGGATAGAAGACACCAGTTCCCCGTTTTTGTAATAATAGAAATCCAAGTAATCGGTAAAGATCAGATTGTCCAGCGAGCCCTTGTATCGGTCAAATTGTTCTTTATTTCCATTCTTTTTGGCACCAGTCAAATCTGAATCTCCTATATCCTTTGCTTCGATGAAGCCGACAGGGATTTCCTTTTTATTTGTCAGAATGTAATCCGGCGCACCGCAAGCTTGGCGCTTAGGTTCGTTGGTAGCGGAGATATTCGGAACAAGTGACTCGATGAGGTGTTGAAGATCGCCTCTGAAGGTATGTTCAGTGGCATGTCCAAGCTTATATCGGGTATTGATGCTTTGTAAGTATTAGGAAACAGTCATGAAAAAACGTTAGTAAAAAAGAACTTCCTAAAGATATAAGAAGAATTAGTTTCAGAAAGAACCGATTAGAAAAATTGTTAGGTAAGAATTAAGAAAGTTTGAACTAGCCCTTCTGGGACCAGTCAATTTGCCTAGGCGGGATCCGCGACAATTATCGGAATGCAATGGGTGATACTTGATCTGTTTTATGGTGTGGAGGAACCGATTTTTTTAGAGCTGAGCAAAGAGTACTACTCCCAAGAAATAAGCAAGCATACATCCCGGTTCCTATAATGGACTACGATTAGGGAAATTCTATTTCCAAGGAGCTACGGAAAGGGATTTTTTATTCGGATTCAAAATCCTAAGATCAAGGTTCGACAGTGCAAATGTCGAACAGCGTTGGTAAAACCGACCTCCAAAATCAAAAAAGCGAAGCCCCGAATCGCTTCAGGGCTACGCTTTTATTTGAATTGGTAATTTAAAATCAGATTGACGATTAAATCTCTTCCTCAACCGAACCGCAAGTCAGCATTTTGTCACCGAAATATGGATTTCTGATTTGATCTGAAGCACTGAGCCAGAAAGCTCCTTCATTGTTTTTAGCCATAGGACAGAATTGCTTGTACAATTTCCCTTCTGTTAACATTTCGCTTTTCGCCAAAATCAAGATTTGTTGGGATAGGAGGTCAAAAGCCACACGCTGCACTTCTGGATCAGTAGAATTAGCGATTTGTTCCACAGCCACCTTCAGATTCTCCTTGCTTTGAATCTGGGAATTCTCTAAAACTGAAAGAAGGTTCTTTGCTTCGGCACTGGCTTTTTCACCGTCAGTAGCTACGAGTTGATCTTTCAGGTCCAAGTAGGAATTGATGATAGCAGTAGTTCCTTCGTTGCTAAATGATACCGAGGCAGCAGGAATAGACTCCGTTGATTCGCTGGATTCAGCCTCATGTAATTCTTGTATGTTTTCTTCTTGGTTTGAAGTTTTCTCCGAGCAGGCAAAAGTCAAACTTACCGCACAGGCCAGCAAAAGGGTGTTTTTTAAATTTGTCATTTTATAAGTGTTTATTTTCTATTCGTTTACAATTTCCCCACAATTGAGGAGCTCTTAATCTCCCCCGATAGCTATCGGGGCTTATTTTCTTTTTTTCCTCGTCATAAAAAACAAGGTAAACCCAGAGCCAACCGCTGCCAATCCCGCCAATGAAAACACACGAAGCAGGAGATTGTTGAAATTGTCCCTGCCGGCATAGTCCATGGTATGGAACATCCAGAGGAAGTCAAACCAGCGCCAGCTTCGGTGACGTACCCGTTCAAAGTTTCCACTCTTGGCATCGATATAGGCGGTTAGGTTCTCAGGATGCTCAAAATGGATCGCCCAAGCGGGTAGGGGACGACCTCGGTACTCGTGGTGCGAACCGGTTTCAGCCAGGTATTCCGCTTTGCGAATTCCATATTCGCCCTTGATGTAGATTTGAGCAATTTCTTTGGCTTCGGCTTCGGAGATTTCTCCATGAGGCGCGCCGGTTTTAGCATCGTAAAGTTGTTTTTCATTCACCCAATAATAAGGCTGATGGATCACAAAGCGGAGTTCCATGGTCGAGATTTCAAGCGTAGAATCCAATGAAGCAGGATTCACCAGATCGCTGGCCGATTGATGCATCATATGCGTCTCGTGAAATTGGTCTCCATGAATCTCATCGATATCGGTCCAACTGAAATACAAACCGGAAATCGTCCAGAGAAGGAATTGAATACCGATAAATACTCCCAGGAATCGATGAATTTTACGAGCGAAGTATTGATTGTTTTTTTTCATGAATTGATCCTGAAGTACAAGCTAAGCTGCACAAAGAAAGGTTAGAATGCCTAAAGTTAAAATGCTATGCTCAAAAGTATTTCATCAAAGGATGACAGCGAAAAAGCTTTTAAATCAGAAAGGATTATCTAATCGGGAGATTCCTGAGCGTAAGAAAATTGAAGGAGATTTAAAGTTTGTGGAGTCCTTGGGCTAGAAATACCTATTTTGAGAATCACTTTAAAAGATTGCTAATTTTAACGGTCGTAAAATTTGCAGTGAGGTGAATTTTTAAATGATTAATGCTAGAAAATCTCTTTTATGATAAAAATACATAAGCTTATAAAGTCCGCCGGAACCTGGGTTTACCTGAAGTTTTTAATTCTCATAGGATTTAGAAGACTTTTCAACTTGAAGACTAAGTTTGTTTTCTCACAAACCGGGGAGGATATGATCTTATATATGCTTCTCCGTGATATCCGTGATAACGATCTTTTTTACATAGATGTGGGCTGTAATGACCCTATTCATGACTCAAATACTTTTCTTTTTTATTTGAATGGAGGTTCGGGGATTTGCATTGATGGCAATAAATCATTGATCGATAAACACAAAAAAATCAGAACAAGAGATATTTCTATTTGCAGTCTCGTCTCTGACGAAGTGGAGGAAGTGACTTTTTATATTTCAAAGGAAAACAGGGTTAGTACAGCCAGTAAAGAGGTCATGATTAACAACTCTAAGCGTTGGGAATTTGGGGATAAACAAAACCTGAAAACCAGAACGCTGAATGAAATTTTGGATAGCAATTTACCAAAAGGACAAGCGATTCATCTGCTTTCTATTGACGTCGAAGGCTATGATTTCAAAGTTTTGAAGTCAATTGATTTAGAGCAATATCAACCAAGAGTTATTGTCATTGAGATGCATTCTTTTTCTCTGGATCCTGACTTTTTGAAGTCGGATGAAGTAATCTTATACCTTCAATCTTATGGATATTCACTGAAATATTATGCAACTTTCAACGCCTACTTTGTTCGAACGGCATAAATTCCTAAGGTAAACCTCAGTGAGCCCAAGAGTTAGAAATTTGCATGGAAAGCAGATTGAAAATTCTTCACTTAAATAATTTGGACCTCTGCCACTGCTTACTGCCACTGCTTACTGCCAACTGATTACTGCCCACTGCTCACTGCCCACTGCCTATTTCCGCAAAAATGTCTCTGTCACTTCTCCGCAAGCCAACATGGATTTTCCAAAGTAGGGGTTACGAATTTCTTCAGATTCACTAAGCCAATAAGCTCCTTTGTCATCAAAAGCCATCGGGCAATATTCCTTATATACCTTGTCTTTTGTCAATCCAAAAGTCTCTGTTAACTCCAGAAATGCTTGGGAAAGTGGAGAGAAATGCCGGCGTTGATTTGCGATTTCAGACTCCTTTGTGATCATCCCTGCAGCTTTTTGGATTTCGCTTCGAATCACCATCCATTGATCATGGGCAGGACCTTTGACCAAACTCATATCCACTTTAGAAAGGCTACTTTGTACAGCAGCTGCTGCCTTTTGAGTGGCTAAAGCATCATCACTAACCAAGCTGTTTTTCACTTTGAAATATTCCTCGGTTAACTGGGTGAGTTGAGACTGGAAAATAGTAGAAACTTCTATCTTTTTGTTCTCTGGGCGATTCATCATGCTATAACCTCCCGCTAATTGTGATGCTGCATCAATGGCAAATACACCATTGGTAACAATCTCTTCGCCGGCTTCCAAACCAGCCTCTACGCTGTACATTTCACCAATTTTGGAGCCAATAGTAATTTCCCGCATCTCAAAAGAAGGGTATTCGGCATTGGGAACTTTCACATAGACTATGGAACGCTTACCAGACCAAAGCAAAGCAGTTCGAGGAATTGCTATGGATGCGTTCTGTGCTTTGGAATTTGTTTTCACTTTTGCAGAAACAAACATTTCCGGCAAAAGCTTTCCGTTCGGATTTGCCAGCTCTGCTCGTAGCGATGCTGCACGAGTTGCGGGATTAATAATTGGATCGATGTAAGTGACTTTTGCGGTAAAAGTTTGCCCTGGAATTCCTGCTGCCGTGAACGAAATCGGATTGCCGACTGCGACCAGTGGCAAGTCAGATTCGTAGGCATCAAGCATAACCCAGATTTTATCCAGGTCAACTACATTGAAAAGCACAGTTCCGGTATTGACATAGTCCCCAACAGCAATATTCCGCTGGGTGACAATTCCGCTATGACTGGCTAGGATCTCAAAAGCTGTGATTGCTGTCCCTGAATTTTCAATGTTGGAAATTTGAGCCTCAGTCAATTTCCAAAGTCGGAGTTTCTCCAGCGCTGCCTGATACAGTTCAGGGAAAGTCTGTTTGGTCTTTGCTGCTTCCAAGAGTTCTTTCTGAGCGGTCACTAATTCTGGAGAATAGACGGTGGCAAGTCGCTGTCCAACCTTGACTTTCTCTCCGGTAAAGCTGACAAAGAGCTTTTCAATTCTTCCGGGAAACTTAGCAGTTACTGATGCGTTTTGGCGCTCATCTGCTTCGATTTTTCCGGTTAGGCTTAATTCTCCATCACTGGTCATTGCACCTACGATGGTCGTCTGGATATTTGCCATGGCAATGGCTTCCGGAGTCATTTCATGAACCATTGGGTTGGAAGATCCAGACCTGTTTCCTGAAACCAGCGGAATCAAATCCATCCCACAAATAGGACAATCTCCGGGCTCATTCAATTTAATCTGAGGATGCATAGAGCAAGTCCAAAGTTGATTTGCCAAAGCTTCCACGCCATGCTCATGTGCATCATCCGCAACTTTTGGTTCGGATGGACTGATCAACCAGCCGATGCTGATCCCGATTAAAAGGATCAATCCGCCAAATAGGTATGACTTTCTAGTTTGAGTTTCCATGTGATTAATTAGAATAAGAGTGAAGCGAAGCAGCTGAAAGCATATCCAGCATGGCTATCGCATTATGTTGTTTGGTGATGGCAGCGATTTTCGAAAATTCATAATCCAACACTAATTGCTGGGCACGAAGTACTTCTTCGAAATCTTGGCCATTGGTGGCATAGGCGGTGAGTAGTAAGCTTAAGTTTTGCTTTGCCAGTTCCAATTGTGAGTCATAGAGGGTGACTTTCCGATTCGCATCTTCAAAATCCCGGATCGCTTTTGACCAAGCAATCTCCAATTGATTCAAGGTGTTTTCTTTTTTGAATCGAACAGATTCCTGAAGCAGTTCAGCTTCTTTGATCCTGGCATTGGTTTTCTTTCGGTAGATCGGAAGGCTCATAGTCACCATGGGCATGATCATATCATTACCACCCATGGACATGCCATCTTCGATTCGAGGTTTGAAAGGCATGTAATTTACTCCTGCTCCGAGCATGGGTCTACCATCAAGTTTTGCCATTTCCTTTTGAGATTCCAACGCCATCAGCTCAGCATCATACATGGCGAGCATGGGATTGTTTGCGCTGATACTATCTAGGATAAGTTGCTTGTCGATACTCAGTTCGAAAGGCAACAAGGGCTCAGGGTTAGCGATTTCCGAGTCTAGATCTCCATTCATCAGCTTATTCAGCTCCACTTGAAGCGGGAGTTTGTTTGCTTCAAGTAATTGTAAATCATTTTCTAACACATTGATTTGCATTCGAATTCGAAGCACATCCGTCATTCCCGGTCCAGTGGCACTCATCTCAGAAGGGCTTGACATTCCCGAGCTTTTGCTTGAACTTGACATGCTTTGGGATGAATTGCTCATCGCATTCATTCCTCCTGCACCTGCGGAAACGCTGGAGTTTGAGGACGATGCCATTGGAGTCGAATTTGGACCGGCGGCCGAAGAAGATGCGCTTTCAAAGCGGATCAAAGCCATTCGCTCGTATTTGCGAAGAATTTCCAGGTTTTCTTCAGTGATTCTGATTTCCTGCTGCAATTCTGCCAGGGCATACCAGGCAATTCTAAATTGATAGAACAAGTTGTTTTTAGCATTCAAGAAAAGCTGGTATCGGGCCAAAGCCATTTGATTAGCTTCAGATTCTTGTGTTTTCAGCGTTCCAAACCAAGGAAACATTTGCATCAGTCGGATATCTGCCTGCTGATTTCCCATGAATCGCTCCATCGGACGAAAGAAGAATCCAACCTGAAGTTCCGGATCAGGAAGACTGACTTGATTTCCCCGCTCTGAAGCAGCCAAGTAGTTATTGTAAGCAGCCTTCAACTCAGGATTATTTTCGGCAGCTTTGATGAGGTAGTCATCCAAACTTTGCGCAAGTGAAACCGACCCAAATCCAGCCAGTAGCACTAAGGTTAAGAGTAGCTTAGTCATTTTTTTTCTTATTTAATTTCCGCTCAGCCCACCAGCTATAGAGCACTGGGACAAGGAAAAGAGTGATCAATTCGATGGTCATTCCTCCAAAAGAAGGAATCGCCATAGGAATCATAATATCGGAACCTCGACCTGAGGAAGAGAGTACTGGGATCAAAGCCAGTAGGGTAGTGGCGGTGGTCATCAGACAAGGAAGCACTCGCTTTTTACCGGCTTCTAAGACGGCTTCTCTGATCTCCTTCACCGTTTCGGGACTATTGGATTCGAAGCTTTGCTTCAAATAAGAAGCGACAACCACACCATCATCCGTAGCGATTCCGAACAGGGCGATAAATCCTACCCAAACTGCCACACTCAAGTTGTAGGTTTTCATCTGAAAGAGATCCCGCATCTCTGTTCCCATAAAAGAGAAGTTGAGAAACCAATCCTGTCCATAAAACCAGAGCATCAAGAATCCTCCGGAAAAAGCCATTGCGATCCCTGAGAATACAAATACAGTGGTGGAAATGGATTTGAACTGGAAATAGAGAATCAGGAAAATCGCGATCAGACAGAGTGGAACAACAATCGCCAATCGCTGCTCTGCACGTAATTGATTTTCATAGGAACCCGAGAAGACATAACGAACCCCAGCTGGCACGACCAATTCACCGGAATCAATCTTACTTTTCAGGTAGCGCTGCGCATCCTCAACGACCGTTACCTCTGCAAATCCTGGCATTTTATCCAGTAGCACATAACCCACGAGAAAGCTATTTTCTGCCCGAATCATATCCGGTCCTGCTCTATAGGTGATATTGGCCAATTGTCCCAAAGGAATATAGCTTCCAAGTGGTGTCGGTACTTGGATGCTTGCGATTGCCGCAGGATCGTCGCGGAACTCACGTGCATAGCGTACACGAATCGGGAATCGCTCTCGACCTTCGACAGTCGTACTGAGTTTCATGCCACCGATTGCCGTTTCGATAAAGTCCTGCACGTCCACGACATTCATTCCGTATCGGGAAATTTGCTCACGATCGATATCGAGTTCGAGGTAAGGTTTGCCTACAATTCGATCGGCAAAGACAGCCTCTTTCTTCACTGAAGGAACTTCCTTGAGGTATCCTTCCAGCTTCATCCCAAATTCCTCGATGGTTTGAAGATCAGGGCCATATACTTTGATTCCCATCGGAGCTCGCATACCAGTTTGAAGCATCACCAATCTTGTCTCGATCGGTTGAAGCTTAGGGGAAGAGGTGACTCCTGGGATATTGATGACTCCGATAATTTCTTCCCAGATATCATCAGGAGATTTGATTTGAGATCGCCACTGACGAAAATATTCCCCATTGTCATCTGGAATCAAGTCGGAAGACTTGACTTTATTAGGCGTATTCAGGCTTGGATCATAGAAATCACCCGATTTCAATTCATAGAAACCATCTGAATTGACCTTATATCGAAGTCTATTTCCGTCAGCATCTGTGGCGTATTCAGATTTGTAGTTTATGGTATTTTCAAACATGGAAATCGGTGCTGGATCAATGGCAGTTTCTGCCCGGCCAGCCTTTCCTACTACCAAATCAACTTCTGGAATTGCTGTTACCAGCATATCTAATTTTTGAAGGACTTCCCGATTTTCCGCCATTCCGGAATGCGGCATAGTCGTCGGCATCAAGAGAAAAGAACCTTCATTTAGCGAAGGCATAAATTCTTTCCCTAGGCCGGGGAAGCTATGGCTCAAGCCAGACCAAAAGCTGGTGGATCGAAGATTCCAGCCAATTTTATCTGAAGCATTTGAAACTACTCCGAAAACTCGGTCAAATCCAAGCCAGACATTTACCCCAAGAAGCAGAATAACAATCGGAAGGATCAGGAATTTTCCTTTGTTATTGAGGCACCAAAGGAGGATTTGGGGATAGTAGCGAAGAAAAATCGTGAAGGCGCCTAAGACTAAACCGATGATTAATCCAATAAATAAGAAGTTGGAAAAAAGGCTATTGGAAACACCTAGAGGGAGCCATTTAATAGTCAGCAACCAGGAAATTGCAATCACTGTGATGCCTACGCGGATATAATCCTGATATTTCCCAACCCGCTCTGGATAATAGTTGATCAGCAAATTAGCTACGCCAAAGGCAAACAAAACCCAGCCAGCCCATGCCCAAACTGTAAAAGCGATGATTGGGCCAAGAACTACCAAGGCGATGTTCAAGTAAAGGCTTCTTTGTTTACTGGCACTTTTCAGGGAAAAAATCCAATGTGAAAAGGCCGGCATGATCAATAATGTAAAGATCAATGCTGAAATCAGTGCAAAAGATTTGGTGTAAGCCAAAGGTCCAAAGAGCTTTCCTTCGGCAGCTTGAAGTGTGAATACAGGTAGAAAGCTGACAATAGTCGTACTGACCGCAGTAAGAATAGCTGAGGCAACTTCGGTTGTTGCCAAGTAAATCGTTTTCAATTTAGACTGACCTTCAGGAGCATCTTCCAAATGGCGGAGGACATTCTCATTGAGAATTATTCCCAAATCCACCATGGTTCCAATCGCAATGGCGATACCTGAAAGCGCTACAATATTGGCATCCACGCCGAAGTATTTCATGAAGATGAAGCACATCAGCACTGCCAAAGGCAATAACGCAGAAATCAGGAATGATGCTCGGAGATTCGAAACCATTACCACGATCACAATAATGGTGATTAGGATTTGGAGTGAAATGGCTTCGTAAAGGGTGCCAAGTGTTTCGAAAATCAAACCAGATCTATCGTAGAAAGGCACGATGGTAACTTTTGAAACCCGACCATCTGCTAAGGTTTTGGAAGGTAAGCCTTCAGAAAGTTTTTCGATTTCAGCTTTTACACCTTGAATTACAGCCAGCGGATTGTCTCCATATCTGGCGATGACTACTCCACCCACGGCTTCAGCGCCTGATTTATCCAAGATTCCGCCCATATTTCGGACCTGTGGACCGATGTTGACTTTGGCGATATCCTTGATTCGAATCGGGACATTGTTGGTGACTTTGACCACGGCCATATCCAGATCCGAGAGTTCTTCCACATAGCCAAGACCTCGCACGAAGTAATCTACTCTATTGACTTCGATGGTATTGGCACTGACGTCCAGATTACTTTTTCGAACCGCCTGCATCACATCCATCAGAGTTACTCCATTTGCTTTCAAAGCAGCAGGATCTACGTCCACTTGGTATTCCTTGACATAACCACCGACCGAAGCTACCTCAGAGACACCTTCAACAGCTGTCAAAGAATAACGAACATAGTAATCCTGAATCGTTCTCAATTCATGCAAATCCCAGCCTCCAGCAGGATTTCCATCTGCATCCCTACCTTCCAGTGTGTACCAAAATACCTGACCAAGCGCGGTGGCATCTGGTCCGAGTTTGGGTTGCACATCTTCCGGTAATAATCCTGATGGGAGGGAATTGAGCTTTTCAAGCACCCGAGATCGGCTCCAGTAGAATTCGGTGTCCTCATCAAAAATGATGTAGATACTGGAGAAGCCAAATGCCGAACTACTTCTGACACTTTTCACCCCTGGCAAACCCAAAAGCGAAGTGGTGAGTGGATAGGTAATTTGATCTTCCACATCCTGTGGGGATCGTCCCATCCATTCTGTAAAGACGATTTGTTGATTTTCTCCGATATCGGGAATGGCATCCACTGGCACAGGATCTCTTGGGAGAAATCCTGTATCCCAATTGAATGGAGCTGTCACTACTCCCCAAGCTATGATAAGCAGGAGTAAGAGTACAGTGACTAGTTTGTTTTCAAGAAAAAACTTGATGATTTTATTTAGCATAATCAGATCCGGTAAACGAAATAGAAAGAATCCTTTGCCCAAACAGGCAAAAGCTTATTCTCCCAACTCAGCTGAATTGGGCTACCGGAAAGATTAAATTAAGAAGGATTGGTGAAGTACTTGGAGGTCTTGCCTCAGAATAGGGGGAGGGTAATCTTGGTAATTAGTATGGTTTTCAATTGGGAAAAAAGAAATACCCAAGAAGGTATAAACCAGAGAAACCACAAACTCAGGTGAGTAATCCAAGGCTATTTGAGCCTTCTGAAGATCTTGGTCTAAAACCAATAACTCAAACTGCTCATCACAGCAATCATTTTCTTCGTGCGAAGAAGATTCTGGTTCAGAATGACAGTTAGGCTTCTTTTTAGCCATCTCGCACTCGATCTCAGTGGTTGAAAATCCAATTGCGCTCTCCATCTCAGTACCCATGCAGAGATGAATAGTTTTGGCTAATCCAACATTGCTGAGGAGGATCAGAAGAGAAAACGCTATGGAAAGAATCTTTTTCAACAGTTCAAACTTACGGAATTATTGGGAAAGAGTTGGATATGGAATGTTTGGTGCTAGATGTCCGATGTCGATTGGTAGATGAAATGTCAACAGACCACGATCCACAACCTACTAGCATGCCTTTACGAGTGAGAACATTTCAATCTGAATCATTTCTAATTTTTACCAACTTCAGTCCCTTGAACTAATTTCAAATGGCTGTCGACTATCGTCTGTGGACTGTTGACTGGCAACTGCACTTCTGTTTCAAAATACAAGTGGTAATGTTTGCTACATCCGGGATTGAAAGCAGATTTACAATTTGGACAAGTATTGTTAGAGTTCTGATAGTCTGTAATGCTCAACTCTGTTCCACATACCCCACAAAGGATCGCTTTGGTATCAAATTCAGCTTTTGGCCAGACGGAAGGCTGATGATCGGCTGTTTCCTCATGACAACTGAAGCAAGGATAATACTTATCGCAGCAATGAAATTTGATTGCGATAATATCCAAATCCGAATGCCAATGCTGACAGCGGGTCTGCTGATCAACCGGCTTGCCATAGATATTAATGCCTTTGATCTCAGATCGAACCACTGGTAAAAGCGGCAAAGACTGGGCTAGAACTTGTCCTGAGAAAAGGATCAAGAAGAAAAAGAGTGGCGCTTTCATAGGTGAAATTTGCTCAAAACTACTCTGGTTTAGCGATAAAACCAGCTTTGATTACAGTTTTGAATACATCTTCAGCACTCATGTCTTCGGATTCTATAGTTAGAATTCGATCTTCACTTTTCAAATCTACTTCCCAGGATTTGACCCGTGGCTCGGCATTGAGAATAGGAGTGACCTTTGCTAGGCAATTGCCGCAGTTGATGTTGGTTTTGAATTTTTGTGTTTTCATCTGTTTATAATTTGTTTTTCAACGGTCATATGGAATCTCTCAAGGCTTATAATCATCCCAGTGTGTGACTTTTTAGTCATGCTCGATTTCATGTTTGGTTTCTAAGGTTGTAAAGTTGAAAGGTTTTAAGGTGATAAGTAGAAATAAGATTGAAATACTGTAGAAATACGATCGAAATAAAACTCCTTAGGAGTTGAAATAGAAAACCCCAAAAATTGCTTAGACCCTATTTCGCGAAGCGTATATCACTTAGTCTATTTCGCGCAGCGTATTTCATTTTAGTATTTCGCGAAGCGTATTTCATTCCAGTATTTCGCAAAGCGTATTTCATTTTAGTATTTCGCGAAGCGTATTTAAAATTATCAATTATAAGGTTTTTCCCTTCAAACGAAGACTATTCAATACTACTGACACAGAACTTAAAGCCATTGCGCCACCGGCGATCATGGGATCCAACAGGAAACCGTTGATCGGATAAAGGATTCCGGCAGCGATTGGAATACCAATAAGGTTATAGGTAAAGGCCCAGAAAAGATTCTGATGGATTCCGTTTACAGTCAGTTTAGAGAGGTTGAACGCCTTTGGGATTACCTGAAGATCGGAAGAGATGATCGTCATCTTGGCGACATCCATCGCAATATCAGATCCATGCCCCATAGCAATACTGACATCTGCTTGTGCCAAAGCTTCAGAATCATTGATTCCATCCCCAACCATTGCAACGATCTTTCCCTCTGCCTGCAATTTCTTGATGAATTCAGATTTATCAGAAGGTAAAACCTCGGCTTTGAAATCTGTCAATCCTACTTGATCTGCTACAGCTTTTGCAGTTTGGGAATTATCTCCGGTAAGCATATAAACTTCAATTCCTTCTTTTTTCAAGCTTGCAATAGCAGCTTTTGAACTTGGTTTGATCGTATCTGCGATGGCAATTACAGCAAGCACTTTTGATTCATCAGCAAAGAAAACCACTGTTTTGGCTTTATTTCTCCAAGTCTCAGCTATGCGTAGGGATTCTGAATCTAATTCAATCCCTTTACCGGAAAGTAATTTTTGGTTACCAACATAGTATTGATCCCCTGATATCGACTTAGCCTCTACACCATTTCCAGGGATGCTTTGAAAACTCTGAATCGTAGCCGGACTGATTTTTTTCTCGGTTAATGTTTTAACGACCGCTTCAGCAAGTGGGTGCTCTGAAGCCGATTCAATAGCCAGCAAAATAGGCGCAAAATCCTCTTCTCCACTTTCTGTTGTCCATTCCAGATTGGTTACACTGGTTTTACCAGAGGTAATTGTCCCTGTCTTATCCAAGATCACCACGTTGACTTTATGTGCTAATTCCAGACTTTCCGCATCCTTGATCAGGATATTATTTTCAGCTCCTTTTCCTACTCCAACCATAATCGCTGTTGGCGTAGCCAATCCCAAGGCACAGGGACAAGCTATGACCAGAACAGCAATTGAATTCATCAAAGCATGTGTGAATGCATCCTCACCACCCACTAGCATCCATACTGCGAAAGTCAGGATGGAAATTGAGATTACCACCGGGACAAAGATTCCAGCAATCTTGTCTACGAGTTTCTGAACAGGAGCTTTACTTCCCTGAGCTTCCTGTACGCGCTGAATAATTTGAGATAGGAGGGTTTCGCTACCTACTTTTTCTGCGATAAATCTAAAACTGCCCTTCTGATTGACTGTTCCGGCAAATACAACTTCACCTTCTTTCTTTTCGACTGCCAAAGGTTCTCCGGAAATCATACTTTCATCCACGAAGGAATGACCGGAAATTACCTTTCCATCAACAGGGATTTTTTCTCCCGGTCGCACAATGATTTCATAGCCTTTTTGCACAGCTTCGATCGGAATTTCCTGCTCCTTGCCATCAATTTTGGCTTTTAGGGTTTTTGGCTGAAGCCCCATCAACTTTTTCAGAGCTGTGGTAGTATTCGATTTTGCACGAGCTTCCAGCAGTTTTCCTAAGGTGATAAAAGTGATAATTACCGTAGCCGCTTCATAATACACGTGAGGTTGTACACCTCTTGAAAGCCAAAATTCAGGAAATAGGGTATTTGCTAAACTAAATAAGAATGCGATTCCTGTACTCAGCGCGACCAAAGTATCCATATTGGCCTTTCGAAACTTAGCTTGCTTCCATGCACCTATAAAAAAAGACTGACCGAAATAGAATAAAACTGGTATCGTCAAAACCAAGGAAATCCATCTTCCGGGTTCCCAATCCATAAAAAACATTCCAAACACAACCACTGGCACAGTCAGAATAGCTGACCAAATCGTGCGGAGTTTGATTTTTTGATATTCCTCTGCTTGGGCTTCGGCTACTACTTTGGAAGTGTTTTCATCGGAAATAATCAGACCATAACCAATTGCTGTTAAAGCATTATTTAGGTCATCAGCCTTGATTTCATCAGAATATTCCACCTGAACAGTGTTGGTCGCAAAGTTCACATTTGCTGATTTCACTCCATCCGTATATTGAAGAATCGTCTCTACGCTGGAAGCACAAGCTGCACAGGTCATGCCTGTGACTGGAAAAGTTCGTTTGGTGATCTGCTGAGTTTCAGTTTCCATAAGATAAATTACACTCATCCAAAATGTCTACCACAGCAGCAATGCAGCGCAGGCAGACCATGTTTTTGATATGAATTTCTTGAGACATTTTATTTCGAATAGCTAGTTATCAAACCCGCTAAACCTGATAAAAAGTTCGGCCAATCTGAATTGAATCAAGTTGGCCGAATTTCCATTTTTTCTAATTAAATCAGCTTCATTCCTTCCGGATCCCAAAGAATCGGTTTTTCCTGTGCGATGCTCATATTGCAAGCTAGGGAAGGGGCTGCTGTTCGAAGTCCAAAGGAGGCATCTTCTAAGATTGGAGATCCTTCACGAATTCCATTGAAGAAAACGATAAAGTGGTCTAATCTATCATCGTAACCCTTTGGAGCTTCAAAGGAAGTTGGTTCGTTTTGGGAATAACCACCACCTTTACTCGTACCGTAAGTTTCCTTATACCACTTTTCAAAATCCTTCTTTTCTTTGGCAGAGAAACTCGTAAAGGAATCATATCCACCATATCCTGGAATTGGATTTCTTTTTAGGGTTTTTACGGTGAAATCATTCCAACCAATCGTGATTACCCCATCAGTTCCGACGAATTTCATTCCAAACTCACCTTTTCCTTCTCCATCGCAAAGATTGACTCTAGTAGTGACCTGAAAGGAGTCATGCCTTTCATTTTTTGGATAGGTCATAATGGCATTGATGACATCGTAGGCGTCACGACCATCTTTCCAATATTTCAAATCACCTGCGCTGAATATTTTTGTTGGACCATGAGAATCCGTGATTGTATGGACAGATGTGAGTAGATGAACGATCAAATCACCAGCTGCTCCAGTGCCATACTCTTTGTAATTTCTCCATCTGAAAAAGCGCTTGGCATCAAAAGGAATCTTTGGAGCGTAGCCCAAAAAGGTGTCAAAATCTACTGTCTCAGGACTAGCGTCTGTTGGTATTGAATAATTCCAAGCTCCATTTGAATCCGTTCGATCACAATAGGCAGAAATGAAAGTCAAGTCTCCGATTGCGCCGGATTGTAAGACTTTTTTTGCTTCCAAAATTGCAACCGAACTTGCTCGCTGACTTCCTACTTGAAATACTTTTCCGGTAGCTTTTTGTGTGTCGATGATTGCTTGTCCGTCTTCTATTCGCTGTACCATCGGTTTTTCGCAATAGACATGCTTTCCGGCTTTCATCGCATCAATAGCGATTCGTTGATGCCAGTGATCTGGAGTGCAAATCAATACTGCATCGATATCCGGACGTGCAAGCAGCTCTCGGTAATCCATGGTAGTAAATAGGTCTTTGCCCCATTTTTCCTTTGCATATTCAATTCGACCTTGATACAGATCGCAGGCAGCAACCAATTCTACACCTTCTACTAATAATGCGGTGTCAGTATCGTAATGACCGATGATTCCAGCACCGATTAGTCCAATAAGGATTTTATCGTTGGCGGAGGTCTTGATTTGAGATTGGAGTTCTATAGATTTCGCTGAAGCCGAGGTTGTGATCCCCGCACCAATTGAGGCCAAAGCAAGACTTCCAGAGGCCTTTTTTAGAAAGTCTCTACGTTGATTTTTCATGATTTTGGGTTTTAAGGTTAAAAGCGCTTTAAGATCAGGCATTTTCCACCAAAAGGCAATGTTTGCTTGATGAATGGATTAGATTCAATAAAAAATATGATTATCCGCAATGATGCCAGCAGGTTTATTTTCTTTGTTTTTCCAGATGGAAGACTGATGATAGGTGACGAAAGCGGCCTAAAATCTAGCGTTTAACTTATTATTTGCTGCTTTAAGACCTTTATTGACGGATAAGCGGAGGTACATAAAAAATTGGCTTAATAGAGACAATCTGGGTTTTGGGAAAATTTATAAAAAGTAATTTAATATCAAGTAAAACACCGAAGGGCAAATCAGGCAGCCAAGACCGGAATAGAAAGTTGCCGTTACGGCGCCATAAGGGACAAGTTTAGGATCTGTAGCAGCCAATCCTGCAGCTACCCCGCTGGTTGTCCCCATCAATCCACCATAGCTCATAGCTGCACCTTCAGAATCTAATCCAATTCGCTTCGCTAAAATAGGAGTGAGGATGGTGACGGTAATCGTCTTCACAACTCCGATTCCTATACTCAATGCAATAATATCTGAACTAGCTCCAATAGCAGCTCCTGTCACTGGGCCAATAATATAAGTACAGGCACCGGCGCCTATTGTGGTAAGCGTTACAGCATCTCTAAAGCCCCAAGCCCAACCTAAAGCCACACCAACCGTGAAAAAGATAATTAGACCTAAGAAAAGAGAGATCATTCCTGCCAAACCTGATTTTTTTATTAGAAGGAAACTTGCACTGATGGCCGTAGCTACAATGGTGAAATCTCGGAACATTCCGCCGCCCATGAAACCTACTCCTTTGAAAATTGGGATGTCCGAAAGGCCTTTTTCGCCATCTCCAAAGACCCCACCGATATAGCCTAAAACTAAGCCTAGGAAGATGGAAATGGCCGAACCTGGAATTTTTGAGCGGAAGATTTTCCTTGAAATGATTTCAGAGAAAAACATAATAACCCCAACTACCAGAAAAGCTACAATCAATCCATACGAATCAATTACCTGAATTAATTCGGACATGTCAGGAAGCTTTAAGGCCTTTCGTGAGGTAAGGGAATACGAAAAAACAGATGATAACAGGGATAGCTCCAGCTGCTATTGCCAGGCTTCCACTGGTAACTGCTGCTTTTACATTAAGGCTTGCTGCCATGGCTACTACTACAGGTATGTAGAGTTTTCCCCAAAAATCCACGCCATATTCCATTTCTGACTTGAACCAGCCTTTTCGGTGAAAACCTTCTTTGGTCAGAATCAAAATAATCATGGCAAAACCGACTCCGCCTACATTGGAATCAATTCCGATCCAATGGCCAAGTAGTGTTCCCATCCATTGCCCAGCCAAAAAAGAGAAGGCTAGAATTGCTATTCCGTATATCATTTTAAAAGAGTTTTTTCAGTTCATTCTTGGTCACTTTTCCCATTGCGTTTCGAGGCAAATCGGAAATGGTAATTATTTTTCTTGGGATTTTATAGCCTGGCATTCGTTCTTTGAGCCAGATAGTTAATTGATTTGAATCTAACTCAGGATCACATACCAAAGCGGCTACGACGATTTCCCCCCATTCTTCAGATGGGATTCCAACGACTCCGCAATCACTTATTAAGGGATAAGTACGAAGGACTTCCTCAATTTCCAAAGCAGAGATTTTATAACCTCCTGACTTGATGATGTCTATTGAATCTCTTCCAAGAATCCGATAATAACCTTCCTCTAAAACTGCAATATCACCTGTTTTGAACCATCCATCTTTTGTGAAGCTCTTTTGCGTTGCCTCAGGCTTCATCCAATATTCCTTGAAAACCGAAGGCCCTTTCACCTGAATTTCACCGGGATGACCTGGAAGTACTATTTCCTGATGCTCATCCACCAACCTGACTTCAACTTTAGGCAAGGCATGTCCGATGTACCCAGCCCTTCGTTCTCCTTCATATGGATTACTGATTGCCATTCCGATCTCGGTCATTCCATACCGCTCCAAAAGGTAGTGATTTGAAATTTTCTCCCACTGACGCATCACCGATACAGGAAGCGCAGCAGAGCCAGAAATCATCAACCTAAATTGCTTTAATAACCCAGTGATTTTCTTTTTCCGCTCTTCGGGAAAGCCTTCAAAAGCTGTCATTAATTTGAAGTAAATCGTAGGGACGGCCATGAATACATTTACTTTTCCTTCCTCGAAAATCTCAAAAACCTTCTCAGCATCAAAGGGATTTAAAAATTGCACACATGCTCCCGACCAAAGTGCCGAAGATACCACATTGATAATTCCGTGTACATGGTGTAAAGGGAGAAGGCATAGAGTATGGTCAGTTTCTTTCCATTTCCAAGCTTCCACCAAAGTGCTGATTTGAGATTCAATATTAGCGTGTGTAGTCAAGACTCCTTTTGGTAGGCTAGTCGTACCTGATGTATAAAGAATCATCGCCCCACGGTTCGAATCTATTTTAGGATGCGTAAAATCTTCAACAATTGAATTGAAATCTGATAATTTAAAAAACCGAATTTCAGCACTATCGCGAATTGGAGCTAGGACTTCCAAATATTCTGTACCTGCAATGACGTATTCAGCTTGCGTATCATCCAATACATACTTTAATGATGGGAATGGATAAGAAATACAGAGTGGAACTGCAATACCTCCAGCTTGCCAGATAGCCCATTGGGTGGCGACATAATCAAATCCGGGAGAAACCATAAACGCAACTCTTGATGCATTCAAATCATTTTTGCCGGCCAATAGATGGTTTGCTATTGTTTGGCTCTTGGATAAAAGTTGAGAAAAGGTGTAAGAACCGTTGGAATCAATTATGGCTATTTTATCTGGAAATAGAGAAGCACTTTTAAAGATTTGAAGCATTGAGTTTTTTTTGCAGACCTATATTGCAAAAAAAACTCAAGAAATCGAGGTATCCTAACTTATCGCAAGTTGCACGTAAAATAGAATTGCAGTATCTCAATAATTGAATCCTTACTTATTGATCTTGCTTGAATGCTAAATCATTTAAAGAAATTTTTTAAAAATGAAAAACTTATCCACCTCCTGTTTGTTATACATAGACACATCAAAAAAAAGAAACCAAAAAAATGAAAAATTTAAGATTATTATCACTGGCACTTGCTGCAGCAGCGACTAGTTTTGTGATGAGTTGTGAAAGCAAACCAACTGAAGAAACAGAGACCGTAGTTGTTGAAGAAACAGTAGTAGAGGAAGTTCCAAATACTGTTGTTGATATCGCGGTAGGTTCTCCGGATCATACTACATTGGTTGCAGCAGTTCAGGCAGCAGGATTAGTAGAAACTCTTTCTGGTGATGGTCCATTTACAGTTTTTGCTCCTACTAATGCTGCTTTTGCAGCACTTCCTGAAGGAACTGTAGATACACTATTAAAGCCTGAAAACAAAGATCAATTGACAGGCATTCTAACTTACCATGTAGTAGCTGGTAACGTAATGTCTGGAGATCTATCTGATGGACAAGTAGTAACTACGCTTAATGGTCAGACGCTAACTGTATCTATTAAAGATGGAGTAGTTATGATCAATGGAGCAAAAGTTGTAGCTGCAGATCTTGCAGGCACTAACGGTGTTGTTCACGTAATTGACGCTGTACTTTTACCGAATTAATTTCACTTCGTGAAAAAATGAAAACCTGCTTCGGCAGGTTTTTTTTTGTTTTTTTTCGAGTAAGCATCAATTAAATTCAAAGTTTCATGTAAGCTTTTGAAAAAAATTGATTACTGCTTACAAATAATACAGGTTTCAAAACATCCCTTCTGCCATATTTCAGACTTATGAATTGGATATAACTGCCTTTTAGGAGGTGTTTAATCAGTATTGACTTCTTGGATTCATATCCAATTGTTGGCTGGAATTAAATTGGGAATAATAATTAAAAAGAAAAATCCGGACTGATTTGCCCGGATTTTCTTTTATTATCAAAATCCAACCGCTTTGTCATCACCTCTTGGATCTGCTCCGCCTTCGAGTTTGCCACTTGGTAAAACTAGGATCGCATCCACTTTTCCTATGATTGGGTTATTATTTTCCATGATTTGGTATCCCTTCGATTTTAAATTGGAGATCAAAAGCGAATCAAAGGAATTCGGCTCAAAGCTCACCAAGTCCGGAAGCCATTGATGATGAAAACGAGGAGCTTCTACAGCCTCTTGCATTCCCATATTGAATTCATAGACATTTAAAATTGTCTGGACAACAGAAGTTATAATGGTCGATCCACCAGGAGTTCCCACTACCATCCAAAGTTTGCCGTCTCTTTCTACGATGGTCGGAGTCATAGAGCTTAGCATACGTTTTCCAGCTGCAATGCTGTTAGCCTCAGCTCCAATCAAACCAAACATGTTTGGCACACCTGCTTTAGAACTAAAGTCATCCATCTCATTATTCATAAAGAAGCCTAGCTCATCCACGAAAAGTTTGCTGCCATAGGCACCATTAAGCGTAGTGGTGACAGAAATTGCGTTTCCATCAGCATCTACTATCGAATAGTGAGTAGTTTCCATACTTTCTGCGAAAGCTATTTCTCCAGCTGCGATGTCCTCAGATTTGGTTGCTTTTTCCAAATTGAAACTTTCCATACGAGATTTTAGATATTCCCCCGCTGTCAATTCAGCGATAGGAATTTCTACGAAGTCAGGATCTCCTAAAAAGAAATTGCGATCCGCATAAGCTCTACGCTCAGCTTCTACTAGTAACTGAATATGCTCAGGACTATGAAAAGGATATTGACCGATCGAATAAGGTTCAATCATACCAAATATCTGTGCGATAGTCACACCACCACTACTTGGGGGTGCCATTGAAATGATTTTCAGATCCTTGTAAGGAAATACAATCGGATCTCTCCAAACTGCTTCATAATCAGCCAAATCAGATTCAGTGATGATTCCACCTTTAGATTGCATGTGGGCGGCAAGGATTTTTGCAGTTTCCCCTTTGTAAAATTCATCTCTGCCATTAGCGGCGATTCTTCTCAGGGTAGCTGCCAATACTGGAATTTTTAAGGTGTCTCCGCCTTTGATTTCTTGGCCAAAAAAAGTTTCCGGTCCATTTACCTCAATAAAGGTTTCTTGAAGTTGCCTTAATCGCTCAGCTTGCCTGCTGGATACAACAAAACCTCTTTCTGCCAAATCTATGACAGGTTGTAAGATTTCAGCTGGGGTTAGTTTTCCAAATTTTGATTGAGCTTCAAAGATCCCTGCAATTGTTCCTGGTACACCTGATGCCATTGCACCCTTTGTACTCAACTCAGGGATTATTTCGCCATTTTCATCCAGATACATATCCCGATATGCAGCAGATGGAGCTTTTTCCCGATAATCAATTGAGCCTACAGTTCCGTCTGCCATTCGATAGACCATAAATCCTCCTCCGCCTAGATTTCCTGCAAAAGGATAGGTGACAGCTAATGCCATTTCGGTTGCCATCATTGCATCAAAAGCATTTCCTCCTCGCTGAATTATCTCAAGGCCTATTTTGGATGCTTCTTCACGAGCAGAAACGACCATTGCCTTTTCGGCAATTTCTCCTTGTTTTCCGGAAGTTTCAGTTTCTTTTTTTGTGCAGGAGAAAAGAGAAAATACCAAGGCTACAGTAAGGCTTAGTATTTTAAAGTTGCTGATTTTATGATTCATTTTAATCGAGTAGGGTGCTGTTGAATAGTTTCAGAATCCGCTTGTATTCATCGGTCCAAGAGCTAGGTTCTACGAAACCATGATCTTCCACGGGATAAATAGCCATCTCCCAATTGTCTTTTTCAAGTTCAATTAATCGCTGAGAAAGCCGGACTACATCTTGAAAATGTACATTGACATCGACCATTCCATGCGCCATGAGTAGATTTCCTTTAAGACCTTCCGCAAAATAAATCGGGGAGGAGCGACGGTAGGCGATTGGATCTTCCTCAGGAGTGTTCAAAATATTAGCAGTGTAGCCATGATTGTAATGTGCCCAATCAGTTACAGACCGCAGAGCAGCTCCAGACTTAAATACATCAGGCTCATTGAATAGGGCCATAAGCGTGATAAATCCACCGTAACTTCCGCCATAGATTCCGATTCGATCTGCATCTACTCCTTGAGAATCGACTAGGTACTTGGCTCCATCAACTTGATCTGATAGATCTTTGCCTCCCATATGTCGATAGATTCCAGTTCGCCAGTCTCTTCCATATCCTGCCGAGGCACGGTAATCAATGTCCAAAACGGTATAGCCCAGATCAGTGAGTAAGTTGTGAAACATGTACTCTCTAAAGTAGCTACTCCACCATTTATGAGCATTTTGTAAATAACCAGCACCGTGGACAAAGATCACCGCAGCACCATTTTTCTTTTCTGGATCTGGAGCGTAAAGCCTGGCAGGAACTTTTGCTCCATCTTCGGCATCAAAACGGATAATCTCCGGTGCCCGCCAATTGTATGATTTGAATTCTTCACTTTGCCCGTAAGTAAGTTGAACTGCCTTTGAACCTACTTTATTATCCTGAATAAAAAGCTCAGTTGGTTGGTTGCTGAAGGAGTAGAGGATAGCAAGTTTTTTCTCATCTGGAGAAAGACTAACCTCATTATTCCCAGTCATGCTTGTAAGTTTTTCCATCTTTCCACCCATTAAAGGCATCTTGTAAAAATGTCTTTCACCAGGATCAACTTCTGAAGTGGTCAAATACCAATACTTTTTATCCTTGGAAATAAATGGATCAAAAACCTCATAATTACCACTAGTCAGGGCCATTTTTTCGCCTGAATTGATATCCAATAAATAAAGGTGGGAGTAACCGGTCTCTTCGGATTGGAAGTAGATGTGACGATTGTCCGGTAACCATCCGAATGTACCAGGAGAAAAAGTCCAACCTATTCCCGGTCCACCGATCCAAGCTTCATCACGTTGCCGATCAAGAACTTTAAGGGCACCAGTCTCCATATCAATACTTGTAATCCATCTATCCTTATTGTCATAGGATTTCACTTGGAGAATGGCATTTCTGCCATCGGGAGAAAAAAATGGACCTGCCAATGCGACCTCCCTATCTTTCTCTTCCCAAGTTTTATCTGGATAGTCTTTGGTATAATCAGGTAAGTCTTTAATTCCCGGAAGGTCAGTTGTTGAGATAAAATAGACTGTATCTCTCTGTAAATCATAAATCCCTATTTCTGAGGTGGTCGGCTTAGTGCCAACTTTAGGTCTTGCATTTAAGTCTTCGGTGTATCCTGATGCAGCCACGTAATCTGGGACTTTGGTGCCTTTGTTGCTTTCAGTCTTGTAATATGCAAAGGTTGCAAATCTTCCATCAGGTGAAAGTTGAAGGCTTGAAGGATTTTTTCCAGAAGTATAGTACATGAATTTTTCTTCCCCTTTTTCAGCAATAGATTCTCTATATGCTTTCGATTCTTCAGATTTTTTTTCACGCTGGGAAATTACTTGGAGTAAAGCCAGGTTTTCTTCCTTGACAAAACCCATGTTTTCAGATTTATTATCCGAGCTAGCTTTTTTTGAAGGTTCGGAGCTGTTGGAGATATTCGTGACTTTCTGGACTGCTTTAGTTTCTATATCGACTACATAGATGTTGTTGGAGAAGTTAAAGGCTACTTTTTTTTCATTTGCTAAAAAAGTTGGATTAGAAAAATTATCAAACCAATCTAAAATCACTTGGGTTTTGCCTGTTTTCACCTCCTCAAGAAGTAATTGATTCTCTTCTTTAATAAGTCGGAGTGTTTTGTCTTGATTGAAATTTCTTGAGGTATTTCGAAGGGCTTTTTCTTCTGGCCAGTGGACTTTCGATATTACATTTAAATTGGAAATTGCGATTTTGTAAAGGGAATCTGATGGGTCTTTGTCACGATTGTATTCGAAGTAAATCTGCTGTGAATCTTCACCCCATCGTGCTCCAGAAGGGAAAGTTCCCATCCAAGCTGGATCCCGCATAATGTATTCTACGCTTAGGGGAGTTTGAGAGAAAGCAGCTGTGAAACACAGAAATAGAATTGGCAGAAATAGTAGTTTTTGCCGCATGGAATAAAGGGGTTATTTGGAAATTAGTTAAACAGATTTGAGGAAGTCGTGAAGTTCTTCTTCGATTTTGGATAGGTTAGATTGAAGTTGTTCATTGAGTGCTAATGAATCTTCCACGTTTTCTTCAATCCTTTCGATTAGTTTCCTTGTGCTTTGAGCTCCAATGTAACTCATGCTTGGTTTAGCCTTATGGATTCGCTTTTTGATTGTCACAAAATCATTTGATTCATAGAATTGAGGAAGTTCCTTAAGGTCGTGAATATTTGAAGTCAAAATAATCTGGATCATAGATTTAATTAAATCTGGATCGTCGTCTCCAAAGTATTGATAAATAGACTGCTCACTGATGAGTTGATACATAAATCTTAAAACTTGGTAAAAATAGAGAGTAGCTTTTGGATAAAATTAAAACATTTTTCAAAAAGTATCATTTTCTATCCTAGGAGATACATAATCGAATCAAAATACCCAATCCTTTCCCCGGAATACGTAATTTTGTAAAAGTTACAATTGAACCAAAATCTTCATGCAGAAAAATAAAAAGATTTTTCTTATCCTTTTTGTGATTTTCATGTTAATCATGTGTTGGATCGGCTACGATATTTCCCAGAGGACAACATTTCCTGGATCCAAAGGGAATCTAAAGGAAAGAATTAGCACAGGAGAAGGCGACAAATAATCATGACAGGTAAAAAAATAGATGTAGATAAGCTCGATTTGGAGCGAATGAAAGATAAAACCACTGAAAATCCAGGTATGTTGCCTTATGCGCATCACTCGGGGAGTGCGATTATCAAACCTGAGGACAAAGGGAAGATTACAGGTAGAGCAGTGGCGGCGATGCATAGTCAGACTGACATGCAGATGTCCCAAATCTATCAGCAGATGCAATTACTGGCTGATCAAGCCAAGAAAATCCAGTCTCGTGTGGAGGTTTCTGAACGTATTTATGGTGCATCTATTTCTTTTGAGCCGCTGATCAATCACACCTATTTTTTGTATCAAAAGTCAGATGGAACAGATTTTTTAAGCATGATCGCTCCTGAAGAGTGGGGAAGGAAAAAAGATTGGGCGGAATTTATTGCGGAAATCAAATTACTTGCTGACCATACTTGGGATATCCTGAGAGAAAACACCTAAATCATGGATAATTTGATGACTCGCCAACTTGACCTGATCCTTCGGGAAGGTGGAGTTGATTATGAGCCAGAGTTTGAGTTGGAGGTCAATCCATCTTTTTTAGATACAAAAGGCAAAACTTGGCTCACTGAAATCTATGAAGATTTAGGTGGGCAAGGGGAATTACCTTTGTTGCAAAAGCTGAAATTCGATTTCAAAATCAAAAGAAACTTGATCATTTGGGATGATGAATTACATTTTAACCGATATCGCTTAATCAGCCTACGATCAGATTTATATTCTGATTTCAATTTCCAATTTACAGAAGGAGTTAAACGAGTTTGCAGAACTTTCGAAAAAGAATGTCTAAAAGCCGGGATGCAAGAGCGGATCTGGAACGGTTCGCCCTTTGCAAAAAGTAGTTTTGGAAAAGCCTCCGAACCTGCTGATTTTACC
The DNA here is from genome assembly GCF_029254265.1 of Algoriphagus sp. Classification (GTDB taxonomy): domain Bacteria; phylum Bacteroidota; class Bacteroidia; order Cytophagales; family Cyclobacteriaceae; genus Algoriphagus. The sequence goes on along the minus strand of NZ_JAQWXX010000080.1, from coordinate 36,377 downwards.
CAAAACGGAAGTCCGGGCTGGAAGCTTACGGCCTATAATGATGCCCAGATGGACCTCCAATCACGGATTCATGGATATAAAATTTTTCGACTTTATCCCTATGAAACTCTAATGACTGGAGGTTCTCTAAAGCGATTAGATCAGTTGCTGGTCAATCCTAAAGAAGAACAACAAGTGATGATTTTCAACTGGCTGATGCGGAAGCTGGATAACTAGTAAGAATTCTAGGCAAAAAGCCCAAACATTTCACGCTCGATTTTCTCTACTATAAAAGAAAAATCCTCCGGACGCTCGACAAAATCAAGATGATTGACGTCGATGATAAGAAGTTTGCCTTCCTTATAATTTGCAATCCATTCTTCATAGTGTTCATTGAGGTGCTTGAGGTAATCAATTCGCATGGTGGTCTCATAGCTTCTTCCTCGCTTTTCTATCTGACCAACAAGCTTTGGGATGTCAGCCTTAAGGTAGATCAATAAATCAGGTGCCTTAACATGTGAGATCATGCTATCGAACAACTCCTTGTAGTTCCAATAATCCCGCTCAGTCAAAAGCTTACTTTTATACAGATTTGCTGCAAAAATATAGGCATCCTCATAGATCGTACGATCCTGAATAGTGGAGGCACTGCTTTCTTGGATTTTCTTAAGTTGGTTGAAACGAGAGTTGAGAAAATACACCTGAAGGTGAAAAGCCCATCGTTGCATATCTTCATAGAAGTCAGCAAGATATGGGTTATTGTCTACAGCTTCAAATTCAGCCTTCCAGCCATAGTGTTTAGCTAGTTTTTCTGTGAGCGTGGTTTTACCACTTCCGATATTTCCAGATACTGCGAGATGCATTTAAGAGTAATTATTTGATGAATCTTGGCGCCACAACGATATCCTTGCTGCCCTTGGTGTATTGATAAAAACCTTCTCCAGTTTTCACTCCTTTAAATCCAGCTTCTACCATATTCACTAACAAAGGGCATGGTGCATATTTTGGATTTCCAAAACCATCGTGAAGTACTTTCAAAATTGAAAGACAAACGTCCAATCCTATAAAATCAGCTAATTGAAGTGGGCCCATAGGATGAGCCATTCCAAGTTTCATCACGGTATCTATTTCACTTACTCCTGCCACTCCTTCAAACAGCGTATAAATTGCCTCATTGATCATGGGCATTAGGATTCGGTTTGCTACGAAACCAGGATAGTCATTTACCTCGACAGGTTCTTTGCCCAGATTTTGAGAAAGCGTCATAATTTCGACAGTCACCTCATCAGACGTGGAATAACCACGGATAACTTCCACCAGCTTCATCACAGGCACAGGATTCATAAAGTGCATGCCGATCACTTGGCTTGGTCTTTTAGTGACTGCTGCGATTTTGGTAATCGAAATAGAGGATGTATTGGTAGCCAAGATGGCAGAAGTAGGACTGAATTCATCCATTTTTCTGAAAAGATCCAGCTTGATGTTCATGTTTTCTGTGGCTGCCTCAACCACAAGATCAGCAGATTTCACACCGTCTTCGAGGCTTGTGAAAGTAGAAATCCGACCAAGGGATTGATTTTTTTCATCTTCTGTTATTATTCCTTTTCCTACCTGACGATCCATGTTCTTTGAGATCGTGGTCAAGGCACGGTCTAGTGCATCCTGACTTATATCTATTAGAGATACAGGATGTCCATGCTGCGCAAAAACGTGTGCGATGCCGTTTCCCATCGTACCTGAACCGATAACTGAGATATTTTTCATAAGTAGGTGATTAAGAGTAAAAACTAGAAAATTTGGGTTTATTCGAATTAAATTATGCCTCAAAGCTACTCTTGAAAGGCTCCAATTCCAATTTTTAACCCTAGCATTCCCGACTTTGTTTGTCGCAAAACTTCCCTTTATAAAATTATTTATTGGCTACCTTTGAGCCATGAAAGAACTTGGAATCATCTCTACTTTACCGATTAATCGATTCACAGACTTCGGCGCCTACCTAGCCTTGAGTTCAGGAGAAGAAGTACTACTCCCTAAAGGATACCTGACTGGCGAGGAAAAGGAAGGGGATCTCAAAGAAGTTTTTGTTTATACAGATTCCGAGGACAGACCTGTAGCAGTAACTCAAATGCCGTTAGCTTTTTTGGATGAATTTGCAGTTTTGGAGGCGAAAGAAGTGACTGATTTTGGGGCTTTTATGGATTGGGGATTGCCAAAAGATTTACTTGTGCCCAAAGCTGAAATGGGTAAAAATATGATTCCCGGAGAAAAGTACCTTGTGAAAATCTGTGTGGATCATAGAACGAATCGACTGATCGGAGTGAACAAATACCGTGATTTCATCTTTGATGCGCCAATTGAATTCTCTGAGGGAATGGAGGTGACAGGGTTGATTTTCGAAGAAACTGACTTGGGCTACAAAGTCTTGGTTGAAAATGAATTTGAAGGTTTACTTTTTAAAAATGAAGTTTTTCAACCAATTCAGATTGGAGAAAAGCGCTCCGTTTTCATTAAAAAGAGACGGGACGATGGAAAGTTGGATCTACAGCTTTTGGCTCCCGGAAGAGAGAAGTATGATGAGGGTTCTGAAAAGATCCTTGCCATTCTAGAAGAAAAAGGCTTTTTGCCGCTGCATGATAAATCTAGTCCGGACGAGATTCAATCGATGCTTGGCATGAGTAAGAAACATTTCAAGCAATGTATTGGGCAATTATATCGAGCTCGAAAAATTCAACTTTTGCCGGATGGGATTTCACTGAACGCTGCGAGTTGATAATGGAGATTGATTTAGATACTTTTTCAAAAGAGAGTAAGTCTGCTTTTCCAGCATACAAGAAATTGGGCCAACGACTTCGAAAAGCCAAATCCAAAGAGTTGGACTCGCAATTTCAAACCCTGCATGAGAAAGTTTTTTCGGACTTAGATTGCTTGGATTGTGCGAATTGTTGTAAAACCACTAGTCCGATTTTTTTGAATACTGATATAGACCGACTGGCGAAAGTATTCCGGATGAAGAGTAGCAATTTCATTGACGAATATTTACACCGGGATGAAGAGGGGGATTTTGTATTGAATTTTTCCCCATGTCCATTTTTGGGAGATGACAATAAATGCCTTGTCTACGAAGATCGTCCCAAAGCCTGCAGAGAGTATCCACATACTAATCGGAAGAATATGCAGGGAATTTTAGAGCTTTCTTTGAAAAATACCCTTGTTTGTCCTGCAGTTTTCAAAATTTTCGAGCAGATTGGGGAGAATTATAGGAAGTAATCTGAATCTTTTGCTTTTTTGAAACTCAAACCTATGGAGAAAACAATGCATAATCAGGACACACACTTTCTTGGTGTGGATGTGGGAGGTACCCATTTGAAGATCGGATTGGTCGATAAAAAAGGAGAAATTTTAGACTTTCAAAAGGAGGATACCACTCCATACAGAGACGATGAACATGGCTTTGGTCCTTGCTTTATCAAAGGTTTAAAAAAGTATCTTGAAAAATATCCAACGGTTCAAAAAGTAGGAATTGGGCTTCCAGGTTTGATCTCTAAAGACAGGACTACAACGCTGGAAATTCCTGCCATTCCAACTTTGAATGGATTTAATCTGAAAGGCGGCTTGGAAGCTGCGTATCCTGAACACGAATTTTTCCTGGAAAATGATGCTGCAGCTGCCGCGATGGGAGAGTTTTACTATGGGAAAGACAATCCAGAAGAGAATTTCATTTTTATCACCATGGGCACTGGAATCGGTAGTGCCTTGCTGCTTGACGGTCAGGTGTTCAAGGGGTCGAGAGGCAATGCCATGGAAATGGGACATATGCTGGCTCAAGGAACATCAGGTTTGGAGACTCTGATTGGAAGAAAAGGGATCTTGACAATTATGGCCCGTATGGTCGCAGCCTATCCTGAAAAGGCAGGTTCTTTGATCGGGGCAGAGCCTGGCACCCATTTATTGGTTGATACCGCAAAAGCAGGTAATCCCGTTTCCTTGATGGTATTTGAGGAAGTAGGAAGAATTCTTGGAGAGGCTATTGTGTCAACTATCCGGATTTTGGATACAAATACAGTTTATTTCGGAGGTGGGATTTCTGCAGGATTGGAATTCATGATGCCGACCATGGAGCACACAATCAAGCAATACCTTACTGCTTATTATGTGAAGGACCTGAAGCTCAAGAAAGCTACTCTAGAAAATAATGCAGGAACCTTAGGTGCTGCTGCGCTCTGTTTTATGGGTTCAGGGTTGTAATATTTACTTCAGAAACCTTACTAATCGCATTCATTCGAAAAAGAACCTTTAGAGGTTCTTTTTCTATTTCCACTCCATCGCAATTATCACTTGGTTCTAGGAAATAAAAGAAAAAGCTTTGGCTTTTATCCACAAGTTCAACTCGATCTGGTCTCCCGAAAGTTTTGATCAGTGCTTGATTATCAGCGCCCAAGAAAGAATTCTTAATTCGTTCTAACTCTTCAAGGTCCTGCATTCTCAGTCCTTTGCAACCGTATCGGTCCGATTTCCAATTTTCGATATTTATATTCCCAGTTTCCAACTTGCTGCTACAAGCACTGAGAAATAATAGGAGGATAATGGAAAACAGGTAACCAATGGAATTATTCATAGAAAGTTAGGTTTGTGGAATTTTGGGAATCTTTGTTTGGTGAAATCAAACATCGACTTAATTCGGAGCGATCTGTATTTTATGATTTATGCAAAACCAAGAATACTTCAAATAGCCTTGATTTTCATTTATTTGGGGATTTTTCAGAAAGTTATTGTCAAAGATAATGATAAAGTGAACAACCATTAAAGGGATTCTGTTTCATGAAATCGGTTATATTAGCACCTTCAATCCCCCTAAAATATGTTATACCGATTTGGAAAGGCATTCTATTTCCTGACTCTCTTTGGCTTTATTTTCCTTCTGCTTTATTTCTATTCTGCAATGCCTGAGTCGATTGGGTATGGAATGGACGAAACAGGGTCTATTGTCGACCGGATTCCTAAAAGCAATTTCTTCTATATCATGATTTCGATTTTTGTGGTTTCAAATTTAGTTGTACTGATTCCACCAAAACTATTAGAGACCAAAATTCACAAAGGTCTTACAAAGATATTCCCGGTAGGTGACATATTTCGGGATTATTACCTAGGATGGTTTTATTCTTTTGGAGGAATTTTAAATCTTAGCCTTATCATGATGGTTTTCTATACCCATTCGATTAATAACCAAAATGAAATCGCCGCAAGTGAATTCAATTTCTTTTTCTATTTAATTCCTTCACTTCTAGTCCTTTGGGTAATAGGGCTTTTTGTGATTTTTGCTGGCAAATTCAAACAGATTCAATATAATTCCTAAAAACTCAAAAAGTAAATGGCAGAAATAGGAAAATATAACGAAGATAGTATCAAGTCCCTTGACTGGAGAGAGCACATCAGACTCAGACCCGGAATGTATATCGGGAAACTTGGAGATGGAAGCGCACAGGATGACGGTATCTATGTGATGGTGAAGGAGATCCTTGACAACTCGATCGATGAGCATATGATGGGATTTGGTCGGACTATTGAGGTTAAAATCACAGATCAAAAAGTAGAAGTTCGAGATTATGGACGTGGGATTCCTTTGGGCAAAGTCATTGATTGTGTATCCAAAATCAATACCGGAGGTAAATACGACTCCGGGGCATTTCAAAAATCAGTTGGTTTAAACGGGGTAGGTACCAAAGCTGTAAATGCGCTTTCCGATTTTTTCAAAGTGCAGTCTTACCGTGATGGTGAGACGAAAGTCGCAGAATTTGAGAAAGGGATTTTGACGAATGATCAGAAAATCGATAAATCTTCCGATCGAAATGGGACTAAAATCGTGTTTTCTCCAGATGGTAGTATTTTTAAAAATTACCATTTCATTCCAGAATATCTCGAAAATCAGATTTGGAATTATGCTTATTTGAATGCAGGTCTGACGATTAATTACAACGGTAAAAAGTATTTTTCTGATAAGGGGCTTTATGATCTTCTTTCTAATAAAGTGGATGAAGAAGCGATTCGATATCCGATTATTCATCTCAAAGGAAATGATATCGAACTGGCGATCACACACTCAGGACAGTATGGAGAGGAATATTACTCCTTCGTCAATGGCCAATATACCACTCAAGGTGGTACTCACTTGGCAGCATTTCGGGAAGCGATCGTAAAGACTATTCGGGAATTCTATAAGAAGGATTATGATTCCTCAGATATTAGACAAAGTGTTGTAGCTGCGATTGCAGTACGAGTTCAAGAGCCGGTATTTGAATCTCAGACCAAAACCAAACTGGGTTCGCAATCTGTGGGGCCGGATGGACCGACATTGAGAACATTTGTCAATGATTTTGTGAAAACAGAATTGGATAACTATCTCCACAAAAATCCAGCGGTAGCAGATGCGCTTCTGAAGCGTATTTTGCAATCAGAAAGGGAGCGAAAGGAAATATCCGGAATCAAGAAACTTGCAAACGAGCGGGCAAAAAAAGCAAATCTTCACAATAAGAAGCTTCGGGATTGTAGAGTACATTACGATGATCCAAAAGCCAACGAGGATGCAAAGAACAATACCATGTTGTTTTTGACTGAGGGTGATTCCGCCTCCGGCTCAATCACGAAATCACGGGATGTGCAAACTCAAGCTGTATTTTCTCTTCGAGGAAAGCCTCTGAACTGCTTTGGGATGACCAAAAAAGTGGTTTATGAAAACGAGGAGTTCAACTTACTTCAGCATGCACTGAATATTGAAGACGGAATTGAAAATCTTCGCTATCGAAAGATTGTGATTGCTACAGATGCAGATGTCGATGGAATGCATATTCGTTTGCTGATTATGACTTATTTTCTTCAGTTCTTCCCTGATTTGGTGAAAAACGGTCATTTATTCATTCTGGATACGCCACTTTTCCGGGTTAGAAACAAGAAGGAAACAATCTATTGCTACTCCGATGAAGAACGACAGCGAGCGATTCATAAACTTGGGAACAAGCCTGAAATCACTCGATTCAAAGGTTTGGGTGAGATTTCACCAGAAGAATTTGGGACATTTATCGGTGAGGATATTCGTCTCGAGCCGATTATTTTGAATAAAGAGACCAAGATTCCTGATCTTTTGAATTTCTATATGGGAAAGAACACTCCAGATAGACAATTATTTATTATCAAGAATCTTAAGGTAGAAAAAGACCTTGCGCTGGAGGATCCAAAAACCAAAGAAGTAGAAGAGGAAACCGAGGCTGCTTAAAACAAAATTCCAGCAAGAATTAAAAATACAATAAGGTAAATAGCTTGTAGATCAACTTGATTGATCAGACTAAAATCGAATTTTAATACATGAGTGAAGAACAAGAAAAGCCAGTAAATCCGGAAGAGACCCTTCACACGTCTGTTCCAGTCACTGGAATGTACAAAGATTGGTTTTTGGATTATGCGTCTTATGTAATTCTAGAGCGGGCGGTTCCTGCCATCGAGGATGGTTTAAAGCCGGTACAGCGAAGAATTCTCCATGCGATGAAGGAAATGGATGATGGTAGATTTAACAAAGTCGCCAACATCATTGGACAATCGATGCAGTATCACCCGCACGGAGATGCCTCAATTGGAGATGCAATAGTAAATATTGGTCAAAAAGAATTGTTGATAGAAACCCAAGGAAACTGGGGTGATGTACGAACAGGCGATCGTGCTGCGGCAGCTCGATATATCGAAGCCAGACTTTCCAAATTCGCACTAGAAGTAGTTTTTAATGCCCAGACAACTGAATGGCAATTATCATATGACGGAAGAAAGCGAGAACCTGTCACTTTACCAGTCAAATTCCCACTTTTATTAGCTCAAGGAGTAGAGGGAATTGCGGTAGGTCTTTCTACCAAAATCCTTCCTCATAACTTTATCGAATTGATCGAGGGGTCAATTGAAATATTAAAGGGAAACAAAACGAATGTTCTTCCTGACTTTATCACAGGAGGTCTGGCGGATTTTTCGGAATACAATGAAGGCCTCAGAGGAGGTAAGGTCAAACTTAGAGCTCGGATCGAAGAGGAGGATAGCAAAACACTTCTCATCAAGGAGATTCCTTATGGTACGACCACAGATTCCTTGATCGATTCCATCCTCAAAGCAAATGACAAAGGGAAAATCAAAATTAAAAAAGTTGTAGACAATACAGCTAAAGATGTGGAGATCGCTATTCAGTTGGCACCGGGAGTTTCTCCGGATGTGACGATAGATGCGCTCTATGCATTCACAGATTGTGAGGTTTCGATTTCACCAAATGCCTGTGTAATCATTAAGGATTCTCCGGTTTTCCTTACAGTCAACGACATATTAGAATACAATACCAAACAGACCAAGTCGCTCTTAAAGCGGGAATTGGAAATCAGGAAAGCAGAATTACTTGAAAAATTGCTTTTCTCTTCCTTGGAAAAAATCTTTATCGAAAATCGTATTTACCGGGACATTGAAGAATGTACGACTTGGGATGCGGTTTTGGAGGCAATAGACAAAGGTTTAGAGCCTTATAAACCTGACTTTTATCGGGAAATAGTTCAGGATGATCTGATTCGACTGACCGAAATCAAAATCAAAAGGATCTCAAAATTCGATGCTCTTAAAGCTGATGAATTAATGAAGCGCCTTCAGGACGAACTGAAGGAAGTGAACCATAATCTTCGAAACTTAACAGATTACTCTATTAACTACTACCAAAACCTACTTGAAAAATACGGGAAAGGTAGAGAGCGAAAGACCGAGATCCGAACATTTGATACCATTCAAGCCAATGTAGTGGCGGCAAATAATGCTAAATTATATGTCAATCGTACAGATGGATTTGTAGGGTACGGTTTGAAGAAAGATGAGTTTGTATGTGACTGCTCTGATTTGGATGACATTATCGTCATTCGAAAAGATGGAATTTGCATGGTTTCCAAAATTCAGGAGAAGAATTTCATGGGCAAGGACATTCTTCATGTGGCAGTTTTCCGCAAAGGAGATGAGCGGATGGTTTACAATTACATTTATCTGGATGGTATCACGGGTCGAGCCATGGTGAAGCGTTTTCAGGTATTGGCAGTCACCCGAGACAAGGAATATAATTTAACCAAAGGAACTAAAGGTTCTAAGACACTCTATCTGACAGCTAACGCTAACGGAGAAGCAGAAATCGTAACCATATTTTTAACACAAGGAGCTAAAGCCAGAGTCAAGGTTTTTGATTTTGACTTTGCATCTATTGAGATCAAAGGCAGAGGAGCGGGTGGAAATATTCTTACCAGACATCCTATTCGAAAAATCCAACTCAAAATGGAGGGTGTTTCTACTTTGGGAGGTCTGAATATTTATTATGATCCAACAGTGGGTAGATTGAATACCGATGAGCGTGGTAAATTGATTGGGAACTTCTTGGGCGAGGATAAGATTTTGGTCTGCTACAAGAGCGGAGATTACGAGCTTACAAGTTTTGAGTTAACGAATCGATATCAGGCGGATGATGTGGTTTTGATTGAAAAGTTTGATCCTGAAAAAGTACTTTCGGCAGTTTATTTTGATGGCGCTAGCAAAACCTATTACATCAAGCGATTCCAGATCGAAACCACTACTTTAAATAAGAAATTCAACTTTATCTCAGATCATAAACAGTCCTATTTGAAGTTGATTTCTACTGAAAAACAACCTCAGGTTTCAGCGATACTGATCAAAGGAAAAGAGGAAGAACAGGTGGACTTTGATCTGGATATGTTAATCGATATCAAAGGCTGGAAAGCTTTAGGAAATAAGTTGAGTACCTACCAAGTAAAGGAAGTGTCTCTGATAGCACCGAAAAAGTCTGATAAAAAATCTGATGACGCTGAGGAGGAAGCTATTGAAGATGAGTCAGATGAACAATTGGATGTCGGGACTACAATAGATTTGTCACCCAAAAAAGATGATGAGGAGCAGTTGGGACTGTTTTAGGTAGTCCCGATTCATCGTTTTAAACGAATGGAGCATTACGATCAAGGATTTTTGGATTACTTGAAAACTTATCTTTCAGAAAGTAGAAAGTCTATCATTGAGTCTGTTTTGGCTCAGCGAACGAGGCATTTTACGGTTGTTTTGGAAGATATTTTCAAGCCTCATAATGCCAGTGCAGTTCTTCGTACCTGTGATTGCTTTGGGCTTCAGGATGTTCATGTGATTGAGCGGACCAACCAATATAAAGTCAATCCATACGTCACACGAGGAGCTTCCCATTGGGTTGATCTTCATAAATATTACAACCCGGAAGGTTCGGCAGTCGAAGAATGTTTTGGAAAGCTAAAAGCTACTGGATATAAGATTTATGGTACCAGTCCTGCTCCTGGATCGATGAGTATTCATGACTTAGATCCTTCGGAAAAAATGGCATTGGTATTTGGTAATGAGCATGAAGGAATCAGTCAGGAAGTGAAGGATCATGCAGATGGACTTGTGCATATTCCAATGATGGGCTTTACAGAAAGCTTTAATATCTCCGTTTCCGCCTCAATATTTCTTTATGAATTGACGAATAAGGCCAAGCAAGCAGGGATAGAAAACTATTTTTTATCAGAAGATGAGAAAAATACGCTCCGAATGAAATGGTATCAATCAGTGGTCAAGCGTGCGGATTTACACGAAAAAGCTTATCTAAAAAAGATCAATTCATAAATCTATTTTTTAAAAATAGCATCTAGCTTTTCATTAAAACTCGGTTTGTTTTGCTTATTTCGTGCCTTTTGGCGCTGACGCTGTTTCTTTTTCTGTTCTTTACTTTTTACCAATACCATGCGTGCGGATAGTCCTATTTGCCCACGATAAAACTCAGATCTTCCTACCAAATTGATATTTGGTTTGTAGTCTAGGGAAATGACTGTATTGAGAAGTGTCATTTCTATTCCCCCAATCAAATCTACACCTGTAGTATTGTTACCATAGGTTCTAATAATGGTTTGATCGCTTTCATTCTTTACATAACTCTCTTCTTTTCCCAGTGAAAGACCGGCACCATAATAATAATTGAAGCGCTTAGAAATGATAGGGTGATGCTTTTTAGCTAAAATGGAAAAGGTACTGTTGAGGTTAAAATCAGATTGAAGAATCGCCTCCAAACTGGCATGCTCAGCAATCCGTTGCTGAGCAGTAATACCAAAAGTTCTACTGATTTGATTATTTCCCATCCGGATACCTAATGTTGTTCCGTATCGCTGAGTCTTAACTTCTGAAAAAGCCGAAATTAAAATGATACTGATGAATAAAATTGATCTAGTCATAGTTAAGAAATTGTTTTTCCCTTTGGACAATAACCATTCCAAGAAAATTATAGTAATCCTTATGTTAGAGGTTTTTAGAGTTTGGGAATATTTCTATTAATTTGAATTCCAACCTCACTTATCCCTTAAATCAATAAACCCAATGAAGAAAATCCTTTTGTTTCTTTTCAGCCTAATTGTAATTCTGGTTTTGGCAGCTTGGATTTTTTCACTTTACCAATTCAGGGATCGTCACAAAGGCTATTGGATCGATCTAAATCTTCAATCCAGCCAAAATGATATACAGGCAGGCTTTTCTAAAATAGATATCAGCCCCGAAATCACTGAAACTTGGGTCGATACCAATGGTGACGCCAGATATAATCCTGAAGATGGGGATACCTTTTCTGATACGAATGGGAACGGGAAGTTTGACGGAGTTTGGCTGGCAGGTTTTCATACAGGGAGAGCGGCTCAAGCAGTTTTAGATCCACTTTGGGTAAGAGCGATGGTCTTGGATGCCGGTGATGTGAAAATGGCTTTGGTAGTAATTGATATGATAGGGTTTGGAAATGACGAGGTAATTGCCAGTCGGAAATTGATTCAGGAAATGAATCCGGAGTTGGATTATGTAATCATTACGAGTACTCATGTACATTCTTCCCCGGACTTGATGGGGATGTGGGGAGCTTCCCAATATGAGAGAGGGGTTGATCCGGCTTATCTTAATCAAGTTCAAAAAGGGATACAAGAAGCAGTGAAGCAAGCTTCAGAAAATAAAAGAAAGGCAGTATTTCGATTTTCAGAAGAGCAGGAAAAGTTGAAACCACTTGTTGGCGACACCCGAGATCCACAAGTTTTAGATGCTGGTCTAAAATTAATGCAAGTGCTGGATGCCGAAACTTATGAAACACTTGGTACGATCATGAATTGGGGAAATCACCCCGAGACGCTTTGGTTAGAAAATATTGAGGTGAGTTCAGACTTTGCCCATCACTGGAGAGAAATGGTGGAAAATGGAATTGTGGAAAAGGATAGTGTTTTGATGGAAGGAGTAGGAGGTGTGGCAATTTTCCTGAATGGTGCTATAGGTGGATTGATGACGACACATCCATCTATGGAATTGATAGATCCTTTTTCAAAAGAAAAATTTCAAAAACAAAATCCGGAAAAAATAATCGCTCAAGGGAGGGCTTTAGCAAAAGTTACCTTGGAAACACTTCGTGATAGCTCTTACCTAGAAGTGAGTAAATCCAATTTAGCCGTCAGAGCTGAGACTATCGAGTTGAAAATGGATAACAAGCTATTTCATTTAGCTGCTTATCTGGGGATTTTTGATCGGGGTTTTACCAAATGGAAACACATCCGATCGGAAGTTGCAGCATGGAAACTCGGCCCAGCTACTTTTGTGCATGTGCCTGGAGAACTTTATCCTGAGATTTTGCATGGAGGGATAGAGAGTCCATCTGGAGGTGATTTTGGAATTCAGCCTTTGGAGGTACCTGCTCTTCAAACTCAAATACCAGGTCAGTTTAAGTTTTTTGCAGGGATGTCAAATGATATGGTTGGTTATATCATTCCAAAAAGCCAATGGGATGTTGAGCCGCCTTTCACCTACAAGAATCAAGATAGACCATACGGAGAAATCAATTCCCTTGGCCCGGAAACTGCACCGAAAATTCATTCATCGGTCTTAAAAATTTTGAAAGAACTGAAATAAAAAAGGCTCCAATCTTATAAGATTGGAGCCTTTTAGTTCTAATTCTTTTGATTTTAAGATTCTGAGATCGTGATCTTTTCGATTACATCTCCAGCTTTGATCGCGTCGATTACCTCTAGACCTTCTACTACTTTACCGAAGCAAGTATGATTCCGGTCTAAATGAGCAGTATTGTCGCGGCTATGACAAATGAAAAACTGAGAACCACCGGTATTTCTACCTGCATGAGCCATGGATAATACACCACGATCGTGATATTGGTTCTCACCTGTCAATTCGCAATCAATTTTATATCCAGGTCCACCTGCACCATTTCCGATAGGGCAACCACCTTGAATTACGAAGTTTGGAATAACCCGATGAAAGGTCAGACCATCATAGAAGCCTTTGTTCGCTAAATCCACAAAATTTTTCACAGTGTTTGGAGCATCTTTTTCATAAAAATCTACTTTCATAGTGCCTTTGGCTGTTTTGATCTCTCCTGTTTTCATGAGTAGTAATATCTTGTTAGAATGTTTATTTCTTTTTCGATTTAGAATTGCAAAAATAGAATTTTAAAGCGAAGTACCTAAAGAGAATTTTATTTACTTCTTTTTTTCAAATACTTGAATAAAGCATAGTCAATGAACTTATATAGTAAAATTTCAATAAATAGATTGATTATTACTAGAAAGTAAAAACCTAAACTTCGTTCAAAAAAAATCCCACAATTTGAATTGTGGGATTTTCTTCATTCTATTTTCAACCTAAGGGTGATCCTTCCAAAATATCCGCGGTTGCAAAATCTTCGAATTTCTTGAAGTTATCGCGGAAAGCTTTGGCAAGCGTACTTGCTTGTCTATCATAATCCTCAAGGTTTTCCCAAGTATTTCTTGGGTTTAGTACTTCTGCAGGAACATTAGGACAAGTTTGAGGTACTTGGAAACCAAAGATTGGATGACTCTTATATTCTACTTTATCTAGTTTCCCTTCAAGTGCTGCGGTGATCATCGCTCTGGTATAGGAGAGTTTCATTCTTGATCCTGTTCCATAAGCACCACCAGTCCATCCAGTATTGATCAACCAAACGTTAGTTTCGTGTTTTTCCATTTTCTCCCCAAATAGTGTTGCATATTCAGTTGGATGTAAAGGTAAAAATGCAGCACCAAAACAAGCTGAGAAGGTAAGTTTCGGCTCTGTGATCCCCATTTCTGTTCCGGCAACTTTGGCTGTATACCCTGAAATGAAATGGTACATTGCCTGACTTTTATTGAGTTTGGAAATAGGAGGAATCACTCCAAATGCATCCGCTGTCAAAAAGAAAATATTCTGCGGAATTCCTGACGTCGAAGGGGAAAGCGCATTTGGAATAAAATTAATTGGGTAGGCAGTTCGTGTATTCTCAGTGATAGATTTATTTTCAAAATCAACTTCTCGGGAATCCGGTTTGAATCTGGTATTCTCTACGATGGCGCCAAAACGAATGGCATCCCAAATCTCAGGTTCTTTTTCACGTGTAAGGTCAATTACTTTTGCGTAGCAGCCACCTTCGAAATTGAAAACTCCCGATTCTGTCCATCCATGCTCATCATCTCCAATCAAGCTCCGGTTGGGATCTGCGGATAGCGTGGTCTTACCAGTTCCTGAAAGTCCAAAAAAGATTGCGGTATCCTGATCCTTTCCCACATTTGCTGAGCAATGCATTGAAAGCACCTGCTTTTCATGTGGAAGGAGGAAATTGAGAACAGAAAATATCCCCTTTTTCATCTCACCAGCATAGCCGGTACCACCAATTAGAATCATTCTTTTTGAAAGATTTAAGATGGCAAAATTTGGATTTTTTGTTCCGTCAGTTTCAGGATTAGCTTCAAAACCAGGGGCGCAGATAATAGTGAAGTCATGTTCAAAATTTTCCAATTCTACTTTGGATGGTCTTAAAAACATGTTGTTACAAAAGAGGTTATGCCAAGCCCAGGTATTGACTACCTTAAGATTTAAACGGTGATTTGGATCCGCTCCAGCATAAGCATCTCGGACAAATAAATCCCGATCTTGAAGGAAGACTTTCATTTTTTCCAAAAGAGCATCGAATTTATCCGAGTCGAAGGGAATATTGATATCTCCCCACCATACAGATTCTTTGGTCTTTTCGTCTAAGACGATGTAGCGATCCTTTGGAGATCTTCCTGTGAACTTGCCCGTATCTGCCATCAAGGCGCCGGTGGAAGTAAGAAAACCTTCCTTCCTGGCCAAAGCATGTTCTACTAAGGCGGCAGGAGGAAGGTTGTAGTGTACTTTTCCGCTTGTCTTCAAGTCTAGAAAAGACAGGGGATCGATCTGGGTTTCCAGAACTTGTTCCTGCATAATATTTGGGTTTTACAAACTGAAAATTGTCTCCACAAAAATAATCATTTCTCTAAAATATTGATCAAAAAACTGCATTTTTTAGCTTTTCAATCGATTACGAAAGAAAAACCAATGAAAATTCTGCGGCAAGTATCAATGTCTTGGAATCCCAAGTAAAAGCTCATTTCAAACATCAGAAAATTTTGTTTCTAAAGGATATTTCCTCCGGGTTAACTTTGGAAACAAGTAAGAAAATAGATTATCATTGTAAAAATGAATTCACCCAAATAAAACTATCCTTGGAAAAACAACTCAATTCAGAATTCGCGGGGCCAACAGTTTTTGGTCATCCTAAAGGTTTGATGACCTTATTTTTCACAGAAATGTGGGAAAGATTCAGCTATTATGGAATGCGGGCTTTACTTATCCTTTTTATGACCACTGCGGTAATTGATGGTGGGTTGGGATTTGATGATAAAACCTCAGGAGCGATCTATGGTCTCTATACAATGGGGGTCTATTTACTAGCATTACCTGGGGGATGGCTTGCTGATCGGCTATTTGGTCTGAAGAAATCAGTCTGGTATGGAGGGATTATTATTGCTTTGGGGCACTTTACAATGGCACTTCCAGGGCTGGTAAACTTGTTTGGAACGGCTGAGGTTGAAAAAGTGGCACTTTCAGCTTTTGATACAAATTCCTTTTTCTTGGGTTTGGTTTTAATTGTGTTTGGAACAGGCCTTCTGAAGCCAAATATCAGTTCAATCGTAGGCCAATTGTACCCTGCTGGAAGTTCAAAGCGAGATGCTGGATTCTCGATTTTTTACATGGGCATTAATTTGGGAGCTTTGATAGCTCCCATAGTTTGTAGCACTTTGGCTACTTACGATTGGCACCTTGGTTTTGGTGTAGCTGGATTGGGAATGGTAATAGGCTTAATTCAGTATAAACTGACCAGCCAAGCATTAGATGGTTTAGGCGATCAACCTATAGTTGAGTCTGCTGAAGAAAAAATCAGTTTTAATAAGCTTAAAAAAGGAACTACCTATGTGATTGGGGCATTGATTGCCATAATCGCTGTTCTTTTTACAGGAATAATTCCAATCGATGTTTCTGCTATTGCGGGGGCATCAGGTACAATCATAGCAGTGGTGGCTTTTGGTTATCTTGGTTATGTTATTGCTTTTGGAGGATTGGATAAAGGTGACAGAAATAAGGTAGGAGTAATAGCAATCCTTTTCTTATTCTCTGCCATGTTTTGGTCTGGTTTTGAGCAAGCGGGTTCTACTTTAAATCTTTTTGCAGAGCGATTCACCGATCGTACCGTTTTTGGATGGGAAATTCCTACTGGATATTTTCAATCTATCAACTCGATGTTTATCATCATTTTTGCTCCGATTTTCGGTGCAATGTGGGTGTGGCTAGGACGAAGAAATATGGAGCCTAGTTCTCCTTTGAAGTTTGCCTTCGGATTATTCGCGCTGGGGATGGGCTTTTTGGTAATGTATTTTGCAGCTAAAATTGCTGCTTCAGGTGATCTAGCAGCACCAACTTGGTTAATAATGACTTATATGCTTCATACATTTGGAGAGTTAAGTTTATCGCCAGTGGGATTGTCTTTGGTTACTAAGCTTGCACCAAAAAGTTATGGTGGGCAAATGATGGGAATCTGGTTCTTGTCTGTTGCTTTAGGGAATTTGATTGCCGGTTTGATCGCGGGTGAGGCAAGTGGTGGATCTGAAGAAGCTTTAGCTCAGATGCCAGATCAATATATGTTGATCGTTTACACTGTTCTTGGATCTGCTGCGCTACTATTTGTACTAAAACCTATCATCCGAAAAATGATGGGGGAGGTTCATTGATTTGAGGGCTAATAGACTTAGATCCAATTAATCAAAATAAGGAAATCCAATATGCAGGAACTTGTACATTACTTTTTGCATCTTGGATTTCCTTTTTTTATTGCATTTGTTTTTTTTAGAAAAGAATGGAAAAAGGTCTATTTGATTCTACTAGCTACTATGCTAGTCGATTTAGATCATCTTTTCTCGACGCCTATTTTTCTAGCCAACCGATGCAGCATACAGTTTCACCCGCTTCATACGAGTTATGCGATGGTGGTTTATGTGGTTTTTCTTTTCCTCCCAAAACCATTTAAAATCATTGGAATTGGCTTATTATTTCACATGCTCACGGATTATGTGGATTGCATTTTCACCTTCCAAAAATGTGGTGACTGCCTAGCGGAATCGCCAATTTTTGATCTTATCAAAGCCACTTCAAATTGGCTTGGATTATAAAATCATCAGGAATCAAGGGGAAATATAAACTTGCGATTAGAATAAGCTTCCCTGAACAGTCACAGGCTTCGTAGCCTGAATAGTCCCTTTCAGCATTTCGTTCATTAATCGAAGAAATCCAGGTTCCCAATTTTCAGGATGAACTTTCATGTCTTTTCCTTCATATTCGATTGGTCCCAACATTTTTTCATAACCGATGATCATGCTCCAAACGGTATAAAAAGTGATTTCAGGCTGTAATTCAGGTCTGATACTCCCGTCTTTTTGTCCTTGGCTGACAATCATGATTCCGATTTTGGCTGGGTCATGGTGAATTTCTAAAAGTTTCTGGAAATGACTGCTTTCTAATATCAGTGGGTTAATTAGTGCACGAGTTTCCGGATTGTTATATTTCTTAACTAAGTCCAGAAAATTGAGAATTGAATCGTAATAAACCTGGTTTTTTTTAGCAAAAGCAGTGATTCTAATCAGAAGGTCAGAAAGCATTTCCAAACCAGTTTTACCCTTGCTTCTGTAGACATCTCTAAATTCATCTTTGAACTGATCAAAAGCTTTCTTGGTCAAAGCCATAAACAAGTCCTCTTTATTCTTGTAATAAAAGTATGTAAGTCCTTTACTGATTCCAGCATTTTTTGCCACATCCTCCATCCTGGTTGACTGAAATCCTTTACTCGTAAATAAAGCAACCGCTGAATCTAAAATGACTTTTTCTTTATTCTTGTCGCCTGCCATTGAATTTTAATTTTTCTAAAAGTTTACCAACAAAGTTATTAAACTTGGGTCAAAAAATTGGGTTTAAAGTTGTTTAAATGCCATCAAGTATCAAAAAAAAGTGCTTTGAATTAAATTCAAAGCACTTAGATCTTGAGCATCAAAATCTTACTTTACTTCTATGATGAAGTAGTTTTTCTTTCCTTTTTGTACCAATAGGTATTTGTCTTGCAATAATTGAAATGAAGGGGATTCGTTTGGATCATTTAGCTTTTCCTTATTGATGCTGACTCCACCGCCTTGAATCATTTTTCGAGCTTCGCCCTTTGAGGCAAAAACAACTCCCTGAGTCATTTCGCCAAAAAGGTCAAGGATATTTGTGAGCTGATTAAATTCAGATTTTGAAATTTGTACCTGAGGTACACCTTCAAAAACCTGGAGGAAAGTTCGTTCATCTAAAACAGCAAGATCTTCTGTTGAGGATTTTCCAAAAAGTATTTCAGAGGCTTTTAACGCCATCTCAAAATCAGCTTCACCATGAACCATTTTAGTGAGTTGCTTCCCGATTTCTTTTTGTAAGATTCTTAGGTGCGGAGCTTCGGCATGTTCAACTTCCAACGCTTCAATCGTTTTTTGATCCAGAATGGTAAAAATCCGGATATATTTAGACGCATCTTCATCGGATACATTCAGCCAAAACTGATAAAAGGCATAAGGTGAAGTTTTCTCCGGATCAAGCCATACCGATCCACTTTCGGTTTTACCAAATTTAGTTCCATCTGCTTTGGTGATTAATGGAACGGTCAATGCATATGCGCTTCCACCACCCATTCTTCGGATGAGTTCGGTACCAGTCACAATATTTCCCCACTGATCTGAACCCCCAAGCTGTACAGTACAATTTTCATTTTTCCACAAATGATAGAAATCGTATCCTTGGATTAACTGGTAAGAAAACTCAGTAAAAGACAATCCATTTCCATCCTCAAGTCTTCTTTTAACAGAATCTTTCGACATCATGTAGTTTACTGTGATATGCTTTCCAACGTCACGGATAAATTCTAAAAAGCTAAATTTTGAAATCCAGTCGTAGTTATTTACCAGCTCAGCCTTATTTTCTGCTTTTCCCGAAAAGTCCAGGAATTTTGATAGTTGTGCTTGAAGGCAATTCACATTATGATCTAATGTGCTTTTATTGAGTAGATTTCGTTCATCTGATTTGAAGGAAGGGTCACCAATCATCCCTGTAGCACCACCTACCAAGGCAAAGGGCTTATGTCCTGATCTTTGAAAGTGTAGTAGTGTCATCACACCCACCAAGTGACCAATATGAAGTGAATCTGCTGTAGGGTCAAAACCTAAATAAGCCGAGGCCATTCCTTTACTAAGATGTTCCTCAATATCAGGAGTCATATCCTGTAGCATTCCTCTCCAGCGAAGTTCTTCTATAAATGAATTCATGGGTGTTTAATTTTTTTTCAAGCCGCAAATATAGCTTGGTCAGCCGACGGATTAAAGGAATAAATAGCGCTTTCTGAATTTCCGCATATATCCTTAAAAACATTTCCCATAAAAAAGATAGTAAGTTGGGATTGAAAATTCTCTTAATTTAGCGTCAAACTGATTAAATATGAATTTGAAAAAATATTTATTGTTGGCCTTTTTGGCCTTTTTTTACGTCACCATAAGCATTGCCCAAGTAGCTCCTCAATGGATGCGCTATCCGGCAATTTCTCCTGACGGTTCTCAAATCGTTTTCACGTACAAAGGAGACCTTTATCTAGTGCCTAGTAAAGGAGGGGATGCAAAGCAGATTACTTTCCATGAGGCACACGATTATAAACCTGTTTGGAGCAAGGATGGAAGTCAAATTGCTTTTGCTTCTGATCGATATGGAAATTTTGACATTTTCATAATGAGCGCTTCGGGAGGTCCAGCATCTCGCTTGACTTTCCATTCGAATGACGAGCTGCCCTTTGAGTTTTCTTCAGATAATGAAAAAATAATCTTTGGAACAACAAGAATCGATCAGGTAGAACATCGCCAATATCCTACGGGATCTCAGCCAGAGCTTTATGAAGTTCCTAAAAAAGGAGGTCGGGTAGATCAGGTTTGGACAATTCCAGCTGAATATGTTCAGTCCAATAAGGCTGGCGATAAAATGATTTATCATGATAAAAAAGGTGGTGAAAACGAATGGAGAAAACATCACCAATCAGGAGTAGCACGAGACATCTGGCTTTATGATGCCAAAACAAATTCCCATAAGATGCTCACCAGTTTTTATGGAGAGGATAGAAATCCGGTTTTTTCCCCTGATGAGTCGGAGATTTATTACCTGAGTGAAACGAGTGGGAATTTCAATGTCTATGCGATGAGTTTTTCCAATCCGGCTTCGACCACAGCTCTTACGGATCTAAAAACTTACCTTGTTCGGTTCTTGTCTATTTCTAATGAAGGTTTGATGTCATTTAGCTATGACGGAGAGCTTTATACTTTAAAAAAAGGAGGACAACCTCAAAAGCTTCAAGTAAATCTTCAAACTCAATCGATCAGTAATGCTGATAATTACATATCAATCAATGGAGGAGTGAGGGAAATGGCGATATCTCCGGATGGAAAAGAGATTGCATTTATCGCAAGAGGAGAAGTATTCGTGACTTCAGTTGATGGTTCATTGACTAAAAGAATTACAAACACTCCAGAGCAGGAAAGATTTGTGGAGTTTGCTCCTGACGGAAAATCCGTTGTCTATTCAAGTGAAAGAGGTGGGAAGTGGCAGATCTTTCAAAGTAAAATAGTAAGAGCTGATGAGCCTTTTTTCTTCGCGTCAACTTTAATTAAAGAAGAGCCATTGGTCAGTGTAGCAACGGATGCGTATTTGCCAAAGTTTTCACCTGACGGTAAGAAATTAGCTTTTGTAGAAAATAGAAGAGTATTGAAGGTGCGTGATTTGGCATCTAAGGCTGAAGTGACTCTCTTAGATGAAGATGAATTATTTCACATGAGAGATGGAGATCAGTATTTCACTTGGAGTCCAGATAGTAAATGGTTGCTAGCTTCATATAGTCCGACTATGGTAAACTCAGAAGTTGTTTTATTGGATGCAGCTGGAAAAGAGCCGATGCGTAACCTAACTAAAAGTGGCTACGGTGACAATGAGGCTAAGTGGGTGAATGAAGGGAAACAGATGTTATGGTTTTCCAATAGAGATGGACTGAGAAGCTATGCGACAAGCGGGCAAAATCAAAACGATGTTTATGCCCTATTTTTTGATCAGGAAAGCTGGGACAAGTTTCGACTATCTAAAGAAGATTTTGACTTGATGAAAGAAATCGAAAAGTCGAAGAAAAAAGAAGACGAAACAGATAAGGATAAGACAAAAAAAGAGACTGAAAAAGAAGTAAAGCCATTGAAATTTGACTTTGAAGGAATAGAAGATCGTAAGGCAAGATTGACAATTCATTCTTCAGATTTGGGAGATGCGGTATTATCAAAAGATGGGGAAAAGCTTTTCTACCTTACTTCATTTGAGAAAGGAATGAATCTTTGGAGTACAAACCTACGAACAAAAGAGACCAAGCAAGAAATCGCTTTAGATGCAAATTCAGCAAGCCTAATGTGGGATAAAGACCAGAAAAATCTCTTTTTGATGTCCAATGGATCTATTTCCAAAATTAATCCGGAAACGATGAAACGGGAGTCAATCAAAATTTCCGGGGAAATGACCTATGATAAAGATGCGGAAAGAGCTCACTTATTTGATCATGTTTGGCTTAGAACAAAGGGAATATTCTATACCCCGGATATGCATGGTGTAGATTGGGAAGCCGCTCGGATTAATTATGAGAAGTACATTCCACATATTGGAAATGAATATGAGTTTGCAGAAATGCTATCAGAGATGATAGGGGAGTTGAATGTCTCTCATGCAGGTGCGCGCTACTCCAGATCCATTGACTTAGCAGATGCGACTGCCTCATTGGGAGTCTTTATAGACTATGAATATGAAGGTAATGGAATCAAAATAGCAGAAGTAATTGCAGAAGGACCTCTGGATAAATCAGGAATTGAAATAGAGCCTGGAATGATCATAGAAAGTATTGATGGTGAATTGCTCGGTTTGGATTTTGATCATGCCAAATTATTAAATCGAAAAGCAAATAAATTCACCTTGATTGAGGTATTGGATCCTAAAACTGGGACAAAAAAGCAATGGACAATCAAGCCTATCTCGCTAGGTGAGGAAGGACGACTACTCTATAAAAGATGGGTGAAAAAGAATCAGGCTGAGGTAGAGCGATTGAGTGATGGCAAACTTGGGTATGTTCATATTCCTGGAATGAGTGATGGCCCATACCGAAACGTATATGATGAAATGCTAGGAAAATACCACGATAAAGAAGCTGTTATTATTGATACTCGATTTAATGGAGGAGGAGACTTGGTAGCTGATTTGACAATGTTTTTTACCGGTGAAAAGTTTTTAACCTATGCTACTGAAGCAAAAGTCGTAGGGTATGAGCCTACTGCGAGATGGACAAAACCAACTCTTGCAATGTTTAATGAGGCAAATTACTCTGATGGACATTGTTTTGCTTGTGGCTATACTGATTTGAATATTGGTAAAACTGTAGGGATGCCAACACCGGGAACCTGTTCTTTCGCAGGATGGGAAGGCTTGCCAAATGGAGTGAGATGGGGAGCTGTGCCTATTTCTGCTAAAAACAAGGCCGGTGAATGGCTAGAAAATAATGAGACCAAGCCCCAGTTTGAGGTAAAAAATATGCCAGGTAAAATAGATAAAGGAATTGATCAGCAGCTTGAAGTTGCGGTGCAGGAACTTCTAAAAGATGTAAAGTGATTCTGAAAATTATTTGATAAAAAAAAGCCCGGAATTTCCGGGCTTTTTTTGATTAAGTTTTTTTACTGAAAACTTTTTGTGTTCAAAGTTTCGTCATTCTTGAAGAATTCATGAAGCTTTGCAAATGAGTTATCGAAGTATCCACCAAGCATTTTTTTGATGATAAACGATCTGTACTCATCTTTTGAAACGATTGGAAAGTACTCATGGCTTTTACCATAAGACTTATGACTAACGAATCCTTTTCTCTCAAGAATTCTCACAATTGTCGAAACGGTGTTGTAAGCCGGCTTCGGATCAGTCATTGGTGTAAGGATGTCTTTGACGAATCCTCTTTCGATTTCCCAGAGGATTTGCATGATCTCCTCTTCTGCTCTTGTTAATGGTTTCATAAATAAGGTGTTAAGTTTTAAATCGTCAGAAAATTATTCGTTTAGTTTCTAAAAAGCAACAATTTTTACAATTAGTTTTACTATTTAGTTTATAAAAAATTTAAATCACTGGTTTTCTGTTAATTAAAGATCAAAAAAAAGCCTCCATTTGGAGGCTTTTTTTATATCGCTCTTAATTTGATTATCCCAGTAGCATGCAAAAGCTTGACAATTGGATAGGTTGGGTCAAATTCATACCATTTTACAGCAAAATTCGGTCGATTTGGAAGCTTATGGTGATTGTTTTGAAACAATTCTCCAAGCATTAGCACGTCTAAGAGAAGACTGTTTTTGGATTTGTCATTGTTGTCAAAGTTTGCATAACCATATTTATGACCACTCCAATTGACAATAGCACCGTGAACTGGTCCCATCAAGAAATGAATAGGAAGTAAGAAATACATCCACCAATGTGTCCCAGGTAATTCAAAAACTGAAATGCATAACACATAGATTGCAACATAAAGTAAGCCCCAACTTACTCTGACAAGCATGGTATCTGCGAATTTGTCAAATTTATTCCAATCTGGAATATCTTTTGAAAAGCGCTCTTCCGGCTTTAGGCGGAAAGAAAAATACTCATTGTAAATATTTTTAGTCTTCCACATCATTGTGAAAAGATTCTCTGTATGATGGGGACTATGAGGGTCTTTTGGGGTGTCACTATAAGCGTGGTGCATTCGGTGCAGGATAGCGTATGCTCTTGGGGATAAATAAGAGCTTCCTTGCCACATCCAGGTAAAAAAGTAAAAGAACTTTTCCCAATACTTGTTCATATAGAACATCTGATGAGCTGCATAACGATGCAGAAAGAAACTTTGGCAAAACAGAGAGAAATACCAATGCAAAAGGAAGAAGATAATTATAATCACTCGAGGGTTATTTTGTTGTTGTCGTAAATATAAGACTTGACAGCTTAAGAACTCAAAACGAGTCGCGAATTCCTACATTTTAATTTGCTGATATTTATCAGAAATTAAGCTTTTCAGAGCTGTTATTACTTTGGTAATAAGTAGTTTGATTCAGATAATGTTTGATCTTTTTTCCGAAAGTAAGCCTCTGTTTTACCGCTTTCTTTTACAAATATTTTTATGGGTTTCGATTTTTTGATGATAGCCAGCAATAAATTTATTTCGTTTTCTTCAGTATGATTTTTTTCATCAATCCAAAATGTAAATTCTTCAAAATTAATCTGCGCTTGAGGCACGCAAAACTCTTCGTTAGCAGAGTTGATCATGTACTTTTCTTCTTCAATATCAATACCTACAAGATTGCCTTCATCTGATACTCCTATCAAAATTATTCCTCCCTCGGTATTTGCAAAAGCAGAAATAGTTTTTGCAATCTTTCTTTTTGAGGTGATTTTTAACTTTAAATCTAAAGTCAGATTTTCTCGATCTTTTATAAGTTTTTTGATAAAATCTCCATCAACCATTGTGTAATTAATTTTATTGGTTTAGATTTTGAAACTATATTGACATAAAGAAGTCGAAAATAGAATTACCAAACGATATGAAATTGTAATTTTTGAACCATGAAATTCAACAATCCTGGATTTGATCCTCAGCAAATCCTTAAGTTAAGAGAGGAGCTTGCAAGCCTCGGGAAAAGTTTTAAAATAATTCCCGATGAAGAAAATACGGATGAATTTGTAAACTTCTACTTCTTGGGAATGTATGAAGGAAAAGAGGTCATTTATGATGCTGCACTTTACACTCTTCGACTTCATCATGCAAGTGAAGTATATGAATTGGCAGAGCACAAAGCCGCCCAGAAATTTCCTAATTTCAAAGGAATCTCTTATGAAGAGGATGAGAATGGGAACATGATTCCCTTGACGCAAGAAGAAGAAGAGATTGGTTGGTTCATTACTGAAATCATCATGGAAATTGAGGAGGAAGAAAGTGTCAAAGTCCAGGAGTTTGTCGATATAGATACCAATCATGATTACGGAATTGGTTTAGATGCTAGTCTTAACGTGGATTTTATTGATGAGAAAACTATCGCAAAATTTGTCAAAGAATTTAATGATGATACTCTAGTTCTTGATGATACGATGTATTCTTTCCAATCTGAGGAAGAAGAAGAATTTGACGATTAAAAGATTTAACAATTCTGGTTGACACTTGTTCTTTGGACAAGTGTTTTTTTATGCTCAAAATAGCTTACTCATCAACTTATTCACATCCTTTGCCAAAAGGTCACAGGTTCCCAATGGAAAAATACGAGTTGCTTCCAGAGCAATTAGTATATGAGGGACTGATTTCAAAAGATAGTTTTTTTGAGCCTGAAGCAATTTCTGAAGATTGGATCCTTTCCACCCATACCTTAGAATATTGGGAAAAATTGAAAAATCTAACCCTCTCTAAATCAGAAATCAGAGCTACGGGGTTTCCTCTTTCTAAAGAACTAATAAATCGAGAAATACAAATAGCCGGGGGATCGGTTCAAGCGGCTCTTTATGCTCTAGAATTTGGGATTGCTATGAATATCGCAGGAGGTACTCATCATGCTTTTGCAGATCGAGGTGAGGGCTTTTGTCTTCTCAATGATATAGGAATTACCGCAAATTATCTGCTCAAGAAAAACTTTGCGAAAAAGGTTTTGGTAATTGACCTTGATGTACACCAAGGAAATGGAACAGCTTCCCTTTTTGGTGGTAATGATCAGGTTTTCACCTTTAGTATGCATGGTAAAAAAAACTATCCTCATCGGAAAGAGACTTCTGATCTAGATATAGCATTGGAGGATGGCGTAGATGATGAAATCTACTTGGGGCTTCTCAGAAGCAATCTAGACTTGATTGAAACGCTTTTTATGCCCGATTTTATCATATATCAATGCGGTGTCGATGTATTATCAACCGACAAACTAGGGCGACTAGGAATGACTATTCCAGGCATAAAAAATCGGGATAAAATGGTATTGGAATTCGGGAAAAAGTGGAATGCACCTATTATGTGCTGTATGGGAGGAGGTTATTCTCCCCAAATTTCAAAAATTGTAGATGCACATACACAAGTCTATCGACTTGCAATGGAACTGTTTTTTTGAAGTTAACTCAATTTAGCAAACCAAGACAATTTCATCATTTGTAAACTGAATTCTTTCTTTATATTTGCGCCCTTGTCATCTATAATAATAAAAAAGTGAAAAAGGGATTAAAATTACTAGGATTATTAAGTTTAGCCTCAGTGCTTTTCTACAGCTGTGATAAAGCAGGAACTTCCACTACTTCAGAAACTGCAACATCAGAATCGATCGCTGCTGGTGATATGAAAGTTGCATTCGTTTACACAGACAGTGTGATCAATAAATATGATTACTTCATAAAAAGATCCGGTGAGATCACTGAAAAAGGTAAAAAATTTGAAGGTGATCTTCAGGGGAGAGCTAGAGGATTTGAGCAGGAAGTAGCCAATTTCCAGCAGACAGGAGGTAATATGACTCCAAATCAGCAACGTGCAAAGCAAGAAGAGTTAGTTAAGAAAGAGCAAAATTTAATGACTTATAGAGATAATCTGATGCAAGAATTATCAGTAGATGAGTCAACGCTATATTCTGAGGTTTACGACCGTGTTCAGAAGTATTTGAAAGCTCATGCTGAAAAAAATAACATAGACGTGATTCTTAGCTATACGAGAGGAGGAGCAGTTTGGTATGCGAATGATGCCATCGATATCACTTCAACTGTCATCGAAGAATTGAATAAAGAGTATAATGCTGCACCAGCCGATACTGCGAAATAAGTATTAAACTTATTTTAAAACATTGAAACCCGGTTTAGCCGGGTTTTTTTGTAGGGTAAAAATCAATATTTTTGCAACTCTTAAATCGAAACTTCCAAATATGAAAATTACAGAATTTTTAAAGCATAATTATAGACATTTTAATGCTGCTGCCCTTATAGATGCGGCAGAGGGGTATAAAGCTCACTTGGATAATGGTGGCAAAATGATGGTGACTCTGGCTGGAGCAATGTCTACTGCTGAGTTGGGAATTTCTCTGGCTGAAATGATCAGACAGGATAAGGTACAGATTATCACTTGCACCGGGGCAAATTTAGAAGAGGATGTTTTCAATCTTGTAGCTCACGATTATTACGAGCGAATCCCAAATTACAGAGAGCTAACACCTGCCCAGGAGCAAGATTTGCTTGAGCGACACATGAATCGTGTGACAGATACTTGTATTCCGGAAATGGAAGCAATGAGACGTATAGAAAATGTGATTCTGGAAGAATGGGTCAAAGCCGATCAGGCTGGAGAAGCTTTCTTCCCTCATGAGTTTTTCTATAAGATCCTTCTTTCGGGAAAACTAGAAGGTTCCTACCAGATTGATCCAAAAAATAGTTGGTTGTTAGAAGCAGCTAAGAAAAATCTTCCGATCATCGTTCCAGGATGGGAAGATTCTACCCTTGGAAATATGTTTGCTGGCCATGTTATTAGTGGAGATGTGAAAAATGTACATACAGTAAGGACTGGTATAGAATATATGATGTTCCTTGCTGAATGGTATACTAATAATGCCACGGAGGAAAGTAAAGTAGGCTTTTTTCAAATTGGCGGGGGAATTGCAGGAGATTTCCCTATCTGTGTTGTGCCAATGTTGCATCAAGACTTGCAGCGTGATAGTGTTCCACTTTGGGGGTATTTCTGTCAAATCTCCGATTCGACAACTTCTTATGGATCCTACTCCGGAGCTGTACCAAATGAAAAGATTACTTGGGGTAAATTAGGGATTAATACACCTAAATATATTATCGAGTCAGATGCAACGATTGTAGCGCCATTGATATTTGCTATAGTCCTTGATCAATAAATTATGATAAAAATCTCGCAATGGATTTTCAAGGCAAGCAGCGTTTTACTGCTTGCCTTTTGTTTTCCTTTAGTTTTATTTTCCCAGCAAATCCAATCTCTTTCGGGAGCAAATAGCCCACAGGATGATATGAATCCTGTTTGGATTGGTGATAATACACTCTTGTTCACTCGTGCTTTTCATCCTGATAATATCGGAGGAGTTACAGATCCAGGAGATATTTGGATGACCCAAAAAGGGGAAGATGGGAATTGGTCTGAAGCAATTCATCGTACCGACTTAAGTCGATCAGGATATGATTTTGCACTAGGATTAGAAAATGTCTTAACTCTTTTGGTTTATCATCAAGAAGGATCAAATGTAGGCTTATACCAATATTCTAAATTCGGAAAAGATTGGAATTTTCTCCGAAAAGTAACTATGCCGGGACTGGAAGATTTGAAAGGTCAGTTGTCTGGAAGAGTAGTTTCAGGAGGGAATCAGATTTTTCTTTCTGGTAATGGAAAGGACTCAAGAGGCAATGAAGACCTTTATTTAAGCCAAAAATCCGGAGTGATTTCATGGTCTGAGCCGGTTAATCTAGGGTTAGTATTAAATACTGAAGGGCAGGAGATGAGTCCTTTTTATGATCCAAGTTCAAACCGCCTTTTTTTCTCATCAAACATGCTTCCAGGGGCCAATGGAAAAGATATTTATATTTCAAAGCGACTTGGGGAAACTTGGGATACCTGGAGTATTCCGGTGAAGTGGACTCAACTAAGTTCTAATGGTTCTGATATTTCAGTCACCTTCATTTCTCCTAAAGAGGTGATTTGGACTAGCACTCAAAATAGTGATGGCTTCGCAGACTTATTGTCTTTTGCAGATCCCGTTGAGTTGGTAATTCCAGATGATTTTGAATTACCTAAGGAGAAAATTACAGAGTTAAAACAGCCGACTTCAGGTTCTCAAACCACGGTGAAAATCGCCCCAATTTATCCACTTTCGGCTGTTGGGATTCCAGAAGTGAAAATGCTTTCAGTTGAAGAAGAGTCTGAGAAATCAGTTAGGTGGTTTGTGGTAGATGCTAAAAATAAGGTAGAAGTTCCATTTTCACTTCTTTGGAAAACCGGAGACAAAACTTTTACAGCTGATAAGAATTCAGATATTAAAATCTCTCAATTGATTAATTCTGGAGTGATCGAAATAAAAATCACATCTTCAGGCTATTTTCCTCAGATGATTCAAGTATCAGGTTTGAAGGCCGAAGAACCAAATGTTATCCTAATGACTAAAGCTGAGTCAGGTAACTTGGTAGTACTTAAGGATGTAAATTTCAAAAGAGGAACTGCCGAGTTAGAAGGTGAAGAGACATTTATAGCATTAAATGAGATCGCAGAATTTCTTTTGGAAAACCCTGAATTGAAACTTCGGATTCACGGGCATACGGATAGTGCAGGTGATCCTGGTCTAAACAAACAGCTTTCGTTAGAAAGAGCAAAGTCAGTTAGAGATTTCTTGATTGGGAAAGGAATCGAATTTGAAAGTCTTCGGATTTCAGGATGGGGTGGAACGCGACCAGTAGCGTCTAATACCACAGAAAGCGGAAGATCTAAAAACCGGAGAGTAGAATTGGAAGTTGAACGTTGAAAAAAGGCTTTGAGTGATCACTCAAAGCCTTTTAAATTTTAAAGGGAAAATCCTTCTCGGTATTCCCGTTTCACAAATTGATTCGCTGGATCAAAGTTGGTAATCTTCATATTTGGGCCGTCCCAAAGTAATTTAATGCCACGTCCAGGATAGTCGAACTGATTGGCATTCCCATCAACTCTCGGTGTACGGTAATCATAGCTGCGAATAGCTAGATTCCCCATCAACACAGATTCCGTCAATGGTCCTGCAACAGAAAATGGAGAGCTCAGGTTTTTAAATTCTTGAGATCCATGTCCTGCAATACAAGCTTCAACCCAATTTTTATAATGACCTCTATCTCCATCTGGTACACGATATAAGGTTTCTGGAACGTTTATATCTTTTGTTTTAGAAGTGGGCAAGAGCTGGGGGTTTATACCATAGGTTGAGCACATCATTTTACCTTTTGTACCTTCAATGATGACACCATTCCCTCCATCTCCCATTTGTTCATTTGGTTCTAATTCTTCAGGTCTGGTTGGTTGAATTCCACCATCCATCCAGTGGAATTCTAAGTCCTCTTTTCCAGGACGGTCAAAACGAAGCGTGATATGAGAAGAAGGAGGACAACTTTCAGGAAAATAACCTCTGTTGAATTCCCCAACATAAACCGACCCTACAGAACATTCCGCTGATTTTGGATATCCTAATTCTAATACTCTAAAAGGAGGTTCCATAATATGACAGGCCATATCCCCTAAAGCACCAGTTCCATAATCCCACCAACCTCTCCAGTTGAAAGGAACTAAGTTGCCTACATAATCTTTATATGGAGCTGTTCCAAGCCACAAGTCCCAATCCAAGTCGGCCGGTGGTGCAATTGGGTTTTTAGACCATTCAATTCCTTGAGGCCAAACTGGACGATTGGTCCAGGAATATACTTTAGTAGCTTCTCCGATTAAGCCAGCCTTGTACCATTCAACCATTTTGCGGACACCCTCTCCAGATGATCCTTGATTTCCCATTTGAGTGACCACTTTATACTTTTCTGCCGCTTCAGTGAGCATTCTAGCTTCATATATATCATGCGAAAGAGGCTTTTGTACATAAACATGTTTGCCCATCTTCATAGCCATCATCGCGGCTACAGCGTGCTGATGATCAGGAGTGGAAACAGTGACAGCATCGATGTTATTAGCTTCTTTTTCAAGCATTACGCGAAAATCCTTATAGTAAGGAGCTTTAGGATGTGCATCGACTGTCCGTTTTGCTCGGGTATCATCGACATCACAAAGTGCTACAATGTCTGCTTTTCCACTATTAAAAACGCCACTTACATCACTAAACCCCATTCCACCAATTCCAATCCCTGCAACTCTAAGCTTATCACTTGGAGCTATAAAACCCGGACCACCCAAAACATGTCTTGGAACAATATAAAACCCTGCAGCAGCTATTGCAGAGCCTTTTAGAAAACTTCTTCTGGAGTTATTGGTGTTTGTTTTTTTATCTTTCATTTGGTTTTAGTTAGGTTCAAAAAGGGTTTATTGTTCGAGTTTTGAATAATTTGAAGCATAATTTATCAAAAAGGATTTAATCAAGCTTGATTTAAAAACACAAAACCTGATATTTTTTTAATTTTCATTTTTGTTCGTGGCTTGATTAATACTTGTTTTTCATTCCTTGATATTTTCCATTTAAATGAGCGAGATTTTTAAAATTTTGAATTAAGTTTACCCAAATTCCAATCTTATGAAAAGTCTACTATGGTCAGCAATATTAGTTGCGGCTTCTATTGTGAGTTCATGTCAAGCCCCTATTCAAGTAGCTCCTATTGAGGAAGCTGGTTTGATACCTCTTCCAAAGTCAATAAATTCAACGGGAAAAGGCTTCCTATTGACTGCAGATGCATCAATACAATACAAGGGTGCTGGAAATAAACTTGAAACTATTGCTAATTATTTATCAGACCGAATCGCTCCGGCTACAGGTTTTGAGATGCCAGTTTCTCAAACTTTTGGTAATATTATTTTAGAACAAACCAATGGAGAAGCATCAGAAGCCTATCAATTGACAATAGATGAAAATGAGGTAAAAATTACTTCGACATCAGAGGCTGGAATTTTTTATGGTGTCCAGACTTTTCTTCAGCTTTTCCCAACGGAAATAGAAAGTTCATATGTTGAATCAGTAGATTGGGTTGTTCCAACGGGGTCTATACAAGATCAACCTGAATTTGAGTATAGAGGCTCAATGCTTGATGTAGCCAGACATTTTATTAGCATAGAAGATGTCAAACACTATATTGATCAGATGGCTAAATTCAAATTTAACTACCTCCATCTGCACCTAACTGATGACCAGGGATGGAGAATTGAGATAAAATCTTGGCCAAAATTGACCGAAATTGGAGGTAGTACTGAAGTGGGAGGCGGCAAAGGAGGATTCTATACTCAAGAAGAATACAAGGAGATCGTTGCTTATGCAGCAGATCAATTTATTACTGTGGTGCCTGAAGTGGATATGCCAGGTCATACCAATGCTGCTTTAGCTTCTTATGGAGAATTAAATCCAGGTGTAAACTTGCCAGATGGAGATGTCTCAACAATGGTAGAGGGTAAAATAGATTTTGATATTCTGGATAAAAACCCAGTCCCTGCTGAGCTATATTCTGGCATAGAGGTAGGATTCAGCACACTAGCAACGAATAAAGAGCGAACTTATCAGTTTGTAGAAGATGTAATTCGAGAGATCTCAGAGATTACGCCTGGTCCATATTTCCATATTGGAGGTGACGAATCCCACGTAACTGAAAAGCCGGATTATATTTATTTTGTGGAGCGCGTTCAGGAATTAGTTCAGAAGTATGGGAAAATAAATGTCGGATGGGATGAAATTGCTACCAGTAAGCTTCTTCCGGGTACTATTTCTCAGTTTTGGGCAGAAGAAGAAAATGCAAAATTGACCAAAGAACAAGGAAATAAGATATTGATGTCCCCCGCCAAACGCACTTATTTGGACATGCAGTATGATTCTACAACCCGCATTGGTTTGCATTGGGCAGCATATATTGAGTTAGAAGATTCATACAAATGGGATCCATCTACCTATGTAGAGGGAATCAATAAGTTTGATATCCTAGGAGTTGAAGCTCCTCTTTGGACAGAGACAGTGACCAACCGAGCGGATATTGAATATATGACATTTCCACGCTTGGCGGCAATTGCAGAAGTTGCATGGAGCACGAAGGACTTGCGATCTTGGGAAGATTTCCAAAGAAGGATCGCTATTCAAGGTAAGCGATGGGATATCAATAAGATAGGTTTTTACCGCTCCCCACAAGTGAATTGGTAAGATTTAAAAAAAAATAAAACCTGAGGAAACTCAGGTTTTTTTGTGGATTTCCGAATAAGGGTTCTTTGTTTTTCATAAAAATCGACCTAATATGGAAATTAAATTCACATCAGACTTGGTGGTGAAATGATTTAATAGTTGAAATTAAATAACTCAATGGGAGATTTTATTATAGCATTTGCAGATTGGATTTGGGGTACGCCAATGCTAGTGGTTTTAATGGGGGGAGGAAGTATTTTACTTTTTCATTCCGGATTTGTTCCATTTAGGAAAATAGGACATGCTATAAGTCTTCTTCGAGGGAAATATGATGACAGCAACATTCCCGGACAGATCACATCTTTTCAGGCTTTATCCTCTGCTATTGCAGCCACAGTTGGTTTGGGAAATATAAGTGGAGTTGCGATTGCAATTACAATGGGAGGGCCAGGAGCTATATTTTGGATGTGGGTTTCTGCTTTTGTAGGAATGGCAACCAAGTTTTATACCTGTAGTCTGGCTATAATGTACCGAGGCAAAGACTCCAGAGGGGAGGTTCAGGGTGGCCCGATGTACGTAATTGAAGAGGGGATGGGGAAAAAATGGAAGTTTCTCTCTTATATTTTCTGCATTGCTGGCGTGATGGGTTTGCTGGCAATTTTTCAGGCAAATCAATTAACGGCAGTTTTCCGAACTGTTATTTTGGAGCCTGCTGGATTAGATGAGGGAGAAAAAACCAAATGGATCATCGGTATCACTATGATGGTGATTGTAGCTATCGTAATCCTAGGAGGGATCAAGCGAATTGCCAATGTAGCCTCCAAACTTGTTCCGTTTATGGTTGGACTCTATTTTATTACGGTTCTGATTATTGTATTTAAATATATTGGTGATGTCCCCGATATGCTAGTCAAAATTGTTTCGGATGCGTTTTCAGGAAAAGCTGCCGCGGGTGGGGCTGTAGGTGCAGTTATTATAATAGGCGCCAGAAGAGCTGCTTTTTCTAATGAGGCTGGAATCGGGACAGCTCCAATGGTACATGGTGCATCCAAAAATAATGAACCAATTCGCGAAGGCTTAATCGCAATGTTAGGACCATTTATCGACACAATTGTAGTTTGTACTCTTACAGCACTTGTGATTATGTTAACAGGCGTTTGGCAGACTACTGAATCAGATGGAGTAAGACTAACTCTAGCAGCATTCGACACTGCATTGCCCGGTGTAGGAAGATATCTGTTGATGGTGGCTGTTTTGATTTTTGCTCTTTCGACTATGTTTACCTACTCCTATTATGGACATAAATGCTTCAACTACCTATTTGGAGCAGATAAGGCAGATTATTACAATTATTTCTACCTAATCACCATCGTAGCTGGAGCAGTAGCCTCTTTGCAAGTCGTGGTAAGTTTAGTAGATGGTATGTATGCAGTAATGGCAATTCCCACCATGATTTCAACATTTTATCTTGCTCCAAAAGTTAAGGCTGCATCAAAGGACTATTTCAAAAGGATGAAGTCAAACTAAGATGAATGTATTAATCTCTCCAAATGCGTTCAAGGGGACTTTAGCAGCAGAGGAAGTTGGTGAGATTATTCAATCCTGTATTATTGAAAGGTATCCAGAATATCAAACTAAAATAGTGCCTTTAGCTGATGGAGGGGATGGAACTTGTAGTCTTCTTACTAAAGTGTTGAATCTTGAATATGAAGAGTTTTGGACTTTAAATGCTTACGGAAGACCTATTAGAGGAGGTTTTGGTTGGAGTGCAACAGATAAAACTGCCTTTGTAGATATTTCAGATGCCTCAGGTTTGGGATCACTTCGAAATCAGCATCTAGATCCTTTTGTTGCTTCCACTTTTGGGACGGGTATGATTCTTCAAAAAGCAATTGAAAGAGGAGCACAGCATATTGTTTTGGGTTTAGGAGGGAGTGCCAGTATTGACCTGGGAACTGGGATCTTAGCTAGTTTGGGAATTCTAATGTTAGATGAAAAGGGAAGGGAGCTGACCCCGTTTAGCCCCAAATATCTTTCAAAAATCAAGCATATTCAATTTTCGCCGAAGCTGCCAAAAATTGAATTTACTCTTTTGTGCGACGTTAGGAATTTCTTTTTTGGGAAACATGGTGCTATTCAGGTATTCGGTCCTCAGAAAGGTCTTAATCCAGAGGATGCTGATTCTTTTGAGAAAACTTGTGAGGAAGTTCTTTTTAAACTCTATGGTAAATCAAAGAAAGAATTTATTGAAGAGGAAGGTTTTGGAGCTGCTGGTGGAATAGCTGCCGGTTTATCAGCTTTTTTTCCTTGTGAAATAAAAAT
Organism: Algoriphagus sp.; assembly: GCF_029254265.1. GTDB lineage: Bacteria > Bacteroidota > Bacteroidia > Cytophagales > Cyclobacteriaceae > Algoriphagus. The sequence goes on along the minus strand of NZ_JAQWXX010000080.1, from coordinate 687 downwards.
GGGTTCAAGTTATTTTTTTGAAAAGGTAAAACTGCCCGAGTATGTAGATTGGGCAGACCTAATTATTACAGGGGAGGGGAAATATGATACTCAATCCAAAGGAGGAAAAGCTTCATTTGAATTGCTTCAACTGGCTAAAAATCAAGGAAAAAAAATTGCGTTAATAAGTGGAGGGGAAGATCTAATTGAGGATGATTTTGACTTAATTATCAGATTGCCAGATCTTGATTTTTCTAAATCTGACTATTCTTCTACTGCTAAATTAAATCTTGTAGCATCTATTAAAAATAATTTTAATTCTAGGTTTTGGACATAAAAAAAGGAGGCAAAGCCTCCTCTCTATGTCGGTATGATATGAATTAATGATCAGATTTCTTTTTAGAAAAAGTACTTCTAGCATCAATTGCTGATAATCCCGCTCCTAATCCAATTAGAATACAAACAATCAAAATGAAAGTCTGCGCACCTGATGCGATAGGAGAACTGAAAATATCTAGTAGTATCATGTTTTTTTGGTTGTGTTAAACGGAAGCTCGAAGATAATTTTTACAATTGGTATTAACAAAATAAAGAGAGTGTTCAGTTAAGTGTGTCTGCTAATTTTACAAATAGATGACAAAGAAACGAACACTTGAAGAATTATTTAGTGATCCTCAGACGAGTGATCGGCTGAAAGAGCGGCTTTAC
>NZ_JAQWXX010000076.1 GCF_029254265.1 Algoriphagus sp. | reverse complement strand
AAGAGCTCAAAACTGTAGGTAAAGGCTATAGAACTTTTACCAACTTTAGAAGTGCAATCCTCTTTTTCCACGGAGGATTAAACTTATATCCCCACTAACTTAAGGGTAGAACCTCTTTTTGATGAATTTCCAACTACAAAATCAACTGATTTATTCCCCTCAAAGGATTTTACTAAAATATTAATGACATTTTTTCGATCCTGTTCTGTGAATTTTCTCATGATTCAGACTATTAAAATTTAACTGAGTTGCGAGGTTAAATGCATCCATTTTGGATGATTCTGATAAGAATCTCCGAAAGGGCAAGTAGGTATTTGTGGAAAAAATTCGTCAGAATTTGTGTCACAAATACACAACTTGCAAGGAACACGCAAAGGACTTCAATCCTCTTTTCCATTCATTCTCTCCGTAAAAAATGGAAAGACAACCCTTCAACACTTGCTAAACTCACATGGTACCCAAAACCTGCAAAGAGGTATAGATTTTTAAGTAGGAAATCTTACTCTCAACCTCAAAAACCTGAATTATAAATATTCACATATCCATATATATAAATATCTAGATAAACATATAGCTATATATCCACACTCAGAAGCATATAACTATATAGATATACAGGAACACCAATAATCACTTATCTAAATACACTTATAAGTATATATTTGTGGTAAATCCAACTCTTTTAAATCGGAAAAAGGAAGGAAGTTAGAACCCTCTAATGTTTCCAAATTTACATGTAACCTACTGATTTCATGAATTTTGTAAATTATGAAAGTAGAGAATGATCAGGTTTAAGTAAGCACCCGAAATGGAAAATATGTGAAAGGCTGATGGACTATTCCGTTTGAATATATCCATAACTATAAATATATGGTTTTGCGATATTTTAAAAAAATAAAAATCTAGGTTTGAGTTTAAAGCGAACGACAGATGACTGAAAATCAATGCTTAAAAATTATCAGGAAATTTCTGAAAGTCACTCAAATCGACTTTGGGGCTTCTTTGGGATTGACTCAAGCCGGATACTCAGACCTAGAAAGAGGTAAAAACCGGATCTCTGGAAAAATCAAGATCCTTCTGAAAAACGAACATAACATCAATTTAAGATGGTTGGAAACTGGTGAAGGTGAAATATTTGTAGCTACCATTGAAGACAAGGGATTTGAATCAGGCGAGTTTGCCAACGAACAGAACTTGTTTGAAAACCTTCAATCAGAAATTGAAAGACTTAAAAAGGTAATTATTTGACTTTCAGTTGGAAACGACCGCTGCAGTGAACTGGTCAAATCAAAGAATCTCATCATAGAGAATCTGAATACGCAAATGGCCAGAAAGTAAATACCTTTTTTTATGCATTGATGTTTTCACATCTTCATTCTTAATCCTAATGCTATGCAAACAATCTCCATAATGAATCACAAAGGAGGAACGGGCAAAACCACTTCTTCCATTAATAATGGTGCAGGTCTGGCCAAGAAAGGTCACAAAGTACTATTACTGGATATTGACTCAAAGGCAAACTTAACCGAAGGATTAGGTATAGAAGATGCCCGCCATCTCCGTTTACGACTCCATAAGGGAAAATAAAAAATTGCCCATTCTCAACATTTCAGAAAATTTGGACTTGGTTCCTTCCTCGATTGATCTTTTGGGAGCGGAAATGGAAATTGTATCCAAAATTGGTAAAGAGCAAATCCTTCATAAATTACTCAAACCTGTCCGGTCAAAATATGATTATATTATCATAGACTGCCCTCCGTCTGTTGGACTTTTGACAGTGAATGCTATGGTTGCAAGTGACACCATACTATTACCACTTCAAGGAGAATACTTTGCATACAAAAGAGTGGATCGACTTCTTGGAATTGTCAAAGAGGTCCGGGAAAATCTCAATGACACCTTAGACATCGGCGGGGTATTTATCACTCAAATCAACCCCAACCGAATACTGACCAAAACGATTGTGGAACAATTGATAGAGGATCTCCAAGAAAAAATGTTTGATACCAAAATCAGGATCAATGTCGCTCTGGCTGAAGCACAATTACAAGGCCAAAGTATATTTGAATATGCTCCAGAATCCAACGGAGCGAAGGATTATGAAATGCTGGTCGAAGAAATTTTTAGCAAATAAACTAAACACAAAATGGCTAAGAAGCTAAACGACCCGAGCAAGGACAATAAAAATCTAGGAACTTCAAAAAGAGGCCTAGGTATGCTGATCAACCCTGTACCAGAAACACCGCAAAAAGAAAAAGTTTCCAGTAAAGAATTCGACACTGAAGATGTAAAAATTTACTCCCTTCGAATCCCAACCCCTATGTTTGACAAACTCAAATATGAGATTGGTAGAGAAACTACGGCTTCAATGAGGGATATGATTTTGAAGGCGGCTTCGGAGCATTATGGGATTTAAAGAGTTATTACTTTTAATGGTAACAGTTGTGTATGGTGTGTTTCTTAATAGATTCCAATATTAGTTTTCTCTATTAAAATCCATTTATTAACAACCCATATATATTTAGAACCCCAACTTGTTCCAAACTCCTTACCCAATTCGCCTTCATTTATTGTGAATGGATTTTTAGTTTCGAAGTCAAACCAATAGCCATAAAAATTATTTCTCTCTTGCAAGTCGGAACAATTACAAGTTGAGGTACATATCTGTAAATTATAGGATCTAAACTCACTAAAAAATTCAATCACTTGATTCTTGGTGGGATTGAGCTCAGAAATAAAACCAATATCTTTAAATTCATTTTTATCGTATTTTCGAATATAACTTTCATCATTTTTACCAATCTCCTTTACTTACTAAAGACCTCTCACCTACTTAATAAGTAGGTACAGGTTTGGATGAATAACTAATAGAATATTTATGGTCATCAACCCATCTGGTAAAACCCATAAAACTGGGTACACAAAACAATCAGTAATCTGAAAAGGAAATTATTGAGAATAAATCACATGATCACTTTCAAGCACCTTCAGAACTACCTCATTGAGTTTATTTACAAGCAAATCGAACATATTTCGGAGATCGGTTATTTGACAGACTGATTATTACGGGAAATAACCCCTACGTGCATCAGTGCGATACACATTTATAAAAATCATTTAGTAAATAGAAAAATAAAATTATTAGTTAACTTTTTTTCTTGGTTCATTTTTTTTAAATCGCTTAAAAAGCATTTCATATAAAAATTAAATCATGTTGTGTTTTTAAACAATATATTTTTTCCAACAGTTTCTTTTTTACGATTTCATTCTCTATCATTAGGGGGGATCCTTAACTCTGGGAAAGATTTCCTTCTACTTAATCCCAAAGGTGAACCTACCGAAAGAGACAGGAATATTACCTGATGAAATTCAGCATTTGAAAAGGGTAATCGCTCCATTTAAAATCCTAAAATCGAGGCCTACCCCAAAACATTGAAGCGAGTTCAAATGGCTCCTCATAACTCTAATTATTTAAAGAATAGAACTACCCGAATTTTGGAATCTACAGAAATTAACCACGAAAACCTCTTTCAAAAAATGCCCGAGGGTGTCATCTATGAAGACGCTGAAGGACTGCCTATACAAATGAATCCTGCGGCAGAGAAGATGTTGGGATATACTTTAGCCCAAATCCGAGGAGATGAACCCGTTGACCCAAGATCTCATGCCATCCACTTGGATGGCTCAATCTATGAAATCGAGTCTCATGCTACATTGGTATCACTGCGTACTGGTCTTCCGGTGAACAATGAGATCATGGGGATTTACAACGTCGAGGAAAATAAGTACAAATGGATTTCCATGAATTCCACTCCGGAATTTAGAGCAGGCGAAGATAAACCTTATCGCGTATTTGCCACCATCAGAGATATCACAGAGCAGATAGAAGCTGAACGCAAACTGAAAGCACAATCAGAGTTGATGGAGCTTTTGGTTTTCACTTCTACTTCGTTCATCAACATTCCAGCAGATAAACTCCACGAAACGATCAATCTTTCACTTAAAAATTTGGGTGAATTCGTTAAGGCTGACCGGATGTATGTCTTTGATTACGATTGGGAAAAACAGATTTGTACGAATACCTATGAATGGTGTGCCGAAGGAATTGAACCACAAATCGACCTTTTAAAGGATGTTCCTCTGGAGGGATTGGAGGACTGGACAGAAAACCATAAGAAGGGAGAGTCAGTGTATGTGGAAAATGTTTCTTATTTAGATGAAAACGCCACATTAAGACAAATATTAGAGCCTCAAGGAATTATAAGTTTATTGGCCATGCCTGTCATGGACAACAGCTATTGTACTGGCTTTATAGGTCTGGATTCTGTCAGAAATCAACATACGTACAGTGAAAATGAGATCAATCTTCTAAGAATCTTTACGGGGATCCTTTCTAATGTTAAGAATAGGCTTGAAAGTGAAAGACAACTTAAAGAGCGAATCAAGGAACTCAGCTCCATCTATCGGATATCAAACCTTACAATTCAAAGCGATATTCCCGAAGATAACTTATTAGCAAAGATTCTAGAAATCATTCCGGAGGGTTTTTTTGAGCCCCAGATCACTAGTGCCAGAATAACTTTCCAAGGCAATGTTTTTGAATCTGTAGGATTCAAAAACAGTTCAAATTTCATACAGGAAAAAATCCATTTGAACTCTATTGAGGTTGGGTCAATAACAGTTTTTTTACCAGAAGACAACCATTTTCTTGTCGAGGAGCGTCGCTTAGTTCCGGGTATTTGTAATATTATCAGCAAGCATTTTGAATCAAAAATCAATCTTAAAGAATCCCAAAATAGTGAGCAACAACTCAAAAATTTGTTGAACACACAGACTAGCTATGTATTGCGGACTGATTTGATGGGAAGTCATACCTATTGGAATCAAAAATTTCAGGAAGAGTTTGGTTGGATTTATGGTGAGGATGGCTTGGATGGCGGCAATGCCCTACAATCCATCTGTGAATATCACCACGCTCGTACCCTCGATACTGTACAAAACTGCATCAAATTTCCCGGGAAAATTTTTCCGGTAGAATTGGATAAACCTGGAACGGGAGATGAAATTATAACTACACTCTGGGAATTTGTAGCGTTGGTGGATGATCAGGGAAATGCCTCCGAGATCCAGTGCATGGGAGTGAATATTACTGATCGAAAAAAAGCCGAAAATAAACTTCTTGAGAGTGAAAATCGATTAAGGGGATTACTGGAGTCTCAAACAAACTACGTTATTCGGACTAATTTAGATGGAATTTATACTTTTTGGAATTCTAAATATGAAGAGGACTTTAGGTACAAGTATCCCAATCAAGGATTAGAAGAAGTAAACTCTCTCGACTCCATCTGTGAATATGACAAGGAAAAGGCGCTCGCCATTGCAAAGAAATGCATAGCGTCTCCTTCAACAGTTTTTCAAGTAGAATTGGATAAAGAGACAAAATCCGGAAAGATTGTCACCACATTCTGGGACTTTATTTGTCTTACAGATTCCGAAGGAAATCCCTTCGAAATTCAATGTGTTGGTATAGATATCTCAGACAGAAAGCAAGCAGAGGAAAATTTAAAAGAAAGTGAAGAAAAGTACCGCTTCCTATTCGAAGAGTCTCCGGACGGATACCTCTTAATAGAAGACGGGAAGTTTGTGGACTGCAACCGAGCAGCAGAGAAAATGATTTTGGGAACCAAAGAGGATTTACTGGGAAAAAGTCCTACAGAAATTTCACCTACTTATCAGCCAAATGGAGAAAAATCATCCGGCTATGCAAAAAAACTAATTGATTTAGTGCTAGAAAAAGGCCATACCGAATTTGAATGGTTACACCAGAGAAAAGATGGCAGCGAATTTTTAGCTGAAATCAAGCTTTCCAAACTAGAGAAGAATGGGGAAGAAACCCTATTTACCTCTTGGAGAGACATTACCGAAAAGAGAAAAACTGAAATCGCCCTTTTGAAAAGTGAAGAAAGATTTAGGCAAATTTCAGAACATACAGGTTCTGTGATATGGGAAGTTGACCACAATGGACTTTTTACGTTTATGGGTCCGGTTGCCAAGAGGGTTTTTGGTTATGATCCGGAGGAAATTGTCGGTAAAAAATATTTCTGGGATATTTTCCCTGAAAATGAACGAGAAAGCCTTAAAAAAACAGGTTTAAAATACCTTCAAGAAGGAATTGAATTATTTGATTGGGAAAATCCTATACAGCGGAAAGATGGAAAAACGATTTGGGTATCCAGTTTTGGATCGGCCATTAGAGATGATAAGGGTAAAATCATAGGCTATCGAGGAGCAGATTATGATATCTCAGCACGAAAAATTGCCGAGGAGGAATTGCGTAAATTCCGAATCATTTCCGATCAAGCATCCTATGGAACGGTAATCACAGAATACAATACTAGGATAATTACTTATTGCAATGAAGCTTTTGCAAAAATGCACGGCTACACCATTGAGGAATTAATAGGTATGGAGATTTTCAATCTTCATACCTCCGAACAGCTGGATTATTATATTGCTAATATATACGCTGAATACCTAAAAAATAAGGAATACAGTATCAAAGAATTTGGGAGGAAGCGAAAGGACGGTTCAACATTCCCTGGCTTAACCACTGCAAAGCTTTTTTATGATGAGAGAGGAACCGCCCTGTTTAATGCTGCTACAGTAATCGATATTTCCGATCAAAAAATCATCGAAAAACAAATAAAAGACCAAAATCTAAGATTTAAAGCCATTGTGGATGCTATTCCCGATTTACTTTTCATTATGGATAAGGAGGGAAATTATTTAGAGTACTACAGTTCAAATCTTGAAAATTATATTGGACATTTTGAATACTTGGTAGGAAAAAACCTTAAGGAGGTATTTCCTGAAGAAAACTTGAAAATACATCAGGAGAAGTTGGAGGCCTGTTTTTTGGAAAACAGAATTAAAACCTATGAATACAGTGGAATTAGAGGATTTGAGAAACGGCATTTTGAATGTAGAATAATCCCTATGACAAACGATAAAGCATTAAGGTTTGTCAGAGAAATAACCGAACGAAAAAAGAACGAAAGCGAAATTCAAAAACTGACTTTAGCCATAGAACAAAGCCCGGTAGCGATCATAATTACAGACCAAGAAGGAAAACTTGAATACATGAGTCCCGCCTTTCTTCAAATGACAGGCTATACTTTTGAAGAATTGGATGGTCAACCCATAGGAATGATCAAATCCGGACTTACTGATCAAAAAATTTACGAAGACCTTTGGGAAACAATTAATTCAGGCAAGAATTGGCAGCACGAATGGATGAATAAAAGAAAGTCAGGAGAGCTGTATTGGGAGAATATCTCGATTACACCGATTCAGGATGAGGTAGGTCGAATCAACAATTTTTTGGCAGTAAAACAGGATATAACAGAGCGAAAAAAATACGAGGAAGAAATCATAAGTCTAAACCAAAATCTGGAGTTAAGAATTAATAATCGAACCAAAGAACTAGAGACCATAAATAAAGAATTAGAAATAGCCAGAAACCAAGCCGAATCAGCAAACCTTGCAAAAAGTGAATTTCTTTCCAGAATGAGTCACGAATTACGTACTCCCATGAATTCGATTTTAGGATTTGCCCAGCTCTTAGAGTTAACAAAATTAAATGTTTCGCAAAAAAAGAAGCTGGAGTACATTTTAAAAGGAGGAAACCACCTACTTCAATTGATAAATGAAGTTTTAGAAATTGCAAAAATTGAAGCAGGCAAAATCTCTATATCCCTAGAACAGGTTGAGTTAATTTCAACCATAAATGATGTGGTTGAATCAGTAGGTCCATTTGCTTTAAATAAAGCTATAAAAATTTCTTTCGAAAAAGCGTTTGGCAAAGAATGTTATGTATTAGCTGATTTACAAAGACTTAAACAAATATTAATCAATCTCCTTAATAATGCCATAAAGTATAACAGTGAAAGTGGAAATATTCACATCTCATTAGATAAGACTACTGGTGAAAATGGCACAAAACTTATCAAAATAAGTATTAAAGATGACGGAATAGGTATTTCAAAGGAAAACATACAAAAACTATTTAAACCATTTGAACGAGCAGGAAATGATAATTCCTCGATAGAAGGGACAGGTTTAGGCCTATCAGTAGTAGAGAAATTGACCAAATTGATGGATGGAAAAGTAGGTGTTATCAGTAAAGAAGGAGTTGGAAGTACATTCTGGATTGAATTACCTTATTTAGATACCGTTAGAGAAAAAATAACAATCCCAGTTCAAGAGACAGTTAATATTCAACAAGACTATAATCCCAAAGGTAAGCTGCTTTTAATAGAGGATAATATATCGAATGTCGAATTGATCAAAGAGTTACTTAAAAGCTTGAAACCCGAAAGTGAACTAATCACCACCATGTATGGTCTGGAATCTCTTCAATTGGCAAAACTTAATGACCCATCACTTATTCTTTTAGATCTTAATTTGCCGGATTTACATGGGGCAAAGGTATTGGACATGCTGAAATCGGATCCAGAAACAAGGAATATACCTGTAATCATTTTAAGTGCTGACGCAACTAAGAAACAAATGGATGAAATTCTGAAAAATGGAGCAATCCGATACTTAACCAAACCTTTTAATTTGGTTAATATGATTGGTATATTTAATTCATACCTAAAGTAAAAAAGCTTATTTCTCGTACTAAATAATAATCAAAGTATAAATTTTAATATGTATATCCGCAATCTTGCCAGTATGATTAAATCGAAGCAATAATGAGTCTGTCAAAGAGTTTTTGACCGAAATATCTTCTGTTGAGTTTGTAGCAAAACTCGTCCAGGTAATTCTG
>NZ_JAQWXX010000004.1 GCF_029254265.1 Algoriphagus sp. | reverse complement strand
TTAATAATCGGGTTGCTGAATCCTACTTCTGGTAATATTTTCATAAATGACACAAATCGTAAAGATTTAGATCTATCTACTTACCGTAAGAGATTTGGGTATATTACTCAAGAACCTGTCATCTTCAATGACACAATTTATAATAATGTTACTTTTTGGGCACCAAAAACAGAGGAGAATTTAAAGCTGTTTTGGGAGGTTATCAATTTGTCACATCTTACATCTGTTGTTGATAATAGTCTTTTAAAAGAGGATACTAATCTTGGAGATAATGGAATGGTTTTCTCCGGTGGTCAAAAACAACGGATATCTATTGCAAGAGAACTTTTTAAGAAATGTGAAATTTTAATATTTGATGAGGCTACTTCAGCTTTAGATTCGGAGACCGAAAAGATTATTCAAGAAAATATTGATTCTTTCAAAGGTAAGTATACAATATTAGTTATTGCTCATAGATTGAGTACTATAAAAAATGTGGATATTCTTATTATGATGGAGGAGGGGAAGATTATTTCTCAGGGAACATTCGATGAGGTTTTTAATTCTTCAAATAAATTTCAGCGAATGGTGAATTTGCAAGAGTTTTAATTTTGTGAAAAATCCCCTAGTTTCAGTTGTTGCAATCTGTTATAATCATGAAAGGTTTATTGGTGAATCTTTAGATTCAATAAGGCTGCAGTCTTACCCTAATCTTGAAGTTTTAATTATAGATTCTTACTCAAGTGATAATTCTGTTGAAAAAATTGAAGATTACATTGAGAAATATAAATTAAATTTATGGCAATTCGTCAAAAACACCGAACCAAAAACAATTTGTGAAAATCTAAACTTTGCTCTAGCTAGAATTAAGGGAGAGTATTATCAGGTTATTTCTTGTGATGATATTATTTTACCTAATAAAATCTCTGTTCAAGTAAACCATTTAAAAAAATTTAATTTTGAACATTCTTTGATTTATTCAGATTTAATTAGAATTGATGAGTTCAATGAAGAAATTCCTGAAAAATCTTATTTGCTTCAACAACAAGGTTTCTCAATTTTAAATCCTCCCCCAAGTGGATATATTTTTGAAACTATCTTAGGTCAATGGTATGTTCATACACTTACTTGCTTGTATTCTACTGCAGCTGTCAAACAAATTGGAGGATATGATAATAGTCTAGTATTTGAAGATACCGATATGATTTTAAGATTAGCAAGACATTTTAGTTTTTTAGGGACTTTAGAAATCGTAGCTAAGCACAGGGTGCTAACAAATTCCTTGTATAATTCCAGAACTTTAAATTTCTATGTTTCTACCTTCTATTTGTTTAAAAAACATTTAGACTTCCATCCGTTTCAAAGAAAAGTTCGACGTTTAGTTTCGCATTATTTTGATTTTATTTTTCTTAAAGATTCTTCCAGAGCTATTAGTTTATTTGATTCTTCTAAGTGGAATGATTTTGATTTTTATATTATTATTTATGTCAATTTTTATAAGATTTCTAAAAGTTTAAAGTATACTTTGGCCATCAGGTATGTGTTTTTAAGGTTGTCTAAGCTTTTTAAATTTAAATGATTGTTGTAAATAGACTTGTTTCTGTAATTATTCCTCATTTTAATGGAATCTTATTTTTAAAAGAAACATTACAGAGTGTTCTCAATCAAGATTATTCACATTTAGAAATAATTGTTGTTGATGATCACAGTGATGAAAGTCAATTAAATGAATTTTGGAATTTAAACATTATTTGGCCGGATATAAAACTTTTTAAAAGACCTAATAATTTACCAAAAGGGGCAAATAGTTGTCGTAATTTTGGGTTTTTAATGTCTTCAGGTGAATATATTAATTTTATTGATAGTGATGACTTAATTTTAAAGGAAAAAATTTCAAAGCAAATTAAATTTTTTCGAGATAATAGGCATTTAGATGTTGTCGTTTGTAAAACTTTTAATTTTCATGGGGCTTCTTCTAATATTATTAGTAGTTGGCAAAAAGAAAATTTTTATATTGATTCTGATTACTTGTCTCTTTATCTATCAAATAGGGCTTTGTGGTGTACTAATTCTGCTTTAATTCGACGTTCATGTTTTGAAAAGATTAGTTTTTTGGAAGGTCAGCTTTATGCAAATGAATGGCTTCTTTTTACAAGGATGATGGTTAATGGGTATAAAATTGGCGGATTAAATGATTACTTTGTACTTCGTCGAACTCATTCAAACTCTTTAGGCCGAATATCATCTTCTAAGAAATTAAAGTATTTTATTGAAGCTCGTCTTTTTATACATGAATCTATAAGTAATTCATTAATGGAAAGTAAAGAAGTATATTTAAATTTTTTAATTCATGACTTGAATTCTTTTTTAAAATCTTCTGCTAAATATGGTTTATGGGTTTTGTTTAATTCTACTCTAAAAAAAATAAAAATTAGTTGGTTTTTGAGAATTAGGGCTTTATTCATTTTTTTAATTCTTTTTCTTTTAAAAAAAGGTGATACTTTTAAAGTTATTAAATGAAAAAAATATTAATTGTCCTGGAATGTATAAATAAAAACCGATCCTCTGAAGGTATAGCTTCCGTTAATTTTTTAAATTCTATTGATTTAAAATCTTATGAGATACATGCTGTCTATTATCAATATCCACAATTTGATATCGATAAACCAGATTGGTTAAATAAGGGGATCAAATTGCATAAAATTTCAAATGATATTTTAGATTTTTCTCTCTCTAAAAACAACAAAATAAAAAATTTCTTTTCAAGCTATTTTGGAATTGTCCCTTTAAAAGAATACCGTGTTCTTAAGTTTAAAAGAAAGATTTCTCAATTAATTAAAAAAGAGAAATTCGATTTAATTTTTATCCGGACTATTGCTACTTCGGGATGTTCCCATCGTGCTGTATCTGAATTATCTCCTTCTTTCGACATTCCTATTTTGTCTTATTTTAATGATCCTATTCCTTATTGTTTAATGCCGTATCCTTATTCAAATGGATATACAAACAATCCCAATTTTGATCTTAAAGAAAAAAAAATAATTAAAGCTGTCATAAAAAAATCTACAGCCATCGCAAGCCCATCTCAAAAGCTTAACGAATTGTTTTTAGATTTCTCACAAGATCCTGAGAAGAAAACATTTATTTTCCCGCATATCTTTTATGAGGAAGTGCTTAGTGAGGAAGAAGATCTTTCGGAGTTTCTTGCCTTTAATAAAATTAATATTACTCATTGTGGGTCCCTTTTGAGTCAAAGAGATCCGTCTGGATTGTTAAAAGCTTTTGAATTATTTTTGGATGAAAACCCTGAGTTTCTTTCTAAAATTTCTTTAAACTTTTTTGGCCCAGTTACTGAAAATCATTTTCCAGTATTCAAGAAATTTAAATACCAAGATTGTCTTAATGTTATTGACAAGAGATTTTCACATTCAAAAAGCTTAGCCTTGATGAAGAAATCTGATTTGTTTTTATTGCTTGAGTCTTCATTTCAGCAAAGTCCATTTATGCCGGTTAAATTAGCTGAAGTTATCGGTTTAAATAAAATCTTTCTTTCTTTGGCCCCAGTTGATTCAGAGACTAGGAGGATTTTAGGACCTAACTATCCTTTACAAACTGAGGCATTAAATATTGATGAAATTCTCCGGATTCTGAATGAATTTTTCTCAAATAAGTTAGATCTGAAGGATATACAAGGCCAAGTAAATATCCTTGAACCTTATATTCTGCCTAGTACAGTAAATAAAGAATTAGATAATGTTTTTGAATATTTGAAGGATATTAAATGTACTACTTAAGTAAATTTTCAAAATTAATTAGAAAATATTTTTTCAAGATGCACTCAGCCCCGAATGAATCTGTGGTGTCAATTCTTTCAAATGGTCTTCAAAACGTTAGTTTTGGGGGTGAAAATAACATTCCCGAATTTTGTGTTTTCTCAGGAAAATGTTCCTTAGGGTTCAGAACTACCTTAGGTAAGAATAATTTTGTCTTTGGTGATGTGACAATAGGTAAGTATTGCCAAATTGGTGCTTATGTCGCTTTTCATTCCTCTAATCATCCAGTAAATTATTTGACAACTTATATCAATAGAAGGTTATTTGATGGTGAATTAGCCAAATTAAAAACTATCAATCCTATAGTTGTGGGGCATGATGTTTGGATAGGTCATGGTGCTGTAATTCTTTCTGGGGTATCGGTAGGATCTGGCGCTATTATTGGAGCTGGATCAATTGTCACTAAAGATGTACCGCCATATTCTATTGTAGGAGGTAATCCGGCTAGAGTGATAAAATACAGATTTTCAGAAAAAATAATCAGCGAATTACTTGCGTTCAATTGGTGGGATCTTGATCCAAAATCTCTTAAGAATATTGAAGCTTTATTTTTTTCCGACCTTACCAAAGTATCGTCTATTTATGAAATAATCAAGGATAAATGAGTTTCAAAATTGTAATATGTTCAAGCCCAAATACTAATAGTATTCCTTTATACTTTTATTTGTTAGCCAATTTTCTTCAAAAAACTGGTAATGAAGTTCATTTGATTTTGGATAGAAATGGAGATATGGTCTTTGATGAACACCCACCTGAAAAAGGGTTAACTATCGCTAAGTGGCCTAATGCAAGACCGGTGCGTTTTAAGGATTTCTTGTTCTTTAAGGATTACTGTGAAAAAGTAAGACCAGACATTGTTATTAGTCAATTCAGTTCCAACTTCATTTCGCTTCTTGTTGGGAGATTACTCAATATCCCACATTCTTTGATCTATTGGCATACTATGCAGGAGCAGCTTGAGGCAGATTTGAAGTTTAGCAAATTAAGATTCAACCTTTTAAAATTTAGAAAGAGTATAGTTTTTAATTTGTCAGATTTTCAATTCCTGACAAACTCTAATGATTTGAAAAATGAATTAAAAACTCTTTTTCCTTCTAAAAAAAATAAAATCGAGGTAGTGAACTACCTCATGCCTGACCCACTCAAAAACAAAGAAATACTTCATATCTCTGAACGAGAATTTCAAATTTCCTTTGTGGCTCGTCTTGAAAAAAGTAAGGGTCACGCCTCCTTTATTCGTGCTTTTAGCCTAGTGAGAAAAAATATTCCCAACTTAAAATTGAAGATTGCTGGCTCAGGTTCAGAACTTGATAATTTAATTACACTAGTAAAGGAATTATCACTAGAGAATCACGTGGAATTTTTAGGAGAGTGTTCCTATCAGGAAGTTCTTGATGTAATGTCTACCTCATTGATTCATGTAAGTAATAGTAGTCAAGAAGCATTTGGAATGGTAAATGTTGAAGCTCTTGCGACAGGCACTCCAATTATTGCAAATAAGGTAGGAGGAATTAAAGAAATTTTAATTCCCGGGAAAAACGGTGAGTTTTTCGATGCAAATAATCCTGAGGAATTAGAAATTATTCTACTAAAGCTCCTCAATAATGATAATTGGCTAGAGTATTCACAAAATGCACGTTCTATTTTCAAAGAAAAATTTGAGTGCAATCAAAAGAATTTGATGAAACAAAAAGAACAATTATTTGATCTTATAAAATTCAAATGAAAATACTAGTTATTGGTGGTACAGGAAATTTTGGAAGAAGAATCTTTCAATCTCTCAAAAATAAAAATGGAAATAATCAGCTTGTTTCCCTTTCCAGAAATCCTCCTAAACACAAACTGAATTATGTTGAATATTTAATCGGTGATTCTAACGATGAAGGTTTACTGAATCAATTATTTGAAAAGTATGGATTTGAAATTGTAATTCATATCCCTAATATCTTACTTGCTAATGTTGATGCTTTAGTCTCAGTCTGTAAAAAATATCATGCGGATCAATTAATTATTGTTGGATCGGCCGCCATGTTTACAAAAATTGACGCCCCAACGAAAATAATAAGACAGGACAAGGAAGAAATAATTCGCGATTCAGGAGTGAATTATACTATACTTAGGCCCAACATGGTTTATGGTCACAAGGAAGATCAGAATATTTATAAGCTATATAAATTCATAAATAAATATCTGCTATTAATCGTGCCGGGATCTGCTGAAATTAAACAAAGTCCAACTCACATAGATGATTTTGTTGAAGCCCTAGTTTTTGCAATTTCTAACCCGAATGTTTACAAAAAATCATATAACCTGGTTGGACCGCAGCCCATATCTTTAAAAGAAATGGCTCAAATATTAGCAAAACCTAAGAAAATCAGGGTTTTAGAAGTCCCTCTCGGTCTTAGTGTTTTTGGACTTAAAGTTTTAAGGTTTTTAAAAGTTGTTAATTGGCATCCTGAAAAATTAATTCGTTTAAATGAAGAAAAAGTGCTTGAAACAACGTCTGGAGCATTGGAAGAGTTAAATTATCACCCAAGGATTTTTGAGGAAGGTATCAAAGAATATTTTAATTAAATACCTTTCAGTCAATTGTAATGAATAACCCTTTGAAAAAGATTTGTTTTATTGTTCCAGATGGAGTTGGGATAAGAAATTACTTGTTCAGTGATTTAATTTCACAATTCGATTCCAACCAAACACAATTTTTTCTATGGCACAAATTGGACTCTTCTGTAATTAAGTCAATAGAAGAATTGCATGGGATTCAATTGATAAGTGAAGAATTAATTTCAATTCCAGAAAGCCTGTTCCCCAGAGTTTTCAGAGAAGCTAGTGTTTTGGCAAGGCTAAAGCGGAATGTCGAAATTGATCAAAACCCGGCAACAATTCGTGATTGGCCAACCAATCAAAAGAGTCTAAAAAGAAAGTTGCTCTATAAATTTGCTGAAATTATTGCGAGCTCAGTTTCAAAATATGATAATATCCTATGGTTAGAATCTTATTCGGAAATACTATCCAAAAGATCCAAAGCATACACTTTAGCTCTGGAATTTCTAAAAAGAACTAAGCCTGAAATAGTTTTTTGTACACACCAAAGATCACCGGATGCGGCCATTGCTCTCTTAGCGGCAAGATCATTGGGAATAAAAACTATAACTGTTATTTTTTCATGGGATAATCTCCCTAAAGCTCGGCTAGCGGTTAAAGCAGATAATTACCTGGTTTGGTCAAATTATATGAAAGACGAGCTTCATCACTATTATCCAGAAATTAGTGATAGTCAGGTGATCGTTACGGGTACGCCTCAGTTCAATTTTTATAGTGAAGAAAAGTTCTTTGTTTCAAAAGAAGAATTTGCAGCAAAGTATGGCCTTGACTCCAATAAAAAGTGGATATGCTTTAGTGGAGATGATGAGTATACTTCGCCTTTGGATCCTTATTTTCTTAGGGATTTGGCATTAGCACTTAAGAAGGAGAGTGGAATTCAAATTTTGTTTAGGCCTGTACCCGTCTCAAAGTATGATAGATACCAAGAGGTGTTAAATGAGTTCAAAAACATTGTTTTAATATCTCCTTTATGGAAGCTTTCGGATAATTGGAGTTATTCTTATCCATTATATGAAGATCTAGGATTATTGGCTAATGTTGCGAAACACTGTGAAACTGTTTTGAATATTGGATCAACTATGGCATTGGATTTTGCGTGCTTTGATAAACCAGCAATCTACCTAAACTATCTTCCAGACTGTGATAATCCTACATCCTGGGATCCTCACCAAATTTATGAAAGACAACACTTCATGTCTATGGATCAATTAGATGCGGTATGTTGGATAAATCAAAAGGAGGAAATAGGATCTGTAGTTCAAAAAGTTTTAAACTCTCCAAAGGAAATATGCAAGGATAGGCTGATCTGGTTGAATAAAATCCGTAAGGATTTTCCGCAATCCACTTCAACCAGAATGATTTTTGAAACAATTAAAAGTATATAAAAATGCACATTTGTTTTCTCACAAATGAATTTCCGAAACCAGGAATAGCTCATGGAGGTGTAGGTACTTTTATAAGAAACCTGAGCCTTGAGTTGGTGAAATTTGATATTAAAGTTTCAATAGTTGGTACAAACTATATAAATGTCGAAGAATATGAGAATTTCCAAGGTATCAATATATATAGAACCAAAAAACATAATTTGAAGGGATTAATCTGGTATAACAGAGCAAAAAGTATTAATCAAAAAATTGCCGAAATACATCAAAAAGACCCTATTTCCATAGTAGAAGGAACCGAGCTTGCACTAGCTTTTATAAATAAAATTCCAGAAGTTAAATATTTGATTCGAATGAATGGCGGTCATCATTT
Organism: Algoriphagus sp.; assembly: GCF_029254265.1. Lineage (GTDB taxonomy): Bacteria > Bacteroidota > Bacteroidia > Cytophagales > Cyclobacteriaceae > Algoriphagus. Next base: position 11,015 of record NZ_JAQWXX010000004.1, on the reverse strand, counting down.
TTTTTCCAATGCGGAGAATAAGAAGACTAATCCATGGAAATCTATTCAGGAGAAATTAAGCTTTAAAAAAGCCGATCATGTCATATCTGTAAGTAAATACACAGCTGAATCAACTAGAGATCTCTTGAAATTAGGTGATATCTCAATACATATAATTCCAAATCCGATTGATGTTGACCTTTTTAAACCTGCAGACCCAAAGGCTGTAGTAAAAAACAAATTACTATTTGTGGGGACAATATGTGAGAAGAAAGGGGTGAGACAGTTGGCTATGGCAATGCCCAAAATTTTACAAGCTTTTCCTGATGCACAATTGGAAATTGTTGGGAGAGATTGGATTGATCCAAACTCCGATATTTCTTTCACAGAATACCTAAAAACTTTTATTACTCCTGAATCAAAAGATCATATTACGATCACAGGGCCAGTGGATCTAGTAAAGATTCCTGAAAAAATTGCATCTTCTGAGATTTGCGTTTATCCTTCACATATGGAGGCTTTGCCCTTAGCTTGGTTGGAAGTTTTGGCATCTGCAAAAGCATTTGTGGGAAGTATATCCGGACCTGGTCCTGAAGTGGTAAAACATGGAGAAACTGGGCTTTTGGCAGATTGTTACGATCCTGATGACATTGCAAATCATGTAATAGATTTGTTGGGAAATAAAGAAAAGGCTTTAGAGCTGGGGAGAAATGCACGAAAGGATGTTTTGGAAAGGTTTGATGTGAAAGTCTTGGTAAAGAAAAATATTGATTATTATAGATCAATCGCCTCTTGAGATTCCTAGTTTATTCGCATGTCATCCATACCAAATTTGACGGTAAGTTTTTTGGATATGGGCCCTATGTAAAAGAAATGAATATTTGGGGCAAACACGTATCTGAATTATGGATATTGGCTCCTTTGAGTAAAGAGGAAAAACCTGATCCGATAGATTTGGCCTACCAGCACCAAAAAGTTCGCTTCATCAAAGTTCCGTCTTTTCAGATAAAGAGCCTCAAGGATGCGCCAAACGCCGTTTGGGCCTGCTTAGTGATTCTATCAAAAGGTTTTTTCTATAGCTTGAGAGCCGATCATCTACACTTAAGATGCCCTGGAAATATGGGCCTACTTGCCTGCCTTATTCAAATTCTCCTGCCCTGGAAAAGTAAGACGGCAAAGTATGCAGGAAATTGGGATCCCAAGGCTAACAAACCTTGGTCTTATAAATTGCAACAAGGGATATTAAACTCCAGGTTTCTGACCCATAAAATGAAAGTTTTAGCCTACGGTGAATGGGAAGGCCAAAGCTCAAATATTTTACCATTTTTTACTGCAACCTATTCAGAAAGAGATATTGTCCCCATAAAAAAGGAACCGCTCTCCAAAGGAATTAATCTTGTTTTTGTAGGTTCCATGACGGAAAACAAGTCCCCTCAAACAGCATATCAAGTATATAAAAGCCTACGGAGAAAAGGTTTTGTCGTATCTCTGGATTTCCTGGGAAAAGGCCCTGAATTAGATGTCATTAGAGCCTTGGCAAAAAAAGATGATTTGTCTGATGGTATTAAGCTTTGGGGCAATGTTGAAGCTTCTAAGGTGAAGGAAGTATTACAAAAAGCACATTTCTTAGTTTTTGTTTCAAAGTCCGAGGGATGGCCAAAAGCGGTTGCAGAGGCAATGTTTTGGGGTTGCGTTCCCATTACAACTCCTGTAAGTTGTGTTCCACAGATGCTCAACTTTGGGGAAAGAGGTTTTCTAATCGATGAGAATTCTGACCCAGCTAAAATAATTTCTGACTTAATCAAATCTGAATCTAACTTTACTGAAATTTCAGAAAAGGCTTCCAGTTGGTCAAGAAAATATACACTTGAGTATTTCGAGGAAGAAATACAAAAATTATTATGAAAGTTCTGCAATTAGTTGACACCTTAAGTGTTGGAGGTACGGAACGAATGGCAGTAAATATTTCAAACGTATTGTCAAAGGATGGTATTCCTAATAAATTGCTAGTCTCCAGAAAAGGTGGTGGGCTGCAGAACCAAATAGAAAATCCGAATAATTTATTCTTTCTTAATAAAAAGAATTTTTTTGACCTTGCGGCTTTCTCAAGATTAGTAAAGAGTATAAAGGATTTTAAGCCAACTGTGGTACATGCTCATTCATCTTCCATTTATTGGGCGGTATTAGCAAAGCTTATTACTAAAGTTGACTTTATTTTAATTTTCCATGATCATTTCGGGAAATCTGAATTCTTAAAAGAGGGAGATCGTTCCGTTTTAATTAAAGTTTCAAAATGGATTGATGCTGTTATAGTTGTCAATGATCAATTAAGAATTTGGAATCAACAAAATCTTAATCTGAAAAAAAACTCAATAATACTTCTTAATAACTTCCCGTACCTAGCAATTAATTCTTCTACAAGAAAAACTGAAGGAGAGTTAAAAATCTTGCATTTAGCTAATTTCCGCCCTCAAAAGGATCATTTGACGTTCATTAATGCCCTGAACCTTATTAAAAATCGAAACCCGGAAATTAATTTTAAGATTTATTTTGTAGGCTTACATTCCAATGACAGCTATTTCCAGGAAGTGAAGAAGGCCTTAGAAGATTTCAATTTAATACCTTATATACTACATCTTGGACCAAGCGATAAAGTAGAAGACTTTTTGATGGATTCAGATATAGGCGTGTTATCTTCCACTTCCGAAGGTCTCCCTGTTAGTTTACTCGAATATGGTTTGGCTCAACTTCAAATAGTATCCACTGATGTCGGACAGATCAGAAAAGTTTTAGATAATGGGAAGTATGGGGATCTTGTACCTCCTAAATCACCTGAATTGTTTGCTAATGCTTTGCTGAAGGCCTTTGAAAAAGCAAAATTCAGCCAAAATTCTGCTTTCAAATCCTTTGTTGAAGAGAACTTTGGTGCAAGTTTATTTATTAGTTCCTACAAATCCTTTATTCAAAGCATCGCATGATGATCGGGAATATTATTACCTCCTTAACCATTAAAAAAAACGCACTCCCTTGGACAGTTTTTCATGTTCTTTTAGGTGGTGCAGCCACATTTTCAAGATTTTTTTTAATTATATGGTTTTATTGGGTTTTAATTGATTCTTTCATTGGTTTCTTAAAAATCAAACCTGAATCCAGAGGTCTCTTCATTGCAAATCTGATCATCTACATTTGCTCATTCGAACTTTTAGGAAGGATGGTTTCAGCTAGTCCTTTTATTCCTTATGAGCTTGGGAAATACTTATTCTTAACACTCTGTCTTTTAGGCTTCTCAGTTAATTTTAGGGATAAAAACAACCTTCATAATTCTATAGTGATTTTAGGAATCCTTTTTATAATCCCTTCTTTCTTCATTGATAAGAGTGGGATGGTTACTTTTCAGGATATAGTTTTTAATGTTTTCGGTTTAATAAATATTTGTGTAGGTATTCTCTTTTTTAATACGCTCAAGATTGATTTGAAAAAATTCGTCAATTGGTTAAAGCCCATTGCATTTCCTTGTATCGCTATTCTTGTTTCTACTTATATAAGGACCCCAGATCTAGACGAAATTGAATTTGTGCTTGGTGCTAATTTTCAATCTGCCGGAAATTTTGGCTCAAACCAAGTGGCAACTGTATTAGGTTTAGGGGCTTTTGTTTTTGCGGTAGCACTACTCCTGAAATTTAGAATAACAGGTAGCTTGGTATTAGACCTGTTTTTCTTTTTTGCGTTTTTGGTTCAAGGTCTTTTGACATTCTCAAGAGGTGGAATGATAGGTACTGCAATCAGTATAGCTGCTATCCTTTTTTACCTCTATAGGTTACCGAAGAAAAAGCGATTTGAATTAAAATTGGGTAATCCAATAAAGTTTATTATCCCAATTATTTTAGTGATAGCAATTAGCGCCATAACTACCAATATTTTAACAGACGGAAATCTTTTTCTCAGGTATATGGGAGAAACTGCTGGTACCTTGGCAGGTACTAAAGACAAAGACCTTAACCAAATCACCACAAATAGATTTGATATTTTTATGGCTGATATTGAACTCTATCAGGATAATCCGGTCTTTGGAGTCGGGGCGGCTGCATCCAAGTATCTCAGATCTTCTCATAACGGAGTAGTAGCGCACGTTGAATTATCTCGTTTAATCGCGGAACATGGACTTTTTTCAATTTTCATAATAGCCTCCTTATTTTCAGTTTTTTATCTCAATTTGAAGAAAATTAAAGATCCCATTTCTAAGGGGTTAATCGTCAGCTTTGCTATCCTTTCTGTTTACACAACTTTTCATGCGGCGACAAGGACATTTCTTTCTCCTTTACTTTTAGCAATGGCAACTGCTGTAATCCTTCCAGAAATTAAGCCTAAAAAAACCAAATTAGAACCCTAGAACAGCTATATGATTATATTCTTAGGTAATAAATTGTCTAAATACGGGAAGAATCCGACCACTGTTGAAACCCTAGGCGAAAGGTTAAAAGAATTGGATGTTGTAGTTTCTGCATCTGATATGAAGAATCCCATTATGAGAATTTTTCATATGTGGTGGATAATTTGGCGTAATAGAAAAAAAGCTAAAAACGTTTTAATTGATACTTATTCGACATCGGCTTTTCACTTTGCCTGGACAGCAGGACGATTTTGCAAGAGCTTAAATATTCCATATACACCAATAATCCATGGAGGACAGTTTGAATCCAGAATCAAATCCAGTGCAGACTTAGTTTCAAATTACCTTAGAGATGCCAAGTACGTTGTTGCCCCATCTGAATACTTGAAAAATGTCATTGAGTCAAACTTTGACATCAAGGTTCATATTGTACCCAATGCAATTGATTTAAAACAGTATGATTTTATCCCGGAGAAGCTTGATGACGGGAAACTTCATATTTTTTGGTTAAGGGCTTTCCAATCAATTTATAACCCTGAATTGGCAATAGAAATAGTCAACAATTTGAAGAATAATTTCAAAATTGACGTAGAGTTGTCGATGGTAGGGCCAGATAAAGATAGTTCCAGAGAAAGCGTGAAAGATTTGATCTCAAAATACGATCTAAATGAATCTGTTAATCTCTATGGGAAATTACAACCTGCCGAATGGAAAGAATTAGCCAAAACAGCTGACCTGTTTTTAAATACTACCAGAGTTGATAACATGCCAGTTAGTGTGATTGAAGCGATGGCTTTAGGGTTACCAATAATTTCTACAGACGTTGGTGGTATTCCTTTTTTGGTCACTCATGGAGAGGAGGGATACTTATTTCCATCTGAAGACTGGAGCGCTGCATCTAGTTTTATTGCAAAGCTAGCGAATGACAAAGAACACCGAAAAGTGCTCCGAATCAACGCAAGGCGAAAGGCTCAATCTATGGACTGGGAATCAGCAGTGAGGAATAAGTGGCAAGAAATTCTTAAATGAATATATGAATTGGAGAGAGATACTATATAAAAGTGGTGCGAAAAAAAGGAATCCAAGTCTCTATAAGCATTTTAATGATTTATTGAGTACGGATTTTTCTCATAGAAAAGAGCTGGATATGCTACAGCTTGAAAGGCTGCAGCGCTTTCTAATCTTTGCTTACAATAATTCTCCGTGGAATGCGGAGCGAATGAAAAGGGCGGGTTTCAATCCTTCCGAAGATTTCTCCATTGAAAAATTTAAAAAAATCAACCCAATAGGTAAAGAGGATTTAGTTCAATACAATGAGAAAATCCAGGTTGGGGAGGAGTTTTTTGACAAAGTGTTTTATTGTGAAAGCTCGGGAACAAGCGGTAAGGTTTTGACATTCAAGCGAGACGAAAATTGGGATAGTTTCAATCGAGCAGCTCAGATGCGAGGGTACTCTTGGTTTGGGGTTAATCCTTGGGACTTTAATATTTATTTTTGGGGGTATAATTCCAACTGGAAGAAAAAGCTAAAATTAAGAGTATTAGATTTTTTCGTAAACCGTAATCGAATGTTTGACTATAGTGAAACATCCCTAAAAAGTTTACGCAAAAAGCTGAAAAATGCCGTTTTCATAGAGGGTTATAGTTCTATGATTTATGAAATGGCAAAACTTGGATTGGATCAATCCCATTCTTTGCCCAATCTAAAAATGATCAAAGGGACATCGGAAAAAATTTTCCCTCACTATCAGGAGGTTGTCAAGAAGGCTTTTGGTAGAAAAATTATCAGTGAATATGGAGCAGCAGAAGCTGGAATCATCGCGTTTGAATGTCCGGAGGGAAATATGCACATCACTGAGGAGGGAGTATATGTAGAGCAGGATGAAAATGGAGAAATCCTCGTTACGAATATGCTTTCTTATTCCTTTCCAATAATCAGGTATCGGCTGGGTGATTCTATAAAACTTGCAGATGAAAACTTTAAATGTGCCTGTGGAAGGAGTCATAGAATTATCGCGGAAGTCACCGGAAGAGTAGGGAAGATAATAGTTGGATTTAATAAGCAATATCCATCTTTAACGCTATACTATATTTTCAAAAATATTTACTTCGAAAAAGGTTTGGCTATAGATTATCAGGCAACTCAAAATGAAAAGGGGAAGCTGATAATTCGATTTTTAGAAAAGTTAGATTCCAAAAAGGAAGATTTGATTTTAGAACAAGCTAAAATTTATTTTAAGGATGATATTAAAATAGAATTTGAACAGGTTGCCTCCTTCAGAATGGAGAAGGGCAAATTGCGCGATTTTATTTCTTATATCTCCTGATTTTTTGTTCGAACCGATCTAGTATTGAGTTTGTAAACCCCGCTTTTAGGCTGGTAAAGCAAAATCCCCCACTTAAACCTGAGCTAAACCCTGAATTGGGATTTTTTTGTCTTCCTACGCAGCTCTCATTCCCATTAACTTATGCAGGCTCCTGAAAAGTAAATAAAACCAGGGCCTTCAATTCGATTAAGCATATTTTTGTTTTTTTTACCTCTTTAATTCTAAAAAGTCACAACTTGTGATCCAAATGGAAAAACCACTTATTTCAATAGTTACCCCGATTTTCAATACGGAATTGTATTTGGAAGATTGTTTGAATTCAGTTTTATCTCAAACCTATCAAAATTGGGAAATGATTTTGATTGATGATTGCTCAACTGACTCTTCAGTGAGTATAGTAGAACAATTTTCAAAGGAAGATTCCCGTTTCAAATTGCTTAGAAATTCGGAGAATAAAGGTTCAGGAATAACGAGGAATTCAGGGATAGATTTTGCTAAAGGAAAGTATTTATGTTTTCTGGATAGTGATGATAGATGGAAGCCTAATAAGCTAGAAACCCAGGTGAATTTTATGCTGGATAATGACTATTCTTTTTCTTTTGGCTCCTATGAGTTTATTGACGAAAAGAATAACCTCATAAAAAGACCGAAAATAGTAACTGAGGAACCCATAGATTATGAGTTTCTCCTGAAAAAAACGGAGATATTTACCTCAACTGTAATGTTGGACTTAGATAAGATCGGTAAATTTATGATGCCACCCCATCGAAGGAAACAAGACTATGGGTTGTGGTTGAAAATTCTGAAATCTGGGGTTAAGGCATATGGGATTAAAGAACCCATAGCCCAATACCGATTGAGGAAAGGGTCTGCAACAAGCAATAAGCTATCCTTGATCACAAAACATGTCTTATTCTTGAAGGAAACGCAGAAATTCAGTTTATTCAAATCGGTTTATTATACTGGCTATTGGGCCATAAATGGGTTTATTAAATATTACACTTGAAGGTCATGAAATCCGATTTTGTGGTTGGCTTTATTTTTGTGAATATTTAAAGAAGGGGAGTTAAGACTAGATGACGTTAAAAAAGGTATTTCTTCTAATTTTCACATTGGTCTTTTTTGAAAGCTTTGCAATATTTATTGTGAATGCTTTTAGGCCAACTACCCCGTTAAATGGAGGTGGTTTTATAGATGATTATATCAATTTCCCAACTCTGGATTGCGTTTTTGAACCTGAATTAACCAGGGATTTTTCAATTCAGAAAACAGCTCAGTCATTAAATAAAAATGCAGCTTCGTTTGGAACTCCTATTGTTGGGGATATCACTGGTGATGGAATTCCAGAGGTTTTGATTCTTCAAAACCCAGGGGATGATTGGGGGACACCGAATTTGGCAAAAGGTGATGAGCTTATATATAAAACTAAAAATATTGTCATCTATAATTATGATGGCTCAAATTTAGCCCTAACCTCCGTTTTGACTACTCCATTTTTTATAAATATGGAGGGACCCAATCCATTTTTAATTTCAAGAATTCCCGGGTTTATTAATCCGTTGATAATAGTTGCAGCATCAAGCTCTGAGCCAAGTGCAGCTTATAAGAGTAGGTTGGTCGCTTATGAATTCAGTGGTGGAGTATTTTTAGAGCGATGGGTGTCTTTGGATACATATGGCATGAATGTTCCTTTTGGTAATAATTTTCCAATTGTAAATGGTATTTTAACACCCTATCAATATTCATCTGGTGGGGCACCAGGTATTGCCGATTTTGATCAAGACGGTACGCCTGAAGTTTATATTTTCAATGAAATCTTTGATGCGACTTCTGGTGCGAAATTAGCAGATGGAGGCAATTTTGGACAAGGGGTTTCTCAGGTTAAAACCATTGGATATGATATGAATGGCGGTTCAATTTCATTAACCGTTGCTGCTGACCTTACTTCAAATCCAGGATTGGAATTGGCTGCCGGAAACACAGTCTACAACGTTACAAACACTGCTGGAACTTGGTCTATGACCCCCATCCAAGCAGGTTTTAATGTTAATGGAAGTGCGGCAAGAGATGGATTTACTTCCATTGCAGATATTAATAATGATGGACGATTGGACGTTGTGGTTACAACTGCCAGACAGCGGACTGTCGCTAACTCTAGAACCGTTTATGCCTGGACTGTCGATTTAGCAAACAATCCTGTTTTAATCGCCTCAAATACAATTCCTGATTCTCCGCTTTCCTCACCTTTAGGTAATCAGTATGAAGCGGGTACAGGAGTGGCATTTATCGGGGATATTGATGGGGATTTAGCACCTGAAATCGGTGTTACCTCTCATAAGTATCTCACCATGTTTGAATACAATGGTAGCCCGATGCTACAAATAAGACCAGGGTATCCTCAAGTTACCAATGATCGATCTGGGTATACCTTAATTACCATGTTTGATTTTAATCAGGATGGTAATCAAGAACTGGTGTATCGTGATGAACGTGAACTAAGAATCATTGATGGAGTTACAGGTGGAGATTTAGCAACATTTCCCGTTTATTCTGCAACAGCAGGAGAGGGTGCGATTGTTGCAGATTTAGATAGTGACGGTCAAGCTGAAATAGTGGTAACTGACTCGGAGACATTTCCCATTGGAGATTTCCCGCCTGATCCAGGAGCTTATCTAACTGTATACGAAACCGCTTCCGACCCATGGGCTCCGGCAAGACCTATTTGGAATCAGTATGGATATTTCAATGTGAATATTCTGGGAGATTTGTCTGTTCCTCAAAATCAGCTTAATCATGCAATTAGAGCAGGGGATTCTATTGTTGATGGGGTAGTTGTACAAGGTCTTTTCCCGAATTTAGACCCAGTAAATGGGTGTTTTCCTCCTAATGCTCAGCCACTTAATTCATTTTTAGTACAGGGTACTTTTTATAACGATAGCGGTTGTAGAACTGCCAATATTCCAGCTTTTGATGTTGAGATAGATAATTCAAGTTTATTCGCCAGAAGAACTTGCGATCCAACTGTCTTAGAAATAAATTTTAGTCTTAGAAATAATTTTACTGCGCAAGATATTCCTGCGGATATGAAAATCTCTTTTTATAAGGAGGAAGCTGACGGCACTTTAACTTTTTTAAATGCAATAATTGATGCGGGACAAATTATCACTCAGGCAGATGGTTGGGTTCAATTTAATGAAGTTATAACCAGTAACTTAATCCCAGCTACTGGAGTATTTAAGTTAGTTATAATAGCAAATAACACCGGGACAGTTGATTCTCCTGATCGATTATTAGAATGTAATTATAATAATAATACCTCCATTGCAATCCCAGTTGTAGATTTACCTACTTATACAATTGCCTCCTCCTCGGATGTCCTTTGTGCGCCGGGAAATCAATTGATTCTTACTCCTGTTAGTTCAAATTCACTTGCTGTAAATCCTGAGAAGAAATGGCAAAGAATCAATTTGGCAGGCTTTCCGGACTTTGAGATTTTTGATGGAGCTACGGATCCAAATTTACCTGGAGTTACCTATGAAATAAATGCTAGTGAGGAATTGATTATCAATAATCTACCTCCAGGGGATTTTTCTTTTGTATTTGACTTTGTTGGTTGTGATTTAATAGAGACTGTCACGGAATTTAGTGTTGAAGTTTCTCTTGTTCCTTCTCCTGCCTTTGATAAAGTTGATGTTGGGTGTTTTGGAGAGTCTTCCGGTCAGATTTTATTGCTTAGCACAGATTTAGAACCAGGAATTAACTATACCTTACTTGATGAAAATCAAAATCCGGTAACAGGATATTCTCCGGTTTCTTCTGCTTTAGTAGGTGATATCCTTTTTGATAATTTGCCGATAGGAATTTATTCTATAGCCTATTTTAATGAGGCAAATACAACCTGTTCGGGCCTTTCACCGCCAATAGAAATAATTCAACCAGATCCATTCATTGTTCAAAACATAAGCAACGAGTCAACCACCTGTGGTATTCCGGATAACGGTTCCATTGAATTGACACTTTCCGGAGGAACTTCTCCTTATACGCTTACGAGTATCTCGAGAGACGGAAACCTTTTGACAGGCTTTGTTCCAGGTATTTCTGGAACTACCTATACCTTCACAGGTCTGGAGGCTGGGAATTATGAAATAATATTTACTGATGCAGAAGGATGCCTTGTCACTGAGCTGGAGACTGTGGGTACGATTCCTCCTCCGGACATATTATTGAGTGCAAATCCTGCCTACTGTGAGAATGAACAGATAACCATTACGACCTCGATAGTAGAAGCAGGAACGTTGGATGCCACGGTAGTTTACACTT
>NZ_JAQWXX010000020.1 GCF_029254265.1 Algoriphagus sp. | reverse complement strand
CAGTCAAGTTCAGTTTGGAAGCTTTTACTGAACTCTATGACTCCTTGACCTTTAAATATATCCATTTTGAGCGTTTGAAAAGCTATAAATATATGCAATTAAAAGGACACCTCTATAAGATTATAAAAAAGGCAAACAGAAAAACTGTTTACCTTTTTGAAACTTAAGTTATACCTGATTTAAAACTATTTTTTCCAAAAAGCTTCTATTATTTAATCTCCTGACGAATACGCCACCACGACTAATTCATTCAAATCATAAACTTCTGAATTATATACATTTTCCTTTTTCATAGAAACTGGCTTATCATCTCCACCAAGTTTGAATCGAATCGGAAGCCTCATTCGAGTATTGATAACTCTATCTCTTTGCTTTCCTGGCTCCCAGTTTGGTGCATTTTCAATTACACGGATAGCCTCCTCATCCGCTCCTCCTCCAATACCACGAAGGATTTCCACATCTGAAATAGATCCATCAGCATTAACTACAAATACTACGATCACTGTTCCCTCTATCCCCATGCTTCTTGCTTCTGCCGGATATTGGAGATTGGTAGCAAGATATTGATTCCATCCTGCCATCCCTCCGGGAGGATTTGGCTGGGTTTCCACTACATCAAAAATCTCTTTACCATCTTTTCCTACACTTTTTATTCTTGCAGTGATACTTGACGGTCCTATTTGAGTACCCTTTTCACCCATTTGAGTTGGACCTTCGATTTCAGGTTCTGGAGTGATTTCACAGGAGAACACAAAGAATAATAATGCTACTATAGGCAAAGCGAAAAGGAATTTTCTTTTCTCCCGATTTTCAGATTTTGGTTTGCTCATCATGATAATGCGTTTTTTAGTTTGAAATTGGTTGAAGTTATTCATGAACTGCCAGCCTTGTCCTCTACTGATCATCTGAAGCAAAAGGCCGGAATATTCCTTTCTGGAAAAAGTGCTGGTGACACCTTGGTCTGCCTGGAACTCATGGATTTCCCGAAGTGACTTTTCGAATTGATAAATCAGCGGGTTAAACCAGAAAATAATTTTGGCAAATTGAATCAAAAGTAAATCTCAACTATGCTTTAACTGTACATGCATGGATTCATGAAGAATAATCTGTCGCTGCTCTGGTTTATCCGGATTAAAATCAGGAAGAAGAATATATTCAAAAAAGGATGCAGGAATGAATTTTGGATGAATAGCAATCCAGTGGTTTTGATATTTGATCAACTGAGCTTTGCCAAGTAATCGTTGTGAAACAAAATATCCCAGCAACAAATGAATAAAGGTGACCAGCGCTCCTATTAGATACACCGAATTGATAATCTCGATAATAGAAATCGTTTTTTGAGTGTTTTCTATATTTTGCCCAACAATAAACTCAGGCAAGGCAATCTCTTGTAAGTCTGCAGCATTGACTTTGATCAACTCAAATGAAAGCAAAGGAAAAACCCCTGAGATCAAAAGCATCACCAATAGAACTGCCCGATTGATCTTGAAAAACGTCAATTCGCTCAATACATACTTGTAAAACAAAAGACAAACCGCCAAACAAATACTGGCTTCGATCAGATAAACGACGAGTGAGTTCATTTCTCTTCCGGCTTGTCCATGTCATCAATCAACTTTTGCATATCCTCAATCTCCTTATCAGAGATTTTATTTTCTTTTACCATAAAGGATAGAAAATTACCCACTGAGCCTTCAAAATAATTCTTCACCAAACTGTTGACACTCTTTCGACTATAGTCTTCCTGAGTTATTTTGGGTGAATAAAGGTAAGTGGAACCGTAAGCCCTGTACTTAACAAAGCCTTTCTTCTCTAAAGACTTCACCGTAGAGGCCAAGGTAGTGTAGGGAGGCTGGGGTTCAGGTAGGGCTTCCAAGATATCTCTAACTAAAGCCTCGCCTTTGCTCCAAATAATGCGCATAACGCGCTCTTCGTTTTGTGTTAGTTCTTTCATAGGAACTAATGTAGAAAGTTTGATTTATTTTTCCTACGATTATTTCGTATATCTACGAAAAAAAAATATTCACTTCAGTAAATCACTGGAAATTCTTAGCTACAGAAGAAAAAACATAAAAAAGTTCAGCTCCTATTTGTCTTGATCTTTCCAAATACTTTTCCGATTCAAGGGGAGTATTATCAAATGCTTTTGGATCTTCAAATCGAAGCGGAAACCTGATAACTGCACCCGGAATAAAGGGACAGTTCTCATCTGCGTGATCACAAGTCATTATAGCAACAAAGTCAGATTCAGGATTCACCGGATCATCATACAATTTGGAAAAAGTAACCAATTGGTTTTCACCAAAAATAAAAGTGTATTGAGGATTATTGCCTAGTCCATTTTCCTTCACTTCAAACCCATCTTCTTGCAACGTTGCAACAGCACGAGGATTGAAAGCTGTCACCTCTACTCCTCCTGAGTAACTCTTAATCGGCAGTTTGAAATAATCAGCTAAAGCCTGTCCCCAAACCTGAGATAGTTGACTTCTCCTGCTATTATGAGTACAGATGAAATTCAACTTAGCTTCCCCTCCCTCTTTCAGTTTATCTACTAAATAAATCGCTAATCCATCAAGCAAAGTTTTTCTATCCTCAGGAATAAAGGATTTTGAAAAAGTGAAAATAGTATTGAGAAGAACTTTATTCACTGCTTTGAAAAAATTAACAGCATCCTGATTGTGGGGAACAAGCACTTTTATCTGAAAAACCAGTTGAAGAAAGTCTGATTTTTGGTTTTTCAGAAGGTATTCCGCAGTTATCCTTAGCGAGACAATCGGTCTGCATTCTAGTGAGAAGAAATGCTTTTCCGTCAAACTTCAAACCGTATTTTGAGATCGTGTCGCCTTGGTATTCCACTTCAATTTCTGAGTCGGATAGTTCAAGCACTCTTTCTGATAGATCAATAATGCTCAACAGTTTTTTAGCCCCAAGTCGATGATCAAAATCCCCATCTTCCCAAAGTTGAAAGTTTATTTTATGCTCCTCTCTCACAGTTCCACCACAATCGATAAACTGCTTATTGATTTTTCCAATTTCCGTCACATGAAAATGTGCGGGAACCGAATCGCCGTTTGGAAGAAGAAATTGAAGCTCCTCGAGCTGTTTAAGATATTCTTTAATTTCAGATAAAGTCATATTTTTCAGATTTATGATTTTCAGTCACAACATCTCAACTTGCTATTTTCAAAATCAGAGAAAAAGGAATTTAGATGATGCTTTAATTCTTCAAATTTTTCAGGGTTGATGCAATAAGAAACTGAGACACCTTCAATTGTACCTTGAACTAGTCCGATTTCTTTAAGTGCTTTTAAATGCTGTGAAATAGTTGCTTGAGCAAGCCCGATTTCTTGCACCAGCGTACCATTGACACATTTATTGGCGTCAATTAAGTACTGTAGAATTGCTATACGGGCAGGATGCGCCAAAGCTTTGGCAAAATCAGCCAGTTCAATTTGCTCCTTAGAAAATAGATTGTTTTTTGTAACCCCCATATCGATCGTAATATTACGATTAATATGAATAGTAAAAAATTTATTCTTTGATTACCACAAATTCCGTCAGGATCGGCGACACTAAGAAGTAACCGAAGACTTCGGTATCACCTCTGATTACTTCAATATTCGAATCTGGATTTTGAGGTGGCGGGCTAAATAATCCTCCATCTGTAAATAGTAAACCTAATAATTGATTAAGGTAATTATACGGCTCAACTGTCATCCGATAAAGAATCAACCGAACACGATCATCAGGCTCAAAAGCATATCCCAACTCCAAGCCATTCTCAAAAAATGTAAAACCGAACGTATCATCAAATAAGAAATAATCCTCTGGATCATTTTTTAAAGTGTCGTTTTCGATGATTTGGATTCGGTAATAGTTATTCTCCTCAAATGGAATTTTCCCATAAGCTTTTATATAGTAACCCTCATCCCGAAAGGGTCTCTCCTCCTCAAATTGATAAGTTAGACTGTCTAGAGATGGCGCTTCCAACATTAGGCCCTGAGCATAAAAGCTGTTTTCATTCCAATCGATTAAAAGTTCATAAGTCTCTCCGACATTGGCTACCAAACTTCCATTTACTGGCTTATAAGACCGAGTGTCTCTATTATAGAAAAAAGGGAAAGTCGTCTCAGTACCCTGCTTTCTAATCACCACTTCTGCATTCGTGACCGGAGTAAATTCAGCAGTATCCAAATAGTTCTTGGCTAATGAGATTTTCACTTCATTGAAAATCGAATTATCAGTCCAAATAGCTTCAATCACAGGAATATCCCCTTCTATCTCTCCCAAGGGTAGATCTACCTCTATTTGACAGGAAACTATAAAAAACAGAAAACCAATTATCCAGATATTTTTCATCTTAAAACTCAAAATTATAGGTAATCGATGGCAAGAAAGTAAACAAGTAAGTCATGATAATTCCAGGTCTGACAGAAGTGACAGGACCATCTGTCTCAGAATCGTAGTTGATATCGTTATTGACCACATCTTCAAAACTATAAGCAAATGGATTTTTCCTTCCATAGAGATTATAAATACTGGCATTCCAACTACCTCTCCATTTGCGTCCCTTGTTTGGGTTTTTCCAAGTAATCGACGCATCCATTCGATGGTAATTTGGAAACCGATCCTCGTTCCTAAAATCACTATACAAAGGAACATTTTGCCTATCAGATTGGTACTGGCCGATGGGGAAGGATACCGCCTGACCTGTAGTATAAACAAAAGTTAATCCCGCTGACCATGCTGGAGAAAACTCATGGTTCAAAACCAAAGTGATGTCATTCGGGCGATCATATCTTGGATTATACTTTTGACCTCTGGAGATTCCCTCGATTTCTCGCCAGGTCCGAGAATAAGTATATGCAAGCCAACCTGTTGTTTTACCCTGATTTTTTCGAAGCAAAAACTCAGCTCCATAAGCCCAACCCCGTCCGGTAAGTAATTCCGTCTCGACGTTATCAGTGAATAAGACACTCGCACCATTTCTCAGATCTATGATATTTTGAAAGTCTTTGTAATAAGTCTCAACAGAAAACTCCCATTTATTATCATCGAAATTATGAAAAAGGCCTATTGAAACTTGATCAGATCTGATTGGTGGCACATAGGTCCCTGCAAGAATCCACCGGTCGATCGGCAATCCAGCAGATGAGTTAGAAGCAATTTGAACGTATTGAAAATTTCGATTATAGGCAGTTTTGATCGAAAACTTTTCATTGATCAAATACCTGAAGGCAATCCTAGGCTCAAGACCCTGATAGAATTTGATGTTTTCGAATGTAGAATAGCTTGTTGTATCTATAATGTCAATTTCTGGGCCCGGCACTCCACCTTCATACGTGTAATCCACTCCTTTTCCGATTTGATTGAAAATCCCCCATCGCAGACCTGCTTCAGTACTGAGCTTTGGAGCGATTTCATAAGTCATTCCTGCGAAAACATTATTCAAAACTCCATTCTTGGGATTAGTATCCAACTGCTGGATATTACTATCCGGAGCAGGAATCAGGGCTATTGGTGCAAAATGATAAAACTGAGAATGTACCCCCCAGTAAGTCTGTAAGTTTTCTCCCCGCAGCCAAGTCCATTGGGCTTTTAGTCCTGTTTCAGAAAGTTTATTTTTCCACTCAAAGCCATTCTCAGGATCATCAAATTCGATCTTGTAGTTATAAATCGAATGATACGAATCCAGATCAAAATAAGCATCTTTCGAAATGGTATGGTTCCACTTCATGGAGTTAACAAAATTGCTCCATCCTAAACCAAATGATCGCTCAAGTCCTAAAAAATCACTTCCCTGATAGGTGGAGAAAGTCAGTTTATCCTTGTCTCCTAAAAGAAAAGCAAACTTAGCGCTGAGGTCATGAAAATTGAGGCGATTTTCTCGAACATCAGGATTCGATGAAAGTGCTAAAAACACATCTGCATAAGTTCTTCTAGCGGATATAGCAAATGTGGATTTTTCCGAAAACAAGGGCCCATCTAAAGTAAATCTTGAGGAAATCGTTCCAATTCCACCCTCACCGCTCAATTGTTTGTTATTTCCTTCTCGAAGAGATACATCAATCAAAGAAGACAACCTACCACCAAAAGAAGCTGGCATATTGCCTTTGTATAGATCGACCTTCTCTAAAGCATCTGGATTGAAGACAGAAAAAAATCCGAAAAAATGAGAAGCATTATAAACGGGAGCTCCATCGATTTGAACCAAATTTTGGTCTGCTGATCCTCCCCTTACAAATAACCCTCCAGTCCCCTCTCCCGCTGTCTGCACGCCTGGTAATAACTGAAGACTCCGAAGTAGATCCACTTCCCCAAAAAGGGCAGGAATATTTTTAATTGTAGCGATAGGCATGGTGGCTTTGCCGGTCTCAAGATTTCGAACTTGCTCATCTGGCCTCCGCTCCTGAATGATTATCTCCTCGAGCGACATCTCTTCAGGATTTAGAAAAAATTTCAGTCCTTTTTCAATGTCTTTTTGGTTGATTACACGAACAGATTTTTCATAACCGATAAACGAAATCAAAAGCCTTCTGGGAAAACTCCCGATTTTAATTTCAAAAAAACCATCCAAGTCAGATACGACTCCTGTTGAAATATCATCTTCCCAATAAATACTGGCCCCGGGAAGCGGGGAAGAATTTGTAGCATCCACTATTTGACCTTTTAAAAAAGTGGCTTCCTGAGCCATCAGTGTAAATAATGGGAAAATAAAAAGGAATACTCCAGCGAATATGCTCCTCATGTAAATTGAACCTTTGATTAATTTTTTGATTGAAAACCCCAAAGCTAGACGATTCAGAAGGATTAATGTTTGTTAATTTTTTAAAAACATTCACTTTTGAGGCTTTCTCTTATCAGAAATAACCTTTCAAAGTAATCTTTATTTTATAATTTCAGGCCATGATTTGGGCTTACCCGGACGTTAAACTGACCCTATTGCTCGCAGGATTGTTCTGCCTGCTGTATTTTATTTATTTAGCTCGCTATTGGGCGATCAATCGACGCTTGAGAGTGGAGAAGAGAAGGCTATTTACCAAAATAGTGATTCGGACTTGCTATTTCATACTTTTCCTGATTGCATTCGCAGGTCCTTCCATAGGAACGGCAATGAAGGAAATTCAAGAAGAAGGGAAAGATATTTTCATAGCAGTGGATCTCTCACAATCCATGAATGCTTCCGATATAGGTCCAAGTCGACTTCAAAGGATTAAATTTGAACTTAAAAACCTTACGAAAAACTTCCCATCAGATCGAATTGGATTAATTATTTTCAGCTCAGAAGCCTTTCTTCAATGCCCACTGACTTTTGACCAGAGCGTATTGCAGCTGTATATTGATGGTTTGAATACAGGTTTGGTCCCAAATTTTGGTACTGATCTGAATGCCCCATTAAGGCTTGCATTGGAGCGATTTGAAAGTGATGAAAGCCAAGAGATAAAATCAAAATCTATTATTTTGATTTCAGATGGTGAGAATTTCGGCGATGAACTAGACAATATCGGAGCAAGTTTAAATGATCTGGGAGTAAAAGTCTTTTCCCTCGGAATTGGCACAGAATCAGGGAGTAGTATTCCTAGAGGAAACGGATTAGTGATTGATCCTCAAACAGGTCGGCCAGCACAGACCGTTTTAGATCCCGGTCCACTTCAGCAAATAGCCGCAGAGACCAACGGTCAATACTTTGAGATTTCCGATCAGGTTCAAGAAGCGGGAAATTTAATCGGAGCATTGGAACGTCTTGAAGGCGGCGTAACTGGTTCGCGAGTTGTAGAAGCCTCGGCTAACAAGTATTTTTACTTTCTGCTTGCGGGCCTGATTCTTTCCCTTTTGGATATGATTTTACCTATCAAAACAATCAAACTTTAGATGAGCTTGGGCAAGATCTTTTTAGGAATTCTACTTTTTCTCCCCGCATCCTGGACAAGGGTTTCTAGGATGAATGCAGCTATTGACTTAGCCGCTGAAAGTTATGCCAAAACTGAATACGAGCAATCCATTACTGATCATCTGGCATTGATGGAGGGCTTTGGATACGTAGGAACTGAATTGGATTTTGATTTGGGACTGAGTCATCAATACGCCGAAAAACCAGATGAAGCCCTAGGTTTTTATGATAAAGCCAGCATTAGTAAAGATAAAATCTTAGCATCTTTTGCCTTCAATCAAAGTGGTGTAATTCAAGGGAGTAAAGAAGAATATGAAGTAGCACTTAGCAAATTCAAATCGGCTTTGATCCAAGACCCCTTAAATGAAGTAGCACGTCATAATTATGAATTACTCGCTCGATGGATGCAGCGAGATAAGGAGCGAAAAGAACAGGATCAGAATAAACCAGAACCTTCGGATTTTGCGAAGCGCAAAAAGGCGGAAGCTGATCGATTGGTTGAGCAGTTTAGGTTTAAAGATGCACTAACTGTCATGCAAGAGGCTTTAGCGCAAGATGAAACTGTTGCGGCTTATCAGGAGTTTATAAAGAGTCTAGAAGAAATCACAGAAATCGATGAAAAATAAACTTATCTATATAGCAATTCTATTTTTCGTAGTCGGTGTCACTCCAGGTTTTTCACAGAGCTCCGGTGATTATTTCAACCGTGCAGCAAGATCCTATGTCAAAACTGAAAAAGATCAAGCACTTACAACGGTTAATGAGGGCTTATCCAAATTTCCAGGTGATTCGAAACTTCAGGCTTTAAAAGAAAAATTAGAGCAAGAGCAGGAGAAAGACAAGCAAGAGCAAGAGCAGAAGGATCAGGAACAGCAAAATCAGGAACAGCAGGAGCAGCAAAAAGAACAAAATCAAAACGAGAAAGGCGAGCAACAGGAATCAAAAGATCAGGGCGAAAAAACAGAAGAAGACAAAGCTAAAGAATCTCAAAAGGGTGATCCGACCGACCAAAGTCAAGATCCTGCAAGTGAAAATGCAAACGATCAAATGGATGCCAAATTAGAAGATCGCCAGAAAGCAATGGAGGAGTTTAAAGAAAAGCTCAAAGCGATGAATCTTACTCCTGAACAAGCGGCCCAAATACTTGAAAGTATGAATGCTGCTGAATTGAGATACATCCAACAAAACAAGAAAAAACCAACTGAAAGACCTAAAAGAGGAATTCCTGACTGGTAAAATAAAATAAAGTATCAAGCTAGAAGACCGATGAAAGAACTTTTGGTCTTTCGACTTTTAATTTAAACCCAAATAATAATGATCAAAGAAGTATATATCGTTTCTGCAGTCAGAACTCCTCTTGGAAGTTTTGGCGGCAAGCTTTCAGGACTTACTGCTATCGAGCTAGGCAGCACTGCCATCAAAGGCGCATTGTCCAAAGCTGGAGTGGATTCTAAAGAGGTCCAAGAAGTATTTATGGGGAATGTAATCTCTGCAAATCTTGGTCAAGCACCAGCGAGACAAGCTGCAATTGGAGCTGGTATCGGATACGAGGTTCCGTGTACAACTATTAATAAAGTCTGTGCTTCTGGAATGAAGGCAGTAATGTTTGGTGCTCAATCCATCATGCTCGGGATAAATGATGTCGTCGTAGCAGGTGGAATGGAAAGTATGTCAAACGTTCCATTCTATGTCCCAAAAGCCCGTTTTGGCTATAAATATGGAAATGCAGAGTTTGTAGACGGATTAGTAAAAGACGGACTTTTCGAGGTGTATTATAAATTCCCAATGGGAAATTGTGCAGATAATACTGCAAAAGAGATGAATATCTCTCGCGAAGCCCAAGACACTTATGCTATTCAGTCTTACCAGAGATCAGCAGATGCTTGGGCAAAAGGATACTTTAAAGATGAAGTAATTCCTGTTGAGATGAAAGGTCGAAAAGGAGAAACGATTCTGATCGATGAGGATGAGGAATACAAGAACGTTATGTTTGATAAAATACCTTCCCTCCGACCAGTTTTTGATAAAGAAGGAACAGTTACAGCTGCGAATGCATCTACAATGAATGATGGTGCTTCAGCTTTGGTTTTGGTAAGTAAAGAAAAAGCCGAAGAACTTGGATTGAAGCCGCTGGCAAAAATCAGAGGTTTTGCTGATGCTGCGACAGATCCACTTTGGTTTACAACTGCACCAGCTTTGGCTATTCCAAAAGCTATCAAGCATGCAGGGCTAACAGCTGAAGACATTGATTTCTATGAAATCAATGAGGCTTTTGCGGCAGTTGCACTAGCTAATCAGAAGGAACTCAACCTTGACAATGATAAGATCAATGTTTTTGGTGGAGCTGTCTCTTTGGGTCATCCACTTGGTGCTTCCGGAGCAAGAATCATCACTACATTAAATTCTGTTTTACACCAAAAATCGGGACAAATAGGTGTGGCTGGAATATGTAATGGAGGCGGAGGAGCTTCAGCAATGGTAATTGAAAAAATGTAAGGTTTAACCCATCAAAACCGCAAAGCTGACCGCTTTGCGGTTTTTTTATTCCAATGAGATTAATTTCTATTCTCTTCTTTATTTGTTTCTGCACCCAATTATCCTTTGGGCAGGATACAATTCGTACTTTTTACGATGAAAAAGAGACCATTTTAAAAGAAATTTATTTCAGAATAAATGGAAAAGCAGAAGGAGAAGTGCGACTTTTTGATCCTGAAGGGAATTTGATACAAACTGGATTTTTGAAGAACAATCAAAAAGAGGGTCTATTTGTAGACCTTAGTCCAAAGACTGGTGACACCATAAGAATTACCCCTTACGTGGCTGACAAGCGAAATGGAAAAGTAATCAGCTACTTCTCAAACGGCAAAATCGAACAAGAGTCTATTTACCAAAATAATCAGATCAACGGAGAAGTCAATTCCTATTATCCTTCAGGAAATCTTAAGGACAAAACGTTTTTTATAAACAATAAGCCAAACGGTGAAAGCTTTAGCTATTTCGAGTCTGGAAAGCTGGAATCAAAAAAGAACTTTTTAAACGGTAGCTATGAAGGTATCTATTTGGAATATGACGAAAATGGACAACTCCTTTTGGAAGCAAATTATTCCGACGGAAAATTAAATGGGATCGAAAAAACAATTTATCCAGAGGGTATTATTCAATCGATAAGAGAGTTTTCTGATGGCCAACTCAATGGAATCTATGAGTTAAATTTTCCGAGTGGAAAACCTGAACGAAGAGGGAAATACAAAAAAGGATTACCTGAAGGTGAATTTTTAGAATATTACGAAGACGGAAGCATCAGGTCTCAGATCGCTTTTAAAAAAGGAATTCCTACAACACCTTTAAGGATTTACCATCCGAATGGGAAAATTTCCTTGGAAAGGGAGTTTTTGTCAGGGACCGAATTACTAGAGAAAGAGTCAACTTATTTCCCCAATGGACAAATAATCTTGCAAGTCAATTATAGAAATGGATTGGCTAATGGCGAAGTGAAGGTTTATCGGGAAGACGGAAGCTTACAGGAAATCCGGAATTTCAAAAATGACAAACTTCATGGTACCCGAAGTTACTTTGATGAAAAAGGAACTCTAATCAGGACAGAAAATTATTTCGAGGGGAAAATTCAATAAATAATTAGATTTCAAAAAGAATAAAGTCACGGCTTTTATATTTTTGTCAAAACAATGAATGAATGACAAACGCAATCAAAGAGACAAACTTCAAACTTCCTGGTCAAAAGGGATTCTACAAAGGAAAAGTAAGAGATGTCTATATTTTTGAAAATGAACTGATCGTAGTTGCATCAGACCGTATTTCGGCTTTTGATGTGGTATTACCAAAGCCAATCCCTTACAAAGGGCAAGTTCTCAATCAGATTGCAGCTAAATTCCTAAAAGCAACCTCCAATATTGTTCCAAACTGGGTCACCTCGACACCAGATCCAAATGTAACAATCGGTAAGCGATGCGAGCCTTTCAAAGTGGAGATGGTAATTCGAGGTTACCTCGCAGGGCATGCAGCAAGAGAGTACAAAGCTGGTAAAAGAATTCTTTGCGGAGTAGCGATGCCTGAAGGAATGAAGGAAAACGACGCTTTCCCTGAGCCTATCATCACTCCTACTACCAAAGCCGACCAAGGACACGACGAAGATATCTCAAAAGAAGCAATACTTTCCAAAGGGATAGTAAGCCCAGAGGATTATGCCGTTTTGGAAAAATATACCAGAGCATTGTTCAAGCGAGGGCAGGAAATGGCTTCTGAAATGGGCTTGATCATGGTTGATACGAAATATGAATTCGGGAAATTTGGAGATCAAATTCTATTAATTGATGAAATTCATACCCCTGATTCTTCACGTTATTTTTATGCCGAAGGATATGAAGAAAATCAAAAAAACAATCTTCCTCAAAAGCAGCTTTCAAAAGAGTTTGTAAGACAATGGTTGATTTCAAATGGATTTCAGGGAAAGGATGGGCAATCTGTCCCAGAAATGACTCATGAAATTGTAGAAAGCATCTCTGATCGCTATATTGAGCTTTTCGAAAAAATCACCGGAGAAGTATTTCAGAAAGCTGATACCTCAATCATTGAAAAACGAATAGAAAAAGCAATCCTTAATCACCTTAAATAAGTAACTCTACCGACTATGAAATATACAATTGATAAGAAAGAACAGTACGTCATCTTCACTCCTATGGAGGAAAAACTTGACTCACTTCTTGCTCCAGTCCTAAAATCCGAATTATTAACAATCCATGCTGAAGGTTTCACCAATTTGGTTTTGGATATGAGCCAGGTAAAATATGTGGATTCTTCGGGGCTCAGTGCGCTCCTTGTTGGAGATCGTGAATTTGGAAAAAATGGCGGAATTTTCCTGATTTCCGGAATACAGGATCATGTAATGAAGCTTCTTAAAATTTCTATGCTTGACAAAAAACTGAATTTGGTAACAAATTTGGAAGAAGCGGGAGAAGCGATCTTCATGCATGAAATTGAAAATGGAGAAGAAGAGGAGGAAGAAGGTTGATACCAGATTTTGACGTCACAATACTAGGTAATACTTCTTCTATTCCAGTACACGGAAGAAATCATACTGCCCAAATCATCCGATTTGGGCAGCATTGTTTATTGTTGGATTGTGGGGAAGGGATGCAGATTCAAGCAAGAAAGTATAAAATAAAAATATCCCGAATCAACCATATCTTTATTAGCCATTTGCATGGAGATCATTACTTGGGATTAGTCGGCTTATTATCAAGCTACCACCTTACAAAAAGGCAAAGTCCGCTTACAATATTTGGACCTAAAGGATTGGATGAAATCATCACCACACATTTCAGATGGAGTGATACAAAACTAAGCTACCCAATCACTTTTATTCAAACCAATAATGATTCTATGAATCTATTGCTTGATGAAAAACTTTTTCAAGTTTACAGTTTCCCGCTCAAGCACAGAATTCCAACGACTGGTTTTTTGATTCGAGAAAATTATGGTCTTCGGAGTCTAATCAAACAAAAGCTCGAAGAAAAAGAACTAAGTATTGAAGCCATTAAATCCCTGAGATCGGGCATTGATTACTATTCTCAAGAAGGCGAAATATTTAAGGTGAAAGAATTTACCTACCCACTTCCCCCACTTAGATCTTACGCATTTTGTTCAGATACGATTTTTGATCCAGAGTTAAAAAAATACATCGCAAATGTAGACTTGCTTTATCACGAATCTACTTTTATGGAGCAAGACAAAGAAAGAGCTACTATTACTTTTCATAGCACCGCCAAACAAGCTGCAGAAATTGCTAAATCTTCTAATGCCAAAAAGCTTTTACTTGGACATTTCTCTTCTCGCTACGCAGATTTGGAAGAAATGCTAATCGAAGCTCAATCTGTATTTCCAGATTCTATCTTAAGTGAAGAAGGACAAAGCTATACACTATGAACGAAGCCAAGCACTCCCGAAAAACAAATCTTTTTATTATTCTTGGAAGCATCTTTCTTACTAATGCGATCCTTGCAGAAGTAATTGGAGTTAAAATTTTTTCGGCCGAAAAAACCTTGGGATTCACTCCTGTGAATTGGAATTTCTTTGGGGAATATATTCTTGATTTTAATCTGACTGCAGGAGCTGTAATCTGGCCTGTCGTCTTTATTACTACTGATATCATCAATGAATATTTTGGTAAAAAGGGAGTTCGAAAAATCAGTTTTATTACAGCAGGTCTGATTGCTTATGTTTTTATAGTGATTAGTGTAGTAACGGTTCTGGTACCAGCAGATTTCTGGCTTGACGTAAACGCAACTACTCCAGATGGAGAAAGCTTTAACATTAGCTATGCTTTCAACACTATTTTCAGACAAGGATTGGGAATTATCCTTGGCTCTTTGACTGCATTCCTACTCGGTCAATTGATTGATGTGTATGTCTTTCAAAAGTTAAGAGCAATCACAGGAGAGAAAATGATCTGGCTAAGGGCGACAGGATCAACCTTTGTTTCTCAATTCATAGATTCTTTTGTGGTATTGGGA
This sequence comes from Algoriphagus sp., assembly GCF_029254265.1. GTDB lineage: Bacteria > Bacteroidota > Bacteroidia > Cytophagales > Cyclobacteriaceae > Algoriphagus. Next base: position 11,025 of record NZ_JAQWXX010000020.1, on the reverse strand, counting down.
ATTGCATTTTATGTTTTTGGAAATTGGGAATTGAGCCAAGTATTAGCTGTAGGCATTATTAATTACATCTACAAGTTCACTGTTGCAATAGCACTGACACCCTTACTTTACGTCGGGCATAATATCATTGATAGATATCTGGGCAAAGATCTTGCCTCAAAAATGATGGAAGAAGCCAGTGAGGACAAAGCGTTTATTTAAAATAAACAATAATTGTTTTCTGATTTTCAAGATTATTTCTAAGAATCAAAAAGTATGGTTTTCACTATACAAGTTCTAATAATTGTTTTAGAAATAGCCTTGAATTCAACCCATTAAAGTGTCTTTAAAGCGACCTATCATTCAATCCAAACAAAATTTATTTTGCTCAAATCACGGTTTTAATTAAGATTATTCTAAAAACTTTAGAATCACATTTGGTTTTCAAAATATATTATTCTACTTTTGCACCGTCAATAAGACGTAGAACATTTTTCTGTGCCGTGAAATCCTTACTGTCGCTTGTCTGGGATAATCACTAGGAGTACATGGCAAGAAAAGTAAGGAAACATCATGGAAAACACAATCAAGTTCTCTGACTTGGGGATTTCTGACGAAATTCTTAAGTCTGTGGAGGAAATGGGCTATACCCAACCTTCCGAAATTCAAACTCAAGCTATACCTTTCCTTCTTCAAGGAAGAGATGTCATTGGACAGGCTCAAACTGGTACAGGTAAAACTGCTGCATTTGCAATCCCAATTATCGACCTAGTCGATCCGGATATGAATCAGCCACAGGCAATTATTCTCTGCCCTACTCGTGAACTTGCAGTTCAGGTTGAAGGTGAGATTCAAAAGCTTGCTAAATTTCACCGAAGAATCAACTCTGTAGCAATCTATGGTGGAGAATCTATCGACAGGCAAATAAGAGTACTTCGTAGAGGTGTTCAGATTGTAGTCGGTACTCCGGGTCGTGTACAGGATCATATCAACCGCGGCACCCTTAAGTTGGATGGCGCAGGTATTATTGTCCTTGATGAGGCAGATGAGATGCTTGACATGGGCTTTAGAGATGATATCGAGGCTATTCTTCAGGAAATGCCAGCAGAAAGACAAACTGTCTTTTTCTCTGCTACGATGGCAAAACCAATCATGGATTTGACTCGGAAGTATCAAAAAAATCCCGAGATCATCAAGGTTGCTAAAAAAGAATTGACTGTTGATTTGATCGAGCAGGTTTATTACGAGGTTAAGAATTCATTAAAAATGGATTTGATGGCTCGTTTGATGACTGTTAATAATTACGCATTAAGCGTGGTATTCTGTAATACAAAACGTATGACAGATGAAGTGACTGAAACTTTGGGTTCTAAAGGAATTCTTGCTGAAGCACTACATGGTGATCTTTCTCAAGCACAGCGTGATAAAGTAATGGGCAAGTTCAGAAAAGGACTTTGTACTGTTTTAGTTGCGACTGATGTAGCAGCAAGAGGTATCGATGTAGATAATGTGGAAGCAGTATTCAACTACGATCTACCTTTAGATGAGGAGTATTATGTACACCGAATCGGTAGAACAGGACGTGCTGGTAAATCAGGAACTGCAATCAACTTTGTATCAGGAAGAAGAGACGCAATGAAAGTTCGTGATTTGGAGCGTTTCACTAAGGCGACAATCAACAAAATGTCTCCTCCATCTGTTGCTGACTTAATCGAATTGAAAAAAGCGCAACTAGTAAAAGATGTAGCTGCTCAAGTAGCGAAGTCTGATGACAATCAAATCTTCGAGGCTTCTATTGGACAAATGCTTGCTGAAGGCATGACACTGGATCAAGTAGCAATAGGCCTAATCAAATTAGTGATGGGCGACACTGTGAAAGAATTGAGTGAACAAAACTTTAGTATTGATTCATTCGGCGGGGATCAAAGAAGAGAAGGTGGACGTGAAAGCAGAGATGGCGGTAGAGATCGTGAGCGTGGTGGAAGATTTGATCGCAATGAGCGATTCTCTCCTCGTGGCGAAAGAGGCGAACGTCCTGAAAGAGGTGATAGAGGACCAAGAAGAGAATTTGCTGGTAGAGATGGTGGAAGTAGAGATGGAGGAAGCAGACCTGAGCGAGTTCGAGAAGCAAACATGACTCGTCTATTCTTAAACCTTGGTAAAAAAGATAGAATACGTCCAAACGACATCGTTGGAGCCATTGCTGGTGAAACAGGTATCTCAGGAAAAAATATTGGTGGAATTGACATCTATGATAACTTCTCTTTTGTAGATGTTCCTACAAAAGATGCAGAGCAGGTAATCAAAGGAATGAAAAACAATACCATCAAAGGTAAAAGTGTAAACATGGAAATCTCCAAAGGATAATATTTCCAACTTGAATACTTATAAAAGCGCATTTCTTTACGAAATGCGTTTTTTTTTGAAATCAGTTAAAAATCAGCATTTTAAGTATCGAAAAAAACATAGTGTAACACGATGTGTAACATACATATAGGAAAATCTATTTTTTAAGAAGTAACATACATTCTATTTTTAATAGCCCAGCGATGAAAATTTAAACCTTGTTTCAGCAGCTTCACCTCATCCTTGTTTTCATTGATAAAAAGTTAATTCAACTTCTCATTTCGTTTATTTCAATCCCATTGTTCTGTTAATATTTTTAGGGTATATCCTAGAGGGTATCATTTTTCAGAATAGAAATCAACCATAATGTTTCATAATAAGACCTTTATGTTATATATTTAGGGTATAATTTTATTATCCATAAATAGTAACAAAAATGAAGGTTTTCTACTCCAGAGTTTCCACTCTAGATCAAAACGATTCTAGGCAACTGAATGAATTGGCTGGATTCGATTATGTATTTTCCGACAAGTGTAGCGGATTGATCCCATTGTTTAAACGGCCAAAAGGTAAACAGGTCAAAAAACTAATTGATGAAGGTCAATTGAAAGAACTTACCATTCACTCCATTGATCGACTAGGAAGAGATACTATATCGGTGTTAGAGGTGTGGCGAGAATTGACACAAAAAAATATCAGAATAGTATGCAGGAATCCCAACTTTCAGAATTTAAATGAAGACGGTACGGTCAATATTTTTTCAGAACTAATGCTATCCATACTATCTATCATGAGTGATTTTGAAAAGAAAATGATCAAAGAGCGTCAAAAGGAAGGCATTGCAAAAGCAAAGATTGAAGGAAAGTATCAAGGCAGGTCGGTAAATACTAAAGAATCAGTGGGTAAATTCTTGACAAAACCAAAAAGTCAAAGAATTATTCGAGATTTAAGAAATGGCCTAACTATTCGAGAGATAGCCGAAAATTGTGACTGTTCACTTTCGACAGTTATGAAAGTGAAAAAAGTATTCGAATCCCAATAAACCCCTCCTTCCCCCTAGGTATCCTTCCCCCGTGGAGGCATAAGGGGGGATTTTCTGGGAGGATGTGGGGGCTACTTTTTCAATGGAGACATAAAAAATATTTTTTTGAAATTTTTTGTAGTGATAATGAAAACTGGGTTTATCCGCTTATGGACCATTTTTTACCAATTGAAGCTAACTTTATCTTTAATAGCCTGAATAAGAAAAATTATCTTGAGGTTTTTGAACCTATTTCAAGCTATATCTATAATCTTAGGCGGAAAAACTGACTATTTTTTCTATTTTCGACTTTACAATCTTAATTCATCATTAAATCAGATTTAAAATTTAGTGATTGCTAGTGCCAACTTTCATCTAATTCCAATCTTCCACTTTTCCAGAAATCGAATACACCTAAATGACCAAAGAATATCAGATAGAAGCAAATCTAATCGAGCAGCTAATAGGTCTGAAATATACCCATCGACCTGATATTGTCGATAGGAAGTCGCTTGAACAGAATTTCAAAACCAAGTTTGAGAAGCTGAATCGTGTTCATTTGACCGATAGTGAATTTTTGCGTTTACGTGAAGAAATCATCGAACCTGATGTATTCAAAGCTTCCAAAAAATTAAGAGAACAGCAATTCTTCCAACGTGAAGACGGTACTTCCCTTCATTACACTTTGGTCAATAACAAGAATTGGTGCAAAAATGATTTTGAACTGATCAGTCAGTTGCGGATCAATACCGAAAACAGTCATCAACGCTATGACATTATTTTATTGATCAATGGACTTCCTGTGGTGCAGGTAGAATTGAAAAATATTGGCATTACAGCCCGTAAAGCAATGGAGCAGATTGTACTGTATAAAAATGAAGCTGGTAACGGTTATACTCACAGCCTGCTTTGCTTCATGCAGTTGTTCATTGTCAGCAACAGGTCAAACACCTACTACTTTTCCAATAACAATAACCAACACTTTGCTTTCAATGCCGATGAACAGTTTTTGCCTATTTATCAGTTGGCAGATGAAGGCAATAAGAAGATTACCCACCTTGAAATATTTACCGAAAAATTTCTATCCAAGTGTACACTCGCTGAGATGATCAGCAAATACATGGTGCTGGTAGAAAGTGAGCAGAAACTTTTGATCATGCGACCCTATCAGGTCTATGCCGTCAAAGCCATAGTGGACTGCATTCAGCAAAATAGAGGCAATGGGTATATCTGGCATACTACAGGAAGTGGTAAAACGCTTACTTCATTCAAGGCTTCCACCTTATTGAAAAACAATCCAGACATTGAAAAATGCTTATTTGTAGTTGATAGGAAAGACTTAGATAGGCAAACCCGTGAAGAGTTTAATAAATTTCAGGAAGGTAGTGTGGAGGAAAATACCAATACCGAAACGCTGGTCAAACGATTACTTTCCCCCGATTATGCCGATAAGGTCATTGTTACCACCATTCAAAAATTGGGCTTGGCTTTGGATGGTACCAACAAGAGAAATTATAAAGAACGATTGGAACCTCTTAGTAAAAAGAGGGTGGTATTTATTTTTGATGAATGTCATAGATCTCAGTTTGGCGAGAATCATAAGGCCATCAAAGAATTTTTTCCTAAAGCCCAACTATTTGGATTTACAGGTACACCTATTTTTGATGAGAATTCCACAAAAAAAATCCGTGAAGATCAATACGAAACCTATAAAACCACGGAGAGCATTTTTGAAAAGCAATTGCATGCCTACACGATTACCCATGCGATCGATGATAGAAATGTACTCAAATTCCATATAGACTACTTCAAAAGCAAAGGTTCTCAACAGTCAAAGCCAGGAGAAGCAATCGCACAACAGGCAGTGGTGGAAGCCATCCTAAACAAACATAATGCTGCCACCAATTCACGGAGATTCAATGCCGTCATGGCAACAGCATCCATCAATAATGCCATTGAGTTTTACAGGTTGTTCAAAAAAATCCAGCAACAGAAACAAGCTGAAAATCCTGATTATATGCCTTTGAACATTGCCTGTGTATTTTCTCCCCCAGCTGAAGGAAACAAAGATATTATCCAAATCCAAGAGGATTTAGAACAGGAAAAAGAAGATAATAAACAAAATCCAGAAGAGAAAAAAGCAGCATTGAAGGAAATTATATCTGATTATAATTCCCAATTCGATACCAATCACGACATCAATAATTTTGACCTGTATTATCAAGATGTTCAAAGTCGGATCAAAAATCAGAAGTACAGCAATAAAGACTATCCACACAAAAAAAAGATAGATATCACCATTGTAGTGGATATGCTATTGACTGGATTTGACTCGAAATATCTGAACACCTTGTACGTAGATAAGAACCTGAAATACCATGGCTTAATACAGGCGTTTTCCCGTACCAACAGAGTCCTAAATGACACCAAGCCTTATGGGAATGTTCTTGACTTTAGATCCCAGCAGGAAGCAGTAAATCAAGCCATCGCATTGTTCTCAGGGGAAGACAGTGGTAAGGCAAAAGAAATCTGGATGGTTGATCCTGCACCGAAGGTTATAGAGTACTACCAAAAAGCAGTGGAGGCATTGGGCGTATTCATGGAAGATCATAATCTGGTCAATGAACCACAGGAAGTATATAATCTGAGAGGTGATGCAGCAAAAGTGGCTTTTGTCAAAAACTTCAAAGAAGTGAAACGATTAAAAACTCAACTGGATCAATATACCGATATTGACGAGGAGCAAGCTTCCGTAATTGAGTCTATACTGCCAAAAGAGAAGCTTCAGGAATTCAGAAGTTCTTACATCGAAACAGCCAAGCAACTGAGAGAAATCCAGCAAAAGGGTGATGGGAAAGTTTCACCTGAAATTGACCAGTTGGATTTTGAGTTTGTACTCTTTGCTTCAGCGGTGATAGATTACGATTACATCATGGATCTGATTGCAGAAAGCACCCAACAGAAACCTGCCAAGCAGAAAATGACCAAGGAACAGGTCATTGGCTTGTTGACTTCCAATTCCAATATGATGGAAGAACAAGAGGATCTGACAGACTATATCAACGGGCTTGACTGGAACAGCGGTAAAAGTGTGGAAGCTTTGCGCAAGGGATATGAAACTTTTGTGATTGAGAAAAACAACAAAGCCCTAACCGCTATTGCCCAGCAACACGATTTGCAAACGGCTGACTTGAAAAACTTTGTAGAACAGATTTTGAGTCGGATGATATTTGATGGGGAGAAACTCACTGACTTGTTAGCACCCTTAGAACTAAGCTGGAAGGAACGCAGGGTAAAGGAACTGGCATTGATGGCAGACTTGGTACCCCAATTAAATAAACTAGCCCAAGGGCGTGAAATATCAGGATTAGCAGCTTATGAATAAGGAAAATAAACCTGCCCTGAGCAAAGTCGAAAGGTTGATACCTGAATTGCGTTTTCCTGAATTTCGAAATGAAAGTAGATGGGAACATAAATCCCTTAGTGATGTTTGTGATGTCACTAATGGCAAAGCAAATGCACAAGACCACATTGAGGAAGGTAAATACCCACTATTTGACCGTTCGGAGGTAATTAAAGCATCTAACGAATTTATTTTTGATTGTGAAGCCGTAATAATTCCAGGTGAAGGAATGAGGTTTATTCCAAAATACTACAAAGGCAGGTTTAATTTACATCAAAGGGCATATGCTTTAAAAGATTTTAACTGTAGTGGACTATTCGTTTATTATTCAATGCTTCATAGAAGCGATTTGTTATCACAAAAAGCAGTTCGGTCAACGGTACTTTCTTTACGATTACCAATACTTCAAGATTTTCCAATAGAAATTCCAAATAAAACCCAAGAACAACAAAAAATCGCATCCTGTCTTTCTTCTTTAGATGAACTAATCACCGCCCACAGCCAGAAGTTGGAGCTACTCAAAGACCACAAAAAAGGCTTGATGCAAAACCTTTTTCCGCAAGAGGGAGAAACTGTGCCTAAGGTTCGGTTCAAGGAATTTGAGAATGATGGGGAGTGGTTGGAGAAGAAGTTGGGGGAGGTGTTTTCAATTTTTCAAGGTTTTGCATTTTCTAGTGATGATAATGCAACAAATGGCACAAGATGGTTAAAGATTGCTGACGTAGGTATTCAGGAAATGAAAAATGATACTCAATCATTTTTACCTAAAAGTTTTCAAGAGCAATTTGATAAATTTTTAGTCAAAAAAGGCGATTTTGTTCTTGCTTTAACAAGACCCATCTTGAATGGACAACTTAAAATTGCTGAAGTTGATGAAACCTTTCATAATGCATTATTAAATCAAAGAGTTGGTAAAATTGTATCGGATAATAACACAAGCTTCGTGTATTACCTTTTACAAACAGCTGAAATGGTAAATAGTATCAATAATAACATTGCTGGTAACGAACCCCCAAACTTATCTTTTCAGCAAATTGAAAACATTTTGATTTTAATTCCCCCAACAACTTCAGAACAGCAAATAATTGCCTCTTGTCTTTCGTCCTTAGATGCACTTATTACGGCACAAGCGGAAAAGATAAAGCAATTGAACTTGCACAAAAAAGGCTTGATGCAGGGGGTATTTCCAAAAATCCAAGATTAAAAAAAAATGACACAAAAAGAACAACTACAGCTGGGTAAAACCCTGTGGAATATAGCAGATGACCTAAGAGGAGCGATGAATGCGGATGACTTCCGTGATTATATGCTTTCGTTTCTATTTCTTCGCTATTTGTCATATAACTATGAAGAAGCCACCAAAAAAGAGTTGGGTAAAGACTATCCTCAGTTGGCTGAAACGGATAAGAGAACTCCACTATCGGTTTGGTATGGGTTGAATAGTGAAGAAATAGTGGAGTTTGAAAAGCAAATGCGGAGAAAGGTGCATTATGTCATTCAGCCCAAGTTTCTATGGAGTACAATCAGCGAAATGGCCCGAACCCAAGATCAGGATTTGTTGGTGACACTAGAAGCGGGATTTAGATATATAGAAAACGAATCGTTTGAAAGTGCCTTTCAAGGACTCTTTTCAGAAATCAATCTGAACTCCGAGAAGCTGGGAAAAACCAATACCGAACGGAATAAACAACTTTGTACGATTATTCAGAAAATCTCAGAAGGTATAGCAGATTTTTCAGCTGACTCCGATACGTTGGGGGATGCGTATGAGTATTTGATTGGGCAGTTTGCAGCTGGTTCTGGTAAAAAAGCTGGGGAGTTTTATACGCCTCAACAGATGTCAACCATTCTTTCAAAAATAGTTTTGTTGGATAGTCAAGACCCTTCAGCTGGTTTTAGAAAACGGTTGGAAAAAATATTGGATGTCACCTGTGGTTCTGGTTCGTTGTTGCTGAACCTTAGAACCCGTGCAAAAGAAAACGGAGGATATGTAGGTAAAATTTACGGACAAGAAAAGAACATTACCACCTACAACCTTGCCCGAATGAACATGCTATTGCATGGCATGAAGGATACCGAATTTGAAATATTTCACGGGGATACTTTGCTGAACCAGTGGCATCTATTCAATGAGATGAATCCATCAAAAAAAATAGAATTTGATGCAATTGTCCTTAACCCACCTTTTAGTTTATCATGGGAACCCAATGATACCATGGCAGAAGATTTCAGGTTTAAGAGTCATGGATTGGCACCCAAATCAGCAGCAGACTTTGCATTTCTACTACATGGATTTCATTTTTTAGCCAAAGAAGGAACCATGGCGATCATCTTACCACATGGTGTATTATTTCGTGGAGGAGCAGAAAAAAGAATCCGTACCAAGCTTTTGAAAGATAATCACATTGATACGGTGATTGGCTTGCCTTCCAATCTGTTTTATAGTACGGGCATCCCAGTGTGTATCTTGGTTTTGAAGAAATGTAAGAAGCAAGACGATGTATTGTTTATCAATGCCAGTGAGCAGTTTGAAAAAGGGAAACGGCAAAATACCCTAAGTCAGGAACACTTGGATGAAATTATCAGCACGTATCAGTTCAGAACGGAAAAGGAAAAGTATTCACGAAAAGTTTCGATGGAAGAAATCGAAAAGAATGGCTACAACCTAAACATCTCACGGTATGTCAGTACATCAGCAGATGAAATACAAATCGACCTGAAGGATGTAAACACCAGACTGGCATCCATCAACCAAACTCTCCAAACCAGTACTGATAAGCACAATGAGTATTTGAAAGAATTGGGATTGGATTTGATTTGAGGGGTTTAGAAAACCAACATTGTTTAAAATATTAATATTCAGTATTTTGAGATTTATTTAAATTAACTTATATGTCATCCTATTTATCTTATTTAAATTAAATAAGAAATTAATAATATTTTTTAATATTACGTTGCAGCATCGATTTTTAGCTGATACTTTTGCATTCGTAGTATCGAATCCTTAGTTAATCTAAGGGAGTTTAATACGATTTAATTAAAAAATATAGATATGAATGCTGTAATCACCATAGATAAGTTGATCCTATGCTATCAAATTAATGACGGCACTCATTTTGATAAAAAATATATCCAGACATTCCTTAAATCAGATAAAACCTATGATTTTGGAGAAGATATTAAAGGATATCAGAATGAATCTGATACAGAAAATGAAATCAATAAGTCCTTCACAATTAAATTAGAGTATAATGAGAAAGATATTGGAACTTTATTCATAACCAACGCCAATTCTGAGTTCTTCTATTTCAAATACCATAAGAGTATTTTTTATGAAAATCACTATAACCTACAGGATATCAAGAGTATAGTAGATCGATTATTTGAGTTTAACTATCACTTCCATCAAATCACCAGATTGGAAATTGCCTGTGATACGACAGGAGATTGGGGATATGATTTATTTGTAATAGCTGACCTTTGTTCTGATAATCAGTATTTCAGATCAATTAAAAATTCTGATCGGATTAAGAAAAGTGCTGAAAAACTAGGAGGTAGAACGGCTGAAGATGCTAGATATTTCTTGACTTTGGGAAATACTAAAATTTACCACCACACGAAATTTAAAGAAACTACCTGCATTGGACATCCAACGTCTAAGATTTTCATGAGATGCTACAATAAATCTAAATGTTCCAAGGATTACCAGAAATCGTATTTTAAGATCATTTTTCCAGACGGTAGGGAAATTTTCAGACTAGAGGTTTCATTGAATTCTGAGGCCATAAAGGAGCATAAAATTCAATTTGAATACCTTGAGAAAGAAGACTATCTGAAATATATTTATTTGAAGACCGCTAAGCCTAGATTGACTTTCAATGATAAAAGAGAAGCTGAATGGGTGAATGGGAATCGAGTCTTTAAAAAGATATGCTTAGTGGATTCGTTGGATCTCGGGAATGTATGTGATGATTTAGAAACACTCGAAAAGCGATATTCAATTACCGAACCTATCATTTTAAAAACCAAGTCAAACAATCAATTGGTTAAAGAAAGAAGGGCTATGGTAGGGGCTGCAATAAAAAATTATCTCAACAATGAAGGTAAGGAAGTTGCCTTTACCAACATTTGTTCAGCTATTGAATCCGAAAATTTACTTTTTATGTATATCCGCAATCTTGCCAGTATGATTAAATCGAAGCAATGATGAGTCTGTCAAAGAGTTTTTGACCGAAGTATCTTCTGTTGAGCTTGTAACAAAACTCGTCCAGGTAAT
>NZ_JAQWXX010000019.1 GCF_029254265.1 Algoriphagus sp. | reverse complement strand
TCTCTGTGGTGAAAAAAATATTTGCTTAACACAGAGGCACAGAGAGCACTGAGGTCTCACAGAGATTTTATTTCAAAAAGTATTTAACCTCCTATTCCCATAATCCAAACATTGCTTAGTAGTACATTTTTTCCTCAGTATTTGAAAATATCTAATTTCCTGACATTTTTTCTCTGTGGTATTCTCCGTGTACTCCGTGACTCTGTGGTGAAAAAAAATTTCTTAAAATTTCCTTCCTCCACCATTCGTTTTTCGGAAGCCAGTTAGACCTAGTTTATGATAAACTGTTTCCTCATCCATTTCGCGAACTTCGCCTACCTCAAATCCTTCAATCGTGATTTTTTCCATGGACCATCTTACCAATCGGAGCGTAGGATGCCCGACTGCTGCAGTCATCTTTCGCACCTGACGGTTTTTTCCTTCGATCAAGGTCAAAGAAATCCAGGTATCGGGAATTGTCGCCCGATACCGGATCGGTGGATCACGGTCCGGTAAAAAAGGAATCGGATCTAAAAGTTTGGCAATCGCCGGCTTGGTTTCATAATCTCTTCCATCCACATTAATGGTAACACCTTTGCCCAGCTGCTTTAAGGATTCTGGTTCAGGAGCTCCTTCCACTTGAGCATAATAGGTTCGCTGATGTCCAAATCGAGGATTCAGCAATTGATTATTCAAAAATTTATCATCAGTGATGATCAGCAATCCCTCACTGTCCTTGTCTAATCTCCCGACAGGATAGACCGACTTGGGAAAAGCAAAAAGAGAAGCCAGTGTCGGCTCCTCTCCGCTAAATTGGGTAACTACCCCAAAAGGTTTGTAAATGATAAAATAGCGAGACAAAATTATTGAATTAACTACCGCAACCTACACAAACGATGTATTGACCTCCCGGCTTGGTGCCGTTCAGTTGCATCTCAAGGTTGTGAATCTTATCTCTTGTCTCCATGTCGGCAAACATATCACCAGTAAGTTGAGATCTTAATTGCTCAATTTGAGCTCGCAATTCGTTCTGTTGGATTTCACTCATGATTAGGTTGTTTAGTGGGTATTGAATGGTTAAAATAGTCATCAAAATGAAAAAGTTCATCAGTTTGATCAGGAATTTTTACTCAAAAATGATTCCAACTGAAGCTTAGGACTTTACATTTGGGAAAAGAAAAAATATTTTATGCCCCTCTCCGAATTGATCCAATTGCGAAAAAGCCTTCACAGACAGCCTGAGATTGCATTTGAGGAATGGAACACCGCCGCACGGATTTCAGAATTTTTTCACCCACTTTCTCCAGATCATATCATCTCTCAGCTAGGCGGGACGGGATTAGCCTTTGTTTTCAAAGGGAAAAAGCCGGGACCACGGACGCTTTTCAGATGTGAATTGGATGCGTTACGGATTTTGGAAAAAAGCGAAGTCAAATACAAAAGCCAAATGGAAGGCAAAGGACATCTTTGTGGGCATGACGGTCACATGGCGATCATCTGCGGATTGGGCGAAAAGCTAGCAGCAAATCGACCCGAATCGGGAGAAGTGGTTTTACTTTTCCAACCTGCTGAAGAAACCGGCCAAGGAGCACGGGCGATTCTCGATGATCCAAAGTTTGAGCTTATTAGACCTGATTATGCATTTGCGCTTCATAATCTTCCTGGGTTTCCATTACATCAAGTGGTCCTGAGAAATGGAACCTTTGCCGCAGGCAGTACTGGATTCACGATCAAACTCACCGGGAAAACAGCTCATGCCGCCCATCCGGAAGATGGAATCAATCCAGCCTCTGCAATCGCCCACTTAATCCAAGTTCTGCCCAAAATTCCCGAAAAGCTGAAGAACTTTGCACTAGTCACCATCATTCATGCAGAGTTAGCAAGCTTGGCCTTTGGAACCAGTGCAGGCCGAGGAGGCTTAAGTCTGACCGTCAGAGCATTTGACCAAAGCGACTTAGAAAATTTGATTAATAGAATTAAAGCAGAGGCAAAAGGAATCGCAATCCTCGAAAAATTAACTTGTGAGTTTGAGCTGCTGGAGACTTTCGCCGTTTCAAAGAATGATCCAAAAGCTGGGCAGTTGGTAGAAAAAGTATTGGAAGATCTTGATCTAAGTTGGATAGAAAAATCTGATCCATTTCGCTGGTCAGAGGATTTCGGGCTTTTTTCTCAGGCATGTCCGGCGTTTTTATTTGGACTAGGAGCAGGAGAGGATTGTCCCCAACTGCATGAGGGCACTTATGATTTCCCGGATGAATTGATTGAAACCGGTGTACGGATTTTTGAGGGGATTGCGAGAAAGGTTGATGGATAGTGAAATTTTCTTTTTTCAGTTGAAAATCAAACAATTAGGATTCAGGATTACATCTGATATTATAATCGATACTTGCAAAGCACAATCCCTTAGCACAAAAAAGCCAGTTTTTACACCGGCTTTAAATCTCTTTCTAGAAATCTGAATAATCAGTGGGATAAAGTAATCGGGTATCATTCTTGGATACAGTATTCTTGTACTCTTCCATATCTCTCATTTCTACCCATTTGTAATCAGCGCCAAAAGCCTTCCAGTTGGCATCTCTTTTTTCCATGTTTTCATGGGTAGTCAGATAGACTAGGTTTGGCATATTCGCTCCGGCGATAGTTTCCGCGTAGAAAATAGCATTGAATCCCAAGCGCGTAAAAATGTCCATTTCTCCGGAGTTGAACATCTTCACTTTCTGCTTGTAAAGTCTTTCCGTAGGTCCTTCGTAGCTTCTCAGTTCATAGATTCTATCTTTCTTCGGACCAGTGAGCGTAGATTCCGTGAATTTCGGCTGACCAGTCATCGCCTGCAAAATCGAAGTTTCTATTCGCTTGTAAGGAGGATTGTCAAAAGCAGCATTTACATAGGCTACTCCATCAGTCAGGTACTTTTGATCTTTTAGGAGTTTTTCCTCAAATGCTGCGAGCGCATCCAGTGACTTAAAAGGGATAAACACATAAACCTTTTGCCCTGCATCTGCCTGGCTTGATACTGGTTTGAAAACGCCCACTTTTGCAATTCCAAGACGATGAGCTGCGGGGATAAAAGCTTTTTCCAAGTAGCTATCCAACATCGCCTCTTGGGCAGGTGAAGTAATATGATAGGTTTTTAATTCGTAGATATCTCTTTTTTGAGCAAACAGATTCGCACTCAAAAAGAAGGCAAATACAAAAATAAGAGCTGATAGGTAAGTAGTGCGTTTCATTTTCTTTTTTAGATTTTGAGTAATTACCTGAAAAATAACCTATTATTTCGAGCCAAGCATCCTGCGGTAAATTCCTAAAGGGAATTTTAAGAAAAGTCGGTATTCAAATGATGTTTTTCGAAACTGTCGGACAACCACTAGTCCATGGCTTAAATAGGAAAAGCAAAAAAGCCGGCGTTTCCGCCGGCTTCTTTAGATTCTTTTTCTAGTATTCTTTTACCGCGACTGCACACTGGCAACTGCGAACTCTCTACTTCTTCGCCTCTTTCATCGGATTGCTTCCCGAAGCCGCACCACGGACTCCACCTGATCGCTTATACATTTCGAAGCGGCTTGGCATCATTTCGCGGGGCCAGTAGTTGCTACTCTCATCGATGTCAGCAGTCTCCCGATTTGGATCCAAGACCAGGCGCTTCACTTCTTTCTGCTTCGCAAAAACTTTAGTAACCTCAGTCTCATTCTTTCTCCAAATTTCCACAGGGATTTTTTCCATTTCTGTAGTCCCGTCTGCAAAAGTCCATTCCAGAATAATCGGCATCACCAATCCTCCTTCATTTCTGAATTTCACCTCATAGAAGTTCAGGTTACTATTCAAGAGTTCTTTCTCTTTGGCACTTAGACCTGCCATAAATTTCTTGTAGGATTCTTCATCGGCTGGAGTTACCTGAAAAGGATCGTAAGTAGCATAGAAATCTTTGGTGGCAGGATCTGCCTCCACATAGGTTTCTTTGATATCAGTCATATTCTTGGATCGGGATACATAAGTTTCTTCCAGATCAGCCACTTTCTTTTCATCGGCAGCTTTTTGGGAAGGAGTTCGGTTATCCATTTTGTACCAAGCCACATTTTCGATAGAAATATCCACCGCTTCGGTACCATAGAACCATCCTCTCCAAAACCAATCCAAATCCACCGCTGAGGCATCTTCCATCGTACGGAATAAATCCTCCGGAGTCGGATGCTTAAACATCCATCTTCTTGCATATTCTTTGAATGCATAATCGAAAAGCTCTCGACCCATTACTGTCTCTCGCAGGATATTCAATGCAGTTGCTGGCTTAGCGTATGCATTTGGTCCAAACTGAATAATATTCTCAGAGTTAGTCATGATTGGCTCCAAGAGATTTTTCTCACTTCTCATGTAAGGCACGATCTTGTGCGCAGGGCCTCGACGAGAAGGATAATTACGATCCCACTCCTGCTCAGCCATGAATTGCATAAAAGTGTTCAAGCCCTCATCCATCCAAGTCCACTGACGCTCGTCCGAGTTGACAATCATCGGGAAGAAGTTGTGGCCAACCTCGTGAATGATCACAGAAATCATCCCGTTTTTGATGGCTTCAGAATAGGTGCCATCCGAATCAGGACGCCCATAATTGAAACAGATCATTGGGTATTCCATACCGTTTGCTGCCTCCACGGAGATCGCTGTAGGATATGGATAATCGAAGGTGTGTGCAGAATAAGACTTAATCGTATGTGCGACCACTCGAGTTGAATATTGTCCCCAAAGTGGATTAGCTTCTTTAGCATAATAAGACATCGCCATGACATCTTTTCCGCCTTGCTTTACAGCCATGGCATCCCAGATGAATTTACGGGAAGAAGTCCAAGCAAAATCCCGAACATTTTGAGCTTTAAACTTCCAAGTCTTCTTCGCAGTAGCTTTAGATTTCTCCAACTTCTCTGCTTCAGCCTGAGTACGGATGACTACCGGCTTGTCAAAAGTTTTCTTTGCAGTATTCCATCGATCCAGTTCTGCGGAAGAAAGCACTTCCTCAGGATTTTGGAGTTCGCCTGTAGCACCAACCATATGATCAGCAGGCACGGTAATATGCACTTCGTAATTTCCAAAAGCCAAAGCAAATTCACCAGAACCTAGGAATTGCTTGTTTTGCCAACCTTCAAAGTCAGAGTAAACGGCCATTCTTGGAAACCACTCCGCCATGGTATAAAGGTAATTGCCATCTCCAGCGAAGTATTCATAGCCAGGACGACCACCAATAAAACCTGTTCGGTCGTGAATATTGAATGACCAATCGATCGCAAATTCAAAAGATTCGCCTGACTTCAAAGGTGTAGGAAGATCCACGCGCATCATCGTTTGATTGATTGCTACTTTCAATGGCGTTCCGTCTTTTCCTTTTACATCCAACACTTGGTAAGCATAGTCATCAGTATGCCAAAGGATACCCTGAAGCTGAGTCAAAGTCATTCTTGGGCTGATGCTTGATTCGGTTCCTTTTGGAGTTTCAGAATCTTTTCCACGCTGATTTTGCTCCAATTGCACCCAGAGGTAGGTGAGTTGATCGGGAGAGTTATTCACATAGGTGATTTTCTCTGATCCTTTGATGGATTGGTTGTCATCATTGAGTTCCACTTCGATGATGTAGTTGGCCTGCTGCTGCCAGTACATGTGACCTGGTGCTCCTGATGCAGTACGATAGACGTTTGGGCTACGAAGCATAGTACCCAATTGCTCAAAACGCTCGGCATGATTTTGCTCAGACCGCTGCTGCGCAAATCCTGAAAGATTCACCGAAAGTGCTAATGCGGCTAGTATTCCTATTTTTCTCATATTACTTTATTTTTTTAATCTCTTTTCTCAAATCTCCAATCTCTCTTATTCCTTTACCAAAACTTAGTATCCAGCATCAGCATCATCGCGATCCCCAATACAAAGGATGAAATAATCAAAGTCCATTCCCTTCGCTTTACTCCCGCTAGTCCTACCAAAATGGAAGTTGCTAAGATAAATATTCCAACGATAACCAATTGTCCAATTTCCAAACCAATATTGAAAGCCAAAAGTGGCTGCCAAATGCTAGATTCTTTTCCCAAAAGGCTACGCAAATAATTGGAAAAGCCCATGCCATGAATCAATCCAAAAAACAAGGCTAACACATAATTAATGGTGACCCCTTTACCTGAAACAGGCTTTGGCCGAAGAATATTGCTGAATGCAGTAATCGCGATGGTGACCGGAATGAGAAACTCGATCCAGTCACTGTTAACCTGAACGATCTTGAAGGTAGCAAGCGCCAACGTGATCGAATGACCAATCGTAAATGCGGTTATCAGGATCAGAATTTTCTTCCAGTCACGAGGAATGAAAACTGCACAAAGTGCTAAGACGAATAAGATATGGTCAAAGCCTTTGAGGTCAAGAATATGTTGGATTCCTAGACGGAAATATAATTCAAACGAATTCATAGGGGTGATTAAACTTCGAAAGAAGTAAATTGCAACAATAATACAGGATAAATACCAAAAAAGACAAGTTCTTACACCAAATGCAACATCTTTCCACTGCGCTAATTTACTTGGGATGGTTGGTTTCTTTCCACCCGTTTTTCATCAGTTTGACAGAAATCCGACAGAATCCCAATTCCAAAAATCTGGAAGTTGCCCAAAAAATCTTTTGGGATGATTTGGAGGGTTCTCTTTCCAAATACCATAATGAGCCTTTCGATATTTTGAATCCCAAGGATGAAAAAAATCTAAACGATAAAATCGGTTCTTACCTGACTAACCATTTTGAAATTTGGGTAGATGGGAAGAAAGTAAAATTAAACTACCTCGGTTTTGAGGTAGAAGAGGATGCGATTTGGGCTTATTTCGAATCCACTCCGGTATCTATTTCAAATCAAATTGAGGTTAGGAACAGTATTTTACTTCAGGAAATTGAATCCCAACAGAACATCGTCCATATGTATTTTCCAGGAAATTCTACTCCGCGGAGT
The DNA here is from genome assembly GCF_029254265.1 of Algoriphagus sp. Lineage (GTDB taxonomy): Bacteria > Bacteroidota > Bacteroidia > Cytophagales > Cyclobacteriaceae > Algoriphagus. The sequence goes on along the minus strand of NZ_JAQWXX010000019.1, from coordinate 22,869 downwards.
TTGTTGTTGGGAAATGGTGAGGAGAGGGGAGTTTTAACTTTAAAAAATTAAGGGCTGATGTCAGCGAAACCAGCCCTTAATTCAATTTGATGTCTTAATTAAACAAGTCGAATTTCAGCCCAAAGTTGAGTCTTGCATTGTAAAATTCTTCCTGCATTGTACGAGACTGAATACCCTGATAGTATCGAAGTGGCTGATTGGTTAAGTTATTTCCTTCAAAGAAAATCCGCCACTTTGGGGTAATAGCATAAGAAGCGTTCACATCTAGGAACGTCTGCTTGTCATAGTAACGATCTTCGAAAGCTTCGCCTCCCAATTCATCCAAGTAATCTGAAGCATAATTCAAAGAAACCCGGATTACCAGTTTTTTAGTCTCATAGGAAAGTGAGGCATTGAACATATTATCGGCTGTGCCTGGAAGTTCCAAATCTTCCCCATCCCGATCTTCTATTCCAGTTGTGGAGGAATTGGTGAAAGTATAGTTCAGGTAAATTCCCAATCCTTTCCAGATTTGTCTTTGGAATGAAGCTTCCAATCCATAGACTTGCGCAGTTCCGCCGTTTTCAGGCCGTGAGTACTGTAGGTCATCTCCAAATTGTGGATCACTAAAGCCTTGACTCGTAATTGTATAGACGAAATTATCAATGTCTTTGTAAAAACCTCCTAAGGAAATTAGACCAATATTATCGTAATAGCGCTCTGCCATCACATCAAAATTCATGGAAGTAGCGGCCTTCAAATTAGGATTACCTCTTGCTAATTCTTCATCCTCCGGGCTGAATTCTGCATAAGGAACCAAATCGAAATAGTTTGGTCTTGCGATCGTATTAGTCCACGCCAATCGAATCACTGACTTAGAATCAGGATCATATTTGAAATGAAGCCCCGGCATGAAGTTGGTATAATTCTGATCTCCGGTTGCCGGACTCACTTCCTCATTATCAATATCAAATATATTCCCCATGTATTCGATGGAAGTGGCCTCAAGCCTCAAGCCCGCTACCGCAGAGAATTTAGAACTAAACTGATGATCCGCCATCACATAGGCGGCAGTGATATTCTCAGTAGCCATGTAGTTACCTGGAATGTATTCTTCTAACAGATCCGTTTCTTCAAATTGGCCCGAATTTTTAAGATTTAAATTCCCAAGAAAATTTGGATCAACAAATGTCCCTACTTGATATTGAGCACCTGCCAGGTAGTTTGGATCTGAGTAATTTATATTGGGAACAGATCCAAGTGTAGGTCCAAAATCATCCTCATCCACCGGCTCATATTCAAAGAAATTATTATCCCTTAATTTTTCTTTATTGCGGTACCTTAAGCCAAATTGAAGGATTCCTTTCGGAGAGTAAGGTAATTTAAAGTCTATTCTGGAATTCAGATCCCGATCTGTTGTAAAACCGTATTGCTCCGAAAGGCCATTGAACCCGATTCCCAGATTATCCGAAATATCGCTTAGGATTGCAATTGGTTTTTCGGGATTAGAGACATCTACACGGACATCCTGACCCGAAGATCTGTAGGAAATATAGCGCTCAAATGGTCGCTCCTCTGAGGCTTTGGCATAAGTAAGGTGCCAATCCACCTTCAGCTTATTGAATAAATGGTCTCCGCCTAAAGTCACATTATATACTCTTTGGTCCTCCAGACGGGCATTTTTCACTCTTTTACTATCTATCCCACCTTTTGTCTCAAACTCTACCCGACCTTGAGTCTGATAGACTCCCGGAGAAGTCTGTGTAAACTCTCCGTCGTCAAATGAATCATCCAATTGACTTACACGCATTCGGAATCGATTCTCCCAATCATCTCGGTGATTGTACATCCCGGAGAGGTAGAGGGTATGATTGGTATTGATTTCATAATCCAACGCTAAACTTGCAGATCTTCTGACTCGCTGCACTTGATACTCACGGATATCCATTTCTTCCAGCACCACGCCGTTGTCAGATTCATACCAGACTGCTTCGATATTGTCCGAACCGAAGTTGTGATTGTTGTAAGAGCCTGAGAATATTGCGCCAAGTTTACCATCAAAAAAACGATTTCCGAGGATCAAGCCACCGGTCCAAATCGGCTTATTGGAAAGTAAGTTCACTCCCGAAGCTGCTGTTCCTGAAACGCGTAACGCGTTAGGAGCTTGTCGAGTAACTAAATTGACTGATCCGCCAATGGCATCGGCATCCATATATGGAAGTACAGCTTTATTTACTTCGATAGTTTGGATCATATCCGATGGGATCAAATCCATTTGCACATTTCTGTTGTCGCCTTCTGCAGAAGGAATTCTTTCGCCGTTGATCGTCACCGAATTCAATTGCGGAGCCATTCCACGGATGATGATGTTTCTTGCCTCACCTTGGTCATTCTGCATGGTAATACCCGGTACTCTTTTCAAGGCGTCCCCAATATTGGCATCAGGAAATCGGCCAATCTGGTCTGAAGACACCACATTGGTGATGTTTGAGTTGTTTTTTTGTTGGTTCAGGGCCTTTGCCTGACCTTTCAATCGATCTCCCAATACAATGAATTCAGCACCTTCAATAAGGGTCTCTGCTAATTTGAAATTCAAGACTGAAGTTTCACCAGCTGCTATTTCTATAGATTTAGTCATAGCAGCATAGCCTAGATAGGAAACTTCCACCTCATAAGATCCAGCCTTTAAATTCAAAATCGAAAAATCACCTTGTTGATTCGTCACCGTACCGGTGCTTGTTCCTTTCAAGATGATATTCGCACCGGGAAGGGAGAGGTTTTGATCATCGATCACCCTTCCTTTCAATACTCCCTGTGCCATAACAGACACATTCGCAAGCAGCAAGAATAAAAAGGCTGCCAAATAAAGTACTTGTTTTTTCATGGTATGAGTTAATTTAAATTAGTTCTTTTTGGTTTTGATATAATTCTCCAAATCCTCCCAGCGATAGATTTGGAAGGTTTTGTCATCTGACATGGCTACAAAAAGTCCCTTTGGAAAATCAGGCCCTAATGCGAGATTGGTGACTTCCGACCCATCACTTGAAATCGTACTGAGCGGTAGTTTTGTGATCAGATCATGTTGATGAGGATTGTTGGTGCTTCCTTCTCTTGGAAATACCTGGAAAAAATTAGCCCCCTGATCTGATATCAACAGGTAACCTGTCTTAGCGCCGGTCTTATAGATGGAGATTCCTTCATGATCATCAGCAAATCCAGATTGTCCAAAAAAAGCGAGCTCTTCATTTCCTTTAGCTGGATCAGCATAGTACTTTCTGATGCCCACTGTTTCATCAGAATAATAGATATACCCAAGCTCGGCATCCACGGCGATTGCTTCGATTTCTTTAGTACCTGAGTAGTTTCCAAATTTCCGGACCAAATCAAGCTGTAGGCTACCGTCTTGATCTACAAGTTCGTATTGCCAAAGGTAGCTACCGTCTGTTGGCCCATTTTTTCGGCCTGCGATGACGTAGTATTTTCCCGATTCCGGATTTTGATAGAGTGCAACGCCCATGAGGTCCTTGTATTCTGTCCCGGTTTCACCTACATATACTTCCAGTCCAGGAGCAGAGATTTCTTTCATATCGGGAAGAGAGAAAAACCGGAGCTTGGATGTAAATCGCTCACCTGTCACTGCAAAATCAAGCGTATCTTGACCAATCACTAAGTCATATCCGATATCGACATTATTAGGTCTTTGGATATCACCCACTTTCAGGGAGTCGATTATTTTCCCTTTTAAATCAAAGACGTACAAAGCTCCATCCTGATCCTTATCTGTACCGATGATCAGACTTTTTGAATAATCTGCCCTATTTATCCAAATGGCTGGATCGTCGGTATCATGCACTACTGAGTCAGTAATGTAAAGCGGACGAATCATGGATGTGGAATCAGTGAGCTCCAAATTGCTTGTGTCGCCTGATGGATTGGAACAGGAGAAACTGAATAGGGCAATCCCAAGTAAACTGAAATGAGGTAAATTTTTAAGCATAAAATTGATTTGGTTTATACCATGCAATTTTAGCTCACCGGATTTTAGTCACGAGCAAATCAACGTTATCAATTGGGCAACAAAAGTAAATTTTGCCGTTTACAAAAAGGAAACAAAAATTTGAATTAACAGATTTATAGACTGATTTTCAGTAGATTACAAAATGTTAATTTGAGATTAATAAATTGTAACTTACAGGCTAAGAATGAAATTCTGTAGTTTTTCTTCTTTTTGGAGCTGTAGTTTTTTTCGTAGCCGATATCGGGAAATACGCAGACTATCCATCGAAATCCCCAAGGTGGAGGCTACTTCTTTTGAACTTAGATTCATCCGCATTAAACTCGCCAATTTGAGATCAGCCGGGGTGAGTTCCCCAGACTTGTGTTGAAGGTTTCTAAAAAAATCCTGATGTACTTTTTCGAAGGAAAGTTTGAAATCCTCCCATTCAGTATCATGAGAAAAGTTAAAATCGATTTGTTTGATCAGATTTCGTATCTTCTTTTTTTGCTCCTTCGGATCCTCCTCCATGATTTTCTTCAGTTTTGCTTTGATTTCCTCAAGCATTTGATTTTTGTCTATGACATGGAGCGTTTGAGCAGAAAGTGTTTTCGAATGAGCCTTTTCTTCCGCCACCATTTTAGATTCTAGTAGCTGAAGATTGTACTTCTCTGTTTCAATGAGTTTCTCATTCATTTGGATCAGCTCCTCCTGCCGGAGCAGAAGTTCCTTGTTGCTTCGGATTTTCAGCTTTTGACGGTTGTAGATCAGATAACCTAGTACCGTCAAAAGAAAAAGCAAGAAAATAAAAAGCCAGCGAAGACTGGATTCGAATTCCTGCTTTTGATTTAGTCGATTGATTTCCAGATTTTTAGCTTCTAGTCCATACTGGGATTCAAGTATCGCCAATTGCCGGGCAGATTCTTCAGAAAAGATCTTCTCTCCAAGTTGTCTTGCTTCTTCCAGTTTCAAGTAGGAATTTTCAAACTCTCCGAGAAGCGCATAGGATTTTGAAAGGTCAACTAGCGCAGATCGCTGTTGATAGAGATTCCCTAAACGCAGACTGAGTTCTAGTGAGTTAATCGAGTATGACAGTCCGATATCTACTCGTCCGGATTTGCGATAGACATCCCCTAGATTATTCAAAATGCCGATCCGTGAAAGGCTATCACCAATGAAAAGATTATGTTTGGAGGCTTGTTCAAAATAAAAAAGAGCGGAATCAAAGTTCTCAATATCTTCATAGATACTTCCGATATTTTCAAAAACGAAAGCAATTTGCGCATGATCCTGGATATTTTCTGATAGGATTAAAGCTTCTTTTTGAAAAGAAAGTGCTTTTTCGTATTCCCCTAGTTTTTCATACATCCCTCCGATAAATCCTTTTGCTCTGGCTATCCCAAGCTCATCTTTTGAAGACTGAAAAAAAGAGAGCGCCTTTTGGTGCCTTAAAAGAGATTCCTCAGGACTCTTAATTTTATAATAGACTTCACCTAGCGCGTTATTTACTCTGCCCAGACATTGAAGACAGACTTTGGAATCAAAGACCTTCTCTGCCTGATAAAGCGCTTCGGAGGCTAGTTGATATAAGCCTACTTGGAAAAGTAATTGCCCCTTGATCAAAAGTAGTTCCCCATATTTCTGGGAATCCTTCTTTGTTGTGCCGTTTGCCAGGAATTCATTAGTGAAAATTAATGCCTCTTCCGGATTCTTTTTCATAAGCTTGCTTACACGATCAAGATCAAAAGATTTCATGTCCTGAGCGCTGGAAAAAGTAACAGGATAAATCAAACTGGTCAAAAGCAGAAAACAGCAGAAAACAAATTCCCTCATAATTGTAAAAATCAAATTTTGAGAATAATAAGCTGTTAATTACATGTTGTCTTTAGATTAAATCTGAAAAAATGAAGCAGATTTTTTTGTCATTCTAAAGTTGAAATGTGTAAAAATTTTCCCAACGACCTCCAATTCTTTTCAAAAGTACCACCGCATTCACTTGGAATGTTTGGCTGATTTCTTGGCTTGAAATAAGATCCAAGACTGTTTCAAAATCCCTTTCTTTCACATCCTTAAATGCAATCGTCATGTGCGGGTGGAAGTTTCGGTCACTCAGTTCATCTACGAGATTCAATTCCCGTTTACAGAAGCTTTTTATTGATTCTTGTAACTCATACAGCTTAGAGTCAGCCTCAATTTTCCAAAAAATCACTCTTCTCCCAAAAGTCCCAGTACCATTGACTTGAAGTTTGAAGTTTTCTTTTCTGGACAAAAATGTGCTGAGTTTTTCAATCAAATAATCCTCTTTTGCCTCATTATAGCTAAATGGCATTTTAAGTGTAATATGTGCAGGAGATTTCAGAGCATACTTGATATTCATCTGCTCTTTTAGCAAAAGCTTTAGCGAAGTGGCCGATTCCTGAATATCCCCTGTAGGAACAATGGCTAAAAAATATTTCTGCATTACTTTCATCTGGTTGTAATTGTTTTTTAAAGGTCATATGGAATCTTGTATAGATAATAACCATTGTAGTGTGTGACTTTTGAGTCATGACTGTCCGCGCCAAGCAGGCTCTATTTCATCTCTTAAAATTACCTCATGAAGCATTTCTAAGCTCAAAAACAAAAAAACTATTCGAATAACCCAATCAAACCCCTAAATTAAGGGTATAAACCGTAGATCATTATGAAATACTTTTCAAAGGCCATGATCGGCCTTGATTTGACAGAAATGGACGATATCCTAATTGAAAAGACCATAGTCTTTTTGAAATTTTTGGGAATAGATAAATGCTATTTCGTCCATGTTGCAAAAAACTTGGCTATTCCTCAAGAAATTCTTGACTCCCATCCAGAGCTATTGGCTCCAAGTGATGAGTCTATTGAGGCAATGATCACAGAAAAGTTGAAGAATTTCAACTTTCCTGATCACATCGAAATTGAAGTATTCGCAGAAGAAGGCGAGAATCAACTGGAGACATTTCTTCGATGGGCAAGGATCAAAGACGTAGATCTTGTGATTATGGGAAGGAAAGAGACGCTGGAAGGAAACGGATCCCTTGCAAAAGGAATTGCCAAAAAAGCCCCGTGTTCTATTCTGATGCTTCAGGAAAAAAGACCTCCGGGACTTCCAAAAAAAATCATGGTGCCGACAGATTTCTCAGACCATACTGAATTGATCTATAATTTCAGTGAGCGGATTTGCGACGACCTTCATGCAGAATTGGTACCTGTACACCTATATCAAGTTCCTCATGGCTACTCGAAAACAGGAAAGACTTTCGAGGAATTTTCCGAAATCATGAAAGAAAATGCAAATAAGGATTTTAAAAAGTTTCTCCATAAGAATAATCACCGGGATTTAGATTGTCATTTTGTGTTGAATGAAGATCATGACGAAGGAAAATTATTGCTGGACGAGGCACATAAAATCGGAGCTGATATGATTCTCCTTGGTTCAAGGGGACGCACCAAATCCGCAGCCATATTATTAGGCTCCGTTGCAGAAAAATTAGTAATGGTTAATAACGTGTTACCAATGCTAATCTTCAAGAAAAAAGGAGAAACCGTCGGCTTCTTTGAAGCACTATTTAGGATTTGATCGGTTTAGTCAGATAAAAACATACCTGATCACCCTTGCCCTCCTGATTTAATCGGAGGGCTCTTTTTTTCATTTCTGTTAGCTCTTTTGAGGTAAACATAGATTTGGCGAGATCTGGATTTAATGGATAGCCTTTTTCATAAAGCGAAGTTCCCCAAAATTGAAACTCGGTAGAGTCAAAAACGACCTCGTCGAGGGAAAAGCCAAGATGTTCGGCCAAAAGAGAAAATCCTTTAACCGATGGAATTACCAAATGTCTTGGCGCATCAAGCTGTACCCACATTTCCCGCTTTTCTTTCCAGACTTCTGCATCTGTTACAGGAGTCCTGATTAAAATCTTTCCTCCTGGATTCAATTTTTCAAAACACAATTCAAGAATCGCTTTCGGATCCGCCATATGCTCAAAAGCATGGTGCATCATGATCAAATCAAAGAAACCAACGGAATCTTCGAAGGGTTTTTTCCAGAGCGTTAGATTAGAATTTAGCTTTTTTGTTTTCGGGATAAATGGATCAAACCCCTCAAGATTTTGATAGCCTGAAGCATACATTTCATAGAGCAACTGTCCATTTCCGCAGCCCAAATCAGCGATTCTATAGTTTCGTTTTGGGTTGATTTTCTTTAGCCAGTAGCCATAGCTCGGAGCTAAAAAATTGAATGGGAGATTTAAAAATAGTTTTAATCGAAGCGATTTTAACTGATTCTTCAGATTGGAAGATTCTACTAGGGGCGCCTGAGAATAATAGCTATCAACTGGGTAGTAATCAGATAGATTTTCAGGAATATCTATTAACTGAATAGACTTACAGGACTGGCATTCGTGGTATGTAAACTCTCCTGGCATTTGAAGCATTCGCTCTTTTGCCTGAAAAATCAAAAACTCTTCTTTTCCACAGAATTTACAAGAGGGATTCAAATCAATAGGCATTCTCACGGTTAAACAAAAGCTCATGCACTGTTTTTACCATGATCCCTAAGTCCAATAAAAATGTCCAGTTATTGATATAAAAAGCATCAAGTCTTACTCTGGATTTGATTTGATGGGGATTTTCAATTTCTCCACGGAACCCTCTAATTTGAGCCAGACCTGTAATTCCGGGTCTGATTTTATGGCGGGAATTGTAGCGATGAATCTGAGTTTTAAATGTCTGATTCATAGGAACTGTATGGGGTCTTGGTCCCACAATTGACATATCTCCCAGAAAAACATTGATAAACTGTGGCATTTCATCTAAAGAAGTATTTCGAAGAAAAGCGCCAATTTTTGTGACTCTCGGGTCATTTTTAACCGCCTGCTTGGTGTCACCATAGTCATTTGGTGTCATCGATCGAAACTTAAGGCAATTGAAAACATTGTTATTGATTCCATTTCGCTTTTGGATAAAAAATACCGATCCGCGCGATTCAAGTTTAATTAACAGCCCAACCAATGGAATCAGCCAGGAAAGAATAAAAACAATCACCAAAGCAGAAAAAACAATATCGAAACTACGCTTTGCAAGTCCATTTAAGGTATTATCTAAGGGGATGTCATTGACATTAATGACAAAAAAATCACCATATCTAGAAAAAGAAAGATTCTTCTCTAACTGAAGACTTCCTCCAGGGATCATCTTGACTTTGATGTAATTTTCGTCAGCAAAATCGATTATTTTTTTCACTAGAAGCTCATCCAGTTTTTCATGGATATAGATCAAATCCAAATCGAGATCATGAGCCTGATCAAAGAAGGAATCTACCCCACCTCTAGTAAGGCTACAATCCGCCTGATTATCAAAATATCCAAGAAAATTGATCCCAAATTCTTTTCTTATCCGAAATACATCGGCCAATTTAGGACTTGTACCCCCTTTACCAATAATAACTGCATTTCGATAGTTATTACCCTGAACTCGGTATTGTCTAAGGACCATATGAAGACCGACCCTAAAGGAACCCATTAAAATAAGCATCCCAGAAGTCAATCCTATTATGGAGATCAATTGCAAGTTAGGTGTACGAAGAGGTAACCAGAGTACTGTGGCAGCACCAATAAACCAAACCAGAGTTCCTAATAAGCGCTTGAGCGTATATTCAAATTCATCTGTACGCCCAATTTTATAATCTTTACGAAGACTTGAGATTAATATCCAAAGCAATGAAAGTGGAAATAATGAGCTTATTGTGGTGCTTTGAAGATATCCGAAATAGTTTAGTGCAACCAAACAAATGATCAAAGCTATGAGCGAAGCGAAAAAATCACTGAGAGTGAAAACCCAAGGAAAATACTTATCAAATCTTCTCTTCATAAAAATGACACTCTAAAAAAAGCCTGATAATCTTTCAAAAACCGAAATAGTTTAGTTAGATATGCAATGAGATTCATTTCAAAGCTAAAATTAAGAAAAGAATCATCAAGGCTGATTACTTTTGGGATTATTTATTAGCAATACAGCCCTAAGGGCACATCATGAGTTTTATTTCAGATTTATTTGCCTCCTCAGATCATCCAAATTCAATCGGGGCTAAATTTCGCTCCAAAAGACAGAAAGACTTTGAGGTGTTTTTCTATAAAGTATTTTCAAAAAATAAGCCATTTCGGATTTTAGATCTTGGTGGGACTGCTTATTTCTGGAAAAACAGTTCGATACCTGACCTTCCAAATGTTACGATTACACTTTTGAATCTATATCAGGAAGCAAGCGACCATCCCAATATCATCGGGGTCAAAGGGGATGCCACTGATATGCCAAATTATGAGTCAGGTTCATTCGATCTGATATTTTCAAATTCTGTGATTGAGCACCTTTACACTCTTGAAAATCAGAAAAAGATGGCCAATGAAATTATGCGTGTAGGGAAATACTTTTTCATACAGACGCCGAATAAATATTTCCCTATAGAAGCACACTATGCCCTTCCTTTTGCTCAGTTTTACCCAAAGAGTTTTACTTATTTTCTTTTAACCAAAACAAAGCTTAGTCGCTTGCAAAGCTGGAAACCGGAGGATGCAAAGCAGTATTTGGAGGAGATCAGACTGCTCGATGAAAAGGGAATGCTTGATTTGTTTCCAAAGGCATCGATTTACCGAGAAAAAATTCTGGGCCTAGTCAAATCCATTTCGGCCCATAATCTCAGAGGCTAGGCGATTGCAAATTCTTTGTTTTTTATTAATTCTTAATGGATTCCATTCCAGAGGATACGTCTTGCTTCAAGAGCCTCTCTAGCCGCATTTTCAGCCTCCTTCATTTTGATAGGATCGTTGCCGGTGAGCAACTCCACCATCTTCAAGGCTAAAGGACCATGCTCATTTGTGTCTAGATGGATATACTGCTTGAAAAAAGAAACTTAAAAAAGCCGATTTTATCTTGGGAAATTTTAGTTTTCTGCAAATTGAAGGCGAACAAGATTACTGTAAAAGCCATTTTCTCGTGCAAGCAATTCAGAATGACTCCCTTCTTCGACAATTTGTCCATCACTCAGTGCATAGATGCGATCTACTTTGCGTATCGTCGCCAATCGATGTGCTATGATAATGGTCGTTCTGCCCTTCATCAGTTCATCCAGTGCCTCTTGAACCAAAGACTCTGACTCTGCATCCAATGAAGAAGTAGCTTCATCCAAAACCAAAATTGAAGGATCCTTCAAGATAGCTCTGGCAATGGCGATTCGTTGACGTTGACCGCCTGATAACTTTACCCCTCTTTCACCGACTAGGGTATCCATCCCCTCCGGAAATTTTGAGATAAACTGCCATGCGTTTGCTTTTTTTGCAGCTTCTATCAATTCCTCCTCGCTAGCATTAGGTTTAGCATAGCTTATATTCTCCTTTATTGAGCCTCCAAAAAGTAAAACCTCCTGTGGTACGATTCCAATATGAGATCGAAGACTATTTAAATCCCAGCTGGAAAGCGGCTGGTCGTCAACCAATATTTCTCCTTTTTGCGGCTCATAGAACCGAAGTAATAATTGGATTATTGTCGATTTCCCAGCTCCCGAATGTCCTGCCAATGCGACCTTTTCACCCGGATTTACATGAAAGGATAATGACTTTAGCACTTCTACTTCAGGCCTGGTTGGATAGTGAAAACCAATTTTTTCAAAAGTAATTTTGCCAGTAAAACTTCCTTTTTTGACCCCGGAAGATTGTTCTTCCTTTTCATCCAAAATTTCTAAAACACGCTCAGATGATCCTATGGCTTTTTGCACTTGTCCATAAATATCACCTAGTCCTGCAATCGATCCTCCAATAAAAGTGGTATAGAGTACAAATGAAACCAATTCTCCTACACTCATTTCGCCAGAACTCACCAAACTTGCCCCGTACCACATTACGGCCACAATACCTCCGAATAAGGCAAAAATGATAAAGGAAATAAAAGCTCCACGGTATTTTGCCGCCTTTAATGCTACAGAAACGACTCTATTCAAACCCGATTGGTACCGATTCGATTCATACGCTTCTCCGACAAATGATTTGACTGTGCTAATAGACTGGAGCGTTTCTTCTACAATTACATTTGCACTTGCCAATTCATCTTGGGTAGTTTTGGAGAGGGTTCGTATAAATCTCCCAAATACCATCGCAATGATAACTAGCACTGGAAATGTGGCCAACATAAACAAGGTCAACTTTGGAGTCGTCACCATCAGAAAAATCACTCCTGCAATCAAGGTCACAATCTGACGAAAAAGCTCTGCTAAAGTCACCGAAAAAGTATCCTGAAGCATACTTACATCTGCCGTGATCCTACTGATCAGTTCACCCGTCCTTCGCTCATCAAAAAATGTCATTGGAAGCCGGATCAACCTGGAATACAAAGCATGTCGAATATCTCGCATCGACTTTTCTGAAACCAGAGAAAAAAGCCAAACTCTGAAAAAGGAAAAAACACTTTGTACTGCAAGTATACCGACTAAAATCAAGGCAATTGAGTTGATATCTGTAACAAACCAGTCCTCTCCCTGCGCAGTATCAATAAGTTTTCCGGCAACAAAAGGGAATGTCAGTAAAGTCAGGGAAGACAAAAGCAAAAAAACCATTCCCAGAAAAAACGATGCCCTATAAGGCATCAAAAAGCTGAAAATCCCCCCAAGTTTACTCAAATTCTGCTTCGTCAACTTCCTCTTTTCATGCTCTTCTAAAGCAGTTCCTCTCTTCTTAGCCATGCGCGAATTTTATATTTTGGTCACAAAAGTACCACTTTTTGCAAGTATATGTCTTTCAAAAAAGTAAAGTTGAAAGCGAATTAACATTCCAAAGAGACAGTAAGGTCCTCCCCAAATAACTTCTGAACAAGATGCTCACCCAAGGCAGCAGAATGCTTAAACCCATGACCCGAACAAGCTGAAGCCATAAGAACATTATCAAAACCTTCTAAAAAGTCCACTTTAAACCTGGCATCCTGGGTAACAGTGTAAAAGCAAACTTCGGATTTTCTGAATTTACCTGAAAATCCAAGTACCCTTCCCTTAACTTTATTCTCCCAAAAGTCACGCTGCTCCTCCTCGGTTACCGTTCGGTTGAGTAGATCTGGATGTTCACTGTCTACAAAAGACTCGCTCGCCATTTTTACAGTCTCTCCATCTAATGAAGGAAATCCATAAAGGAAATCTTCTGGCTGAGATCCATATCCCCACATGAAGACCGGTGAATCTTTCCATTGTCCTGCTTCCTTTTCCAATTCCAGCCAATGGAGAACTTGTCGGCAGATTTTGAAGTTATCGGAGACTTCTTTCGGCAAAAAATCCTTGATCCATCCACCAGCGGATAAAATTACTTTTCCCACTTCAATTTTACCTTCCTCCAAGTCTAGACTAATCCCATTCGGTGATTTTTGGATCGATTTTACTTTTGTGTTAGGTAAAATTTTAGCTCCATTTTCTTTAGCTAGCTCTAGCTGCGTGGCAATGGCCAATTCTGGAAGTAGATATCCCGCTGATTTTTCCAGATAAGCTTTGGAGGTTTTCTCCACAAGAAACTGAGGAAATCTAGCTTTTATGGTTTTAGAATCTGCAAGTTCATGCTTGATATTAAAATCTCTGGCATATGAAATGGTCTGATCCAAAAAGCTCTTGGTACCATGCTTTCCCCAGGCATGAACCCCAGAATCCAGCAGAATACCACCTGTTGGATGATAAATTTGCTTTCCACTTTTAGCAAAAATCTCCTCCCAAATCTGATGAGAACGCATCGCTAAAGCAACGTAGTCCCGCCCTTCTCCTACAGCCAATCTTGTGATTCTGGTTTCCCCATGCGAAGATCCATATTGATGTGGCGGATCAAATTGATCAATGCCCAAAACTGAAACTCCCCTCTTGGATAGCTGGTAGAGTGCAGCAGAACCTACAGCCCCAAGACCAATCACTGCCAGGTCATATTTCATAGATATCTATTAAAATTCGGAAATCCAAAGGAGCGTTTCTGAAAAAATCAAGTAACAAAGATCTTCCCTATTTCCCCATTTGAGCATCTACCAGCTCGCGCTTAAGTTTTCGCTCACGCTCAAGTGTATTTTTTCTATGATTGTCAAATTCTTCCTGAACTTCTACCAAGTCACGCTGAGCCTTTCTGATTTTCTTAAAACTTTTCATGTATTGAAAAGAGAAAAAGGCCAATGCAGCTGCCAGAATTCCAACTAGAATCCACATCATAGAGGAGTAAACGGCTTTATGAATTCCTATCCCTAAAAAAGTAAAATTGTCTTTTGCGTCTATCGCAACTTGCTTTTCCGATTCTGAGACTTCCAGAAGAGCATTAAGGCTTGCAATCGAATCATTCTTTCCTTGCATCAGTATTTTTTGAGAAGCTACTTCACCTCTCATAGTTTTCATCGAATCCAGAATATTGGATTTCAAGAGATCAAGGTTCGTTTTTTTGACAACTTTATACTCTTGAAAATTATTTGAAGTGCTGTAGATATAATCAAATTGGCTATCTATTGTGCCAGATTTGAGTGAATTCCCCTCTTCAGAAGTTTGGGAAATCGCGATGTGAAAGATTGAAAAAGTAAATAAAACGGAAAGAATTAGACGGAGATTTTTTATCATGAGATGAATTTTTCACTGAATTAGCTAACGGTTGGTCAACCAATAAACATGCCTTTGAATCAAAAATAGAAGTTTTTTTTAATCTTCGCCCAAAGAAAAAATATTTTTTTATCGCTATATCTTGATTTTCAATGGATTATAAGGTAAGTTAAAGAATACTTTTAATATTTTTTTGATGAAACTTAAAACACTAAAGATTTGGCTTTTCCTTCTTCCTATCGTTGGCATCTTGGGAATTGTGCTCTATGTGCAGTCAACTAAAAATCAAGAGGAACTTGAAGCACAAAATATTAGGAGTATTTCTGCAATAGAAGAAGACATCAAGAGAGCACTTCCTGATTTTTATTCTCGTGTAGAAGCTTATTTCATTCGAAAAGGATATGCGGATTTTGAAACTAACCCAAAAATCAAAGAAGAGTCAAAAAAAATCGCCAGTAGGATCAATTTTCAACTTAAATACCAAAACGCTCGAATTGCTGATACAGAAAATGTGAAAGAGGGAAGTTTGGAACTTCGAGGGAACCAGCTCTTTAAAAAAAATCTGATCATTAAGCTTCCTGATGAGGGTAATGAGAATTGGGAAATCCCCTCCCCAAACGATCTAAAAATCAACACTACTAACGGTGACTTAATGAGTCCTGCGCTAATGCTAGACTTAAATATTGATATCGGAGATCTATTACGAAAGCAGGAAAACAATAAAATATTTGAGCGATTTCTGATTACAGATGATAAAGGAGTAGGGATTTATCCAGACTATTTTGAAGGGTTGCAGATTTTTCATCCCAAACAAAGTCGATTTGACAGTCTGGGAAATACGATTTCAGGAGTTTCGGTTGAAAAGCTGATTTTTTCGAATGAATTAAATAGATCCTATATCTCCCCGCTTCCACTCGAAAATCTCAATCTCTATGTAATCGGTATGGTGAAGGAATCCAACTTTGAACGAGTCGGACTTCGAATCAATTTTGATTTAATTTCTGCGCTGCTTCTTTTCCTTTTTTTATTGATCGCGTCGATTCCCCTTCTTGGGATTATAAACCTAAGCAAGGGTGACAATCTCACTCAAAATAAGGTGATCCAATCAGGAATCTCACTGATGGGACTTTTTTTGGTAATTGGTTTTGCTGTTTCGAGTTTCAAAAACAAACCCGAATCGATCGATAAAAAGACTTATGACTTAGCAGATCAAATTATAGAAAGCATCTATGCCTCTTTAAGGGCCAAGAGTGATAATTTGGACACTTGGAGTAAGGATAAAGATTTCAAACCTCAAAGGTCGACTTTCAATGAGCTGATCGGATTTAATGATTCTGGTTTTGCTGACTTACTCTATTTTGATGATGGAAAGCGTGGAAAAGGTCTCGTCAATTATTCTGGGAATAAATCCGCAATTGACTTATCAGATCGAAGGTATTTTCGGTATTTCGTAGACAGTGATAAACCGGAAAAAAACTATATACAATCCCACCACAGTCGAGGATCTGGAAAACTTGAAACAGTAATTTCTAAAAATTTGGGCGGTCTGGACCACCTTGATATAAAAGCAATCACATTTAACCTCGAAGTCGACAATAAAGACAGGATTAATGGAGAAGTGAAATCAGATCTTGCTTTTGAAAACAGGTTTTTGATTTTCAAAAAAACCGGAGGAGTGATCTATTCCAGCAAAAAGATCGCCTCTCCAATAAGTAATATTCAAGAAGGCCTGAGCAATGATAAATGGAAAGAAATCTCCTCAATCATCAACAATAACGAAAAAGGGGAAAGTACGGAACTCGAGGTCCCGATCTATCTCAACGGAAATCAATATGTAGCGCTCCTTCGTCGTGTAGATAGTCAAGATTCTAGTAAACTTCAATTTGACGAACCTCTGTGGCTCATGTTTCTAGTCAATCAGAATATCACCAATGTATTTACCTCATTGGTGTCTTTTGAGGCGGTAAGCTTAATGGGGATTTACTTTTTGTTTTTGATATTTTCTCTTGGACTTCAGTTAATAACTAGAGATTCTACAGATGAGTTTGGGTTCAAATCCTTCATCTATGAAGGAATCAAACCGGTTTCGGACAATCTCAATCGTCTACAATATCTAAGCATTGTATACCTATTGGTTTTTTTGGGTCTTATGTTTCTATATAGATATGCTAGCATTAATCACCTTGAGTTTTTGTGTATTGTGATTTTTGGGTCTTCTTTGATTTCCCTGATCAATCTTACAACACAGATAGATTGTGCAAAATGGAAAAATCCCAAAACGCTTTCTCTTTCTTTCTACAGCACCCTTGGATTTATTGTACTGCTATTCCTACTGATGAATAGTATCTTCAATTGGTCTTTATTCAGGTACTTTTTAGGGGCAACGTTAATAGCATTATCTGTTTGTTTGCTCTGGTTTTTTTGGCAACACAAACAGGGTTTAATTTTCAAAAAAATCAAATCTCAAAGAGTATTGACTTTCTATCTTTTGACTTGGTTCCTTGTGATTGGGTTTTTACCCGGTTTCATGATTCATTCCAAAACATATGACTTTGAAAAGAGAATTTGGGATAAAGAAGAAATACACGCCTCTCAGGTGAACCAAGGAAAGGAGATAAGCAAAGAATCGTTTTTCAAATACGAAAGTGCCAGAAGATCAATGATGTTTGCACTCAGCGATCCATTTGACCAACGAATTATTGATTTCATTACACCAAATCAAAAAATGCTTCGAAGTCATTTGGCGGGCCAAAGTGAAGAGGTTTCCGGTGGTTATGTGATTGGGATTTTAATATTTCTTGTAATTCTCGCCATGTTAATTCACTGGGTTCAGACAAAAATATTTTTTGAACTTAAGGGTGACTGGAATACCCAAAATGATTTAGACCTGGATAAAAAACTCCTTTTTCTTTGCTCCACTAATTCGGAAAATTTCGATGAAGTCCTTGATGAAAAATTTAAAGAGGAAAATGTCTATCCGGAATTGCTAATGGAATTTGATATGCTCCAAGGAGCGGAGGATGTATCAAATGTGGAAATAGATCCTGATGTTTCGATAATTCATATTAAAAATTTCCACTGTCTGAATAACCCATTAGAGATTATTAAAATTATTTATTCCTTACAAAAGCAGCATGAATCAATAGAAACCATCATTGTCAGTTCTGGAAAATCATGGAAAGATACAGCTAACACCATTTCCGATATCAAGGATAAAATGCGCTTTTCTGAGTTCTTTTCAGATTATCACTTTGTCCTTCTCCCACTCAAAACCAGTTCTAAAAAAGCATTTGCAGAACAAGACATTATTTATCCCAAAGATTATAATGATCTGATGATCAAGCAGCGATCCAGAAAAGCTTACCTCTATAATCTTTGGACAGAACTGAATTTCGATGAAAAAATGGCTTGTTATTCCTTTGCCCAGGAAGGCTTTTTTAATATCGCAAGGAAAGACGTCCTCATCGAACTTGCCCAAAAGGGAATTATTGTTCCAGTCGAAAACTTTTCAAATGTCAGAGGTGACTGGTCAGATTGGGAACTATTTAGTGCAGTTTTTAGAAAATATATTCTGGACAATTCTACAGATGAAGAAATAAAAAGCTTCCAAAATTTTGAAAAAGTAAATGGAAATGCGACTACTATTCAAGTGTCTGCTATCAGCTTTGTATTGATCTGTTTCGCATTGATAGGGATTTTTGACAAAAACTTTTTCAACGAAGCCTATGCGTATGCCACGGGAAGTCTTGGTATTTTAGGAACACTTTATTCAGTAATTAATCGAGGACTTTCTAACTTTAAATTAGGAAAAACAGAGTCCTGATTTATGATAAGATTGATTACGATAAGTTTATTGCTGGGAATTTCATTTTGCACTTTTGCCCAAGATATGTTTGAAACAAAGGGAAAACTCTTTGATGAAGCATATGATTCATTTAATCGGCAGGAATGGGAAAAGGCGATTGTACTTTTTGATTCCTGGATAGCATCAAACCCAAGAGATGTAGATGGATATTGGCTTAGGGGCCAAGCTTATGAGCAAATCCAAAATTATGAGGAAGCTTTGGTAAATTTTTCCAGTTTGCTTTCTCTAGATCCTGAAAATGCAGAAGCTTATTTTGCCCGAGGGAGAGTCCGATATCTGCTCAAACAATACCAATCCGGAATTGAAGATTTTGAGTCGTTTTTAGCATTTCCTCCTGGTGAGACCACCCGTATCATTTACCGAAAAGGGGCCGCGGACCAGGGGTTTTCACAGATCATGACCGCACAATCCGAAAATCCAGCAGAAGCCTATTACCACATGGGACTATGTAGTTTTGAATTGGGTGAATACGATCTAGCCCTTTCGTACTTTGATCTTGCGATCGAATACGATCGTTCTAATCCAGATTATTATGCCGAAAAAGGACGCTCATTCGCTAGAATCGGAGACAATATGCTTGCCATTACCTATTATGAAGAAGCACTTGCCTTAAATCCAAATCACCTTCCAGCTAAACAGGGATTAGTGCAAGTAAAAAATGGAGGTGATGAAGAACTAATTTCACAACTCGATGAGGTCATTTCAGATTCGACTGCCAATTCTCAAACTTTTAAACAACGTGGATTTTACCGAATGAATCATGGGGATTCTACAGGAGCAATTGAAGATTTTGGGAAGGCTATTGAGTTAGATTCGATGGACACGGAATCTTACTTTTATAGAGGTAAAATTTACGCAGCCCAAAGAAATTGGAAGCAAGCAGAACGAGATTATTCAAAAGCCATTTCCTTCGAAAATCTAAATTCAGGTTATTATTTAGCTCGGGGTCAGGCGAGATACCTGAGTGGAAAACTCGAGGAAGCACTGGCTGATTTTACGCTTACAGTAGCAAATGATCCTGAAAATCCAACAGGCTATTATCACCGGGGAATTACTTTTCAACGAATGAGGCGCATCGAAGAGGCTTGCCCTGAACTTCTAAAGGCTGGCGAATTGGGAATGAAAGAGGCACTTGATGTCTGGAAAAAAGTCTGTGAGGATTAAAGCTCGTGGGTAGTATCCACCTGAGAGGCAATAAAAGCTGGTCTCCAGGAGGCTGCAAGTGTAATGGAAATGACCGCCACACTAATCCAAATGAAATCAGAAAATATAATCTCCACAGGATAAGCATCAACCACTGCAGAGGATATTCCAAGTGAAACCAATCCAAATGTCTGCTGAACCCAGCAAATTGCATATCCCAAAACCAAACCTATTATCGCTCCGGAGAATGCAATCAGAGCTCCTTGTTTAAGGAAAATTCTTCGGATCAGTTTTACTGGCGCTCCCATTGCCTTGAGTACTGCAATGTCTTTTTTCTTCTCAATTGCTAGCATGCTTAATGAAAAGAAAATATTGAAAGAGGCGATCGCAAGGATGAAAGTTAGGGTTAAGAAAACAAAGAATTTTTCCAGTTGAACTGTCCGCAAAAGTCCTGCGTGCTGCTCGTCCGTATTTTTCACCAAAAAGTCTTCCCCCAAATGAATTTTTAGTCTTTCTTGAACCTCTCCTATAGAATACTCATCGGCAACTTTTATCTCAAGTGAAGTACGCTTATCCCCATAATTCAATAGATCCTTTGTGAATGAAAGAGGAGCTATGACATATTGATCATCAAACTGCCGCTCAACACTGAAATATGCTACAGGCTCAAGAACTGCGGAGGAATACAATTGATTAGGATCGATTGTAGCAGCACTCCTTGGAGCTTTTGGATAGAATACTTTAAGAGGGACGTTAATATTATCCAGATTTACTGACAAGAAGAATCCTACGCCCCTTCCTAAAATAGCCGCTGGACGAATAGCAGTTCCCAACGTTGTATCCCCCCAGAAATATCCTCGAGAAAATCTACCCTGCTCCAAAAAGTTATCAGATACCCCCTTGATTCTTCCGATCATCTGGTTTCCATTGTAATCAAGCAAGGCATTGTCTTCGATAACTTCAGTCAAAATTGCTACTCCATCAAGATCTCGAATACTCTCCAGCCATTCTTCACTGGTAAGAAAGCTTTTTCCCTGTGCAGCTTCTATCTTGAGTTCGGCATCAAAGCTTGCAAAAAGGCCTCGAATCAAATCTTCCAAACCATTAAAAACAGACATAACTATAACCAAAGCCATGGTCCCTACTGCCACTCCAATAATGGAAATGGTGGAGAGAATGGTAATGAAGTTTCGCTTCTTTTTGCTGCGAAAGTACCTTGAGGCTATGAAAAAGCTAAGATTCAATAGAATGAGAGTTTAATCTTCTTCGTCCTCCTCTTCCTCCGGAGCTGGAGGAATATTTAGATCAGAAATGACTTTATCCATGTGCTGTGCATAGGAGGCAGAGTCATCTAGAAAGAATGCAATCTCAGGAATGATTCGTACAGACTTTCCAATTCGCTTAGCTAGCGTATGACGAATTTCCTTTTTATGTTCATTGATAAGCTCATAGGTCGCCTGTGGGTCAGTTATCAATATGCTTAGGTATACCTTAGCAAAACCCAAATCTGGACTTACCATCACTCGAGTAATCGTAACCATTGACCTTCCGATCAGGTGCTTTGCATCCTTTTGAAAAATATCTCCAAGCTCCTTTTGGAGTAATTTTGCATGTTTTTGTTGTCTTTTACTTTCCATCTCAAGTATTTATGGTACAAATTTAGCGAAATAGTTGGGCATGAATTAATTTCGGGTAAAACCTACACATCTCTTTTCTAAAATCACCTTGTTAAGTTTCTTTAGAGTCAATGATCCATTTAGGCTAATCGGAATCGGAGTTTACCTTCTGATTTTGACCTTGGCTTACCTTCTGATAAATCCATTTTCTTTTACGACAACGCAGCTCTCATGGATATTGCTGGGCGAACGAGTAGGAGAGGGTTTTTTACTTTACAGGGATATCATTGACAACACGGGTCCTTTGTCTGCGGCATTTTTTAGGATTGTGGATTTTTTGTTTGGTAGAAGCCAACTCGCATATGATCTAATAGGCCGGGCGCTTATCATATTTCAGATTTTGTATTGGAATTCTATTCTTATCAAGTTTAGGGCATTTGAGGAAAACACGTATTTACCAGCCATTATCATGGCAGCTTTGTTCCATTTCTGCTTTGACATGATCAGCTTAAGTCCCGCGCTTTTGGGAAGTTGTTTTCTGATTTTGGCCTTGGGGCAATTGTTTTCACAGACTGTCTTACAAAAAGAAACCACTGAATCCACCTTATTGATTGGGTTATATGCTGGGATTGCAACCGGCTTCCAGCCAAATTATTTGCTTTTTTTACCCTATCTGATTTTTACCGGTATTGCTATAAGCGGCTTTTCCTTTCGTCAGCTGATGCTTTCATTGATTGGATATTTCCTTCCTATAATACTGATTGGAGTATTTTATTTTTGGAGAGAAGGCCTCAAGGAAGCCTTAGAAATTTGGCCACTTTCATTTCTTACTAAAAAGACTAATTTTCAAAGTGTTTTTGATTGGTTCACGTTAGGTGCTTTCCCCATCTTATTGGCTCTAATCGGTTATTTTATAGCATCTGTTTTACGTGGATCTACGATAAACCAACAAAAACAAAGGCAACTTATCGTTCTTTGGCTGATATTTTCGGCTTTTGAATTCTTATTAATCAAAAGACAAGCGGCCTATCAATTAGTGATTTTCATCCCAGCACTAACCTATTTAATCACGCAATTTTTTATCAATTTTAAAAAAGGGCTTATCTCAAATCTTTCATTTTACCTTTTGATTATCGGCCTGCCCATCGCTAGCTGGTGGTACTGGCAAAACTTCAGTAGCCCGAACTATCTGGTCCAGGAAACTCAGGAAAGCTATACTCCTTCTTTAATGATCATGGGAAATGATTTGACTCCTTTCCAAAAATCTTCCCTCGGTGGACCTTTTTTAAATTATGAATTGAGCAAGATCTATCTTGAAAAAGAACGTGGACTACCCGAAAAAGCAAGAATCTACCAGCTACTTCAAACCCAAAAGGCTTCTCAGGTTTTAGATCCAAACGGTGATTTTAAAGCCCTGCTAGAGCAGTTTCCCTCCCTCCAAAAGGATTATCAAGCAACAAAGCCAGGGGTTTTTGAATTGAAAAAATAAGGGAAGCTTATTTTGATTTTCCCGACAAGTCTTGGTTATCAGGAATATATGCAATACTTTATTATGTATATCCGCAATCTTGCCAGTATGATTAAATCGAAGCAATGATGAGTCTGTCAAAGAGTTTTTGACCGAAGTATCTTCTGTTGAGCTTGTAACAAAACTCGTCCAGGTAAT
>NZ_JAQWXX010000016.1 GCF_029254265.1 Algoriphagus sp. | reverse complement strand
ATTACCTGGACGAGTTTTGTTACAAGCTCAACAGAAGATACTTCGGTCAAAAACTCTTTGACAGACTCATCATTGCTTCGATTTAATCATACTGGCAAGATTGCGGATATACATATAAATTTTTGCCAGGAATTTATGAGCAAAATGGTAAAAACAAAAAATGGCGAAACAATCCGGAATCAGCATCAAATTCAGCTTTGCTTTTTGATTCGGTCAACCAACTGTATGTACGTAATGTTGTAGTAAAAACAGAGGAGACACAACCTGAAATTACCGATATCCGCAAAAGACAAGGATTAAATAAAAGGACTCATCTGATTCTCATTTATGATTTGGATTGGAAGTTAAAGGCCGAATTAGAGATTTCATACGATGTTGGTCAAACAGGCGGGCAAATGATCTCTTCCAATGGGTGGATCTTGATTTCGAAACCCGAGCAAAAGTCAGAAGACGAATACGAGTTTTATAAGATTGACTTGAGTCGGTTCGGGGATTAACTGATTAGAGGATAACTAGATCCCCATCACTTTGCGTCCCTTAGTGCACTTCGCTGTTAAAATAAAAAACGGCTGAATTGCTCCAGCCGCCCTTAAATCGTAAATCCTATATCTTAAATCGTAAATTTTAAGTCAACATCGCGCCATCCACCTGAAGGACCTGACCAGAAATGTAGCTACTCATATCTGAACCTAGGAATACGCAAGCATTGGCTACTTCTTCAGGTTGTCCACCTCGCTTCATCGGGATACCATCTCTCCAGCCTTGAACTGTTTTTTCGTCCAACACTCCAGTCATTTCTGTTTCAATAAACCCAGGAGCAACGGCATTAGACCGGATATTTCTTGATCCAAGTTCCAAGGCTACTGATTTCGTAAATCCGATAATTCCTGCTTTGGAAGCTGCATAATTTGCCTGACCGGCGTTACCTTTTATTCCGACTACCGAGGTGATATTTATAATGGATCCGGCTTTCGCTTTCATCATGGTACGCGTAGCAGCTTTTACCGTGTTGAAGCAGGATTTTAGATTGATTCCGATTACCTCATCCCAAGCTTCCTCAGTCATTCGCATCAAGAGATTGTCACGAGTGATCCCCGCATTGTTGATCAAAATATCCAGCCCGCCAAATTCAGCAACCACTGCGTTTACAAGCTCCTCAGCTGCTTTGAAATCAGATGCATCCGAGCGATAGCCTTTTGCTTTTATGCCAAAAGCAGCCAATTCCGCTTCAAGCGCCTGGCCTTTTTCTACACTGGATAAAAAAGTGAAGGCAACATTGGCGCCTTCTTCTGCATATCGGATTGCAATTGCTCGGCCGATGCCTTTTGATGCGCCAGTAATTAACGCTGTCTTTCCGGAAAGTAAACCCATTCGATTTTATTTTTTGTTTGCCCCAAAATTAGGAAAAAACCCAAAGTTTCCGATTTCAAATTGGATCCGATTCGCAAAAGTGATTATTTGATCCTAAAAATCTTGTGACAGTGTGATTTTGGAAATAATATTTGACAATTGATTTGATCTGAAGAATTATCGTTGGTAAGTGCTTTAAGAATGTGCTAAAAATCATTTGAATCACATTTTTCTTGGTCGGAACCAAATTTTTTTCTGAATCCAAAAGGCCTATTTTTGCATAGTTTCAATCAGTTATCAAATAAGATTTTAAGATATGTCTTCGACAAAATATGACTTGATCGTGTTGGGCAGTGGTCCAGGAGGTTATGTAGCTGCTATTCGTGCATCGCAACTCGGTCTCAAAACTGCAATAGTAGAAGCAGAAGAATTGGGTGGTATTTGCCTCAATTGGGGCTGTATTCCTACCAAAGCACTTTTGAAAAGCGCTCAGGTTTTTGAATACATCCAACATGCCGCTGATTACGGGATTTCAGTAAAAGAAGCGAATGCGGATTTCGAAGGTATGGTTAAGCGTAGCCGTGGAGTAGCTGATGGCATGAGCAAGGGCGTTACTTTTTTGATGAAGAAAAATAAAATCGATGTGATTGCTGGTTGGGGTAAAATCCAAGCTGGTAAGAAAATCGAAGTAGCCGATAAAGATGGTAAGAAAACTGTCTATGCTGCTGACAATATCATCATTGCTACGGGAGCTCGAGCTCGGCAATTGCCTTCAATGAAGATTGATGATAAAAAAATTATCGGTTATAGAAAGGCAATGACCCTAGAGAAGCAACCAAAGAAAATGGTGGTGGTAGGTTCAGGAGCGATCGGAGTGGAGTTTGCTTATTTCTACAACTCTATCGGTACAGAAGTGACGATCGTGGAATATATGGATCGGATCGTTCCAGTAGAAGATGTAGAGGTTTCCAAAGCTCTGGAGAAAATCTACAAGAAGTCCGGCATGACAATTATGACCTCGTCAGAGGTAACTGCAGTTGATACGAAAGGCACAGGTTGCAAAGTGACTGTAAAAACTGCCAAAGGCGAAGAAACTTTGGAGTGTGATATTGTACTTTCCGCAGCAGGTGTAGTTTCCAATTTGGAAAATTGTGGATTAGAGGACGTAGGAATCCTTATCGAAAAAGGTAAAATCAAAGTAGACGAATATTACAAAACGAATATGCCTGGCTATTATGCCATCGGTGATGTGGTTCCAGGACCAGCTTTAGCTCACGTTGCTTCTGCTGAGGGAATTATTTGCGTGGAGAAAATCGCAGGACTACATACAGAGCCATTGGATTACGGTAATATCCCAGGTTGTACCTATTGCTCTCCAGAAATTGCTTCTGTCGGAATGACGGAAGCGAAAGCTAAAGAAGCAGGCTATGAGGTGAGAATTGGTAAGTTTCCTTTCTCTGCTTCTGGAAAAGCTTCAGCAGCGGGTGCAAAAGATGGATTTGTGAAATTAGTATTTGACAAGAAATACGGTGAGCTTTTAGGAGCGCACATGATCGGAGCAAACGTAACTGAAATGATTGCAGAGATCGTGGCTGTGAGAAAACTAGAAACCACTGGTCATGAATTGATCAAGACAGTCCATCCTCACCCGACGATGTCTGAAGCCATTATGGAAGCTGCAGCTGCTGCGTATGATGAGGTGATTCACTTATAAACTTCAATCAAGAAAATATAAGCCCGGTAAGCGATGATCGGGCTTTTTTTATGTCCAACGGCAGCTTAAAAAATCTATAAAAATAGTTTATATGTAACTTAAGCAAGTTTTATTAAAAAAATAGGGAGAAATATTTTCATAGTTCTTTTTTTTTTTTATGTATATCCGCAAAGATGCCAGTAGCCAAATAAGTTAGAAGTGACAGCCAGTGACAATCGCTTTCTTGCGATCTTAACGGGTACTAAATTAGGTCAAAATAAACGGTTTTGAC
>NZ_JAQWXX010000015.1 GCF_029254265.1 Algoriphagus sp. | reverse complement strand
ATTACCTGGACGAGTTTTGTTACAAGCTCAACAGAAGATACTTCGGTCAAAAACTCTTTGACAGACTCATCATTGCTTCGATTTAATCATACTGGCAAGATTGCGGATATACATATTAGGTTATTAAAATAATCTTTTTTTTATGAAACCTGCATTTTTTTTCGACTACCCATATAATATTCTCACTTTTTTAGGTTTATGATCGAATTATCTCAGATCATTAATGAAAATAAGCTACATGCTTGCCTAGTCCTTTCAATATATAATAAGGTATTATCTAAAGGAAAAATTTATAAATTGAGACAAAGCGTTACTTATTCAAACCCGAAAATTATGAAATGCCCTTTAGAAAAGTTCTCACACAGGGGAATGTCCTGATAAATATCGGGATCAGGGCATTCCATATGACAATTAAAAAACAAATTATAATCATATGAAACCTATTGTACAGATCTCTCTTGATCTTACAAACATCGATGAGGCTTTGGAAACTGCGGCATTGGCGATCAGAGCAGGTGTAGATTGGCTTGAAGCTGGCACTCCCTTGATTTTAGCCGAAGGATTACACGGTGTAAGAAAACTACGAGAGGCATTCCCTGGTGTTCCTTTGGTTGCCGATCTGAAAACCATGGATGGAGGATATCTGGAGGCGGAAATGATGGCCAAAGCAGGTGCCACTCATGTGGTTGTAATGGCAAGAGCACATGCTGAAACCATAAAATGTGTAGTTCAAGCGGGGAAAGACTTTGGAGTGAAAGTCATGGGTGATAATATGGTCTGTGATAGTATGGTAGATGGGGCAAAATTTCTGGAAGACTTAGGCTGTGATTATGTCATTCACCACATAGGTTATGATGAAAGACGTGGCATTGCAGCAGCTGGACATAGGATGCCGAGTCCATTGGACCAACTCAGGGAAGTAGTAGCTGCAGTCAATATTCCGGTGCAGGCAGTTGGTGGTCTTTCTCTCGAACAAGCGATCCAATGTCCTCAATATGGTGCTCCTTTAGTAGTTCTTGGTGCTCCTTTGACGATCGACGCAGATTCATTCAAAACGGCAAGTGGAGACTTAGAAAGTTCCTTAAGAATGATTTGCGAAGCAATCCATAAACAAACAACTTTTTTACCCAAAAAATCCTAAGCCATGTCCAGCACTAAAAACGCAGCAGTAGTCAACTACGCGGAAAAAAAACATTCTGTTGAAATCAGAGAAATCCCGATTCCTGAAATCGGAGTAGACGATATTTTATTGGAGGTAGAAAATGTAGGAGTTTGTGGAAGTGACCTTCATCAATGGACCTCAGATCATAGCTGGCCAGTGAACTACCCAGTGGTTTTAGGACATGAGTTTGGAGGAAAAATCGCCGCTCTGGGCGAAAATGTAAAATCCTGGAAAGTTGGAGATCGAGTGGTCAGCGAAACAGCGGCAGTGATCGATAGTCAAAACCCCATGAGCAAAGTGGGACTTTATAATCTTGATCCGACCAGAAAAGGCTTTGGCTACGGGGTCAATGGCGCAATGACTCGATTTGTGAAAGTACCCGCAAGGTGCCTCCACAGTGTCCCCGATAACCTATCGTTTGAGGAAGCCTGCCTTACTGAACCTTGCTGTGTAGCTTATAATGCTGTTGTTGGAAACTCATCCATCAAACCTGGGGATAGAGTTGTGGTTATTGGACCGGGGACCATTGGTATTCTTTGCGCTGCAGTAGCCAGACTTTGCGGAGCTGAAGTTGCAATTATAGGCTTGGAAGCTGATAAAGGCAGATTGGAAATCGCCAAAAAATATGGTTGCGAAACTATTATAGGAAATGCTGAAAATTGGGCTAGAAAACGAGATGGTCTTGGGGCAGAACTTGTTATTGATGCCGCCGGAGTTAGTGATACATTACTTATCGCTATGCATCTGGTTCGTCCAAATGGACAGATTACCAAAGTTGGCTGGGGACCTCAGCCCTGTAATTTTTCTCTGGATCCAATCATTCAAAAGAACGTTCGACTCCAAGGGAGTTTTAGTCATAATTGGCCGATCTGGGAGAGAGTCATCGCATTACTTGCCAGCGGAGCCCTAAATGTAAAACCCATCATTGGTGGGATCTGGCCGATTACAGAGTGGAAAGAGGCTTTTGAAAAAATGCATACGGGGCAAATTGTGAAATCTGTACTAAAACCAGTGTAGGATGAGACTTAAAGACAAGGTCATTATTGTCACAGGCAGCACCACAGGCATTGGAAAAGCGATTGCAAAACGCTGTGTAGACGAAGGTGCCAATGTAGTTTTACATGGTCTTGAATTCAACTTAGGACAAGAGGTACTCATGGAAATCGGCACTGACCATGCTGTTTTTCATCATGAAGATTTATCAGAAGAGGGCTGCGCAGGAAGACTTGTGAAACTTGCAATAGATACTTGGGGGAAATTGGATGCTGTAGTCAATAATGCAGCTTGGGTGATTACCTCAGATATCATTACAACTGACCGTGTATTCTTACAAAAAGTTTTAGACATCAACACAATTGCTCCATTGCTTCTGATTCAATCCGCTTTACCGGAACTAAGTAAAAACAAAGGATGTGTTTTGAATATAGGATCCGTCAATGCATGGAGCGGAGAACCCAATCTTTTAGCCTACAGTATTTCAAAAGGGGGATTGATGACAATGAGTAGAAATCTCGGAGATGTACTGATGAGAGAATATGGAGTAAAAGTAAACCAAATCAACCCAGGCTGGGTCTTGACTGAAAGAGAACGAGAACGAAAAAAACAACATGGCCTTTCGGATACTTGGTATGAAAGTATTCCAGCGATGTATGCTCCTTCGGGAAGGATTTTAAAACCTGAAGAGATTGCCGCGGCAGCAATTTATTGGCTTTCTGACGAATCTGGACCAATCAGTGGTCAAGTAGTCGATCTTGAGCAACATCCAATGATTGGCAGAAATGCCCCAAAAGATACAAGTACCATCAAATAACTAATTATGCCCAAATTAGCTGCTTTTCCTAAAGCCTTTATGCAAGCGCTTTGCAAGGACGGAACAATGAAAATATCAGAATGGGTCGAGCTAGCCGCTCCGCTGGAAATTGACGGTTTGGAGTGGTATGCTGGCTTTCTTGAAATGGAAGATCAAAAAAACTGGCCGGTTTTCAGGAGAATGGTGGAAGACAAAGGAATGGTTATACCTATGATGTGCTGCTCGCCTGACTTTACTCATCGAGATAAAGCTTTCAGGGAAAAAGAAATCCAGAAGCAAAAGCGTTGGATCGAAATGACGGATGAATTGGGTGGCAAGTATTGTCGGGTTTTATCTGGTCAATATCGACCCGGACTTACTGTAGAGGAAGGAATTAAGCTAGCAAAAGACTGTATTGAAGCTTGTCTCCCTTACGCCAAATCTTTAGGAATTACCCTAGTCATTGAAAATCATTATAAAGACGATTTTTGGGAATATCCTGAATTTGCACAAAAGCGAGCCGTCTTCACCAAGTTGGTGAATAGTATTCATCATCCCAATTTTGGTGTAAACTACGATCCAAGCAATGCATTTTTGGCAGGCGAAGATCCTCTGGATTTATTATATGATGTTTCTGAAAGAGTTTTGACCATGCATGCAAGTGATCGGTTTATAAAATATGGGACCATTGAAGATTTGAGAAAAGAAGAAGGAGGAGCTCAAGGTTATGCAAAACGATTGAGCCATGGAGAAATCGGACAAGGAATGAATGATTACGATGCGATTTTCACTGAATTGAAAAGAGTGGGATTTGACAATTGGATCAGCATTGAAGATGGCGTAGACGGCATGGATCAATTAGCTAGAAGTGTCGGATTCTTAAAAAAGAAAATAGCTCAGTATTGGCATCCATGATTTACGATTTTTGATATCGGATTTAGGAGATTTTGTAGAACCCCTGAACCCTCGAATTCGCTCTGTATGGCACTTGACATGTTTCCACTAGGTTCATTGCAACCTTACAACGCACATATCTTAAACTTCTTCAACACTATCAACTTTGAAAACCTACAACTTCACTTCCATCCCCTCTCAGTGCTTTCTCGGCGAAGGACCCTATTGGCATGTAGGCCGACAAAGCTTCTTCTGGGTGGATATTGAAAACGGAAAATTATTTGAACGTAATCTCAAGACTAAGGAGACGAAAACACGAAGTTTCCCACATCGGCTTGCGGTGGTTTTAGAAGATAGGGAGGGGAACCTTATTTTAGGCTTGGATCGAAAACTGGCCAGATTTGATTTAGATACAGAAAATCTGACATGGCTTTGCGAAGTAGAATCTGAATACCCACTTCATCGCTTCAATGATGGAAAAGTAGATCCCAAAGGAAGAATCTGGATTGGTACACTGAGTACCTTATTTACAGAAGGAGTTGGATCGCTTTACTTAGTCGACCAAGATCTGAAGCCAAAAAAACAACTCGGTAACCTAACCATTTCCAATGGAATGGCTTGGACGGAAGACAATCGAACGTTTTACTTTATCGATACGCCTACCCGACAAATCAAAGCATATAACTTTGACTTAGAAACTGGAGAAATAAAATTTGAAAGAATTGCCGTGGATATTCCAGAAAATCTGGGATTTCCTGACGGGATGTGCATAGATCGCGAAGGAATGCTTTGGGTGGCGCATTACAGCGGTTCAGGAGTTTACCGTTGGAATCCTGTAACAGGAAAATTATTGGACAAAATCGAACTGCCAGTACCACATGTGACCTCTTGTTGTTTTGGAGGAAAAAATCTGGATATGCTTTTGATTACTACTGCGCAGGAAAACCTAACTGAGTCTCAGTTGAAAGAATTCCCAATGAGTGGAGATGTTTTTTTAGTGAAGACGAATACGAGAGGATTTGAAGCGAATCAGTTTTTGTATTGAAAAAAAGTTCTAGCCAAGGCTTTTCCTAAAAAAAACATTAAATCAAACCTTCATCCACAAGAGCTTCTTTTATCCTTTCATGTTTTGCCCAGAACTTATCTTTGATTTTTTGCATGGTCTTTTCAAAGTCCGAGTGATTTTTCAATGACTTAAGGATAGGTTCATCTTCAATGTATAAAAACCAATAAATGTAATTGCCTCCGTTGGAAAAAAGCTTAAGCTGCTCCATAGATTCGCCTAATTTTCCCTCTTTTAAATTTTTCATCGCAAGGTTTACATTTCTGTAAATTGACTGGTCCTGTTTACAATAATCCGAGAAGGACTTGAAGAATTGCTCTGATTCCTTCTCCAGACCTACTTGCTTATAAACCCAAGCTATTTTGGTATTTTTAGATTCATCATTAGGAGAATGGGGGTTTTTGAGACCTTTACTTGGGCTAAAGTGGAATCCAATATTGAAAAGTGGAAGAAAACTAAGGAAATAAAAACTGAGAGGTTTCTTGAACCTTCCATGATTTCCTCAGACATTGCGAGCAATAGCTCATCAGAGTATTAACTCAACTTATTTTATCTAGTTAGAGATGAAAAATAAAAAACATGTTGGTCAATTTGCCAGAATACTATTTATCATGGCAAGCATAGGCTCTTTATACTTCGTGCCCTGGATTTTAGTAAAGGCTTGGATATTACCGCTACCGGAAACGGTTCAAGAACAACTAAACGAAGGAATTGATCATGGCTTTGATGGTATGATCGTGTACGTGGACCAAGCAGGTAAGCCACCGGAGTTTTATGCTGCTGGCTGGCATGACCGAAAAAAGAAAATACCCGCTTACCCAGAAGCTTTATTTAAGATTGCCAGCATCACTAAATTATATGTTGCAGTTGCTACCTCCAAATTAGTAAAAGCTGGGCGTTTATCTTTGGATAAAACACTCTCAGAATACTTTCCAGAATTAGTGGGACGGATTGAAAACGCAGATAAAATCACCTTGCGAATGATGTTGCAACACAGAAGTGGAATTCCCAATTTTGTTGACCACCCTAATTATTGGACAAACCCGCCAAAAAACAAACAGGAAACACTAGAATACGCACTGGATTTACCAGCTGATTTTGAACCAGGTAAAAGCTATGGTTATTCCAATACCAACTATATGCTGATCTCTGACCTCATTGATAAAGTGGTCGGTTACACTCATCAGCGATATATAAAGGAGAATATCTTGATCCCATTGGGACTGAAAAACACTTACACTTCTTTAAGTGAAGTGGATATAGATGAGGTTATGAGTGGATATTATGAAGGTCTAGACGATGATTTTAAAACTGAGGATACTGGCCTATTTCTAGCTACAGCTGAGGATGTGGGTATATTCTTAAGGGCATTAAATGATGGATCGGTGTTCAACGAAGGGGAAAAGGAAATCTATTCTTCCATCTACGTGTATGAACATACCGGTCTGCTTCCTGGCTATCAGAGTATTGCCAAATACCACAAAGACTTAGACGCCGTAGTTATTCAGTTTAATAATACGACCAACTTTGATGGATATGAATGGAATCTAGCGGAAATCATCTATAACCGTATTGTTAAGATAGTGAGACGTAGAAACGCAGCCGATTAGAAAACTTTCCCTTTTTTGAATCATTATAACTAAGAAAGATTCAAGTAAAATCCAGCTGAAAGAATCCCCACGGAGAAGGGATTTATGTTAAATGAAGATGAAAAAACGAGGGATACAAAGGAATAAGGCTAGCAAGTGGATGAATCGACGTTGATGATCAACCAAAGAGCATTTAAATTTTGAGCTCGGTTTACAAAAGATTCAAATTGCAAGTTCATTTTCCTAAGACTTTTTCATTTCCACAAATTCTCCCAATGCAATCCTTGAAAATGGGGTCCACTTGCCATCTCTGAGAAAACAAGCCCAGGGTGATCGGTATTCCACTCCATGATTTGGATTTCGTTATTTTGATTAATTGCCACATCCCAGCCTATAATCTGAAACATCCCTACCTGATCATGAAGCTTTTCACATAGTCTGACTGCCTTCTCATGTTCTGGCATTATCTGACTATCAAATGAAAATCCTGTATCCGGATGTTTATCAAAAATGTTAAAGTCCGAACCAAATGCTCTAGGATAAAATGTCCCTGTCTGACGATCTATAGGAATTCGAAGACAATCCTTTGTTTTGATATATTCATTTGAAATTCTACCTACACGAAGCTGGGAAACTCTATTCTTAGCTTTGCCACCAATAAGCTTTACCGTGGTAATTCGAAGTGTAGCTACACTACCGGTAACAATCTGATCCAGCCAATCCGATTGTTGAATAGGTGCCTGAATTACAAAATCCCCAAGTTTTTGAATATCCAGATTTTCAAAATTCGCTCGGTTTAGTTTTAGGATTCCATTTCCCTGAAGCGAATAATTCTTTTTTAGAAACACGTACTCTCGGTCCGAAAAAAGAAATTGGATCAAATTATTTTTTCCTAAAATATCCCCTTCTACCGAAGTCCATACCCGATTCACATAATAGGCCAAATCAGGGATTGAATCTGTCTGTAGTATTCGTTTCGATAGAGTCTTTAGATCACCAAGCTTTCTAAATTCCCCATTTATTTTTGGACAGACCACTCTTCCAAAGTAATTATCTGGCATCCATCCTTCTTTAAATTCCCCTTGGTAGGCAGTATATACTTTCAACCAAGGAGCGAAGGCTGGAGAACCGAGGACCTCTTTTGAATATTCTGTGATTTTTTTTAACTGCGCATCAGAGCATTCGTAATCTGGGTTTTGAGCCACCAGATTTTCATATGCTTTTTCGGCCTTCCGATTAATCGGAGCATCATAAGCTTTATTCCAACTTTCTTTCCTGGATTTTCTAAACTTATTTTTCAAAAACTGAACTGGCTTCATAAATAGCAGTGTAATGATGGCACACTAAGCTATAATTAATCTTCAGACAAAGAAAATTTTTATAGCATCTTCAATTTCAAACGATTTCCAAAAAAAAATGCCTTTTAGATCGTTTAAAAGCCCTTTGAAAGCTAGTTTAACTTTGTACTTTGGAACTTCTTAAGTAATGGAATAGAAAGGATTACAGCTTTTTGGACCATTATTTTTTGATCAAACCCAATTACCCAAATGGCCAAATCAAGACTTTCCTTTTCCCAGATTATCAACATGAATGTTGGTTTTTTTGGAATCCAATACAGCTTTGGATTACAACAGAGTGCAGTCAATCCCATCTACGATATGCTGGGAGCTGCCCCAGATGAGATTCCTATTTTGAATCTGGCAGGTCCTATGACGGGGTTGTTGATTCAGCCGATCATTGGAGCCTTGAGTGACAGTACATGGAGTGAGCGATTTGGTCGGCGAAAGCCCTATTTCTTCATCGGAGCTTTGTTTTGCAGTATTTGTCTATTCTTTTATCCTTTTAGCAGCTCCCTTTGGATGGCCGCTGGACTTCTCTGGGTTTTGGATGCTGCAAATAATACCGCAATGGAACCCTATCGCGCCTTAATTGCCGATGTGCTTCCAGAGGAACAGTATTCTAAAGGTTTTCTCACACAAAGCTTCTTCACAGGTCTCGGTATCACCCTTGCCAATGTTTCACTTTTTGTATTTCAAAAATATATTCCAGGGATAGCGGGATCGCTTCCATATTGGGTTTATGCTTCATTCTTTTTAGGAACAATCTGTTCCATTGGCTCGGTGATGTGGAGTATAAGCAAGACTCCTGAAATTCCACCTTCGGCAGAAGAACTGGCTGTATTGAAAAAACGAAATGAGGGCATGCCTCATCCAGCAATCCAGTTTTTCTTATCAATTTTGACTACGCTAGTAGCCTATTTAGTCCTCTTTCTCTTGTTTATTCCATCTGTTTTTGACCGGAAGATAATCCCAAAGACAATTTCTTGGGCTGAAAAGAACCCAACCACAAAAGTCCTTTTTGCACAGAATCTGGAGATCATTGAATCTATCATACAGATGCCCTCTGTCATGTGGAAGCTTTCACTGGTTTATCTCTTTCAGTGGTATGCGCTCTTCTGTTATTGGCAAAATGCAGCTAAAAGCATCGCCCAATCAGTCTGGGATACAAGTCCTTTGGAAAACAAAGCACTGTATGAGGAAGCTGTCGGATGGACTGGATTAGTCAACGGCTGGTACAACATTGTCACTTTCCTTTCAGCATTCTATCTCGCCAGGATGGCTTCCCGCTTTGGTCCAAAAAAAGTACATTTTGTCTGCCTAATAATGGCGGGATTGGGGCTGATGATCTTTCCAATGATCGAGAATAAATACTTGCTGTTCGCACCTATGACAGGATTTGGAGTTGCCTGGGCAAGTATGATGGGAGTTCCTTATTTATTAGTGGTGAATGAAATTCCCAAAGAGCGTTATGGCGTTTACATGGGAATCATCAATATGATGATCGTAATTCCAATGATCTTTCAGACCCTAAGTTTTGGGTTCATCTCCAAAACCTTCCTAAATAATGACCCAGGTCTAGCCATTTCCTTTGCAGGAGTTTTACTGCTTTTTGCAGCATTAGCAACACTTCGGATCAAAGAAACCCACGTGGATCCTGATGCTATTCAGGTAAGCGGCGGAGGACATTAATTAAACACCAAGCATTAATTCATCAAACTTTGAGCACTACAGTAACCTCCCATTCCTTAAGTCAGCGAATTTATCAATTCATTTCTGCTGAATCCCAAAGAATGAATTTTGAGCCAAAAGGAAAAGATAAGGATCTTAATTTCCGATTGATGGAAGGGATGGATCGGATGATTCAACTCTATCAAAGTATTTATCTGAATCATCCAAAAGCAGATCAAACTTTCGAAAAGCTAATTGAAACTCTGATCAATATTGCCCAAAAAAGAGCGCCTGAGTTAAAGAAAGCAGATGCGGCCAAGAAACCGGATTGGTTTCTTAGTAATGAACTGGCAGGAATGAGTCTTTACGTAGATCGCTTCTGTGGAAATCTCAAAAATCTTAAATCAAAACTTGGTTATTTTGATGAATTGGGTGTCAATCTCCTACATCTGATGCCGCTTTTTGAAAGTCCTGTAGGAGAAAGTGATGGTGGATATGCAGTTTCCAATTTTAGAAAAGTAGATTCCAAGTTTGGGGATTTAACCGATTTGGTTGCTTTGCGAAAAGCCATGCAGAAACAAGAGATGCATCTTATGTTGGACATTGTTTTGAATCACACTTCCCATCGTCACGAATGGGCGGAGAAGGCTAAAGCCGGAGATCCGGAGTTTCAGGACTATTTCTATATGTATGATAATCGTTGGATTCCTAATGAATTTGATGCAAGCATGCCAGAGATTTTCCCGGAAAGCTCACCTGGAAATTTCACCTATGTCCCCGAATGTGATAAATGGGTGATGACCGTGTTTCACAATTACCAATGGGATTTAAATTATATGAATCCCGCTGTCCTGGTGGCCATGGTAGAAAATGTTCTTTTCTACGCAAATCTCGGCATCGATCTATTGCGAATTGATGCTCCTGCCTTCATTTGGAAGCAAAATGGCACCACTTCTCAAAACTTACCTCAAGCGCATGAACTCCTCAGACTGATAAAACAATGCGTTACTATTGCCAGTCCTGGCATGGCTCTTTTGGGTGAAGCCATTGTCGCCCCAAAAGAGATAATAAAGTATTTCGGAACAGGAGATTACGTTGCAAAAGAATGTGATTTCGCATACAATGCGACACATATGGCACTTCAATGGGATATGCTCGCAACAGGGGACACCCGGGTGATGCTTGCCGCACAACAAGATATCCTTCAAAAACCATTTGGCACCTCATGGATAACTTATACTCGCTGTCACGACGATATAGGTCTTGGCTATGAGGATGCTAAAATTATCCAAGTGGGAAAGGATCCTTATCAGCATCGTAAATTTTTGAAGGATTATTTTTCAGGAAATTATCCAGGAAGTCCTTCGAGGGGAGCCTTGTTCTCATCAAATCCTAAAACCGGAGATGCTCGGATTTCAGGCTCACTGGCTTCACTCTGCGGACTAGAAAAAAGCATCGAAGAACAAGATGAAACAGGCATCGCTCGTTCCATTCAAAAAATTCTGCTGATGCAAGCTCACTCCTTTTTCATCGGAGGTTTACCCATGATTTTCTATGGAGATGAATTAGGCTACACCAATGATTACAGTTATCTGAACGATCCTGGAAAAAGCTATGACAACCGCTGGATGCATCGTCCGATGATTGACTGGATGAAAAATGAAAGAAGAACTGAACATGGGGCAGTTGAAGAACAAGTATTCGCGGGGACAAAAAAACTCCTTGGAATTCGGAAAAACCTTCCCGTGATCAGTGATTGGCAAAATCTGACTTGGCTATCACCTCACAATATCCATGTGGCTGGTTTTCTGAGGGCCTATGGTGACCAAAAAGTATATGGAATCTTCAATTTCGGATCAGAGACTGCCTATCTCACTTGGTATGCCTTCAAAGAGCATGGAAAAGTCCCTGAAAAGCTAAAAGATCATTGGACAGGAAATGAGTTTGAAGTGGGTATGGACAATGAGTATCTAATTATTGAACCTTACGGCTTTCATATTTTGGAAGTGCAAAAGGAATGAATTAAAAATTAGCTCAATCTTTTGGATGACTCCCTTACTACGAGTCGGGGTATGATCTCATGGATCTGGTTTTTGCCTACTTCATTATTCTTGATAGCCTCCACCAATAATTCCATGGCCTTCTCTCCCATTTGATAGGCATATTGATCTATAGAACTCAGGCTGGGGGAGACAAAATTAGCCATATCCCAATTGCTAAACCCGATTACTCCCACCTCTTTGGGGATTTTGATTTTAGCCTGTTTTAAATATTTCATGACCCCCATTGCGACTAGGTCGGTAATGCAAAAAATTGCATCGGGAGGATTTTCGGAAGTCATTAATTCCTTTGCAAAAGCAAATCCCTCATCTTCCGAGATTTGCTGACAGTGTAAAACCCAAGATTCTGACTCTTCAATTCCATGATCAAGCAGCGCTTTTTGATACCCGCGGAGTCGTTCTTGTGAATTTTTCACGTGTTGAAGTCCGTTGATATGCGCAATTTTAGAATAGCCTTCTTGAATTAAGTGCCTCACCCCATCGTAAGCTCCCTGAAAATCATCCACAATCACTTTAGGAGTATTCATTTCATCCAAGACCTTATCAAATTGCACCACAGGTCGTCCCTCATCTAAAATCTCTTGGAGGTATTCCCCATTTATCGTCTCATTGGAAACTGAAATCAAAAGACCATCTACACTACTGGAAAGCATAGTCCGGATAGCAAAAACCTCATTCTTCAGCTTCTCATCAGTCTGACTTACCAAAATACTATAGTTATGCTTTTTTGCTGTGGAGATTGCCCCGGAAAT
The DNA here is from genome assembly GCF_029254265.1 of Algoriphagus sp. Lineage (GTDB taxonomy): Bacteria > Bacteroidota > Bacteroidia > Cytophagales > Cyclobacteriaceae > Algoriphagus. The sequence continues at coordinate 5,353 of NZ_JAQWXX010000015.1, read as the reverse complement.
CACGGAGGAAAAAAAATAATGAACCAATTCGGGGACAATCATTCCGACAGTCATCGTCTTATTCTTTCGGAAATTAACCGCCATTGTATTTGGTACATAATTATGCTTTTCAGCAAATTCTTTTACCAGTTTGATTGTCTCATCCGATATGCCAGCATAGGAGTTTAATGCCCTTGAAGCCGTAGAGACAGATATTCCAAGTTCTTTGGCAATATCTTTCAGAGTAAGTCTTTTGCGATCAGGCATATAAAGTCATTTGGGTAGGATAATGTAGGCAAAAAATAGGTTTTTCTACCTTATTCAATCTTTAGAATTACTTCTACTACTATCCGTTTCATCAAAAAAAGAGCCGAAGCTCTTTTTATTTATTTCATTGTTTTGATGTCTCTATTCTTAATTACATAGCCAACAGAAACATAAAAAAGTTGACTTTGAGTAGGCCTGTATTCTACCCCCGGAACGTTAATCTGCTGATCAGATGTAAGGAAATCAGATAGGTAATATTTAAAACGAATGTAATTCCCCTCTTTACCCATCAGCTCTGCAAAAACTGATGGTTGAAATAGATTATTCCGATCGTCAAACCATCCGCTCGATTTTCGTTTCTCTCCATTCACATACACTTTCTGCTTGTAGGCAACGGCGAATTCAGCTTCAAATCCCAACGCAGCTTGCCAACCATCCATATCTCCGAATTTAACGGCTACTGGAATTCCAACATTGTAGGTTCGTTGCTTGACCCTAACAGAATCATTGAGATCATTGATCATACCCACATTTCGAATACCTATTCCTGTGTAGATTCCAAAATTCTCGGAAAAGTCAACATGTAACTGCTGCCCAAAATTGAAAAAGGGAGTAAATCTAGGGATTGTACTAGTATTCAATGGAGCGGCTTCCACTATACCAAAAGAGAAGATCGTTTCACTTACCGAAGCTGTATACACATGCTTTTTATTTGCGGGAGGCATCATGGAATCTTGGGAAAAGCCTTTAGTGACTCCAAAAAGAAAAAAGATCAGGAGAATAGAATGTTTCATCATGACATTAAATAGTTTAGGTTTAGAAAAGATTAAATTCTAAAAAAAGAGCAGAAACTCAAAATTATTTCGGCTTACTTAGAAATAAAGTAGCCCCGCTAGGAATCGAACCTAGATCTAGCGTTTAGGAAACGCTTGTTATATCCATTGAACTACGGGGCCAGAATTTCGAATTGGCACATTTTTCCCAATCCGGGCAGCAAGATAAAATAAAAGCCTTGTTTCTGACAAATATTTACAGGCAACTTATGGCTTTCCAATGAATTACCCTATCTTTGCACTCCAAAATTAGGATGGACGGGTTCCATCCACTCACTAAATACATTTAAAATTTATGTCAGTAAAAATCAGATTAGCACGAAGAGGTAGAAGAAAAATGGCTATCTACGACGTGGTTGTAGCTGATGCAAGAGCTCCACGTGATGGACGCTTCATCGAAAAAATCGGGTCTTACAACCCAAACACGAACCCTGCTTCTATCAACATCAACAATGAGCGCGCTCTTAAATGGTTGTTGAATGGAGCTCAGCCAACAGACACTGTAAAAGCAATGCTTTCTTACAGAGGTGTCATGCTGAAGAAACACCTTCAAATTGGTGTATTGAAAGGTGCAATCACGCAAGAAGCAGCAGATGCTAAATTCGAAGCATGGTTGAACGAGAAAGATTCTAAAATCGCAGGCAAGTCTGAGTCTATCAGCAAGGCAAAAGCAGATCTTCGTCAAAAGGCATTGGATGCTGAGACTGCTAAGAATCAGGCAAGAATGGACGCAATCAAGGCAAGAGAAGATGAGCAAAAAGCACTTCTAGCTGCTGCTGAGGCTGCAAACAATCCTGCTCCTGTAGAAGAGGTAGCTGAAGAAGCTCCAGTAGCTGAAGCTCCTGCTGAGGAAGCTCCGGTAGCTGAAGCAAAAGCTGAAGATACTCCTGCTGAAGGCGAAGAGCCTAAAGCATAATTAAAAACTCCCCATGAACAAGGATCAATGCTTTCAATTAGGCTATGTAGCCAAAGTTCATGGACTTCGTGGAGAAGTAAATATCGTGCTGGATGTCGATTATCCTGAGGATTATGAAGATCTCAAGCACGTATTTCTAGCGAAAAATTCCCGACTAGTCCCTTATTTTCTGGAGCACTTTGTACTCCAACCTGGGAATAAGGCCTTAGCTAAATTTGAGGAGCTTGACTCCATCGATCAGGTTGAGAAACTGGTAGGATCGGAAGTTTATCTTCCTGTCTCGGAACTTGCCCCGCTAGAAGAAGGTCAATATTACTTCCACGAATTAATCGGTTTTGAGGTCTTTGACGAGGCTAAAGGATTGATTGGACCCATTCAGATCATTTATGATTTGGATACTCAGAATCTCCTCGGAGTTACTCACCAAGGTAAAGAAGTGTTAATTCCTATTCAGGATGGCATTATTTCCAAAGTGGATAAGGCAGCTAAAAAAGTTTACTGCCAGCTACCCGAAGGTTTACTTGAAATTTATCTGGAAGACTAATCCATGCACATTGATATCATCACGGTAGTGCCGGACTTGCTGACAGGTCCTTTTTCCCATTCTATTCTGAAAAGAGCAGAGGACAAAGGAATCGCCAGCGTGAAAGTTCACAACCTCCGTGATTATGCAACGGGCAAACAAAAGCAAGTCGATGATTATGCTTTTGGAGGAGGAGCCGGAATGGTCATGCAGATCGAGCCTATCGCCCGCTGCATAGAAGCTTTGAAGAAAACGCGTACTTATGATGAAATCATCTACATGACGCCGGACGGAAAGACTTTTGACCAACCTATGGCTAATACACTTTCGCTTCATCAAAACCTATTGATCCTTTGTGGTCATTATAAAGGGGTAGATGAGCGGGTAAGAGAGCGATTCATCACGAAGGAAATCAGTATTGGTGACTTTGTGCTTTCGGGAGGAGAACTTGCCGCTGCTGTAGTAGCAGATGCAATTATCCGATTGATCCCGGGCGTGTTAAATGATGAAACCTCCGCATTGACAGATTCCTTCCAGGATGGCCTTTTGGCACCACCGGTATATACCCGTCCCGCAGAATATGAGGGAATGAAAGTACCAGAGGTATTGCTTTCAGGACATGAAGCAAAGATAAATGAATGGAGATTTGAAGCATCGGTTCGCCGAACCCGCGAACGAAGACCTGATTTGCTAAGCAAAGAAGAAAGCGGGAAAAGCGATGTAAAGTCAAACAAAAAGTAATTAAACAAGCCACGCGTTGGCAAAAGCGAAAGCATAAAAACATAAAGCTATGAGCGATCTAATGAAAATAGTAGAAGCGGAATACAGCGAAGCAAGAGCTAAATTCCCTTCATTCAAAGCCGGAGATACCATCAACGTACACGTACGAATCAAAGAAGGTAACAAAGAGCGTATCCAGCAGTTCCAAGGAACTGTGATCCAAAGAAGAAACCCTAACTCTAATGGTGAAACCTTCACTGTCCGTAAGATTTCTAACGGAATCGGTGTAGAGCGTATCTTCCCTATCATCTCTCCTGCGATTGAGCAAATCGATCTATTGAGACAAGGTAAAGTGAGAAGAGCTCGTCTATTCTACCTAAGAGGACGTCAGGGTAAAGCTGCACGTATCAAGGAAAAAATCAGAGTGAGAAAGTAAAATTTCACATGCTTGAAATAAAAAAGGAACCTAGCGATGGGTTCCTTTTTTGCTAGTATTTCATTATGGTTAATTATGTCTTAGGTCAATAGAATTAAAGAATAAAGTATCTTCTACGCCTGCTTCCAGATTGAATTCTTGGATGTTTTTATTCCAGTAGAAAGTACCCCTTCGAAAAAACGAATAATACATCTCGGCGCTTTCATAAGGAATACGATCTACTTCTTGAAAGTCAGAGTTCAATAGAATTAACTCCCTTTTACTTTTAAATTTTCGATTTAAGTATTCTTGCTCGGTAAGTCCAGCCCTAGCTTCTCTTATATAAATATCATTCTCAACATCATAAATTATTTTCTCGTAGGAATTATTTATCCAATAGTAAAAATTACTTAGAGCTGATGGTTCTACAATTATATTGTTCTTGTCGGTTTCTATGGGACTTTGGACCAAATCACTCTTCGCTTTATGTAGTTCGGCTTTGGACTGAAAATCTGTCACATATAGCTCATCTGCTAAGGGAAAACTCACCACAAATTTGTCCTTCTTTGGATTGTAAACTATGTCGATCATTTTCAATTGTTGGGAAATATCCTTGTTTTTATAAACTTCAGGGTAGTCTAAATCAAACTCTTCGATTTCACCATTTTCCAAATTTATCTTGGATATTCTATTTGGAGGATTCACGTAACCTTCTGGTATCTTAGTTGGATAACTAGGTAAAGATTGCATGTAAATAAAACCATTCCTATAAGCAATCGGAGACTCAGGCAAAACGGAACCAAAACCAATAGGATGATTAGCAAGAGAAACTTTTTTATAGACTTCTCCTTTAATGTTAGCTAAATAAATAGTCTTAAACATACCACTATAAAAAATTAAGGAATCGGAATTGGCATAATGAAAACCAAAAGGGTATATCATACCTTGAAGTGAATTGGGGCCATCCCAATCAAACTTTATTTTTTCATCAATCGATTTGGATTCGAGATTGTATACTTGTAATGTATTGGCATTTTGATTAAACAAGAAATAGACTTCCTTATCCCCAATTTTTCCTTCAGAATTCAACCTATTGTAAAGAGAAGTCTCAGAATCTAAAGGCAACTTATAATCTCCCTTTATTTTAGTTTGAACATTACTTACAGTATGAGTAGTTTCTTTCTGTGGCGCACTACAGGCGACAACAATCGTGATACAAACTAGTATATCCCAAAATCTTATCTTCATTTTCATAGCTATTCACTTTACAAAATTACTCTCAGGAGGACAATCCACCTGAGAGCTTTTTCAATTATCCTCCTACGACTGGTTCTCCGAAATAACAGATGGGACCTTCATAATAAACCCCACATGCAGCATATTCTCCCTCTTCACTGCTTCCAGAGATACATTTACCTACTGTTTGCCCAGGATCAGGTGTTTCATCACAACTAATTTGGGCATTTAATGCACCAACAGATCCTATAGTAAATAAGCCTATAAGAATTAGATTCAATTTTTTCATGATCAAATAGAATTTAGGTCAATAAAGATTTAGATTCCAATATATATATATATATATATAGAGGTGTCCTTTTAATTGCATATATTTATAGCTTTTCAAACGCTCAAAATGGATATATTTAAAGGTCAAGGAGTCATAGAGTTCAGTAAAAGCTTCCAAACTGAACTTGACTGCA
>NZ_JAQWXX010000097.1 GCF_029254265.1 Algoriphagus sp. | reverse complement strand
CCTGTCAAAAATTCTTTAATCATTGACTCTCTCTCTGAAAGGCTTAAAGAACCGCCTGTTCTTGTTTTTTCTCTACTCATAGTTTACGGTTTGCGTAAACTCATTCTAGGACAAGTCAACTAAATTAACCCCGGGGAAATTCCTCGGGGTTATTTTTTTGGTTTCTAGTTCTAATTTCTATTGCAATACTTTTTTTAACTATTTGATTTTGAGTCATTCAAAAAGAGGTTTTTGATTGTTTTCATTCAGTTACTTCTTTTTAAGCGCCTCGAAGCCCGATATCACATCAAAAAGTTCTTCATCAATCATAGTCTGTCTTATGCTATGATATTTGCGATTTAAATTTTCCAGTAATTCTTCAATATTTTTTTCTGCCCTTTGCATGGCCAACAATCTACTTGCGTTCTCACTTGCCAACGATTCCGCACTGGCACGATAGAGACTGACAAATAGAAACTCATGGATCAATGCCAATAAAGTAGCCTTTTCACCACCAGCGACTTGAGGCGGTATCTTGGTTGGCCATTTTAGTTCGGATAAATTCAACTTCCAATCTTCATCCAAAGGCAATAACTTCTGTTTTACAGGTGTATATCCTATGCCGCTATTGTTTGGTTGATTATGGAAAATATAGATCTGATCCACCTCATTTATCTTAATGCTTTCTTCACTTCTGAGCAAAATTTGACTGACCAATGGAGTAATTCCATCCACAGAGTTTGGAACATGAAATAAGTTTCTAAGCGTGAAACCTCGGTCTAGCAAGACGGTTTTTATCCGGTCGCCTATCGCCCAAATTATTTTTTCCCCTTCCAGCTTATTGAGAGTTAATTTCACAAAGTCAGTAAGTGTATTATTAAACTGGCCAACAAGTCCTTGATCTGAGCCAAAAACAATTGCACATGTAACTTTATGCTTTTTTTTATTTACTCTTTTCAGCTCTTCTCTTTCATGAAAATAGGCAACTATACCCAAGGCTACTGTCCGATAATAATCACTTAGCGCTCTGCCTGCTTGTTCATATTGCCCAATGTTAGAAGCTGCCATGGCTTTCATCGTTCGCACGACGGTTTTAAGGTCTTCTGCACCTTCCAGTTTTCTTCGGATCTGAGCTAAAGTTTCCATTAGTTAGAAGTTTCATCAGGTTTTTCCTGAAATGGCGAAATGACTTTTTCAACCAGTTCCAAAATGATTTTCCTGTCTGCTTCGCTTAGTTTTTCATTTGAATTTAGCCGTCCTAGTACTTCTGTCGGAAGATCTGTGCTACTTCTCTGTAGCTGTGTCTCTGCTTCCTGAACTTTATGAATCGGTATCGTATCAAAAAACTTACCTGTTAATGCCAGAAGTACAATTATTTGCTCTGCAACTGACATGGGTTGTAATTCCTGCTGAATCAACCAGGATCGAATGCGTTTTCCATGCTCGATGGTTTTTCTGGTATCTTCATCCAACCGAGTACCAAAACGCGCATAGTTTTCCAATTCCTCGAATTGAGAATATGCCAATTTAAGATTACCTGTAATAGACCGATAACCCTTTAACTGTGCTTTTCCACCTACCCTTGAAACCGATTTTCCAACATCTACCGCAGGCAAAATCCCCAATTCAAATAGTTTTGGAGAAAGGTAAATCTGACCGTCAGTAATGGAAATCAAGTTGGTGGGGATATACGCAGATATATTTTGAGCCTCTGTCTCAATAATAGGCAAGGCCGTCAACGAACCACCACCAAGAGCATCACTTAAATGTGTAGCCCGCTCTAATAGTCTGGAATGGATGTAGAAAATGTCGCCTGGAAAGGCCTCACGTCCCGGTGGTCTTCTTAGCAAAAGTGACAACTCTCGATAGGCTCGTGCATGGTGGGTGAGGTCATCATAGATAATTAATGCATCACGACCTTGCTCCATAAAATATTCTGCAATACTGGTAGCAGCATAAGGCGCAATATACTTGAGTCCAGGGGGATCATTTCCTTCAGTCACTACGATAACTGTATATTCCAAAGCACCTTTTTCCTTAAGTTGAGCAACCACTTTTGCGACTGATGCTGCACGTTGACCAATGGCACAATAAACACAAATCACATTTTTGCCTTTTTGATTGATAATAGTATCAAGGGCAATAGCGGATTTACCGGTCTGTCGGTCTCCTAAGATCAGTTCTCTCTGCCCACGACCAATAGGGATCAACGCATCTATCACTTTTAATCCTGTTTGCAAAGGAACAGAAACTGCTGCCCGATCCATGATCGCTGTTGCGGGACGTTCTATGGGATAGCGTAGGGTTCCAAATAATTCCTTTTTTCCATCCAAAGGCTCACCGAGAGGATCAACAATTCTTCCGATCAGTGAGTCCCCTACGGGGATGTCCATTACTCGTTTGGTACGTATTACCTCGTCACCAACGTTTAGAAGAGATTCGTTACCCAAGAGAATAACCCCGATTTCATTTTCATCGATGTTATAAGCTATGCCATAGAGATTACCTGGAAACATCAGCAACTCTTCAAAACCCACTCCTGGAAGTCCAGATACTTTTACTATCCCTGCCGATACACTTACTACGTTTCCTACTTCACGAGGGGAAAATGAAAATTCATGATTTCCTCTGATTTCTTCGAGTTGTTTGAAAGTGTTTAGTAGGCTGGTATCTATTTCTTTTTTAGACATAGCTTAGGAAGAGGTAACACCTGATTTTTTAACAATTTCTTTTTCAAAAGCTCGCTCTTCCAAATCCTTAAGATAACCTGAAATGGACCAGGCTAGCTTATAATCTGAAGTACTTATCTCGATACCTCCAATCAAATCAGGAGAAATTTCAACCGAAAAGTCTAATTTCTTTTCAAGCAATTCATTGACTTCTTTTTCTATTTGTTTCAATTGAAGATCAGAAAGCTTAAAAGCACTTCGCAAAGTGATTTTACCACTTTTAAAAGCACTCTTAAATTGATTTAATTCATCCCCTTTTAGGGATTTTAAGCGCTTAATGAACACAGCTGTAGCTTGTTCTTCTAAACTTACCGAAGCAAGATCAGCGAGCGTTTTTCTGGAAATGGCAAATACTTCTTGCTTAATCTTGTGGGAAAGAGTCGCTTCTCGATTATTCTGTTTTTCTTTTTCAGTTTTTTCTAAATGATCTTTCAAAGCTTCCGCCTCTTCTCTAGCTTTTTCCAGAAGTTTAGTCTGCATTTCTTTAGATTCAGAAATCGCAGTATTCATAAGTTCTTTTTTCTCTATATCAAAGGCTGTATTTTTCTTTTTATACTCTTCCTGCTGTTTAAGAGCTTCCGCTTTGCTAGCCTCAGCATCATTCAATTGGTCTAAGATTTTACGCTCCCGTTTTTCAATAGCATCTAATATCGGTTTGTATAAAAACCGTTTTAGTAGCCACACTAAAAGGAAAAAGTTGAAAATTTGAGCGACTAATGTAAACCAGTTTATTTCCATCGTTTCGAATTAAAGTGCAGTAACATGATTCCAAAATGGATTGGCAAAAATGAGAATCATAGAAACCACAAAACAATAGATTGCTGTGGACTCCACCATCGCCAGTCCTACGAATAGAGTTCGGGTAATTGTAGGTGCTGCATCAGGCTGCTGCGCAATTGAATGTAAAGCTGTTGAAACTGCTCTACCTTCTGATATAGCTGGAAATATACTTCCAATAGCGATTGTAAGTCCAGCCATGATAATCGAGACAATTCCAATAATTGTGATACTATCCATTTTTTACCTCCTTTAGTTTAGTTGTTGTTTTTTTTCTTTTTTCACTCACCGCCGCAGCGATGTATACTGTTGCTAGAATACTAAATATATAAGCTTGTACTGTCCCTGTTAATAAACCTAGTACAGTCATAATAACCGGGAAAATAAAAGGCGCTACGCTCAGTAAAACTGCAACAATCAATCCACCACTCATGATATTTCCGAATAAGCGTATAGTCAGTGCAATAGTCCTTGAAAGTTCACCTATGATGTTAAATGGTAACATGATAAAAGAGGGAGACAAGTAGGTTTTCAAATAAGCCTTTAAGCCACTCTCACTTATCCCAAAAAAGGGAACAGCCAAAAGCACTGAAATAGCCAATGCTCCAGTCGTTGATAGTGAACCAGTTGGGGGTGAATACCAAGGAATAATAATCAATAGATTCGAAACCAGGATAAACAAGAACAAGGTGCCGATAAAGCCAATGTACTTCTCGGGCTTTGCTATGCCTACTTCCTTGATTTGACTATTAATTCCTGTCACAATAATTTCAAGCATGCACTGCCATCTGGAAATCTGTATATCTGTTTTTAATCTCCTTGTGATCAAAATTGAGCTGATTACCAGCAACAACATTATTCCCCAAGTAGTCACTAGGGTAAGGTTGATGGTGAGAAATCCATATTCCCAAAATATAGTTTCGTCAGGACTAAGCTTCATGAGTAGTTTCTTCTTTTTGATTCCTCAAATCGTATGCTTTGGTCAAGTGAATGACTAAAAACCGGGCTATAAAAAAACCAGTGAAACAACTTACCAATCGTATTAAATCTCCAACTCCGATTATATAAAACCCTGCCAAAACAAGTGTTAAGCGAAAAGCCAAGCTCCCTAAAAACCATAAAGCAGGTTTTTTTGAGTTGGTAGCGATTTTGACAGTCCACCATAAACCACCGAAGAAAATAAATCCCAGACCTATTCCTGCTAAAAGTGCTAATCCTATTAAAATTATCTCATTCATCGTTTTCGTTTTTATTATTTATCTCTCCATGTTCTTTTTTAATCCAATTCCAAGCCATCAAACAACCCACGAAAAGACCAACAACTAAAAGGCTTAAGGTCCAAGAAAAGGCTTGTGGGGAATTTTTATCTAACCAAATCCCTATGAGCGCACCTGCCATCGTGGGGACTACAATCGACCAACCTATAATCCCAAATAATCCAAAGCCTGACCAAACACTCCGTTTATTTTTTTGTGCAGCTATTTTTCGCCTTTCTTTATCAGCAACCAAATGGCTAAAGGGTGTTCCAGTTTTTTTCCTTCTAGGCTCCATTTTACTTTTTACCAAATTTTTCCAGCTGAAGCATCAGCCCCGTTTCCAGTTTTGATATGACTGAGCGGATGTTTTTCTCTGTTTCATCAAATTGCTTAAAATCCTTTTCCACCAGCTCATGTAATTTACCTAAATCAGCGCCACCGATTGCTTGACGAACAGAAACAAAGACTTCACTACCAGCCTTTATCATAATTCCCTCGTCTACTGCTATATAAGTCACTTTTTCTGATTCATAGGTTAGGATCCCTGGAACCAAGGCTGCCACACAGTCTTGACGTTGTGGTAAAAGTCCATAAGATCCTTCACTCGTTTCCATCACGATCCGTTTTACATTTTTCACCTCAGCGAATACTCTAAATGGAAGCAATATTTTGAGGTTCATTGTCATTTTATTTTTCTTCGGTAGTTGCTTCTTGGCTCTTCTCTTTTTTTCCTTTCATTAAAGCTTCTTCAACTCTTCCTATCATATAAAAAGCACTCTCGGGAATATCCTTGAACTCATCAGCAAGGATTCGTTCACATCCATCCAATGCTTCTTCAAGACTTACTTCTTTACCTTCAATACCACTGAATTTTGTAGTCGTAAAAAAAGGCTGAGTAAGAAACCGTTCTAAGCGCCGGGCTCGATTCACGATCTTATGGTCTTCATTTGACAATTGTTCCAAACCAAGCATTGCAATGATATCCTTAAGCTCTTCGTAGTGCGCTAAAGTTTTCCTGATTGCTTGTGCCAACTCATAATGTCTTTTTCCAATTATGCCCGGCGTTGCCATTTTTGAATTTGATTCAAGCAAGTCAATAGCCGGGTACATTCCTTCACTGGCTTTCTTTCTGGAAAGGACAATAGAAGCGGATAAATGCGAGAAAGTGTGCACTGCAGCAGGGTCGGTTAGATCATCAGCTGGTACATAAACAGCCTGAATAGAAGTAATCGCACCAGACTTGGTATTGGCGATTCGCTCTTCCAATTGTGACAGTTCTGTGCCCAAAGTTGGTTGATAGCCAAGTCTTGAAGGCATTTGACCCATCAATCCAGAGACTTCCATCCCCGCCTGAATAAATCGGAAAATATTATCGATCAGCAGCAAGACATCTCGATGTTCTTCGTCACGAAAATATTCCGCCATAGTCAAAGCAGCATGACCTACACGAAAACGTGCGCCTGGCGGCTCATTCATTTGTCCGAATAACATCACCATGTTTTCCAAGACACCAGCAGTCTGCATATCCTGATACAATTCATGCCCCTCCCGACACCGCTCACCAATTCCGCAAAACATACTCACCCCCTTATTATGACCCACCATATTATGGATCATTTCGGTAAGTAGGACGGTTTTACCAACCCCTGCACCGCCAAACAAGCCAGTTTTACCACCTCGCTCTAGCGGAACAAGAACATCAATCACTTTAATACCTGTCAGGAATACTTCTGACTTGGTAGATCTTTCTGCTAAGGAAGGGGGGGGCTGATGAATGTTTTTCCATTTCACATCGCTTAGCTTCCCTTGATGATCAATCACATTTCCAAAAACATCAAACATTCGCCCCATAATATTTTTCCCTATAGGCACTGCAAGTTGTTTTCCTTCTGTTTCTACAAGCATTCCCCTTGTTAACCCTTGGGTTGGGTTTAAAGCTATGCCTCGGACTCGGTTAGCGTCCAGTTGTGCTAATACTTCTATGGATATATTTTTATCTTTTCCGGTATGCAAAAGCGTATTGATAGAAGGCAAATAGTCCTCAAAACCAATATCTACCACACTGCCTCGTATGCTTATTATTTTGCCGGTTTGAATTTTAGTTTTCAATTTTATTAAGGCTTATAAAAGTGGTTTGATCAAAGAAATAACCATTTATATTTCAGTGAATTATAAATTTACTTATATCTCCTCTTTTTTTTCTTGAGTTAAACCATTTAAAAAACTGATAAAAATCAGTTCCCATTCAGACTGTAAGAACTCTTGAGTTATATCTTTCAAGTTCTAAAGATGAATGACAAACTAGTTACACGGATTAAACAAAAAGTTGCATAATTCAGATGTTTTTAGCATTTGTTTCTTCAATACAAACTCTGTAAAAAGTAGCTGTTGAAGGTTTTATTCTGCAAAAATCACTTTATTGGAGGTAGGATTTCAAGGAAAAGTTTTAGTATAATTTGTCAGGACCCGAGTCTTCGTTAGATAATTAAATCCAGAAAATAGAAAATGATTAAGTTCTTCAGAAAAATTAGACTCCAACTTATCGAAGGAAAGAATGTGGGGAAATACTTTCAGTATGCTATTGGGGAAATTATTCTTGTGGTCATCGGAATCCTTATTGCCTTGCAACTGAACAACTGGAATGTGGAACAAGGCAATAAAAAGAAGTTGAAAAACAATGTGGAAATTCTTATCGAGAACCTACAACGGGATAGTAGTCAGATCGTCAGAGACCAACGAAGAATGGAAAGAGACAGGCTTATTCTTGATGATTACGAAAAAAGGGTAACAGATCCCCAAGCGAACTTGGACACATTAATTAAGATAGCAAGTAAAGAATATAGTCCTACAGTAAATACAATAGAATTTACAAACAAGAGTGCCTACACAACGATGGTGCAATCAGGAGAAATTAATCTTTTTGATAAAGAATTGTTGCAGGAAATTTATGCAGTTTATAGTTTCCAAGCTCGGACGGAAATGGGAAGTGGGAATGCCTATGAGATCTATATGTATGCTGTCAATGAGTACCGAAATAGCTACACATTTAAAACTGATGTTGATGTTGTTTCTAGTGGTCCATTATATGACCAAATCTGGGAAGATATCGATCCAGCAGACTTTATTGCTAAGTTTAATTCGATGGCTGCCGGGAAGAGATTGAATTACAGCCAAACCGAAAATGGCTTGATACGAGTGTCTGAAGTGATCAATGACTTGCTGCCCAAGTTACGAGAACTTATCAAGGAGGATTAGGAGGGTATCCAAAGTTGATTGACCTAATAAAGGTTGATTGAATAATTTTTTCAAAATTGCCCTATCTTGTTTCAACCAAATATTGAAACATGACACAAATCAAATTTTTATCCCTATCCCTTTTCTTTTGGATAGTCGTACTTTCTCCAAGTATAGCCCAAAAAACTGCTTTTACCACTGAAGATGCCCTTCGGGTAAAAAGTTTGAGCAGCCAAACTCTTTCCGATAATGGGAAATACCTTGGAGGAATGATCATGGACGGTAGTGCACGATTTGACACGGACCATTTTAGATTTCAAGATCCAAGCTACCTGAATGTATTCCCCGGTGAATTAGTAATCATCAACACCGAAGATGCTTCTGAAATAAGACCTTATGCTGGGACTGCTAAAATCACCTCATTAGCTTGGGCACCAAACAATACCGAAATCGCTTTTTTGGAAGAAAAAGAGGACAAGCTGCATCTAATGATCTATAATGTAGATCGTAAAAAGCTAAAAGAGGTGAGTATTTCAGGAAACCCTCTAATCGCAAATTCAGACCTTACCTGGACTCCAGATAGCAAATCGGTATTGGTCCATACCCGTGAGTCATCTTGGTTAGGTAGAGCGATGGAAATTTATAATGAAGCTACGAATGGCCCAACTGTAGTTTATGATGGTTCAAAGCCATTCCTGAAATGGGATGAAATACGAAATACAAATAGCCTTACGGAAGTACATCAAGTCAATCTTTCAAATGGCAAAGCATCCAAACTTTTACCTGAATCAAATTATAATGGAATCTATATAGCTGCCGATGGCAAACATTTAATATTCAATGAGGTCTTTCCTTTAAAAACCGCTTATGAGCGAAATAAAGGAACAGAATATCAAACTGCTTACTTGAATCTGATTACTCAAGATACAGCAAAAGTCATCTATCCCCGAAATGAGAAAAGACGGAATTTCACATGGACAGAAAATAAAAGCAAATACGCTTGGGTGGATTCTGGGTATGTCTATATCCAAACGCTAGGGGAGGATAATGCAAAAAATCTAACCAAAGGAAAAGCATACTCTGATGAAGAAAAGAAAAAGGAAGTAAAGTTTTCTATCATGACCTGGAGTCCGAGCGATGGAAAATTATTGCTAAGTTCGGAAAAAGGGTATTGGCTGACTGATACAGCAGGTGATCAACTTGAAATGATTTATGAATTACTTGAGGATAAAGAAAAAGCTCCAAGTCTGGACCTTATAAACTGGTCAGAAGATGAGCGCTACCTATTTTTCAACTATTCCAGCAAAGAAAAATGGGAGAGAGGCTTCACAAGGTTTGATCTAGAAGCGAAGCAGATGGAAGATGTTTTGATCAATAGTAATCTATATACTAACGTTCAGAAATCTAAAGATGGAAGCAAGTACATCCTAAGTGTTTCAGACGGGGATATGCCATCAAATGTAATGTCAACCGATGCTAGTTTTAGCAATATGAAATCGCTGACAGATTTGAACCCATGGATGAGCAACAAGAATCTAACACGTTCAGAATTAATCAGCTACCGTGATATGGATGGCAAGGAATTAAAAGGGGTTTTGTACTATCCGGTAGATTATGAACCAGGCAAAAAATACCCACTGGTATGTGAAGTTTATGAGACGTTTTTTGACAATGGCTACAATCGCAACATGAACCTTATTGCTAATCAGGGTTACTTTGCACTTCGCCCTTCCGTTGATTTAGAGCTTGGATACCCTGGTGAGGCTTGGGTAAAAGGCATCAATTCTGTCATCAATAAACTGGTAGATGAAGGAAAGGTGGATAATGATAAAGTCGGGGTACATGGCGTGAGTTATGGTGGCTACGCAACATCCTTATTAATCACGCAAACGGATCGATTTGCAGCAGCAATCAATATTTCTGGGAAGGTTAATATAATCAGTTTCTTAGGAGATAGCCCTAAAATCGGAACCCGAAACTATGCTGCAGCAGAAGTAGGGCAAGACCGAATTGGAGGATCACTATGGGATGATCCATTGAAATACTTTGCAACTACCGCAGTATTGCACGCCGACCGCATCAAAACTCCCCACCTAATCCTAACAGGCGAAGGTGATTGGAATGTGCCAGGAACTAATTCTCGTGAGCTCTACTACGCAATGCGTCGATTGGGTAAAGAGGTGGTTTGGGTGAATTACCTAAAAGGTGGTCATGGAGCTGGTTGGGCTAGTGGTGAAAGTGACTTCCATGATCAATGGAAACGCATCTTTGACTTTTATGAAAAGCAATTCTCCAAAGAAAAGGAAAAAGAAAAAGGAGAGGATAGCGCAAACTAAGTAAAATACAGGCAACTGAATTATTTATAACTAAAACTCAAACTCAAAATGAAGTATAATTTAGTAGGTAAAACAGGCTTGATGGTTTCCGAACTCTGCTTTGGAACCATGACTTTTGGCGGGCAGAATGCTGGGATTTGGGAGAAAATCGGCAAGCTGCAGCAGAAAGAAGTAAATGAAATGCTTTCTGCCGTCATTGAATCTGGAATCAACTTTATTGATACTGCTAACGCCTATTCCTTTGGTCAATCGGAGCAACTTCTGGGGCAGGGATTAATTGACCTGAAAGTGAATCGAGATGAAATCATCATTGCCACGAAAGTGCTGGCAAGAATGAATGAAAAACCAAATAGCACCGGGCTATCTCGATATCACATTTTCAATTCCGTTGAAGCCAGTTTAAAACGAATGCAATTGGATTATATGGACATCCTGTATGTCCATGGAGTAGATCCATCAACTTCCTTGGAAGAGACTGTTCGATCACTTAATGACATTGTGGAATCTGGCAAAGTACGCTATATCGCCATCTGCAACTGGCCTGCTTGGATGGTAGCCAAAGCACAAGCAATTGCGCATTACCGAGGCTATCACAAATTCATTGGGCTTCAATACTATTATGCTGCCGTGAGCAGAGACATTGAGCATGAGCTGGTTCCAATGGCAGCTGATCATGACTTGGCGATCTTCCCTTGGAGTCCATTAGCTGGGGGTTTTCTCACTGGCAAATTCACCCGGGAAGGGGCAGACGCAGATTCCAGAAGGGCCAATTTTGATTTCCCCCCAATCGACAAAGAAAAAGCTTATGATTTAGTGGATGTAATGGGTGAGATTGCAAAAGCACATTCTGCTAGTATTGCTCAAATTGCTTTAGCTTGGGTAAGACAACAAAAAGGTGTTACCAGTACTATAATTGGGGCAAAATCATTGGATCAACTTCATGCGAATATTGCTTCAACTGAAATTCAATTGACTGCTTCAGATTTTGCAAAAATCGATGAAGTAAGTCCTTTGCCTATGCAATATCCTGGCTGGATGGTGGAGCGGCAATCGGCTTACAGAAAGTAACTTTAGAATTTACTTAATTTAATCAATCGAAAAAGAGCATAATAAAGGGCCTTTGCCATATTATTATGCTCTTTTATTTTATTTCTGAGCTGTTTTTGATCAGAAATTAAATCGTGCAGAAAGTAAGATAATTCTTGTTTCTTGTTTGGAATAGAAATCCTGAGAGAAGCTATTAGTCAGTGAATTGCCTGCATATCTTCTAGTATCAAATATATCCCTTACGCTCAAAGTGACACTTCCTTTTCGCTCCAAAAATGACTTTTGAATGCTGGTATCAATGAAATATACTGCGAGACTTTTTCCCTGAGCTTGAATTTCCGGTGATTCATAATTGGCAGCAATCTGAAAGTTGAATCCTAAAGGAAGTTTGAAATCCTGATTAAGCTTGGCATTCCAAGTGAAGCCCTTATTGGTAAACTCTTCACTGATATTCGATGCATTCACTTCAATTCCAGAAAAAGTCATCCCACCATTGAGTGAGTACCAATCTGTAAGTTCTGCTGTTCCTATAAATTCCACTCCATAGAGCTGGGCAAAATTTAAATTCTCTGGTTGGGAATAAGATATCCCATCTTCTACTATCGTGATAAAATCTATCTGATTGTTGATTTTTCGATAGAATAGGTTGGTCGTTAAGCTGGTCTTCTCAAAGTTGGCTAAGTGTCCTAATTCGAAGGAATTGATCATCTCAGGAATCAAGTTTGGATTACCTCTTCTGACATTCAGACTATCTGTAATATTTGGGAAAGGGTTTAGTCTCCAAGCTCTTGGACGATCTATTCTACGGCTGTAGGTGAATTTAATTCCATGTGTATCATTGACCTTGTATAACCCTTGGACACTTGGAAACAAATTGAAATAACGCTGCTGATTTGCTTCATCTGAATTGTACAGGTAGGTATCTACTTGAGTGAATTCACCACGGACACCGACTCCATACTCAAATTTTGATTTATTACCGGAGTAAATCAGGTAGCCGGCATGAATTTGATCTTCATAGACAAAGCGATTACTAACTGACGGATCAGTCACAAAATCTTGGCTTCCCTCATCAAATCGTTGGTATTGAAAATCATTATCAAATTTTCTAAAATTAGATTTTAGGCCAGTTTCAAATGTTCCGTTTTCCATCGGCTTAATGTAATCAGCTTGAACCACCGTAATATTTCGAACCTCATCTGTAAACGCACGTTCTTGTCCTGTCAAATTTTCAGGTAAAGGCTGAAGTGTATTATTGAAGATGTCAATATTCTGAGTTTTAAACTGATTTCGGTAGGAGTGACTGGCTGTTGCACGGAACAAATGACCTTTGTCTTTGAAATTATGTTCAAAAATCAAGGTATTGTCTAATCCATCATCAGTTTCATTTTCATCATTTTTGCGGACATAATCGAAATTCTTTCCCTGCCGAACCTGTTGGGCAAAAAGTGTATTGAGATTATTGGTTTCATTTGCCTGAAATACGCCTTCATAGCTAAGCGTATTGTTTCCGAAAGTGTAGTCTAAGCCGAAATTGAAGTTATTTCCGATATCCAGGTCTGAGCTTGTGGTATTTTGATTAAGTGTTTCGTCGTCTTCAAAGATTACTCGGGTAGATCTTCTTTCACCGATAGACTTCCAGTTTCTATGATTAAACCCTGCATAAACATTGAAATTGAAATTACGGTGGTTGATTCTTCCCCCTATATTAGATCTATTTCTTGTTCCGTAGGTTCCTTCTAATCCACCATGAGTTCCCAGTTCAATTCCTTTCTTTAATACAATATCAATCACGCCACCCTCAGCCTCGGCATCATAACGCGCGTTAGGATTATTGATGATTTTGATCTCCTCGACAATGCTAGCAGGTAACTGATCGAGGTTTTGAGTCAGTGATGAATTCCTTCCATTGATGAGCACATTGGTATTGGAACTTCCTCTCAATGAAATCCCTCCATCCTCACTTACGGATACTGAAGGGGTATTTCTCAGAATATCGAATAAGGTTCCACCTGCATTGGCCAAGTTGTTTTCTGGAGTGACAATCAAGCCCTCGAGGGTAGTTCGTACAGGTAGTTTGGAGGTAGTAACCAGTACTTCTTCCAAATTTTGACCTTCGCTCACAAAAACCAACTCACCCAAATTCGTAGCTCCGCTTATTTCAAGGTCTGAAACAATCAGATCCTGATAACCGAGAAAAAAAGCTTTGAACACATATTTTCCGGCGGGAACGTTCAAATTGAAAACTCCCTCTTCATTGGTATCTGAGTAAGCTTCAGGATTACTGCTTTCCAAGTTTCCAAACAGGGCAACTTGGGCATAACTTACAGGCTCCTGAGTCTTGGAATCAATTAGTCTTCCTGAAACCTGACTTGTCTGGGCAAAAGAGATTAATGGATTAAAAATTAGGAGAAAAAAAACAAAAGTAATTGACCTCCTTATTGGTTTACTAAGTAAAGTTGTATTCATCTTCAAAGGCTTCAATAGTATTAATTCAGTTCTGATTTAGACTCACAATAGACTTAACCGACTCTTAGTTAATATGTTTATCCTTTTTGATCAGTGGTAAATACTGGTGACACCTTTAATTATGGAAATTAAACCTAGCTTAAGCAGCTGCTTATTCAGTCTAGAAATGGAGGGTTAAAAGGTTGTTAAAGCTTCTTTTACTTATAAAAGCTTATATACTATGCAGACAGGAAACATTGCGGATAATCTAGCCTCCCAATTGAATTACTCAAAAAAAAACATCCCACTCCTAAGGAATGAGATGCTTAATAAAGGTTGGATGGGTTGAATCTTTATTGAATAGTCTCCCCAGCAGTCTTCGCTATTTTCCAAACTCCATTGACTTTTACCAGAGAGTTGGTGTATTTGCCCATGTAGCTCACCTTTTCACCTGTTCCCAATGTTCCTTTGACTTCATAAGTACCGGTTGAGGTGGCTTTATCCATCCCAGCAGGAGTGATTTCTCCCATAGAGATCTTTACCTTTAGATCATTGGCTTCGAACTCAGCCATAAAACCTGCCAATAACTCTGCAGATCCTTGGTAATTTCTACCATCATCAAAAGTTCGGACCCCGTCTTCAGTGTACATTGCTACCAATGTCTTAGCATCTTCTGAATTGTATGCTTTTTCATAAGTGGCGGTCATTTCTTTCATTACCTTGGCCATATCCTGTCCAAGGACTGGAGCAGCAAGAAGTAATGTGACAAAGGCCAGACTTAGGCCATACTTGATAATTTTTTTCATAAAAAGTTACTTTTTCTTGATGCCTACTCTAATCAGTTTTCGACTTCCCTGTAAGTACTCGCACTAAAAATTTATAATCAGTCAACTTAATCCATTCTAATCTCAGAATTAAGGTTTCTAAAATTAGAATTTACGATAAATATCTGATATATATAATTTTATGCTTCTATTTATACTTTTAAACTAGCTACTTATACAGTATCAACTTGTGGAGATTGAACTACAGCTCGGTATAAAATGATATTGATTTTTTGAATTTTAAAAGTAATGACTACCCATAAACAAGTAGTAATCCTCCGAGGACAGTCTTAAATTGCATCTTCATTAGTCTGGAATACCAATTAAAATCGCACATCCTTTCAAACTTTAAATCCATGAACCTAACCCATACTGTCAAAGCTTTTCAGGAACTTACTGTGGATGAACTTTACGATTTATTGCGATTACGAAGCGAGGTGTTTGTAGTGGAGCAAAACTGCGTGTTTCTGGATCAGGATAATAAGGATCAAAAATGCTACCATCTGCTATTGTATTCAGGTGATGAACTGGTAGGCTATAGTCGATTAGTTCCTGCTGGTTTATCCTATTCTGAAATGGCAATTGGAAGAGTGATTACCTCGCCATCGGCTAGGGGAAAGGGTCTTGGGAGAACTCTGATGGAGTTATCCATTGAGTATTGTCATAAATTTTTTGGGGATGGAGCTATCCGTCTTGGTGCACAAACCTATGCACATGGTTTTTATGCTTCTTTAGGTTTTGTATCCGATGGAGATGTCTATGATGAGGATGGGATCGAGCATATTGAGATGGTAAGAAAGGGGTAGTAGATTTTTTAATGAAGGAGTTTATTTAACCACCAAGTACGCAAAGGTTTTCACGGAGGAATCATAGGAAAATAGCTTTTGAAATTAGAAGGCTTAAGTGAGAAATCTAAAATTGAGCCCTATTGAGGCGAATTATACTTTCCAAAGGTTCAGCTTATAGAACCAAGAAGTAAAAATCAACTTGAATCAAGTTCAGAAAGATGGTAGTTTATTCCAAATGCCCGTGCAGATAGCTGTCCATTATAAGGATGGAAAAACTCAGATGGAAATCCTGAACGTAGATAAAAAGACCAACGAGTTTATACTCAAAGTAACTTCTGAACCCAAAGAGACTGTCTTAGATCCAGAACATTGGGTTCTGATGGATGCGGATTTTAAGAAAAAGCGGTATGGTGCAAATACAATCTCATTTTAGGGTTTCCCCGGGTTTTTGATAGGAAGAAAAAAGGTTCCAGTGTGCATTCCCATTTTGCTCGAATTTCATTGTCCTTTTTATTTCGTATATTCTGAGAGTAGCAAATTTTTATACTCTTAAAAAAAAATGACCCATGAATAAATTAGAGAAAGTAGAATTAATGGATAAAATCCTAAATGAATTTGAAGATTTGAGAAATAGCCAACTGTCTGTTTTGAAAAAAATATCGAAGATAGAAGCAGATAATATTAACCTAGGCGTTAGTCTCTTGGAGAAGAAACTCCCTGAAATGTGGCAGAATGTAGATGCCAATCTCAACTTAGTTTCGGCATTGGAAGAAGAGTTTCAAGAATATCGAGACAAGTACTATACAGACAATAATATTGCAGCCTTAGAAGCGGCAAGAGAATAAACTCAGTCAAGTTATTTTCATCCCTCTTAGCGAATAAATCATTCCTTGCTGACGGCAAGGAATTTTTTTTTAAAAAATAAAATATGCCTTTAGCTAAAGATCAAGCAAGTTTATTTTTCCAAAAGCAATTTTAATAAAATTCTATTTTCCCGAATCATGTACTTCATATTAGCCACTATGAATTAATACTGGTATTAAACTGTTGACTAGAGAGCAAGACAGACTAAAAAACAAACCCAATGGATACCCCAGAAGAAACCTATTTCAAAATAGGTGAGCATGTGACTACCAAAGTAGCTCCGAATGTCAAGATGATTGTCAGGAAATATTTCGCCAAGATCTACTACTGCACCTTTGTCGATGATCCTGAAAAGAAGGAATTGGCGCTATTTGAAAGAGAGATAATCCATTAAACACTAATCAACAAAGGCATGAACATAATACGGAGTTGGAGAGAGCAGAAGGTAATGCTCAAACAGCGATTCTCAATTTTACTTGATATGGATTTTGAATACCAAGAAGGTCAACGAGAACAGATGATGGAAAGTCTCTCCAAAAAATTGGAAAAGACCCGTCCAGAATTGGAATTGATTTTTGCCGAATTACAAACCTATTGAACGAATAAAACCCGCTTTGAAATCCGCTATACCTGAAGAGTATAGAGGTAGATAAGCGTTTAAAAAGAGCAAATGAAAAGTATAAAATTCGATAAAACTGGAGCTTCTGATTTTTCAAAAACCCTGCATTCAAGGGTGAATGAATATTTCAAAACCAGTAACAAAGATAAACATGGAGATCGTAGCATGGTGGTTAAAACCATTTTCATGCTTTCGGCTTTCTTTATCCCGCTAGGCTTTATTGGCTCGGGATTGGTGACTAGTACCTGGCTGCTGTTTGGGCTCTATATCCTCAGTGGTTTGGGTATGGCAGGCATAGGAATGGGAGTGATGCACGATGCCATTCACGGATCCTATTCTAAAAGCCCCCTGATCAACAAGTACCTTGGCTACACCATGAATCTGATTGGTGCCAATGCCAGCGTATGGAGAATCCAACATAATGTGCTTCACCATTCCTATACCAATATTGATCATGGGGATGATGATATCAATGCACCGTTTTTCCTACGTTTTAGCCCGAATGCCAAGCGCTATTGGATCCATCGATTCCAGTACCTCTACATCTGGTTTTTCTATGGTCTTTCTACCATCTCTTGGATTACTACCAAGGATTTTGTGAGAGCGAATCGCTATAAGAAAATGGGTTACTTCAAAGCTGATGGGGATTTCAGAAAAGAGATCTTGAAAATTACAGCTTGGAAAATACTTTATTACTCCTATGCTTTGGTGCTGCCTCTGATTATGGTACCACTACCTGCTTGGATTATCATCTTGGCCTTTTTGTCTATGCATTTCGTAACTGGAATCTTGATTAGTTTGGTTTTCCAGACAGCGCATATCCTTTCAGCAACTACCTTTCCCAAAGCTGATGAAAATGGGAAGATTGCGAATGAGTGGATTAAGCATCAGTTGGCTACTACCAGTAATTATGCTCCAAAAAGTAAGATCTTTTCCTGGTTGATTGGAGGATTGAATTTTCAGGTAGAACATCATTTGTTTCCGAATATCTGCCACATTCATTATAAGAAGATATCTAATATTGTTGCAGAAACAGCTCAAGAGTTTAAAGTCCCTTACCTGGAGAAAAAGACATTTCTTTTGGCACTAGGCGATCATGTGAAAATGCTCCGGCAGTTGGGAAGAGCTTAGGAAAATACCCGATAGATCAGTGAATCGAATGATACGGATTTATTGGAATTGAAAAATTGGAAGATTTGAAAATTGAAAGATTAGTCTATTCCAAATTTTTAATTGGTGCCGTAGGCACTCTACCTTTCATGCCTGTCCGCCTTGGAGGAACCTTGGGCGGAGCCAATGGTAAAATAGAGCCCCATACCATTCCCTCCCGCGCAGGATCATCATTTGGAATACATGGGTTGATGCGGGAGGATGGAAACGGGTTTATTTTACGGATTGAAAATTCGATAATAAAGATTCGACATTGCAAATTTCGAATAGCAGAAATAGGGTCTTAGATTCTATTTCAGGTAAGGGAAACATGCTAGCCGAGTTGCTAGGGAGGGAGTTACAAATGACCTGTTTAGTTCAATCCTAATGCTTCTATTTGAAGCTTTTGGAGTTCAGTTTTAAGTAGGACAATCGTTTCTGCGTAGGCTGGATTTCCGATCAAATTGTTCATTTCATAGGGATCGGAATTTAAGTCATAGAGTTCTGCTTCATCAAATCTGAGCCATTTAATGTATTTGAATTGATCCATTATGATTACCCGATAATCCAGTTGAGCAGTCCAGGGAAATGGCTGTTCATTACTAAAGTATTCTACTAAAGCGGAGGATCTGATTTCTTTCTTTTGACCAGTGATCAAAGGAATCAGGGATTTTCCCTGTATAGTTTTAGGCAATTCTAATCCCGCCGCCTCCAGTGCTGTGGCTGACAAATCGATGGACAATACCAATCCGGCTACCTTTGCTTTTTTGTTGCCTAGTGCTGGATAGTTGATAATCAGGGGTGATTTGATAGACTCTTCGTAAGGCAATCTTCGCTCAAGTGAAAATCCATGTTCTCCAAAAAAATAGCCATTATCGCTCGTCAGGATGATCAATGTGTTTTCATACACCCCTTGTTTTTTAAGTTCAGCGACAATCTTTCCTAGGCTTTCATCGACTGCAAGCATCATTTCAGCACGTCGTTGGATAGAGGCTTCCGACACACCTAAGTCCATACTATTGCCCCATCTGGGATCTTCTTGCAGGATAGTGGATCGGATTTTGAAGGCATTTTGAATGACTGGCTTGTCCCCATCCGCCTCCGATGTAGGTGAATAGGAGGGACTCCTTTTGAAGATTTTCCCTTCATACAATCCTTGGTGTCGTTCTGCAGGGATAAATTCCTTTGGTACGCTCAGATCTGTACTTCCATCATTCCGCTGAAAGGATTCCGGATGAATGGCTTTATGTCCAATATACAGGAAAAAATTGTCGCTCCCATTGCGCTCGATAAACCCCACTGCTTTGTCAGTAAAGATATCTGTGGTATATCCTTTTGCCATGTAAGACCGACCATCCTCATACAGCAAGGGATCGTAACTGCTGCCTTGTCCTTCCATGCATACCCAATAATCATAGCCTGGTCTTGGAGCCGAACTGTTACCCATGTGCCACTTCCCGATATGGGCTGTTTTATAGCCGGCTTGCTGGAGGTATTTTGGGAAAAGGTCAAGCATAAAGCTTGCCTGGTCCCGAGAAGTGTTGTCAATAATCCCATGCCTAGAGGGATATTGACCGGTAAGGATACTGGCTCTATTGGGAGAGCAAAGCGGAATAGCATGATAGGCCCGATCAAAAGTTGTTCCTTCGGCAGCCAAGCGGTCAATATTAGGAGTTTGGAGATACGTATGTCCACCACCGCTCCATTCATCAAATCGCATGTCATCCACCACTATCACCACAATATTTGGGCGTGTACTTTGGGCCATAGCTTGGAAGCTGAGGAGGCAAAAAGCAAAAATGGAAAGTAGAATTTTCATTTTAGAACGGGTCAATGGGGTGGATGATTTAGTAGCACAAAAGGAAATCGAATATACTAAAATACTCCAGGTAAAGTCTTCTGGTTAGGGGCTTTGGCTCGATCAAACTCTTTGATCCATTTCCTGTTTCTTTTGCATGGAACCCTACGCAATTATCGACGAATCTTCGTTTCCAATTATTAAAATTGGATTTACGGGAAATAAAAGCACTGATCAGAACTTTCAGTCTTATCTGGACCAAACCAAGGCTTGCTATCGGAACGGGGGCCCGCTAGTCCTAATCTTCGATGCTTCCAAAGCCAGTATTCCCAGCTTAACTCATCAAAAGATGCAGGCCAATTGGCTCAAAGAAAACGAAGACCTGATGAAAACCCATTGCATGGGTACCGCCTATATTATCCCAAATGCGGCGATTCGTGGGATTCTTAAAATGATTTTTTCCTTTCAAAAGCAACCTGTGCCATACCGAGTTGTTAAGACTGAAACCGAAGCCCTAGACTGGGTGAATGCAATGCTTTAATTTTCTTTCAATAAAAGCGTATCAATCCCAAATTGAAGCATCTCTAGATCTGATAATTCGTGGAATTGATTTTGGTTTACCCAATTTATCAAAAGCTTTATTTCAATCGGCCAAATGATGAGTCTAGGATCTGAGTCACACTCCGCGCAGCAACTTATAGTATAGGTATAAAAAGCCTTACTTCCCGGTAGAAACCCTACTTTACCCCCAAACTTTTTAATGGTTAATAGTTCATTCCCTTTACTATCCCATAACTTGGTTTCAGGAGTGCCAACCTTCGGGCAGGTGGCGGTCAGATAAAATTCACCGAAATCTGAAATATCTACTGAAGAAATAATTTCTGCGTGCCCTTCTAAAGAGACAACTTCACTTCCAAGAGAATCATAAACTGTAGAACCATTTATTTTCAATGCGCCATCATTTGAATAGGCGATAATATCTTCCTCAAATCCGTACGAATTAGAATACTTAGAATCGAGTAATGGGATCACTTTTAGATCTTTTAAAGCACTTTTGTCTTTTGAATTAGGCACAAATACACCTTGGATAATTTTACCTGTCCCTAAATTTTCACCAATCAGATTCCAAATCGTGGTAGTACTAGAATATTCTGCCAATACATAAGACCCGCTGCTATCACTGTAAAAAGTGGTCTTACTATCAAAAGGAATCGTTAATAATGGCATTTTTTGCAGGTGAAAAGAAACGGTATCACCTTTCAAATCAATCGTACTGACGATATGTTCTGAGGAGCTGTAATTTGCTCTGATCAATTGAGAACTTGAGCTACTAATTTGAAATTCTAAAGGTGTATACGTATCAAAATTCCTCCCTAGATATTCTTGTTCGATAAAGGGTAAGGAGATTATGTTTGCTTTATTATCTTTTGGTAAAACCAAATACCTATTGTCAAATGAAAAATTGAGATCGTCTAATCCATCCACCTGATTATAAGATAGATATTGCTGGTATAAAGGATCATTATACCAATCTTGAGTTTCTTCATTCCATCTGTTTCTTCCTAATCTGGTGAAGCGATCCTTAAGATCCCAAAGCTCAACCATATATTCAGCATTGTCAGTTTCCGGGATATAATAAAAAAGACCAAAATCCTTATGAGGAGAGAGAATAGTTCTGCTCAACAATAAAAATTCACTCATTTGCCTAATTCCATTTTTTATCAAAAAACGTTCAGATACTCTTATATCAGGCGGGGTATACTCAAATTCAGAAGACGGTTTTAAGTATTTCATCGGTTGAGCTTGAGCATCATAAAATGAATTTCCATGAAGTTCACCTAAATAGTAGTGAGGATTTGAATAAAAAGCCCTCAACAGGGCTGAATAAGCCTCCGTAATCGTACTATCGTATTTTAGAGAATATTCTGCCAGTCTGAAACTTACCGTGGCATCTGTCTGATTCAACAGATTTGAAGAAGCATTCAAACTACTGGCAATTGCCTTTTTTGCCTGGGTTCTGGCAATTACTGTCTGCTCAATTGCTTCATTTTTATTTTTAATGGCTTCAACTGTCTGATAAACAGAAAATCCTAAAAGGCCTATCAGAAGTATGAAAGCAGAATTCCTGATTAGTTTCCACCTGCGTTGTGCTTTAAGTTCCTCACTTGCCAGATCCTTTGGTGCTTTACCATGAAGTTGGGCTGCTAGCTTAAGAAGCTCCTTTTGAAAAAGTGGATTTGATAAAGAGAGATCAGTTTTATTTTTTAAGGGTCTAAGATCAATGTAAAAGGGCTCTTCCTGAAATTTATTTTTTAAAATATCAGGAAGGGAATTGTTTTCAGTTTCCTTAAACTCCTTTTTGGTATCATTCCAAATTATCTCCCCATCTGTCAAAGCGATTAAAAGCGTATCAATTGATTTGTTTTCAATCCAATATTCGATTTCTTTTCCAACCCATTTTGACTCAGTGGACTTGGGCGATGCCATATAAATTAAATACTCAGATTCACTTAAGGCCTTTTCTATATTAGCCCATAAATGGGGTGAAACAGAAAGACTAGACTCATCTCTAAAAACATTTAATACACGTCTCTTCCACCAGGGTAAACCAAATCTTTGCAGCCCTTTTTCCAATGCAGGGGCAAGCATACCATCAGCAGCATGAGAATAGGATATAAAAGCATTATACATCTATTGGAGAATTACTATTACAGTCAGGCAACATCTCAACTCTTTAACCTACAAAACTTTACAATTACTTGTTGTTTTAGCAGGGTTTAATTTTGAAATCACACAACTATTAGCTGTCAAACTTTCAAGCTCTAAACTTTCTTGTCGCTAATTTTTATTACCTTAATTCGATTCTATTCCTGTTTTAATCTTTCTTACTCAACCCTAACTAACCATGCTTCATTTACTCAAAAATCTGCTTAAACCTGCTTTTTTACTCTGCCTACTTTTCCTTGGCTTTACTGCCACAGCACAAGATGGGACCATTTACCCCCTTGAAAACCCAAGCGAGCCCAATGCCATCCTATTAGGGACAGGTGGGGTAGCAGATCAACCAGCACCAGAGACCTGGTTTCGACAGTGGGGTGATCCCATGGCTCGCAATATCTCTACGGCGACCTTAACGCCTTTTCTTCCAGCTCCAGGCACAGGAAATGGTGCCGCGGTGATCGTCGCACCAGGGGGAGGATTTAGCTGGCTATCCATGGGAAATGAAGGTTGGGAAGTAGCTGAGGCCTTGGCAAAGCAAGGAATTGCGGCCTTTGTGCTGAAATATAGACTTTATCCAACTCCAGAGACCTTGGATGATTTTTCTGCTTGGATGAACCGGCCAAGACCTGCTCCTGCAAGCGATGGAAGCGCCACGACCACTGCGCCTTCTCCTTTAGAGCGAGACCTTTCCAATCAACTCGAAGACGCGGAAGCTGCTTATGCGATGATCTTGGATCGGGCAGAAGAATGGGGGGTCGATGTATCCAGAATAGGAATGATCGGCTTCTCGGCAGGAGCCGGACTGACCATGCATGCCACGCTTCATTCGCAAACTATGGATCTGGCCTTTATCGGTCCGATCTATGGAGGAATGGGTGCAGTGGATGTTCCCAAAAATGCGCCTCCAATGTTTAATGTAATCGCTACGGATGATTTTCTTTTTCGTGGACAATTTGGGGTAATCGATTCTTGGTACAAAGCTGGAATCCCAGTAGAATTTCATCTCTACCAAAACGGGGGACATGGATTTGGTCTTGGCAACCCTGGACGTACCAGCAACCGCTGGTTTGATGCTTTTATCCACTGGCTGGATGTAAATAAGTTCCTTGTGAAAGCGAAGGAGGAGATTTGAGGGGAAGGTATTTCCTGAGAACAAGGAGGGCTTTCACGAAGGCACAAAGAAAACATAGTCTTTGAATTGAAAAATTGGAAGATTGAAAAATTAGTCTATTCCAAATTTTTAATTGGTGCCAAAGGCACAAAACCATTCATGCATGTCCGCCTTGTAGGAGCCTTGGGCTTAGCCCGTGGATAGCGCTAATCCTTGTCAATGCCTCCCGGGCAGAATCATCATTTGAATAAATTGGTTGGTGCGGAAGGATGGAAACGGATCTATTTTTTACCACAGAGACGCAGAGGACACGGAGTTTTAGCAGGGTTTTTAGTTTATACCACATAGCCACAGAGAAAACATAGCTTTTGAATTTTTGAAGAATTGAAAAATTACCGTAATTATTGTTTTTACAAAAGCTCCAGAGGAGCGATTTGATTGTAGCCCCGGCCCCGATAGTTATCTGGGTCAACCCGGGGTAATAAGTGTCATTTCTGTTTCCCTCCCGCGCAGAATCATCATTTGGAATAAATTGGTTGGTGCGGGAGGATGGGAATGGATCTATTTAATGAATTGAAAATTCGATGATCAAGATTCGACATTACAAATGTCGAATAGCAGAATGATTTTCTTTTTCGGGGACAATTCGGGGTAATCGATTCCTGGTACAATGCTGGAATTCCCGTAGAATTTCACCTTTACCAAAACGAAGGACATGGATTTGGACTGGGCAACCCTGGGCGTACCAGCAATCGCTGGTTTGATGCCTTTATCCACTGGCTGGATGTAAATAAGTTTATGGCGGCAGAGTAAGGGGACCAAAGGGGGGTAACCGCATAGGAATCATAGAAAGCATAGTTTCTAAGCGTTTTTTGTTTACCTCTTCATTCAGCAGTCCGAAAATGACAAAGTGTACACGAATCTAATTCACCCTTTCAGCGGGCTAGGGGGTAAACCACCTAGCCACAGAGAAAACATGGTTTTTGAGATTTGTAAATAGATGAAAAATCAACTAAACACTCACCATTAACCAGTACCGTAGGTACGACAGCTCGGTAGACCGGGTCCCGATAGCTATCTGGGGCAACCCGGATAAATAGGGTGTCAATGATGTTTCCCTCTCGCGCATGATCATCATTTGGAATACATGGGGTAGTGCGGAAGGATAAAAACGATTTTATTTTACGGATTGAAAATCCTATGATCAGGATTCAATATTGCAAATGTCGAATAGCAGATTTCTTTTTAAAAGGCTTGAATGGGCTAGATGATTTGTAAAGGCAAAAGAAAATCGAAAATCCTAAAATGCTCTAAGTGAGGTCACCTGGGTAGTGGAGATCGCTTTCGATATCCCAAATCAAAAACGCCCAAGGCTTCGCCGCCTAGCGGTTTTTCCGCTTCCGATTCGAAACTAATTTGATGAAGGCTTTCCATGTCTTCCACAAACTTCCAGATGGAAATTATGGCTTAATCAAACTCTTTGAGTCATTTCAGGTTGATAGGGCATGGAACCCTACGCAATCATTGACGAATCTTCGTTTCCAATTATTCGAATTGGATTTACTGGAGCTAAGAGCACGAATGAAAACTTTCAGGCTTACCTGGATCAAAACAAGGCTTGCTATCGAAACGGTGGCCCACTTGTCTTGATCTTCGATGCTTCCAAAGCCAGCATTCCCAGGATCGCCCATCAAAAGATGCAAGCCAACTGGCTCAAAGAAAACGAAGAACTCATGAAAGCCCATTGCTTTGGTACGGCCTATATTATCTCCAAACCGGTTATCCGGAGCATCCTCAGCATGATCTTTTCTTTCCAAAAGCAACCCGTCCCATACCAGATCGTCAAGACGGAAACCGAAGCCCTAGATTGGGTCGAAGGGATACTGGCAGGAAAATAGAGGGAAGCAGGAATTACAAATTCCTGAAGAATAACAAAGCGTAGATGCAATCTACGCTTCGTCCTAATCAAGATTCTACACCGAGCGGGGGAATTATTCCTTTTTACCTCTCTGATGATCTTGTGGATGGCTTACTTTTTTGATAAAGCTAGTGGCACCTTTGGGTAATGTAATAGGCATTCTTCTTAACCCTTCTACAAAAATTTCCGCTGCAGATTTTCCGGACTGATCCAGTGCTATCCGTACCACAGATTCCAGTGGGAATTCCTTTTCAAAAGGGATTACCAAGGCTTTTCTGGCTTGAACAAGGATTCCAAATGAACCTGGCGTATTTCCGAAGCTTAGGCTGGAACCGGTGAATAATCCCTGCTCGTCAAATTGCAGGATGGCAAAAGGGGAGACCTCCGTTAAATCAAGCTGCGTATTTAGCTTGGAATGAATAAAAGAGAACAGCAGTATTTTTTGTTCCTCCTTTATCCATTCTTTTACTGAAATGGTGGTGGATGCGGACATGATTTCCAAGGCGGAAAATGTTCTAGTTTTTCCATCCTGGAAATGCAGGATTAAGTTTTGGGAAATAGTGTAAGGTTTCATGATAACATGGGTTTAGGTAAAACATGTCATCACCAAGAAATAGGAAGGGATTGCAGGTAAACACTTTTGGTCTGCAAAGACCCTCATCGTTTTACCACCGTGGCGTTTGACTCGGTTGGTATCAGACTTGCTGATTCTTGATGATCCTATGAAATAGCTAGATTATTTTTTTAAATGCAACATAAACGCTTAAATCTGACACTTTTTGTCAAGATGAATGTCTACTCAAGGATTTCTGACTTCTTGCTAAATCTTAGGTGGAACAAAAAATTCATCAGTTTAAAACATCAACCATCTTACTAAAAATCAAACGAGAGTGGGAAAACCCTCTTGAATTAAAAAATAATAGAAAAGTAAAAAATATTTTTTTAACAAAAACCGCATAATTGACCTAAAAATAAAGGATTTATAATACACTGACCAGTAATGTGTTGAAACATGACCTAAAGTCTATTGCTTTTTCAAACTAAATTCCCTTACTTCTAAAAGTTTTTATTCTATTCTTTCATTTAACCTTAAATTTTTATGGAAAACAAAGTTTCCATCTCGATCCCTGCGGCGGATCTCAAGGCGATTAAAGAAGCAATCGCAATTTTACAGGCTAAGCTTAGCCCAATGCTCATCGCCCTCACTCCAAAGCAGCGTAAAGACCTGTTTAAAATGGGTGAGGCCTCCAAACCTTTCGTGGAGAAAGTACTGGAGTACGCTAATTCCAATTCGGAATTTCTTCCTGCCTTTGCCAATGTGGAAGAAATGAATAAAGATTGGAAAGCGCATCATGAACTCAACCCTTGCTACAATGCACTCAATCAGATCGTGAGTAATCTGGGCGATACCGTATTGCTGCTAGGGGCGGATCTGATGAAACCATCCAATGCCTACTACAATTCTGTACAGATGGGCGTAAAAATGGATGTGCCTAATGCCAAGCCGATCTATGCAGATCTCAAGGTGCGGTACGAACAAAAGCCCAAGAAGAAAGAAAATGGGACTGAAGATTAGTTAAAGTTGATTTAATGCTTAACACCGATACTGTCTGCTAGTTGAGCAGGCAGTATTTTTTTTATGCCATTCCGAAAGGACTCTTTTTAGGTATAAAGTCTCTAAATACTCGTGCTGAACCTCGGAATACACGTTCCGAACCTCGAAATAGACGTTCTGAACCTCAAAATACAGGTTCGAATCCTCGAGATACACGTTCTAAACCTCAAAATACAGGTTCTAATCCTCGAGATACTCGTTCTAAACCTCGAAATACAGGTTCTGAACCTCGAAATACTCGTTCTGATCCTCAAGAACCTAGATTTGAACCTTTAATTAATCGTTCTGAGTCTCAAAATACACGTTCTGAACCTCGAATTAGTCTTTATGAAGTAAGAAAAGCATAATCAGATGGGATGTGAGCAATTGTAAATTCTGAAAAAATAAAAAAGCGTAGTTATAAACTTCGCTTAGTTCAATTGAAGATTAAAATCTATCCCCAGAAAGGGGATTAGGCTTCAATAAATGAAATTTCATACGATTATGAGGCCTTAAATTTGATTTTTTGATAAATAAATTGTCTAGTTTTTTAAATTTAAAAACTAAAAATATTCTTCACATCTTTTTTTTTAATTAACCTAAATCCATATTATTGGAACTTATTATTTCTAATACTTATGAATGATATTTTTCTAAAAGTCCAAGAAGAGGGGACTGAAAATCACGGAGGTTATGGAGCAACACTTTTCGATCCTAGATGGAAAGCAAGAAGAATTGAAATACTTGAACGTGATGGTAGAAAATGTAAAATTTGCAATTCATCAGAAAAACTTCAAGTTCATCACAGACAATATCATTTTTCAAGAAGTTTAAACAGGTTTAAAGACCCTTGGGAATACTCAAACAACTTAATGGTTACACTTTGCCAAAGTTGCCATCAAAAAGGACATCGAATATATAAAGTTCCAACTAAATACATTAAATAATTAAGCTATGGGTCTATTTGATTTTTTTAAAAAGAATAAATCAAGAGAAGGTGAAGAACACCTAGTAGGTAATCCTTCAAACGAAATCCCAAAAGATATTTTTGTGGATGATAATGAGCCAAATGAAAATTCTGAAAATTTCTTTAACAAAGAACAGGTTAAGGGAATCGAATCAATTTATCAATTTCTTCAAGCAGATTATGAAAGCCGTGGTTATAGTGATGCTTTGATCAATCCAGATGATTCCTATAAATCAGAAAACATAAAACTAATTAGATATGATTTAGAAATTTTGGTACAAAAGGTTACAACTTATTACCAAGATTTAATCAGAGAATTGGACTTTCACATGCAATCAAGGAGTAGAGCTGGTTTAATAGATCTCGTAGAGGAACTAAAAACACGAAAGGATATGGTTTTAGAACATATGGAAAAAGTTTCAGAACTTAAAAAAGATTCCGAAACAAATGCTGGTATGACACAAAGAATAGTTTTATCCTACCAAAGAGGATTTATGAGAGGATTATCTGCATTGACACAATCTAAAGTTCTAAATAAGATTTTATGAAAGATTGGTGGCTGAAATTTGGATGTTTCCTTACTGGATATAATTATCAAATAATTAAAAACTCAAGTGAAGTTTCTGCAAAAGCTGTAAAAAAATACTTGTCAGCACTTTTAATAATTTCGGGTGTATGGGGTTTTATTGGTTTCTTTTTCACACAACGGTATCTTAAGACAGAACTTCTTGGTTCTGTTATTGGATCAGTTATTTTAGTTTTTTTGATCATTCAAATTGAAAGACAAATCATTCTTTCTATAGGTAAAAATTTATGGGCATCTTCCTTCCGAGTCGTAATTGGATTAGTTATGGCAATTTTAGGATCAATTATAATAGATCAAATCATTTTTAAAGAAGACGTTGAAAAAAGAAAAATCTCTGATATTCAATCGGAAGTAAATAATTTGCTACCTATTAAGACCTTAGAGCTGAAAAACCAAATTGCTCAGATTGATTCTTTATTGAATTCCCGAGATTTTGAAAGAAATCAAATATCTAATGAAGTCTCATTAAGGCCTACTATTTCAATTCCTAGTTCTGAAGGAGAATTTGCTACTGATTCTACTGGAAAAATGGTTTTAGTAGGAAGAAAGGTATCAAATACAAGTATTTTAAATCCTAAAGCAGAATTGATACCTTTAATAGACAAGCAAATAGCCGAACTAAGGGACTCAAAGAATGAAAAGGAAAAACAAGTAATTAATATGCAAGAAGTTTTAGAACAAGAATTAAAGTCAAAAGTTGGATTTCTTGATGAACTGAAAACTCTTTTTTCGATTATTTTAGAATCTCCAGTTGCTATTTTTGTTTGGGTCCTTTGGTTTATCTTTTTTCTAGCGATTGAATTATTTGTACTTGTATCCAAACTCGGAGACAATTTAAATGACTACGATAAAACCATTACCCACCAGATGAATATTAGATTAAAAATGCTTGAAAAACTTGTTGAAGAATAAGTTTCAAACAAAAAAGACAGTAAAGAGTGGTAATTGTCTGGATTAAATCGAGCCTATATTAATGGGATCGAATAGAGCAAACGGAATATATCCTAGGAGGTAATTGTTAGCCTTGTAAAAGCATTGTAAATTTAATCGTTAAAACTTTTTCAAGTACGACCTATTAACTACTAACCCTCCAAACTGGTCATCCGAGGCATCCTCAGCATGATCTTTTCTTTCCAAAAGCAACCCGTCCCATACCAGATCGTCAAGACGGAAACCGAAGCGCTAGATTAGTTCGAAGGAATCCTATATTTTAATAAAAAAGAAAGCAGCGAATACCATCTTTTATTGCACAGGTTAAAAGTTTTTTCACAAAAAATTACTTATAAGATTTAACTAATTCAGCCAAACTAGCAGTAAAAGGGAATGCGGAAGCATTTCCTTTTTTGTATTTATCCAATTTTTTGAACGCCCAACTTTTTCTAAGAAATTCTTCATTTGTGATTGGTTCAAGGCTAATAACCAAATAAAAATCATTTGAAGTGGATGGGTATTTCAATTTTAATAGTTCAGTTTTTGAAAAAATCTTAGGTCCTTTACTTACGATTTTCCATAAACGACTTGAATCTTTATCTCCTTTTGTATGAAGGAGTAAATATTTAGCACTTACTGTTTCTAAATCTAGATTTAATGAACCATTTCCTGTTCCAGTTCTAAAATTGTATTTCCATTCTTTTTTAATCCAGTCTAAATGCGCTTCAGATTTGTAATATCCAATAAGCACATATGTTTCATCTGGAATCAAGTGTCTATTTTCTCCAAAAGGTTCAGGCAGTAAATCATCTACTCGATCTTCCTTAAGAGGTTTGTTCTTATAAACCTGAAGAGTTTTTAAAGCTATTTTTTCTCGCTGTGTAGCTCGATCGATAAAATGATTAATCACCTCAAGGATAAAACCTTTAAGTTGTTCTGTTCCATCTTCACTTTTAGAAGGTCTTACAGGGAATGCCCCCAAGCCTGGGATAATTTCATGGAAACCAGCTCGACTTATTTTTTCAGTCCCCGGGTAAAGTACATACGCACCAGCAGACCTTCTAATTGCATCTTTATAGGCATGCATCTTCAAGAGATCCGCGTTTTTGTATTCTCCTTTTCGATTTTCTGTTTTTTCTATATTTAAATCGGCTTCAATATCTTCATCAATAAATTTGATGATATTTTCCACCTTGTATTTAGCATCAAAATGAATATGAACAATCAATTCTTCTTTCTCTGCTTGAGTTTCATCAATTCCAAAGGGCCAAATGGACAAGGTATAATCTGGTCTTAAAGTAGTGGTCCAACTTCCAGAAGAGGGATAGTCATTTTTACCTTGGAATGAACGGTTGTAGTTGAATTGAACATTAAATTTTCTTGAACTCGAATTATACACTCCCTTTAAAGGGGTGAATTTTCCTTGCTTCAATTTTAGATTTAAGCCATTATCAGTTAGTACGATTAGATTTTGTATATCTTCTGGTTCAATAGCAAGCAAGGATTGTAACAGCTCTAATAATTTGAAGAATAACCAATATTCATATAACGTTGCAATATCCTTCTTTCCTCCATCATAGATATCTTCTCCGCCTTCCCAGATTAGTTTTGCAGCAAGGTCAAAGATTAACCAAACGCGCAACACTTCTCGATAGCCTTCTTTTCGCTGAAGTACGGGGCTATTTAATTTAAGGGTAGTGGGTCTGGAAATTTCACTAAACAAAGAATGTTGCAAATAGGATTCTAAATCTTGAATAAGTTGAAATGATTCCTTTTCAAGTTGATTCCCTTTCGATAGTTTTTGGGCTCTAGCATTAATCTCTACGCTCAATTTCAAAAAAGTCTCTAATGCATGTTTGATAAACCTGTTCTCAGGTGTATCTACTGAATCAGTTTTACGTGCACTTCTAATCTTAACTGGTACTGACTCTAATCCATATTGCCTTAAGGAATGGCTTATAGGTAAAGCAGTTCTGTTATTCCCTTTGACCAATTCTTGAATTGATGCTCTACTAAATCGTTTAATTTTTCGAATATCAGTGGGTTCCTCTTCCTCCCGCCAAGTAGTCACAGGATTTGAAACTATGCGATGAACTGCTTCTGTAAAATCACTTGACCCAATGATCGATTTTATAAATACAAATCGTTGATATAGCACCTCAGGACTGGTGTTATTAGAGTAATCAGGTTCAAATTTTTGAAATACTGGAGAGTTGATTTGTAATAAAAGGTCGGTAGTCCGTTCTGTGATGAACTCCAGCATATCTCGATAATCATCTCGATAGTTAGCCTTTCTAGATCGTACTTCGAGTTCTAAGGTATGTACTTGTATACCACCGGTTTTTTCATGAATAGGAATCTTTAGAGTTCCCACATAAATATTGGGTGCTATTGTTCCTAAATGGATTAATTTTTTATGGGCTTGGACGATATTTCCAGAATCCAGACTCAAATAATAATTTGGATCATTTATTTCATAATCATAGAAATGTCCTTCCAAGAGTTGATACCTCGCTTCATTATTAAGTGATGAATCAATTTCTTGGTCAAATAGAGTTCCTATTTGGCGCTCATAGATTTCCAAGACAAGTCCATCTTTAACCTGAGAAAGATCAATCGCTATTTTGGGAAATGCAGCCATGGTTTAAGCTTCTGCAAAACTTGCAAAACCATTCTCTATGGCACTTCGGTACATTCTGGCAATTTTCTCTAAGGATAGTGGGTATTTTACTTGATCAGAATTAAAGTCAAAATCCTCTTTATTTAAAACCTCAGTTTCAATTTTGAAATCTCCGACTAAACATAGCGGTGCTAATTTCACAAGTACCTTATTCAACTTATTCCTTGAACCATGAAGCTTTGGAAGTAATTTCTGAATAATGGCAATATCTAATTTCTGATTCAAAGTAAGAGTTGAATCAATAACCGATAGGTTTTTAATCAACCTTAGGATTTCTGTTGCAGATCTATAACCAAATTCAGCTCCTGCTTTCTTCAATTCCACAAAAAACCTTGCTAGCTCAGGATTGATCTTGTCCAGGTCTTCTTTCAAAGGGGATTTATCCAATGACAATTGGACAAAGCTCTTTGCCATTCCTGCTCCCTTAGAGATCAATGCTTCCATATTCACCTCACCAATGTTATCTAAAAAGTGATTCATTTCAGAAGCATCAATCCGAAATTCCAAGGTGTTTGCTCGGTCCAAGACTTTCGGGCTAAACATATGAGTAGTCTCATCAATATTGACAGTACCAATTATGAAAAGGTTTTTTGGAAATTTGATACTTGAAGGAACTCCGCTGATGGATTTAGACTCTTTATGTAATGAAATTTCTTCATTCGATTCCATAGCACTAAGGAAATCAGCAAAATATCGCTCCACATGACTTAGATTCATTTCATCCAAGATCAAAAAGTAGGGGAGTTCGGGATTTTCTGTTGCAGTAATAAGCAAGGCTAAAACTCCATTATCTGGCTTTACATACTCTTCCATATTTAGCGCATTCGGATAACCTAATAAGGGTTCTCGATTAGTCCAATCTGCACCAACAGGAACAACTTTGTATTGATTGTTTGTTTCGCAAACCCACTTCACAAATGCCTGTGCAAGTTTTGTTTTTCCAGAACCAGAAAGGCCAGTTAGAATTAGAAATGGCTTCGTAATTAAAGAAGAAATGCACCTATTTATTAAGATATAATCGAAAATTAATCCTGCGTTGGATATATCTGCAATAATATGTTTGGAATCAAAATCATCACCATGATGATCAATAGGATCAGGAGTTGAAGAAATTAATTTTGAATATTTCTCTATAATTTCATTTAAATCGTTTTCTATTTTATTCTTTTCTGGAAATGAGTTTATATCATAAGCCTGAAAAACATAAGAATCACCATATCTATATGGGGGTTTTAGGTTTTTTTCTTCAAAAAGTTCGTTTATGGTTTTTATTCCTTGGAGATTCCAAGTCTGGTTTGGTATATGCGTTTCACTAACGCCATGTGCAAGAATTAACAAGTCCTCATCTTTATAAAAAAGATATACTGGGTATATACCATCAGCTGTGGTATGAGGGGACTTCAGAAAAGAAATCCAAGGTATTTTCGCTTGAGAACCTTGACCAAAGCTTACTTTAACTTTTAATCCCTTATACTCCCTTTTATAATCTCGCGTTTTTAAATCCTCTGTTTTAGATTGATTTAAAAACTTAATTAATTCGTCATAATACCCCATAGTTTTTTCGCTCTTAAGAATAGTATCACCTTCCTTTATTTTAGTTTCTATTTCAAAACCTGCTTTTTTCAATAAATTGAAAGGAATTTCAACAGAATTTCCAAAATCTTCTAATGTCAAATCTTTTCCCTCTTTAATCTGATTTGCAATCGAAAGAACTAAAATTGGGGGGTAATTTTTTTCTTCATAAATCAAATCATAAGTAGAGGAATGTCTTCCCTTTTTTAATTCTGGATTCTGATCGATTTTTTGAATTGCTTGGATTAATTCATCCTTAGAAAAAGAAATTTCCATTTTTTGATCTTTAAAAATTATAGTTCAATAAGAATACATAACAAAGAAACTCGATAGCGCAATTGGAATTAAGCCAACTCCCTCAAATCCACCGGAACCACTCTCGAAACTCCCGCTTCGATCATGGTGATGCCATTAGCTAATATCCGTGCTAGCTAGGATGCGCTTGTTGGTTGTGAAGATAATAAATCAATCCAAAACGTATTTGTTAAATTTCATGTGTTTTTGTGTTGAATCAGATGTTTTAGTATCATTTCGATTCAACTTTAGCAATATACCTTGAGCTCATTCCGACTCAACTTAAGGATTAACAGGTCTTAGTTTGCTGTCCGATTTCCATGCTGGAGTAACTGTGCCATCGGCCACCTTTTCTACGAGTCCATAAAAAAACGTGTTGAACTTTGCTGCTGCTTCCCAGTCTATCTTTTGGTTAAGATCATCCTTGGGAGTATGATAGCCTTCACGGTACCATTGTCTGTAGATTTTTTCGCTCTCAGATCCAGGGGCAAAGCCAAAGACAAAATTGATAGCGGGAATTCCGGCTTGGATAAAGACCCATTGATCAGAGCGTCGGATGAGATTACGTTCGGGTTCAGGGTCGTTTTGAACTTTGATCCCCATGCTAGTAGCCACTGCTCTTGCATCGTCTCCAAGGGTAGTTTCATCCAGTGCATGGACGGTCATGATGTCTAGGGGAAATAGTGGACGGAGTTGATCCAAGTTGATGTTTGCAGCGATGCTTTCTTTAGGCACAGGAAGATGCTGCATCATATACTTTGAGCCAAGCAATCCTTTCTCTTCACCTGTGACGATTGCAAAAATCAAAGGTCTTTTAAATCCTTTTCCAGCTCGCCGTTCTGCCAATTGAATCAGTAGCGCCACATAAGCGGCATCATCCAGCGTACCATTATACAAACTGTCACCATCGACAGGAGTACCATAGCCATAGCCATCTAGGTGTGCGGTAAGCACTATTGCCTGATCAGCCAAACTAGGATCTGTTCCCGGTAGGAGGCCAATGATGTTTGGGGATTGTAAGGAACGATTTGATTTTGTGAAACTGGCACTAAAGCGGTCTGGCACTTCAAAAACTGGTAGTGGCTGGCCATTACTGCCCAAATCGATCAATTCTTTTGCGTTTTGTCCACTGCCTGCTATGATTTTGTTTAATGCATCAGAACCCGCATTGATGGTGAAGGTTGGTAGTGTAGGTGGGGTAGGATCAACAGCATCTGCAAGCCTCACGCTTCGACTGTAGGCAAATGGCCATCTTGGGGGTTCTATCGTAAAACCGGGATCTGCTATGAAGATGATTCCCAAGGCACCGCCTTCGCTCATGTATTTTATCCGGTCGGAATTATTGGGGAGTTCTTCACGTCTTGTCGCATGACAGATCACCCACTTGTCCTTCACGAGGGTTTGGCTTGTGGAATCACAGTAGCCACAATAGATCATCGGAGCTTCTGCGATTTCGGTAGCGCTTCCAGGCGAAAGATATATATCATGCAAGAACCTAAGTTCCCGTCCACCTACGCTGAAACTAGCTTGGGTGATCGCTTCTTCTTCCATACTCACCTCCTGAAACCAAGAGCCGTTATCACCCAGTGGTTCGAGTCCTGCGGCAGCGAATCGCTCCGCAACTACTTCCGCAGCTCGTTCATAGCCAGGAGAACCCGCATCCCGTCCTTCCATGGCATCGCTGGAAAGTACAGAAGTGGTTTCCCACCAAGCTTGGGTGTCTTTATCGAGTGAGGATGAAGTTTCAGTTGGTTGATTACATCCTAAGAGGAGTAAGACAAGCAGGAGAAAAGAGGAGTTGCGCATCGGAAATATGTTTTGAATTAAGATAGGGGGATTTTTTTGAATATTCTCTAAAATGAATTGGCTATAGGATTGGGCTAAAGCCCCCCAAATCTATGATTTCCCATTAGGTGGAATGGGCTAAAGCCACA
The DNA here is from genome assembly GCF_029254265.1 of Algoriphagus sp. Classification (GTDB taxonomy): domain Bacteria; phylum Bacteroidota; class Bacteroidia; order Cytophagales; family Cyclobacteriaceae; genus Algoriphagus. Next base: position 23,967 of record NZ_JAQWXX010000097.1, on the reverse strand, counting down.
TTCCTATTTAAATGGCGCCAAATTTAATTGCCTCTAGAATATTTCTATTCAAATGTTGCCTGATTAATTTGCCTCCTGCTTTGGCTGAAAACATTTGGGCTAAAGCCCTTCTGATGCTCGAGATATTCTAATTGAGGAATGGGCTAAAGCCGCATTCCTATTCAATTTTGATTAAAATATTTCCATGATTGGGCTAAAGCCGTATTCCTATTCAATTGATTTCTATTGAATTATCTATATAATGAGCTAAAGCCGCATTCCTATTTAATTGGATTCCGATAGAATTGCCTCCTGCTTTAGCTGGAGGCAATATATTGATTGAGGTCCATATCTGGCTTTAGCCCAATGTTTTTCTAATTTGGGCTAAAGCCCACAAAATTATATTTTCTCATTAGGCGGAATGGGCTAAAGCCGCATTCCTATTTAAATAAAATCATATTTGGAATGGGCTAAAGCCACATTCCTATACAATTGGATTCTATTGAATTAGCTCTAGAATATTCAATTGAATTCCCTCCTGCTTTAGCTGGAGGGAAGGGATTTAGCCCAATCCATCTTTTATTTTCTGAAAACCAAATTTGACTATAAACTCCTCATATTCCTCCTGAAAAGCCTTTGTCCGATGATGATCTTCTTGGTTTTTGATATAATCTCGGACCTTGTCTATTGCTGATTCTGATACTGAAACCGCAAAATATTCATCTTGCCATTCAAATTTCTCCCGGGTTAATTTATTCTTATTGATCCAGAAAGCCGATTCACCTTTTAGAAGCATCATTATTTTTTCTATAGTTTGAGCCGTTCCTAAAGAAACCAAACAATGACAATGGTCTGAGTACCCATTTATGAAATCCACAAAAATCCCTTTACTGTGGGCATTTTCACGGATATGATTCCAAACGGTTAATCTGAGTTCTTTGGAATTCAAATAGGGTACCCGGTTTTTTGTACTCCAAACCAGGTGCAGGTAGACTTTTACAAATGGCATAATTGAAAAATTTAGGAAAAAATTATTTGGGCTAAAGCCCATTTGCACTCGTGATATCCTTTTAGAATGGAATGGGCTAAAGCCACATTCCTAATCAATTAGATTCTATTGAATTATCTATGGAATGAGCTAAAGCTGCATTCCCATTCAAACAAAATACCTTTTGGTGTATGGGCTGGGGCCACATTCCTTATCAATTGCATTAATTTATTAAATCTCAATTGAATTCCGAAATGGGCTAAAGCCGCATTCCTAATCAATTGAATTCCTCCTGCTTTAGGAAAAGGGGAAAGCCGCATTCCTATGCAAATTGAATTCCCTCCAGCTTTAGCTGGAGGAAAGTAAAAACCAAATCAAGCCAACTCCCTTAAATCCACCGGAACCACTCTCGAAACTCCTGCTTCGATCATCGTGATGCCGTAGATAATATCGGTGCTGGCCATGGTGCGCTTGTTGTGGGTGACGATAATAAACTGGGACTCGTGGCTAAACTGCTGGATAATCTGGTTGAACTTATCGATGTTGGCATCATCCAGTGGGGCATCCACCTCATCGAAGATACAAAAGGGCGCAGGCTTCAGCAGGTAGATGGAGAAGAGTAGGGAAGTGGCGGTCAGGGTCTTTTCCCCTCCGCTTAGCTGATTGATAGTCAGTGGCCGCTTGCCCTTTGGCTTCGCCAGGATCTCGATGGCAGATTCCAGTGGATTATCCGGATCGACTAGGGTCAAGTCACAGTCATCCTGCTCGGTAAAGAGGGAGCGGAAGACCTTGATAAAGTTCTCCTTGATCTTTGCAAAAGCATCTAAAAAAGTCTCCTTAGCCACCTGATCGATTTCGGAGATGGTGGAAAGCAAGGATTGCTTGGCTTTGATCAGATCTTCTTTCTGAGTGGTAATGAAATCGTACCGTACTTTGATCTCATCGTAAGCTTCCATCGCCATCGGATTGATCGGGCCGATTTTCTCCAGCTTTTCCTTCTGCTTGCGTACCAGTTCCCGGAGTTCAGCTTCTTGGAAGTCCGCAAATTCCGGAGCGAGTTCAGGATTTTCCGCCATGAGTTCATCCAGATCCAGCTCAAACTCCACGCTCAGTCGCTCCTTCATTCCAGTCATCTTCAGCTTGATTTCATTGCTCTGGTTTTCCAATTCATGCAGCTGCTGATCATGGGCTTCCTTGGCACGCTGATAGCTTCGGATCTGTTGGTCCGTCTCATCGATCAGCGCTCGGCTGCCGTAATAGTCTTTTTCTGCCTCAGTTACGCCGCCTTCGATGGCTTCCTTTTCGCTGTAGAGCTCGATCAGTTCATCGTCCTTGATCTCATTGGTATCGAGCAGCGTTCTGATCTCCCCATCCAATTGGGCCAGTTCGGCTTGGGATTTTTCGATCCGCTCCTTCGAACCCTCATAGGCCGATTGCTTGAATTCGATCTCCTGATCCAGACTTCCCACCCGATTGAGGTGTTGATGATACGTGATATTTTCTGCGTTGAAAGCCTGGGACTTTTCTGCCAATAGGGTAGATTCCTTTTCCAGACTTTCATTCAGTTCCTCGAGTTGGACTTGCAGCTGCTCAAAGCTTTCCTTTTCGAGGCTTAGTTCCGGTTGGATGCTTTCCAGACTTTCTTCCAGCGAAGCGATACGCTCCAAAATATCCTCCCGCTTATTGGCATTGCTGGACAAGAGTTCTGCCAGCTGTTCCTTTTTGGTGCGGATCGAGACATAGTTTTGGTTCGTCTCATTGATGCGGTTTTGCCAGTCTTCGAGCTCCTTGCGGTAGTTCTTTTCCTTCAGCTTCATCAGGTCCGAAAGCTTCTGATCCAGATTGCTTCGGGTGGTGCTGACTTTCTTGCTCAGCTCTTTGATTTCCTTGTCGAGCTTTTCTAGGTTCTTGGCTCTACCGATTCGCTTTCCTTCGAAAAGGCCTACGGAACCTCCGGAAATGGAGAATTTACGCTTGGTATATTTTCCGGATTCGGAGATAAAAATCGCATCTGTATTAGTTGGGAAATCCCGGTAATCTCCCGAGACGATGTAGACATTGTCCAGGATAAAGTTGATCAGTCGGGCATACTTCACATCGTACTCGATGATCTCCGTGGCTGCGATGGCATTGGGGAAAAGCTGGCTTTGGCTGGACTTGAACTTCTCAAAATGATCCAGCACAAAGAAATTGGCTTTGCCTCGGGCGGAGTCAGATAGCAACTGGATGGCGGCAATAGCCTGTGCTTCCGTATCCACCACATAATGATTCATGTAGCCATCCAGAAAATTCTCGATGGTAACCCGGAATTTTTCATCCGTAGTCAAGAGGTCGGAGAGGAGTGGAATATCCTTGCCCCAACTCGGGTTTTTCTTCAGGAATTTGATCGCCTCGGGAAATCCTTCCAGATTTTCTACCAGTGATTTTGTCAAGTTGAATTCGTTGGTCTTGGAGTCCAGCTTACGAGAGGAAGAAGTGAGTTCTTCCCGGATCCTTTCGATCACGCGGTTGGTTTCCTCGATCTTTTGATCAAGATCCTCCTGCTTGGCTTTCATCTGCTGAAATCCTGCCGTGGACTCATCCAGTTCGGATTTCAGTTCGACGATTTTACTTTCGAAGTCCACTAAAGAAGCCTCCTGCGAGGAATCATCGGAGGAAGTCCGCTCGAGTTCCTGCTTGAGGGTAGAGAGCTGAATCTGCTTGATCTCAACCTCTTTGCCCAGCTGATAGACCTTTTCCTTACCCTTTTCAAAAGCAAGGCTGATTTCCTTTTGGGCCTGTTGATGTTCCGTATGAATCAGTTTCTGGGCATCGTAGGCTTCCCGAAGTTCATCCACGATGAATTCCTTTTCTGCCAGCATCTTTTCTGCAGATTCCTTTTCCTGCTGTAGGGATCGGATGCTAAATCCTGCACGATCATTGGACTTTCGATCCGCATCGATCTGCTCCCGCAGTTTCTGGGAGCGGTCTTCAAGAAATCGGAGTCGTTCGTTTTTGATTTTCTTTTCCGACTCAAAGGCCCGGATTTTATTGACATGCTCATTTAGTGCCTTTTGGCGGGAGGCAAGCAGTTTTTCTTTGCTGATCAGGTCAGTCTTAAGCTGTGTCAGTACTGCTTCCTGATCGGTGATTCGAGTTTGAAATTGCAGTTTCTGATCACTTTCCTCTTGGATTTTCTTTGCCGCATCGATCAGAGATTTGCTGTATTTCTCGATGCTTTTCTTAGCCAAATTGATACTGGCTTCCCGGTATTCGGTTTTAATTTCAAAGTACTTGGTCGCTTGTTTGGCTTGCTTTTCCAGGCTTTTGAGGTTTTTCTCAATCTCGAAAAGCAAATCTTCCACTCGGGCCAGATCCCCGTCCGTATCTTCAAGTTTGCGAAGGGTTTCCCGCTTTCGGTTTTTGAATTTGGAGATTCCCGCTGCTTCTTCGAAAAGCTCGCGTCGGGAATTGTTTTTATCATTGAGCAGCTCATCGATCATTTTCAACTCGATGATCGCATAGCTATTCGAGTTGATTCCCGTATCCATAAAGAGGTTGGTGATATCCTTCAATCGGCAAGTGACGCCATTGATTTGGTACTCACTTTCTCCGGATCGATAGTAGCGACGGGTGATGGTGACGTAGGTGTATTCGGTAGGAAGGAGGTTTTTGGTGTTTTCAAAAGTCAGAGAAACCTCAGCCAGGTTGGAGGGTTTTCGGTTTTTAGTCCCGTTGAAAATCACGTTTTCCATCTTATCCGAGCGGAGCATTCGGGTTTTTTGTTCCCCTAGCACCCAGCGGATTGCATCCACGACATTTGACTTGCCACAGCCATTTGGGCCGACGACACCGGTGATCCCTTTATCAAAGTTGATCACCATTTTATCACCAAAACTCTTGAATCCCTTGATCTCTAGCTTACTGAGCAGCATACGCTATTTTTTCCTCCGAATTAAACAAACAAAATAAGACCAATCTGGGGATTGTCAAAGGAATTTTAAATATAGTGGGCAGTTGATTGTCAACAGACCACGGTCGACGGTCGACAGCAGATTTTAGGTTGTCCTTTGGACGAGGTTTTTTGTCAAAAGGACACAGAGGGCGGTCGACAGCAAATTTTAATCTGTCTTTTGGACGCATATGAGAATTACTTTTGAAAGATTCTTCGAAGACCTATTTGAATTAGCGGTGAACTGTGGTCTGTGGACCGTAGACATAAATAAAACATTCGTCGAAGACATTGTTGAATTAGCAGTGGACAATGGACTGTTGACCTTTGACTTAATTTTAAACATTCGTCAAAGACATTTCGGAAAATGCGGTGGACCGTCGTCCGTGGACTGTTGACCCCTCACAAACTTAAAATTTACTCCAAAATTCAGCTACTCTCCCAAGAAACATTTATCTTGAGCCTATGGATTTGGGAAACATCGTTTACATTTTGGCAGTGATAGGTTATTTTATCTATCAGGCTACGCAAAACAAAAAGAAAAAACAGCGGCAGATGGATGCTTCGGGAACTCCTCCGGAAGAAGAGGAGCGACTGGTTTCTTTTGAGGATTTACTAAAAGAAATCCGACAAGCCCAAAGTCCTAAACCTGCACCTCAAGCAAAGATTCCTACCCCACAGCCTCAGAAGCCTTCTCGTGGTTTTGAATCCACTTACGAAAAGCCAAAGTCAGACAGTAGCTATCACAAACCTGAATCCACTTACACGCAAAGGGAATCTACCTATCAGAAGCCCGTTTCTTCTTATGAAAAGCCTGCGAGTACTTATGAGAAGCAAAAGTCGTGGTATGATAAAAGCGATGATGATGAGATCAAGTATTACGAAGGGGCTTATGAAGAAAAAGTAAGAGCTAAAATCTCTGACTCAGGTAAATCACCAGAAATCCCAACTTTGGAAATTGAAAGAGGTGATGTGAAGTCTGGCAAAGTCAATCCCTATGCACAAATGCTTAAAAATCCCAAATCAGTGCGTGATGCTATAGTTTTGAATGAGATTTTGACGAAGAAGTATTTTTGATTTTGGATATAACATTTGAGAATAAGAGCCCCGATAGCTATCGGGGGAGAATAGTGATTAGGGATTGGAAATTTTTTATGCGTCCTAGGGACGGAATCTTAACTGATATCACAAAGCATATGTCGTGAAAGCATTATTTCACCAAAAGTGTATTTCTGCAAAGCTCTATTTCGCGAAGCGTATTTCAGCTAAGCTTTATTTCACCGAAGTTCTATTTCAAAAAATCCCTTTTATAATATTTTTTTTAAACAACATAATCCAAACTAGGTTCTATTCTCGTAAATCCCACAAAACGAGACCAATGGAACAAATCAAATCAAAGTCAGGTAGCCTGACAAAATCCCGAAGAGAATTTATCGAGCGCGCAGGAATGACTGCGGTGATGACCACATTTGGTCTTTCATTTTTTACAGCATGCTCAGAAACAGAAGAACCCAATCGCCCTAATACACCTCCGCCAACTAGCTCAAACGGCGTGACAGTATCGGGAAATACCATTCGAATTGATTTAACTTCTCAGGCTGCATTAGCTGCTGCTGGAGGTTGGTTGTTGGTGATCGATGCTCAAACACTTGTAGTCAATGTTGGAGGTTCTTATCGAGCTTTGACTTCAGTCTGTACGCACTCTGCCTGTGATCGTAACTGGACTTTTGCCAGCAGTAAGTTTACCTGTACTTGCCATGGTTCGGAATTTGACACTTCCGGAAATGTCTTGCAAGGGCCAGCCAATCAACCTTTACGATCCTTTACCACCGCCTTGAATGGAACAGTTCTAACTGTAACCAAGTAATGAAGCGGCTTATACTCCTTTTCTTTTTTATTACAAATGTCAGTGCCGCGCAAAGCTATTTGACCACATCAGGGAATGTAAATTTCCTTTCCAAAGCTCCTTTGAGTGAATTCAACGGAGTTTCTGATCAGTTAAATGGTTTGATTGATTTGTCCCAAAACCTACTCGATTTCTATGTGGATTTAAATACCCTGGATACTGGGATTGGACTTCGGGACAAACACATGCGGGATAATTATTTGGAAACGGAGAAATATCCCTTTGCAGAGTTTACTGGCAAAATCACACCGATTCCATCACTTTCTGCCGGGACCAAAAGCCCAGTGACAGCTGTGGGGAAGTTTAAAATTCATGGCGTGGAGCGAGATATAGAAGTGAAAGGAACGCTTAGTAAAAATGCAAAAGGTGAGTTGGAGTTAGAAGCAGGCTTTGAAGTGCTGCTTTCGGATTATAAAATTCCGCTTCCAAAGCTGGTCTTTTATGAGCTAGCAGAAAATCAAAAAGTCAGTATCAAAGCCACCTTGAAACCCAAAAAGTAATGAATCGAACTTTACTCTTTTTTATCCTTGCTTTCATTCCATTAACCCTTTCTGCACAGTTAGAGCGAAAGCTTGCAAATGAAAATCAACCTGTGGAGTTGATCTTCCATGCGCCAAGGCACATCAATTTATTGACCGTAGAGCCCTTGGATAAAAAGTCTATGCACTTTGCCATTATGCATACGTTTGGGACACTGGATGGAGGAATTGAGAACCTCTTTGGCTTGGACAATGGCGCAAATATTCAATTCAGTTTTGAGTTTGCTTTGAGTGATAAATTATCCCTTGCCGCTTCCCGAAGCAGTAGAGATAAAGTCTATAATGTCTTTGGCAGATATCATATCTTTCAGCAAACCCAAAACGGAAGCAAACCTTTCTCTTTGAGTTTGGCTGGTGGAGCCGGGGTAAATACTTCCAATTATGATTTTCTTCCTGAAGCCGCTCCGACTTTCGGAGAGCGGACAAGTTACTTTGGACAAGCAATGTTGGCTAGAAAGTTTTCTCCAAAGATTTCGATTCAACTTACACCAATGATGGCCTATTTCACTGATCCGAGACCTGTGTATCAGATTGAAGGCACGGAGCAATTCTATCTGGCATTAGGTTTTAGCGGGAAATTTAAGGTGACTGATCGCAGTTCGCTATCCCTTCAGTACATTCCAAATCTGAATACGGATCTTCGAAATAATTTTGGAATAGGTTGGGATATCGAGGCGGGAGGTCATGTGTTCCAGATGTACTTTGTGACTTCTCAAGCACTTAATGAGCAATACTTATTGGCTGGTGGAAATGGTACAATTGGGGATGAGTTTCGACTGGGTTTCAATGTGAATCGAATTTTTGCGACGGGGAGGAAAAAATCAGATCGCAGTTGGCAGTGAGCAGTTTCATCTATCCATTGGAGAAATATTTTGATCTGGAGAGAGGTCTTGGTAAAATGGATTTGGGATTAGGGATTTGGCATTAGAGAATGGGAGCTCTGATAGCTATCAGGGGGAGAATAAGAGATTAGAGAATAGGGATTAGGGAAAAGGGATTGTTTTTTTTCTGCGTCCTATGGACGGAATCTTAACTGACATCGCAAAGCAATATTTCACCGAAGGTGTATTTCTGCGAAGCCCTATTTCGCGAAGCATATCTCATCAAAGATGTATTTCTGCGAAGCCCTATTTCGCGAAGCATATTTCACAAAGTGTATTTCATCGAAGGTATCTTTCATGAAGCCTATTTCAAAATCATTCCTTCAAAGCATATTCATACACTAATACATTCCCGGATTTCCGTTCTTCGACGAGCTCATAGTTTTTCTCAAGCCATGGATTGATGGCATCCATATCCACTTGTTCTTCTGGGTAGGCATGTTGGTAATATTCGTAAATCAAGACTTTTAATCTTGAAGGAAAAACGCGAAAATCTGTAGGGAATTTGTACAAAGGAATGATTAATTCCTGAGCCATTGAATCATTTGGGATTAGTAATTTTTTACTAAAATCCAGGAAGCTATGGGAATATATAGGTTCTTCTAAATCAATACCTTGAGTTTCCGCACTTAGTATTTCAATTAAATTCTCATACTGCTTGAGATTCTTTTGATAATAGATCGAATACATCGCAGGCAGAATTAAGATAAGCAGTAAGGAAATCAATTGGAATTTTTGATTTCTAAGAAAAACCGGAAGGATTAATACAGCGTTGAATGCTGCCATTTTCCAATCCTGCATTAGAAAGGCGAAAACTACACCCAAGATCAAAAATCCTGCAATTCGAATCTGCCACTTTCTATTTGTTTGCCATTTTTCCCAACCCGATCCAATCAAATAGGCAAGAATAGGAATCAGAATAATCAAGTGACGAGGATTCAGGTAAATGGGATTGTAAAACTCCAACGTGGAACTCATAAACCAGAATCCTACGAGAAGGCAGATTAACGAGATTGAAAAGCTAAAAGAGGAGCAATCTTTATTCTTTAATCCGAAAATCAAGCCTGGCAATGCAAAAACCAACCATGGCCAATAAGCTCGCTCTACAAAGGTTTGAAAGGGAAGAATGGTCAATCGCTTCCAGATTGACCAGAAACCTTTGTCTGCATAGGTGAATTCGGAAATGTAATGACCTGCATTTATTGAAGTGATTCGATAAAATGGATCTCCAAAAGCAATCCAGAAATACCCTAAATAAGTTACACCGACAATGATTCCAGTAAGTACTATCCAAGTGTAGAATTTGAAATTTACATTTCCTTCTTTTCGATCAAAGTAGAAAAGTAGTATAGGGAAAGGAGCTAAGAATACAATCGTTTCTTTGGTAAGAAAACCCATAAAAAGCGCAAATACTAGAAGGATTCCAGCTTTGATCGGATGCTGATGCCGATAAATCGTGGCAAAGGGTACCAAACAAACCCAAAATACTAAGATTGAATCCGGATAGACTTTGGTCAAGAAATGAAGGAAATAAATCTGTGAACAGAACCAAAGACTCATCCAAGTCAATTGTAAGTTGCCTTTAGTAATTCTAAGAAGTAAGAAATAAGTGGCGATATAACTGATCAAGGAAATTGCAGAAACCGTATGGGGATCATTTCCAAATAGATATCCGATCAGCCCAGCTGGAATATAAGCTCCCCAACGCGTGCTGAAGTGATAATCCGAAAAAACCATACTTCCATTCCAGAAGCTTTCTCCCGCCAAAATATAAAATACATCATCACTGAAGGTGATCCCATCGAAGCCTACCCACCAATAGGTAATTAGAAAAAACACCGCGAAAAAAGAGATTTGATATCTCTTGACTTGTGCTTTGATATCTATGGAAGATTGACTCATTGCTCAAAAATAGCCGAAATATTTTCTTTTGAGCTTGATGATCAAAAATGACAATAACTGTCATCCGGTTTTTGGATCAGGGATTCATTCTTTAATTTGGAGTTCTAAATACAAAAGCAATGGCGCAAGCATCTCAGATCGAACAGCAGAAGATTTTACGGGTTTTCAAACTGATCAATTTACTGCAAAGTAACATTGGTAAGCCGGTTCATCGATTGGCAGAATTACTTGAAACAGATGAGCGTACGATCTATCGCTATTTTAAATTGCTGGATGCTCTGGGATTTGAGGTGGTTAAGGAATACAGCAAATACAAGATACAGCAACAGACTGGAATGGATCAAACCCTGAATTATGGAGCATTTTCTGCAGAAGAAAGCCAATGGCTTCGAAGCATGATTGAAAGTCAGGGGAAGGGAAATTTGCTCCACGATTCTATTCTGAAGAAGTTGGCCGTACGATCCGAAGTGAAAAAGGTGACTGAAGAACTGTTTAAGGCCAATCTTGGAAGATTGGTGGATGAAATTGGAAAGGGAATTCAGGAGAAGGTTCAGGTCTGGTTGAAGGATTACTATTCCCTGAGTTCTGATATCACAAGCGATCGATTGGTGGAGCCAGTTGCTTTTTCATCCAATTACGAAGCGATTCATGCCTTTGAGATCGAAAGTAAAAGCATGAAAGTTTTTAAGATCGAACGAATCGGAGAGGTGGTATTAAGTCAAATCCCATGGTCTTTCGAATCCAAGCATGTGTTGCCCGGAACACAACTTTTTGGATTTTCCGGAAAGAATAAATTTCTGGTCAAATTGAAGCTTAGTAAAAAGGCCTATCAATTGATGATGGAGGAGCATCCCAATGCCCGGCCATTTATGTATATCAAGAATCGGAACAGCTATTTTTTCAATGGAGAAATCCCTCAGCTTCCAGGTTTGGCAAGGTTTATATTAGGGCTTCCGGGAGAAATTACGGTTGAGGAAGGGGAGGAGATGAAGTCCTATTTGAATGAGCAATTGGCTCGAGTGAATTTTTGAATTGAAGTTTTTTTATTTCGGTTCTACTACCAATTTAATGAATACAAAACTTTGGTGCGGCTACAATTTCCTTATCCAAGATCTGTCGACGAAGTCAAATAGTTCCATTTCATGTGTTTATATTTGTTTTTTTATCGGTCACACGGAATTTAGCATGGATTATAATCATTGAAATATATGACTTTACAATCATTCTCGATTTCTTACTTCCAATCGAGAATCCTAACAGATCCCTCACTTTTTTGATTCTGTACTTTTGGCATAGCCCAAAAGTACCAAAAGGCCTAGTCGCCGGCAATGCTTCCCCCCGCATTCCAGCGCTCGGCTCGCTGCCGCGACTTTCCCACCGCATCCAATTAAGCTTTTGGTATAAAGTTGGAAGATGCAGTTTGCCCGCAGACTTAAGGTCAGCCAAATCATCCCGAGCTTGGAATAGCTGATGAATGGATACATTTTAAATTTGATGTTCTTCGCCTTTTCTTTTGCATCTATCCCTCCAAAATCCCGATGATTGATCTTTCCTTATTCCCAATTAGTTCCTTTATAAAATTTCAGTTATTTAAGTCTTCCACTAACTTAAGGTTAGAACCTCTATTTCTTTTAAATTACCATTTTAGGCTTTCAAATTGATCGCTTGAGAAAAGAAATCTATTTTTTTAAATATTGGTATTCAAGGCTTTAATTTTTAAATTCCTTTCTGTATCTATTTTTCATCAAATCCTTTTTAATCATGTTACAAAAAACCAAACTTATTTTAGGCCTTTTTTCAGTTGGCCTAGTACTGTTTTCCTGTGATCAGGAAGAGCAACCGGTGATTCAGAATCAGAATCAAGCCGAGGTCCAAACCACCTTGATACCTCAATCAGAGATCGATCAATTCATCTTGAAATCCCTCAATGAAACAGGAGATTTCATTTGGGCAAATCAATCAGATGAATTGGTATTTAGTGCGCTGATGTATTCAGACTCTACACTGACTATCGGCTATCAACCGGCAGATATTCAACAACCAAATTCAAGAATTGGAATTGAAGATGTCTCTAGTTCCACTTGGCAAAATGCGGCTTCAAAAATTATTTCTGTGGTCAATGAATCAATGGGGAGAAAAGCTACTCCTCAAGCAAGAACAGAGGATGAAGCAGCGAGTATTCATGAGGATTTGCCTTATCTCGAAATGAAGGTGACCAATATTCGGGTCTTACAAAATCTTCGAAATATGGGTGAATTACGGTATTTTGAACCTAGAAGCTATGAATTTGACTACAACCTACTGAATCAAAATGAAAATGAGAGAATCCTGAGTGATGCGGGATGCTCCAATGAACCAGATAGTGGAATTCCTGCTGGAGATTTTGTCAGTGTTTCTCCAAATGCTAAAGCCTCTTGGAACTATGATCAAATGGGAATCTCTCAGGCTTGGAGTCAAAGTACAGGAGCAGGGATTACGGTAGGTGTAATTGACACGGGATTATCCCCAAATCAACCTATGTTGAATGCCCAATTCAATAGCGGGGAATCTTCCAATAGAAGCGTGCAAGCTTTTGGTACTTACCAAACTGGATTTTGGTGGTGGAAGCGTCCAGATGGTCCAAATGATCAGTGCGGTCACGGTACAGCGATGTCAGGAGTTGTTGCCTCCCCAAGAAATACGGTAGGAAATGCTGTAGGGGTCGCTTACAATTCTAATCTTATTTCTGTCAGAGGAACAAGTGATGTGATTTTTAATGCTGGAAATGAAAAAGACGGAGTAGCTGATGCTTTGGTTCTTTTGGGTAAAAGAAGTGATGTGAAAATCATTAGTATGTCAATTGGAGATTTATTCTCAAACTCCAAAGTGGCTGATGCTGTCCGGTATGCACACAATCGTGGCAAGCTCATTTTTGCGGCAGCAGGAACCTCAACTACCTTTACAAATTGGGTAGGGGTCATTTTTCCTGCTACCATGTCTGAAACAGTGGCAGTCACTGGTGTAAAAGAAGGAAATGGATATCAGCGATGCAGCACTTGTCATTCTGGGTCTCAGGTAGAATTCACAGTAGTAATGGAGCGATCTGGTACTGAAAATAAGCCTTTGACTACTGCTTTATACAGTGATACGCCTGCTACAGTGGGAGGATCTTCTGTTGCAACTGCCACTGCTTCAGGTATAGCAGCATTAATCTGGTCAAAAAATCCAGGATGGAATAGAGACCAAGTGTTGAATCAAATGAGATCCACCTCAGCACTTTATCCAAATAAAAGCTCTGAATATGGCTATGGCAATCTAAATGCAGCTGCAGCTTTGGGAGTTTATTAGCAGATTGTTTTTCTTCGTGAGCAATTAAAAAGCCCCGAATTCTTGAAATTCGGGGCTTTTTAATTCTCCTTGATAGTATATAGGTCATTAGAGTTTCTCATATATCACTTTACCAACCCGGTTTATGTGGTCAAGTAATTCATCATTCTTGATATTTTGAAGAATTGCCACATCAAAAAAATAAGGCTGCCAACTTTCATCTAAATCCGCCCAAAAAGAAAGCTGATCTGCCAATTCTAACTTATCGCCTATTAAAACCAAATCAAGATCACTACCAGGTTTGTAATTACCTTTAGCACGAGAACCATACAACACTACTTGCATGATTTTTTTATTTTTCCGAGCAAAATCTCTAATCTCATTTAGATCGCTTTCTGACAGTCCAATTTCTTTGGCTTTAATTTCTTTATACATCATGGGGAAATTAGAGTTCTTGATCAAGCCTATCAATCAATTGCTTGAACATCCTGTGGTAATTTTTCTCTATTTCTTCTTCAATAGATACCGCTGTTTCCAAATTATAAGTATGGCTGGTAAGATTTCTACTCCTGACCATATCCATCCAAAGATTACCATTTTCAATTAATCCCAACTGAAAAGCAAGTCGAAAACTATCTTTGGATCCGATAATATCTGAATACCCTTTACTCAAAAGAAAATCTCTTAAAGTATTCCAAGCCAATTCATAAGAATATTCAAAAGCCTTGATTAATCCTTGTCTTTCCAATTCATTTAAGTCTCCCTGTAGGACCGCTTTATCCAATTGTGCAAAGGCCTTTTTAAAATTATCAAAACGCTGTTTCCAACGTATGTCTTGATTTTCCATGATTTAATTTATAAAATTTTCAAATCAAAGCTTACAATGCCTAAGAAATTTAAAACTTCTATTCTTTAAAAAGGTTCTACCCTTACTTTGTGGAAATATGTTTTATGTAGGGCTGGAAAAATATTCTTCAACACAGCGATTTCATGGAGTATAATCTGATTGTAGCTCTAAAACATTTCATTTTAAATGATGACGGTACGGTCAATCCATTTCTAGGCTATTCTTCCTTCTTTTGGCTTGGCCCAAAAAGAGGGCTGAGCGTGAAGTAAATGCCCAGTGGGCATTTATAGTGAAGAGCCAGGTATGCGGGTGGGCCCAAGACATGGAAATGCTTCTCCCCACATGCCACCGCCGGCCCGCTTCCATGTCTACCCACCGCGCCCTAAGAATGATAAACTTCAGAAACCTTCGGTTGACACATTCTATAAGAGAATTTGACTCAGTATATTCATAAAATGTACAAAGAATGTTTTTCAGCTTTTCTAACCAAAAACCTCCATGCCGACTCCATTAAATCGTGGTAGTACTTTTAAAAATATTTCGAATCTAAATGCAAAAGGGCGAATAATCATTCGCCCTTTTTTAGATTCAAATTGTCAGATTTCTCACTTCATACTTCTGACTTGAAAATCACTTGATTCTTTTAGTCAACTTATCCACCTTCTTGCTCAGATCAAGAATCGCTTTCGCATAGCGGGTATCCCATTCTTCCAAGCGGTCAGTAGATTTGATTTCTACCTCATATTGAATACCTGGAAGAATCCATGAAGCATAACCCGAGAATGGATCGTTACTCACATAAAGCGAACGATACCAACTGCCATAATACATTCCTTTTGGATCAATCCAACTTTTCTCCAAGGCCAGTAAACCTTCGTTTAGCTTATGAATAGTTTTTGAAGACAGGTTGTCTGAAGTCAAAGCGCCATTCAATGCGGTCTCATAAGCAGCAGAACTCAGTTCCAATTTCTTGATTGCTGCATCGACTTGATCAAATGAATTGAAATCAGGAGCGATGGTTTTTACATTTTTAACAGCATTGTCAAAGTGTCCACGAAGGTCTTGCGCATAGCGGGAAACATCGTAAGGAATCACTTCCGCATTTGCAAGTCGAAGTGTAAGGATCCCAATCACCTGAGCCACTGTACCGCCCATTTTGAAGCTAGGGTCCACAAATTTGCTGTAGTAATTGAAATTGTCATAATTGGAATGATAGGCTGTAGGTCCACCAACTCCACCACTCAAACTTGGTACGCCCACATGCATATAAAATGCAATATGATCCGAACCACCTCCAAGGTTTCCTATCCTTGGCTCTTCATTTTTACCAGCCCATACCTGAAAAACAGTTTTCGAGGAATCCGGGTATTGAACTTCTTTGGAAGCTTCTATGATCAAATTTTTCAAGGTAGGGGCAGAAGAAATACCGAAATTTCTGCCTGATACTCCACCATCAAAGTTCATATAAGTTACTGCTTTGGCTCCCAGTTCTTTTTGGTATTGCTCTACCCACTCGGTAGAACCAATCACTCCTTGCTCTTCGGCATCCCAATGTCCAATCATAATAGATCGGGCAGGGGCTTCACCATTTTTCACTAATTCACCAATGGCCTCAGCCAAAGTCAGCATCATTGCAGTTCCTGAATTGGGGTCAGTTGCTCCAAAGCTCCAAGCATCATAGTGGCTTCCTAGGATAATCCACTCATCGGGATATTTGCTTCCGACAAAAGTTCCAATGACATTATTAGCACGGATAAAGTCTGATTTCTGATCTACCATAACTCGCACTTTCAGATCAGATCCTCCCGTTATTTTATAGTCAAATGGCAATCCGCCTTGCCAAGCTTCGGGTACAGCGGAACCTTTCATTCGGCTTAGGATTTCTTTTGCGGCGCCATATCCAATAGGGGAAACTGGAATGGTATGAAAAGCAACTTCAGATGGATCCAGTCTTTTGGCTTGTTTTGCACCATCTCTTGGAAGTGCTGGCTTAAATGGAGTTAAGGGATCTCCTGTATAATCCAAAGTTAGTAATGAGCCTCGCTGTATAGTTGTTTCGTTGAAGAAAGGGCCATCTGGATACACTCCGCCTTTCCCAGAACCGGAATCTTCCGGATCGGTATAGATAATCAAAGCGGCAGCTCCGGATTCCTCAGCGAATTTTGCTTTGTAGCCTCTGAAATTGCCTCCATAGCGTGCGATCACTACTTTACCTTTTAAATCCACACCCATTTCAGCCAACTTTTCGAAGTCAGCCTTAGTGCCATAATTCGCATAGACCACTTCAGCAGTGACATCACCTGATCCAGAAAAAGCATTGAATCCTTTATGGAGGCGGGGATCTGTTGAGAATTCATCCCCCGGAATCGGTCCTTCCTGCTGCGAAAGTGTCATGGTCTCAGGACTAATGATCTGCAGCAAAGATTCTCCTGGATCATTTGGCAGATAGACATCATAGGGATGAGTTTTTACGTCCATTCCAGCATCGCTCATCACCTTCGTCATGTAAGCAGCTACAGCTTCATTTTCCGGAGTTCCTGCGATGTGAGGAGCTTTGGTAAGTTCCTTCAAATGCACTTTGAATCGGTCAAATTTGACTGCATTCAAATATTCTTGTTCAATTGTTTTTTCTTTGGACTGGCTTTTTTGGAAAAAACCATCCAATTGCTGAGCCTCAAGTCCAAAGCTTACAGTTGTAAGAAGGCTTAGGCTAAGTAAGGGTTTTAATATCTTCATGGCTGATTGGTTGTAAGTAATTTTGAAACTGAAAGGACATGCTCAGAAGGTACATTGACAATTCGTTTTGTCCTTAGGTATCGGTTAAGTTCGTATTCGTCATAGTTAGGATTTTCGGGATCGAAGCTGGAGATTCTAACCAGACCTCTGGAATGTATAAATTCTCCATTTCCAATCCACATTCCCACATGGACCACTTTTTCTTTTTTATCGGAAGTAGCTTTTTCACCAAAGAAAAGAAGATCTCCAACTTGAAGTTTCTCCCAATTTTTGTCTGCATCGATCAATTCACCTTCATTTATTTGCTGAGAAGCATCACGAGGAATAATCTGACCATTGAGATAAAATATTGTCTTGGTAAAGCCGCTACAATCCATTCCTTTGATGGAAGTGCCTCCCCAGAGGTAAGGTGATCCCATCATCTGCTTTGCCGTGGAGATCAAATTTTCAGGACTTGTGTTTCTGGAGGAGATCCAAGTTTCCCAATCTTGAGCTTTTGATTTCTCAATCCAACCTTTGCGTTGATCTGGAAGGGAAACTAAATAATGGCTGATGCTTTCATTCTCGATGGTCAAAATATCCCCTGCAACTAGATCTGAAATCATTTCCTTGGTATCTGGGCTTTTCCAGACATATCCCACCAAATCGGTAAAAACTAATTTGGGTGAACGATACCAGTTCTCCATTTCCTCCTCAGTCATCAGCTGAATTCCAGCTCGATCAACCCAAGATAAGTATTGATCTGGAGTTTGGACTAGAAACCAGCCATCATCTTCTTTTAACACATTAAGCGGTGTACCCATCAAGGCTTGGGTAGCTAATTCGGCTGAATGCTTAGGTTGGCTTCGGATGTTGGCCACTGAAATGGTCACGAGTGCCTTGACCTGATCCCCTAACTGCTTTTCCGGAAGCTGATTCACTGCGTCAATAAACTCGATTTCCCTCGCTGATAATTCTGCAATGAATTCATTGTAGGCTTGGAGCTGATCGGTTTCTCCTTTGAGCGAATCATTTTCAAAGGTTAGATTCCATAGCGCAACGCGCTTGTCAGGTGCATAGACAGATTTGTATTCATCGATTAGAACCGCAACCTCTTGATCCGCTGAATCTGATGAGCAGGAAGAGTAAAGTACAAGGAAGGTTAAAGAGTAGGCTAGGATAGATTTTTTCATAGGGCTCATAAAAATAAGAAAACCACAAGAAAGACCTTCATCAGAAAGTAATTCTTGTGGTTTAAGAATTTATGAATGATTACTTAGACTTAAGTCCTGGAGATCTTTCGAGAAATTCCTGGTATAGACGAATGTGTCTGTTTGAAAGTGGAATTCTATATCCATCAATAAACACATGCATGATCTGAGATTGAGTCTCGAACGGATCACCGGTCGCAACGATCAAATTAGCTACTTTTCCTTGCTCTACAGAACCATATTGATCTGCAATTCCAAAGATCTCTGCTGCATTTATTGTTACTGCTTTCCATGCTTCTTCTTTTCCCATTCCGTAGCTTGCTGCAAAAGCTGCATGGAAAGGTAGGTTTCTTACATTTTCGATCTCATCAGTTCGGATAGCTACTTTTACTCCAGCTTTTGCCATTTTACCTGCATTCGCATAAGGTGTGTCATAACGATCAGATTCACGAGTTGGAAGATCCTGAACAGGACCTGTGATTACCGGGTATCCAGATTTAGCGATTTCATCCGCAACTCTCCAACCTTCAGAAACACCACTTAAGATTACTTTAACATCTTTTCCTTCCAGCCATTTCAAAGCATTTTGAATATCGGAAGCAGCGTCTACTTGCACTAGCAAAGGAAGTTCTCCAGCGATAACTTTTGCCAGTTGATCCATCTCTGGGTAATATTCTAAGCTTGCACCTTCGTTCTTCAGTTTAAGGTAAGATTTAGCATTTTCCCAGATTTCATTTGCCTCTTTCAAAGCTTTCTCATTGGCTTTTTTGATATCATCATCTGATCTACGATCAAATCTTCCTCTTCTACCTGAGCTAGGGAAGTTCATTACAACCGCCTTGAAACCTGCATACATTTGATCTGGTGTATAGCCATTCAAATTGATCAATGCAGCTGTACCAGGAAATAAGCCTCCTGATGGCACTGTCAATACTGTAGTCACACCAGAAACCCGAGTAACCGGAATGGCTTCAGAGTTTGGATTGACTGCAGTCAAAGCCTGCATGTTAGGAGTGAAGTTTCCTACTTCGGAAAAATCAACAGTTTCAGGAACTGAGCTTACTTCGGCAAGTCCCAATTTGGTTCCACTGTCAATCATTCCCGGGTAAATAAATAGTCCGGTACAATCGATCTCTTCAGCTCCATTTCCAGCAATGGAAGTTCCGATTTCCTGGATTTTCCCATTTTCTACAAGTACTGAAGTATTATTCAAGATGCCTTTGGTAATGGTTACTACCGTAGCATTTTTCAATAAGAATTTGCCTGAACGAGGTTTAATAAACTCCCCGTCGATCTGAGCCATAGCCACCATGGGAAGCATGGCGATCAAGAAGGCGAAAAAGGATTTTGTTAGTCTTTTCATGTCTTCGGGGTGATTAGTTTTGATTAAATAAAGTACTCGTCATCTCAAATAGATGCTCGGTATCCTGCATACATCTTTCAGTTTCGATACGGAGATAAACATCTTCAACCATTTCGGTAGGACTAACTGCCAGACGCTGATCGTTTTTGTCTTCTTTGATATCAAAGTATTTCACTCCATCCACAAAAGTCATTTGTGGAACAGTGTAGGTTGACAGTGGATGTGAATCAAAAATCACCAAATCACCTTGTTTTCCTTCTTCAATGGAACCTACTTTATCAGAGATCCCAAGCTGACGTGCTGGATTGATAGTGATCATTGCTAAAGCCTCATCATCTGTCATTCCTCCATATCGCTGGGTTTTGGCAGCTTCATGATATAGGTGTCTGATCAATTCTGCTGAATCTGAATTAATAGAAGTGATTGCTCCATTCGCATTAAGAATAGCAGCATTGAAGGCTGTTGAATAATACACTTCAAACTTGTAAGCCCACCAATCAGCAAATACAGATGCACCCATAGTATACTGAGCGATTTCCGGAGCTACTTTGAAACCTTCATTTGTATGTTGGAATACCAGCTTTGAGATATTGAAATCTCTAGCCACATTGATCAACATGTAGATTTCATCTGCACGATAAGAGTGGCAGTGGATAATGATTTTTCCATCCAAAATATCCACAAGTGTCTGAAGTCTCTCATCGTACTCTGGTGCTGTAGCTGTACTTCCTTTTTGAGAAGCAGCAGCATTGTAGTCAGCCCAAGCTTTTTTGTATTGGATGGCTTCGTTAAATCCATTTCGGATTACTGCTTCCACACCCATTCTACTTCTTGGTTGGATACCATTACCTCTACCATGAACTCGAGTCGGGTTTTCACCGAGAGCAAACTTAATCGTTCTAGGAGCATCTGCCATGATGATGTCATCAGGATTTTTTGTTCCCCAACGGTGCTTTAGAGTAGCATTTTGTCCTCCAATCACGTTTGCAGAACCGTGCATCGCATGTGAAATTGTTACTCCACCAGCAAGAGCTCGGTAGATTCCGATTTCGGTAGGATTTACAACATCCTTCATCTGCACTTCTGCAGTGATAGGCGAGGTGGCCTCATTGACCACATCAAGTCCCACGTGGGAGTGAGCATCAATAATACCAGGCATTAAGTATTTACCTGTTGCGTCTATAGTTTGTACCCCGGATGGAGCGGACAAGTTAGAACCAACCTTTTTGATAATGCCATCCTGAACCAAAACATCAGTATTCTGAAGTGTACCTTTGGTTACAGTAAGTACTGTTGCATTCTTAATTAGCACACTGCCTTTCGGAGTTTGGGCTGAGGCAAATGAAAAACTCAATCCCAACAGTGCCGCAAGAAAATAATTTATCTTTTTCATGTATTTAGTTTTTAGCAGTTAGAGATGGGCTGAGTGTAGCTTCAAAAGGGAATGAACCAAATTGTCCAACGGCCATAATTCCTTCCATGGAATTACCTTCTACTTTTCCCGAAATTTCAACCACAATGGACATACCCTGTGCATTAACTTCAAAAGCAAAGGATAATGAATTACCATCTAGTTTGACATCCTTAATCGGAGCTGTTGCCTTACCGGATCCAGAAGGGTCGTCATAAGTTATTGTTCCTCCAAAATCGTTTCCTTCTTTCTGGATTGCTACAATTCCAGAACCACTTCCTGCAGGACTTTCAGTGGTATAGTCCCAGTTTCCTGCAATTTTCACAGCACCAGTAGCATTTCCGGCTTCTGAAGCTTTTTTCTTAGCTTTTGTCTCGTAGTCGAAAATGTAGCCATCCGCGATTACATGCTTAATTTGTGAGTCCGCACTAAAAAGTGAATCCGTTGTCAAAACCAGATTGGCCATTTTACCTTTCTCTATTGTTCCTGCTTCTCTGCTTAATCCCATCATTGCTGCTGGATTTGTAGTTAATGCTGCTAAAGCTGCAGTTTCGGACAATCCATTATCAATCATAGTCTTTAAAGACTTTCCAATATCACCGGTTTTTACACCTGCAGTTGTAAATGCAAATGGTATTCCTGCGGCTTCTAATTTTCCGGCTTGAGCAATTGATTTATCATAAGCTTCTTTTACTCTGGCATATTGTGCTTTCACATCAGCTGCGGCATCCTCTTTCTGAGCTTTAATTGCTTTGTCATCAGGAACCTCGGCCTTAATCAACACTCCTGCTCCTGATGCTTTAATTTCATTGATCACACCTTCATAGTTTTCCAAATCTGTCAAAATCAAATTAAAGCCTAACTCTTTCTGAAGTTTCAAAACTCTTCTGATTTCAAGTTCTGAAGATGCAGAAAACATCACTGGAGTAGTTTTGGATACGACATCTTTCATACCAGCATAGGTATCATTGATCGCTGGTCTTTTTACTCCTGGGGTGGATGCGAATTTGTCGGAGTTGGTTTTAGTAAGTTCAGCATTTTTATACACATCTCTAAACTTGGCCATAACACCTGCAGCTGTACCTGGGTACATCCCGCGACTTCCTCTGAAGCTTGCTGCCAATGCAGTATTCTCTTTAATCAGATTTGCAGAAGCTTCATTTCCCAAGATCATAACAGCTGACTTTCCTGCAATCATTCCACCTTCTGGAACAACTTGAATTAATGTAAATCCGCTTTTCCTGAGATCCTCTACCTTGCTATCCATTGCGAATTGATCAACAGCTGATCTCCAAGGGGTTATTCCTGCGATTTCATCCGGTGGATTCGAGGAGACAAAATTTTCTGGTCTTTCAGGATCTTTTGGTTTAGTGATACCGGCATTGCTTGCACCATCAATGAATCCCGGATATATAAATAGGGAATCTCCAGCGATCTGTCTTGCTTCAGCAGGGATACTAAGATTGGAGCCAACACCCATTATTATACCGTCTTTGATGAGCACAGTGGATTTGACTCCTGCTTTTCCCGGTGCGGTGAAAACAGTAGCATTAGTAATTGCATAGGTATCAGTCACTCTCTTTTTTCCTGTGGGGTCGCTCTGGGCAAACCCTTTAGTGGATAAGATAGAGCCTCCCAACAACATGCAAATCACACTTGCTTTGAATAGTGTTCTTTTCATAAATATTTAGTGAGGTTAATTTTAATTCAATAAAATACGGGGGTGAGAAAGTCCCAAACTGTTACTTCTCAATCGCCATATTTTATCCAGTTGATTGGTTTTTTTCAACTCACAAGCTAATAAATGCTATTTCAGTATCCTTTAGGAATTATTTTTTTCTTCCTTATTTTTTGATCAATGGTTTCTTTATGTAGTTAAGATACAGTTTCAATAATTCAAAAGCTGTCGGTCTGTTTTTAAATTTATTTGATTGGTTAAATCACTCTGAAATTATAAATGAGCTAGTATATTTATTCATTCGTTTAATATCGTTATGAAAAAAATATTACTCATTGAAGATGACTTGCTTATCTCTAGTTTAGTAGAATTTCGCTTGAATAAAGACGGTTATATCACCCTTACCGTCAGAGATGGAAACGAAGGAATTCATGCTATAAATACAGAGAATCCAGACCTAATTATAACCGATGTAATGATGCCATTCAAAAATGGGATTGAGATCATTCATCATGCGCGGAAGGAAAAACCTAATACTCCAATTATAGTACTAAGCTCTTTAGGAGAAGAAGAATCCATCGTACTAGAGGCGTTTAATCTTGGGGTATCTGATTTTATTTCTAAACCATTTAACCCGAATGAACTTGCCATGCGGGTTAAAAGAATTCTGAGATAGGTTAAATGAGCTTTGTTGAAAAAAGAATACTAGGAGTTTTATTGGTTCTGATTTTTGGATCAACAACAGCCTTCTGCCAAGAGAAAACCTACTTCTCTGACTCCACTAGTTTTTTTGAATTTCTAAGTAATCAAGAGCAGGTCCCTGGACTTAAGTTTCGATTTACATTACCTGCCGATTTTCAACTTTCTGCCAAAGATACTGCTACCTGGAAAAGAGCAGATATAGGTATTTGGTATTCGATTCCGATCGATTCAATTTCCCAACTGACAAGATTTGGATCAGAATTGGATTCGGTTTTAGCTTCCTCAGTAAACTTCCAATATTTAATCTACGACGAACCTTCCACGCAAGAGGCGGCCTCTGAATTTGTTTCAGCCTTGCTTCGAAGTAATGATATTTTTCCGGAAGAGAAGAAAAATATCAATTCCCAAGATTTAGTATTATTAGCACAGGACTCACCATTTCAACCAGGGTTTAATGTTGGATTTGGATACTTTTCTGATTTCAAAATCTTTGTATCCATCCGATCAACCCCATATTGCTAAAGGCCTCCTGACTGTATAATGTTGCAGGATGAAAAACGTAAGCAACGAAGAATACTATTCCCTTTTCTGTAAATGGAGGGAATCCG
>NZ_JAQWXX010000096.1 GCF_029254265.1 Algoriphagus sp. | reverse complement strand
CCTGTCAAAAATTCTTTAATCATTGACTCTCTCTCTGAAAGGCTTAAAGAACCGCCTGTTCTTGTTTTTTCTCTACTCATAGTTTACGGTTTGCGTAAACTCATTCTAGGACAAGTCAATTACTTGATAGAAACGAATCCCTCAGCATAGTTTTCACCGATCCTGTCAGCAAGCTCGCCTCCCATAATGGTAGTGCTCGGCAGCTCGCTTACCTTGAGTGCATTTGGGCTCAGGAATAACTCATCCACCTTGGTGGTCAGCGTAATAATAGTAGGTTTGCCAGCTTGGATTCCTGAAATTGGCTGGGTGATAGTCTTGTAGTTTTGATTTCTACCAATGTGGAGTACCAATCCTGTTCGCTCTTGTGTCTTTGCATGGACAAACTCTCCCTCCAATAGCACGAATTTGTACCCGGAATTCCAATTCCAAGCCATATCAGAATTTGGGTCCAAGTCACCGGTTTGATCTGTCTTCGCATTGGCTTCCGCATCTACTCCTATAGAAAATCGAATTTGATCATAATTGGAGGATGGAATCATTCCCAAATCAATTCCGATGTTGGTTTCAGAATTGATCAGATGATAACTGTCTGGTTCAAGGTATTCTATTCCGGTTTTTGAATTAATCAAAGCTACATTTGAGATGTAGTACTTGAATTTTTTCGGGGTGAAAGTTTCGCCGGAAGGAAGAGCGTATGTACTCGAGTTGAGTACTAGGTCTTTTCCATTCAAGGTGTTTTCTATCTGAATGGATGTAGTCATCATTGCAGGGATCTCATCGTCATTGTTACAGGATGAAAATCCAATCGCTAATGCTAAAACGGTATATTTAAATAGTCTCATTGTTTAATTAATTGAAGGGGTTAGAAAATTTTTCGTTGGTTATAAATTGGTTGTCTGTGAGTGTGTGGAGGAAAGCGATAATGGCTTTTTTCTCTTCTTCACTCAGCTTAAGTTTGACCGGTTCCGAAGCATCAAGTTGTTCATTGCTTGCTTCAAGAATTAATACATCCAAAGTGCTGCTGTTTTGGATGTGCTCATTGTAGTGATCCAAAACGTCTTCAAGCGTACTAAATCTCCCATCGTGCATGTAGGGAGCAGTAAGAGCGATATTCCGCAGTGAAGGTGCTTTGAATTTCCCTTTGTCAAATGGGTTTCCTGTCACTTTTTCCAGTCCTTGTTTGAGTTTGGAATCATCATCCAATCCATTGTTATGGAATCCGGCAAAACCATTTGGATCACCTGATGTCAGAAAACCTAAATGACAGTCTCCACAATTCCCGCCACGTAACTGTATGCCAGGTTCCGGATGGGTGAAGAAAAGTTCTAAGCCAAGCTTTTCTTCAGGACTTAGCTCAACTTCATTCCTGATCCAGCGATCAAATTTTGAGTTTGCAGAAATCAAAGTCCGCTCAAACTGTGAAATGGCCTTACCGATCAATTCCGGAGTGATCTGATTACTGCCAAATGCAGCAAAAAACAACTCGGGATATTTCGAATCGGATTGAAGTCGATTTACAGCTTCATCTATTGGCAAATTCATTTCGATAGGATTAGAGATAGGGTCTATAGCCTGGCTTTCCAAGCTGTTTTCCCTTCCATTCCAGAAGAATTTTGTTTGCCAATGTAGATTTACCAAGGCCATGGCACTTACGTCTCCGAGGGTGCCACCGACACCCGGACTCACCGCAAGGCCATCACTGAAGCCTTTTTCCTGCTGATGACAGGATGCACAGGAGATACTGCCATCGAGTGAAAGCTTTTTTTCATAAAAAAGCATTCGACCGAGCAGCACACCTTCTTCGGTAAGAGGATTGCTGGCAGGCATGGGTTGATCTTGCGGAAAATAATCCGGAGCCTCCAAACTCAGTGCGGTGGGACCTATGATAGGCGCCTCCTCTGAATTGTAGGAGAAAAACCCAAGCATACAGATCAATCCCCACCGAAGTGGATGATGTATTTGCATGATTGTAAATTGAAATTAGAAATCGTAAAAAAAGGAGCGAGTTATCCTTGAGGAGGATGGTCGATTTCTGTATTTCCGAAGTTTAAAAATTGATTCTCATAAAAACTCAAGTGTTCAATTGATTTTTGAATGATCA
Organism: Algoriphagus sp.; assembly: GCF_029254265.1. GTDB lineage: Bacteria > Bacteroidota > Bacteroidia > Cytophagales > Cyclobacteriaceae > Algoriphagus. Next base: position 4,364 of record NZ_JAQWXX010000096.1, on the reverse strand, counting down.
AAAGAGGAGTATACTCAAATGGGGTATTTGGGATGTAAACGCCGAAGTCCTGGTTAAATGTAAAAGCTGGGGTAGATTCTTGTCTTTCTTTTTGAGCTTTGAACTGATCTGCCAGAAAGCACTTACCATCGCATTTTAGCTCTGGACGGTCTGTATTCACACAGAAATTATCAATGATATAGGCCTGATTGATCGTGAAATTCACCTGTATCACAGAATAGACCATGCTATTCATGATTAGCAATGCACTAAGCGATATGTAAAAAAGAGACTTCACGAATTTTGCACAAATGTAATGCTTCGATAGAAAATAGAAACGATAAATAAATTTTTTAATATGATTATCCGCAATGATACCAGTAGGGAAATTTCATTTGATTTTTGGCCTGGAAGACAGGTGACCGAAGACCGAAGTTCGTTAAAAATGAACTTCAATCGGACTTTTATGCCGTTAAATCAAGCGACTGGTAAGAAAGTGGATAATCATATTTTTTAATATCAATATTCTCATAATTTTTTTTCAATAACTAGTATCATCTAACTTCACTTTACCGTGGAATGTCTTATACAGAAACAAAAAATAGCCCGCTAATAATGGAGACCCAATGGCCACTATGGTCAACATAATTCCCAAGGATTTCTGAGATGATGCAGCATTGTAAATAGTAACACTATACTCGGGGGATATTTTTGAAGGTAACAATACAGGATATAACTGAAAAGCAACAAGCATCAATAAAAACGCCATCGTCAACGATGAGAAGATTAGTGCATAAGCGTATTGCTTTTTCGATACCAACCTAGGAATGTTTGCAACAGCTAAAAATGCCAACACCGGAATCACGAAAAAAACAGGAAACTCCCTGAATTTATCTGTGACACCCGGTAAAAATACCAGCGTGTACAAAGAAGTTGCTGCAAAGCTTACAAGGAAGAATATCATGCCCTTTTTCAATAAAAAGGTCAATCTCACATATAAACGACCTTCTGTTTTTAGTAATAAAAAAATAGCACCTTGTGTCATAAATAGTGATAAGCTGGTTAACCCTACCATTATCGCATAGGGGTTTAAAAATGAGAAGAACATACCGCCTTTGTAGCTGTAGTTTTCACCTATTTCCAACCCTTGTAAAACATTAGCTAAAACTACACCTAATAAAAAGGATATTAAAGTGTTAGATACGAAGTAGATAATATCCCAAGTTTTTCGCCACCATATCATTTCTTCTGCACTTCTGAATTTTATTGCGGAAGATCTTAAGACTAGTAGCATTAAGAATAGCATAAACGGTATATACATAGAGGACAGCAACGTAGCGTACATTACAGGGAAGCCAGCAAATAAAGCGCCTCCACCAATAATTAGCCACACTTGATTGGCGTCCCACAAAGGACCAATTGCGTTAATTGCTATACGTCTACTTAAATCCTTTTTAAAAAACAGATGCCAAGCTCCAGCACCGTAATCAAACCCTTCCAAAATAGCATAGCCTGAAAATAATAAGCCTACTACTAAGTACCAAAGTGTTGGGTAATCCAATCCTAAAATAGTTTCCATAGTTCAATGTTTAAACGAATTTTAAAAATTCATTCGGAGTTTTTGTTTCATCATAAGGACCATGTTTTATCTTTTTATTTACAGAATAAAGAAATAAAAGGAATAATAAAGTGTAGACAATGAAGAACATGATTAATGAAAATAAAATTTGATTGGACGACACCTCCTGCGAGAAGCCTTCACTTGTTCTTAAGTGCCCATATACTATCCAAGGTTGTCTTCCCATTTCTGCTGCAAACCAACCTGCTTGATTTGCGATTTGTGGTAAAAGCACAGAAAAGGCAAATATTTTCAACAGCCATTTCTGTTCGAACAAGTTGCCACGCCACCATAAGAAACTTGCATATAGAGTGAGTGCAATTAGAAACATACCTATAGAAATCATGATATGGTAAAATTGAAAGACGGCATTTACTTGTCCCGGTATTTCATCATTTGGGAATGCATTCAAACCTGTAATAGGTTCTTCAAAATCTTGGTGTACTAAAAAAGATAGACCACCTGGTAATTTCAATCCAGTTACTTCTTGAGTTTGGTTATTTACCCAACCAAATAAGTACAAATCAGCAGGAGCTGACACTTCATAGTGACCCTCCATAGCTGCTAGTTTAGCAGGTTGATTTACAGCTACACCATCAGCAGAACTATGGCCAGAAAGTAATTGGGTTAAGGAGAAAATTGTAGCTATTCCAAGAGCTATTTTAAATGCTTTTTTTGAAATCTCAACATATCGTCCGTTGAGAAGATAATAGGCGTGAACACTTAAAACCAAGAAAGCACCGGCTAAAAACGCACCTTGCCAGACGTGTATAATCCTATCTACACTCGAAGGGTTGAAAACCATCGCCCAGAAATCTGTAACTTCTGCTCTTGCGTTAAAGCCTTCGCCTACAATATGATATCCAGCAGGCGTTTGTTGCCAGCTGTTAGCCACAACGATCCATACTGCAGAGAACATTGAACCTAAAAACACCCCAATAGTAGAAATAAAATGGACCTTAGGTGATACCCTGTTCCAACCAAATAGTAGAATTCCAAGAAAGGCACTCTCTAATCCAAATGCAAATAAACCCTCAGCTGCCAATGCACTTCCAAAAATATCGCCCACATACTTGGAATACACAGCCCAGTTAGTGCCAAATTCAAACTCCATAATTATACCTGTAGCTACTCCTATACCAAAGGTGATTGCAAAGATTTTCAACCAAAAGCGAGTTAAAACCTCGTATTGTTTGTTTCCAGTCTTTAGGTACATGCCTTCCATAAACACCATAGTTAATCCCAAACCTATACTCAATGGAGGGTAGATGTAATGAAATGCGATGGTGAAGGCAAACTGGATTCTAGCTAATATTTCGGTTTCCATATTGTATGATGTTAAATTATGTCCAGCATCCCAATTTATGGCGTGGATTTTTGTGGTTTTCTGTAAATAAATAAGCTAGCAATAATGATGGTCAAACCAAAGATGATCTTTTTGAGTTTGTGCGTGTTGAAACCAAAAACCGTTTGGGGCAAACCTGGTGTTCGGGTTAGAATACGATACAAAAACATCAATCCCATTCCTATCAGAAACAATAAATTAATCTAAGATTTCATCTTGGGGGATTTTTCATTTGGAACAAACTTCACCAAAAATAGCTTTCTATAAATATGTTTTAGTGATTGATGTCACCCTAACAAAACTAATCACCATGATCGATAAGAAAATGAGTATAGCCAATCACTTGGAAAATTGTTTTTCCCATTTTGAAAAGGAATTGAAAGAGGAAATAATTGAAAGTGCGAGCTTAATGAATTTGCCTGCTGACACGTTGATGATGGATATAGGGCAGAAAGTTGAGGTCATTCCGCTAATAGTTTCCGGTTGTGTGAAAGTTTTCAGAGAAGACGAAGACGATAATGAGTTATTCATGTATTACCTGGGTCCGGGCGAAGCATGCGCCATTACTATGATTTGTTCTGCGCGTGAAGGATATTCTAAGATCAAGGCTTTCCCCGAAGAGGAGACAACTTTCATTGTTGTCCCAATCGCCAAGCTTGACCTTTGGATGCCTAAATACAAGTCATGGTACTACTTCGTGATGGATACTTATCAGGATCGTTTTGAGGAATTGCTCAAAGTAGTGGATGGAATAGCTTTTCACAGAATGGATGAACGCCTGTTGGAATACCTAGAGAAAAATTCAGCGGCAGGGAATACCCCATTTATCCAAAAAACACATTATCAAATCGCTCAGGAGCTTAATTCAAGTCGAGAAGTCATAACCCGATTACTTAAGAAATTGGAGCAAAGAGGTATGGTTAGGGTTAATCGAAATCAGATCGAATTGCTGAATTAATAAATATCCAAGGCCTTTAATAGGGCCTTTTTTCTTTAACTGAAATTGAATTGTTTAGTGATTCTTTGCTGACTTTTTTTGGATAAGTTTATAAAATCCTTTGCCAATATTTTCTGAATTAAAGATTCTAAAAGGATAGAGTCTTTTCGTCTCAAGACAAATTCCGTATCTCCTATGATTTCAGGAATCGCTCCAACTGCCGATCCGATGGGAACACAACCACAAGCCATAGCTTCTCCCAGCGCATTGGGGAAGCCTTCAGAGGTAGAAAGCTGAAGGTAAAACTGATGGGAATTGTAGAGTTCTAGAAGCTCAAAAGACTTCATTTTTCCCAATACTTTGATGTTTTGATTTGGGGAAATATAATTCGGATCTCCGGCTAAAGTAAATGTCCAATCGGGATGATTTGCCGCCAGCTTTTCGATCAAATCATAGCCTTTGACTCTTGCTCGAGCGGGATTGGA
>NZ_JAQWXX010000067.1 GCF_029254265.1 Algoriphagus sp. | reverse complement strand
CTCTGAATCACTTGGAAAGGCCTGTTGACACTCATTCCTTCAATTAGATTGGGATAATATAAGTCTCCGCTATAAGTGGTCCGATGGTAGTTTCTGACCCGCTTGACACCATAGCCCAGCTCGAGAAAAAGCTCACAAAACTTATCCCTACCCATCCAATTGGGGTTCAGGGTACGATACATCTTTTCAACCCCACACCCGGGGTGCTCTTCCTTGAGCTGGTCGGCTAACACTACCAACTCGGCCAGCTCCAGGTCAAAAGTATCCTGACGCGTTCTAGCCTGCTGGACTGCTTGTTTGCTGACTCCGACAGTCCGATAAAGTTCATTGAGGGAATAGCTCATGACTTGCCTGTTGGATTGGAACCACCAGAGGGTGGGGTGTTGGAGTTTTTTTTGATGTCGATCGAATACGTTTCTTTGGCTAGATCAATCATCTTTTCCAAGTAATCAATCTTAATCTGCTTCTGGCCTACAGCCCGTTCCAGCTCCTTGACTTTTTCTTCGAGTAATTTAAGCTTATGGGTTTGACTGTCTTTCATCTCCACGATTCTGATGTTTTTTTCATTATAAGTAGAATACTTGTAAATCCACTTGTAAATGGATCTGTTTGAAATACCATAATACCGCTCCATCTTGGGAACCGACAGCACACCTTTTTCAAAATCATCTACTATTTTACGCTTGAATTCTTCTGAAAATTCCCGCCTTGAATTGATCCTTTTTCCCGTTTTTAACATTTTTCAAGTAGCTTTAAAACGGTCAACCTATATCAGGGAATGACAGCTGGATGTCGGATGTCAGATGTCGAGTGACGGAGGTTGGAGGACGGAAGTGGGAAGTGGGAGGTTGGAGGACGGATGTCAGATGACGGATGACGGAAGTGGGATGTGGGAAGACCGAAGACGGGAGACGGGAGACGGAAGCTGGATGTCGGATGTCAGATGACAGATGTCGGGTGTCGGGAGACGGGAGACGGGAGAAGGGAGACGATTCCAATTCTTAACGATTTAACGATTAACGTTTAACACTTAACGATTTAACACTTTAACAATTAACGCTTAACGTTTTAACGCCTTAACAATAATATTTAACATTCAACGATCAACGTAAATTCGAATAATCAAAATCCTTTCAAACATTGAGAATCTGAAAAAACCGTATTCCCGCCTTGGACTTTTTTACTAAAAGCGAAATACAAGAAAAAGTCTGCTTCGGTGAATGAGTTAAGAAGCCTAAAGGCTTGAGATCCATGCTTTCTAAATGATCCAGATCTAATAAACTGGACTTTTTTTTCAGAAGGCTGATAAAGTAAAACAAAGCAGCGGTCCGAATCTCTAGCACTTCCATCGAATCCATTTGGAGTCCAAGTGATGCGGTAATTCCTACCTTCTAATTTTTCCAAATTCAGATTCTGCGCGGGGGTCAGATCTCCTTTGGATACTTGAATTTTTTCCGGAATAAGTACCGCTGTTCCATTCTCATTTCGCATCGCATTTTTTATAGCCCAGGACATGGCCGTATGGATTCCACGCTTGCCGCCAATTGAGAATTGACCAAAACCAATATTCAACTGATCTTCTATGGGAAGTAAAAAGCGCTGTGCCAATACAAAGCAATCCTGATAATAGCGCTGCAAGGGACTAGACTTGAAGTTTTCCTTTTTACCGGGCCTTTTCCTTACAACTGTCTTTCCTTTCAATTGATAGATGACCAAATTGCCCAACCTACCAGAGAAGCTTCCCAAAACAAAATTTTCAATTTTTCCCATCGCTAATTTTCAATAAATGGTGGTAAAGAATTAATACTCATTGGCTATCTAGCTCAGTTTAAATCCCTATCAAGTCCCAAGAGATCTAGGGACTTAATAGGTAGATGATAGGTAGAAGGTAGGTAGGAACCCGGTTCCAACCCAAGCTACGATACCTAAGAGAATACCCTTATTTGATCTAATATGTATATCCCCAATGATGAAAGTCCTTATATTTTCTTTGACAGATGTCAGATGACGGATGTCGGATGCCGAATGTCCTGGAGGCCTAATGTAAGGGGAATACTAGCTTAGCTGATCACTCCGTATAATCATATTATAAAGCAGTGTTAAGTTTAATCAGTCAAATCAAGAGAGGTAATCGTTTACCACCTGCTCGGGAATTCCGGAAAATGCTGAGAATTCGGAAATAGTGACAAATTGATTTTCTCCTTTTTCAAAGTGAATCCGGATTTTTTTCAAAATATCATGACCGTATCGTTCACTTCTTCCTGTAATTCTTTGAACATCCTTGGGGAATATGACGCATCGTTTTTTGATCATTTTTTCTATTCATTTGAGTTAGTTTTTGATCTGTCCGTTTATTGCTGTGCTGTATCTCAGGGTATCCTGTTCGGACCAATACAGACAGCCACCGATGAGCAACAAAAAGCTGCGAAGCCAGCTATCAGAGTTATGGGTCCATCCTTTACTAAAAGATGATAACTCCCATATTTCGTTGGTGAGTATTTCAATTTGTTTTTTATGTAATTCTATGGCTTGGTTTTCAGGAATCTCCAGGTAAAACTCACTTAGAAGAATGCCATTACTAAAATCTCCAAGAGCTCTTTCTTTAGAAAGGGATATAATGTCATTGCTGATGCAAATTAGCTTAGCCGCTTTCTGTTCAAGTTTTATGGCTTGACTAGGCTCCTGTTCAAATTCTAATTTTAGAATATGTAAGGCCAGAAATACCCCCAAACTGTGAATTCTATTCTGCCAGTAATCTTCTAGGTCAGGCTTTTGCTTCGCCATTTTATTTGTGATTTCCCATTCCAAACCACCTAAATATGCATCCCATATCTTGTTCCATTCAGAAAACCAATTATCTGGGGAGGACTCCTGAAAACCCTTAATCTGTTTTTTAATCAATGTCTTGAACTCCAAAATTTCCTGATTAAAGCCAATTGAATTCGTCTCTTTTTGTCTAAGCAAAGTCAAGCATTTTTTAGACTCTAAGGGAGAAATTCTATCCAATAGATCATCCAATAAAAAAAGACAAAGAAATAGCCGCATGCAGCTTTGCAAATTTTCTCTTGAAAATTCAGGCAAGAGATAGGCGGCGAACCAATTAATTCTATGGGCAAAGATTCCCTTGAAAATAGCTTTATTCCAAGAGGGAAGATGGAATCTAAGCCAATCCAAAACCTCTGTTTCTAGCTGAGGGCAATAAATAGAAATCGCAATTGGAAAAGAATTGGTCTTCATGGATGCTCTTCATTTAAGAATCGATTCACTGTTTTCACATCCACGTTAAAGAACCCTGCTATATCGGATTGGGTAAGAAATTCATGCAAATCAGGAAATTTGGAAATTAAATCGAAATAACCTGATTTAAGTTTTTTGACCTTCATAAGTTGAAGGAAGGCTAATCGTTGATTAATCCGATTAGGAACCTTATTAGCCAAAAAATGAAATTCAGGTAAATTTTTAATCACCAACCCTTCCCCGATCTTGGATAATTCAAAAAATGTAACTGTGGTTAAGGCTTTTATCAGATGATCTGTTTCGCTGCCATCCAAGTAGGAGTACCTGTCAAACACAGTATCCGAAACAGTAAAAACGCTCTCAAGCCTATGTATCCCATCATGGGACAGGTAAAAACCCATTTTCCCCTCACAGATATATCTGCTACAGGTGTCTGCTTTGCCGGGTTCCTTTAAAATGGTACCTCTTTTGACTTTTTTAAGAATCAAATACCTAAGTAAATGATGGTAAGATTCCAAAGGAATTATCTCCAAAGAATCATAATCTGCTTTCATTTTTTCTATACAGCCATTCATAATTAAAAAGGGTTAAAATTGATCGATTTCTTAATAAGCTTCTTGCAGAAAGCATTGGAAAATCGATTGAACTAAAAAACTTGAAATAAATTACTGGACTAGGAATCTAATTTCAAAATATAAAACTGAATAAATTAAAAAATAAGGTGAAAAACAGGACATTTACCCTGTTTTGCAGCTATTTATTTCTCTTAGAAGACATTTTGCCTAGCTTTTTTCTGTTTATCATTTCTAAGTTTCGATTCCAAACCATGAAAGATAACAGACTACCTTCCAGTATTTTAATCGCAGTATGGGTCTATACAGGCTTAGAAAAACTTATACGTTTTGAAGAAAGCAGAAGGGCTTTTCAGAATCAGGTCTTTCCCTACGATATCGCAGATCTACTAAGTTACGGAGTCCCAATTCTGGAATTGTGTTTGACTGTCCTATTGCTTTTCTCGGCAACAAGATGGCTTGGTTTCTTGGCAAGTCTAATTCTCCTAAGTGCATTCAGTACCTATATAGGATTGATCTGGATAGAAGTTTTTCCAAGAGTTCCCTGCAATTGCGCCGGAATTATAGAATCTCTGGGGTGGGATGAGCATTTATTACTAAATATAATCTTGATGCTATTTGCTTCCTGGGGCCTTTATGGAAGTAGTCCTTCGAACAAAATACTTAAAGGCAGAGGGGCTGTATTTCCTCTGCCTAAGGTCAAGTCCTGCAAGACATCATGACCTTCAAAAAATAGAAAAAGTCCACTATTTCTTTAGCAGCTGTGGGGAGAAGAACAGCTGTCCCCAATGGTGGCAAGGGCCAAGCCGAAAACCCTTTGATCGAGTAGGCATAAAATCAAAACGGTTTGTCTCTTTTTGATTGGTTAAAAAAGGGTCAATACTATGAATAATCTAAGAAAACTGCTTCCAGCACTTGCATTGGTACTTGGAGCATTTGCAGCAATGGCGATGAATTTGCCAAATTTTGAAGCGGAAAGATCCGCTACAAAAATATGGACACCTGACTCTTCCCATCCTGATGGATACAGAGAGGTTACTGCTATCGTCCAAGGGAATGACTATCAGTGCAATCAAAGTTCTATGGACTGTCTAGTGGAATTTTCCAACGATGATCCCGCTACCGGAATCCCAAATATCCTTAGTCAAGGAGTATTTGTAGAACTTTAAAATTTGTATCGATAGTATATTAACCCAAGGCCCTTTGGACCTTGGGTTTCTTTTTACCTCGGATTTTGTTCAATTCCACTTCGTGTAATTTCATCCATCGGTATAGGAAAAGTATATCTTAAGGAGTTTGGCACTAATTCATAGCGCTGTCCCTTCACTTCCCTTACTAAAGTGATTCCTGCGCCTTCTTGGTTTAGCCTTCGCAGATCCATCCAGCGAAGTCCTCTTCCAAAAAGTTCCTTTCTTCGCTCCTGAAGAATCCTTTCCAATAGTTCACTGGAATTAAGTGAAGCAATAGGTTCCCAGAATTCAGAATCATATCGAAGTGCAAGCAACTCATTTAGAAATTTCAAAGCTTCTCCATCCTCCCCCATTCTTGAAAATCCTTCGGCAGCATTGAGGTAAAGTTCTCCAACACTCAAGCCTCCAAAATTCCGGGTATCACCTGAAATTTTGCCTGTGTAAATGAACTGCCCGTTGGAAGCTCTATCAAAAAAGGCCTTTTTCCGCAAATCATTCTCATCATACAAATCCATTAATGTGGAATCAACAAACACCTCATTGGATCTAAGAAATGAAAGGCTAAATAGTGTGGAATAAAATATCGTTTCCTGATCAAACCTGACAAACGGTCTTGAGGCATTAACATTTATATTGTTGAAATCCAGCCTATCGCTATAAATCTCCAAAGCCTCCTTTGCTGCATTTGCTGCCTCAGGGTAGCGAAAAGTATTCAAATATGCTCTGGAGAGGGCTCCCAAAGCGATGGCTTTAGTGGGTCTGGTTTTAGGTTCAGCTCTATCAGGCAATAAGGAGACAGCCAAATTCAAATCCTCAAAAATCTGATCGTAAGTTTCCAGGAGACTGCTACGCCTGATGGGTTCATTCACGTCAGGGCTTTCCTTAATTACTATTCCTAAAATTCTGCTATTGTCTGCACCTTTCTGGAATGGCTGTGAAAATTGATCCACTAACTGTAGGTAGGCGTAGGCTCTGAGAAAATAAGCAGAACCCTGTAAAGTATTATAAAACTGATTCCTTTCTCCTTCATATTTACTGAGAACATCTAAGGCTACATTGGAATAGAAGACTTGCGCGTAAACACTATTCCAATCACCCGCAAAGCCACCTAAAAAGGGATCTTCCTGCCAAGTAAAGGTAGCTTGCTCTATAGGATTTCCCAATGCATCAAATCCGGCATCCGTAATCCAAACTTCCTCAGATGCGATAAGGGGTAAAACAGGCTGGGCATTGAATATATTGGTATTATCCAACATACTCTGTACATCCTCCAGCGTAGTGGGTACAACCAGACTCTGATCCGGTTTTACCTCCAGAAATTCCGAACAGGAAAAGACTCCAAGGGAGCATACAAGAGTTAACAGGATTCCCAGCCTTCTCTTGATTAATTTAGTTTGAAATGATATATTCTTCATATGATTTTTTTTTAAGGTAAAAGGGGTCTGGGATGATTAGCTCCCAGACAGGTCGTTTTGAGGGAACCAACCCTCTTCTTATGAGGAAATTGAAGACCGGCTCCCTTTAATTATTTATTTATTGATGCTGTCAAAAATCCAGCTGAACCCCGAATGCGATACTTCGCCTTGGCCTCATGGGACCAAAGTCCGGATCCCAATCAGATTCAGTCGCTTTCCAGAGCATTCCCAGATTATTGGCATAGAGATAGAACTCTGCATTTCTGAAAAGTCCAGTTTCTTTAGCTGAGTTTTTTAAGCTGTAAGCCAAGCGAATATCCTGTAGCCTGATATGATTTCCATTTTCAACCAATACCGAACTTCTTCTATAGAATTGATCCCGAAAAGGATTTCTTGCCTCAGGCAAAGAAGGCACGCTTGTGGAAAGTTCATCCCCTGGGTTTTGCCATCTTAGAGAGTAATCAGAATGCCCTCCCCTTCCTTGAAGAATTGTCTCATATTGTACAGAAGACCTTCTGAAAAAATAGCCGAATCTATAACTGATATTGGCCGAAAGGCTAAAACCCTGATAGCTTACCGTATTTCGGAAAGAGCCAAAACTGGTAGGTCTGGCTGAACCATGATAAATAAGGGACTCCAGTTCGGCTGTGTTTATAATATCGCGATACTCTTCACTAGGCTCACCATTTAACAATCCTATTGGATTTCCAGTATCGGGATTTAAACCAATCCATGGAAGAGCATAAACCCCAAATAGAGGTCGCCCTACAACAGGGAAATAATTCCCCCCCAGACCGTTGATTCCAAAGTCCAACAAGCTGTTAACATTGACTTCCTGCTCATAGGATACTACTTCCTCCTTTAGCCCACTGATCAATAAAACCGAACTCCAATTGAATTTTCCCTGAATATTTACAGTCTCCAAGGAAAGGTCATAGCCATTGGTTCTGGTACTGGCATTGTTTCCGGTAAAAACTGAGATTCCGGATGATGGTGCATAGGGAATCGCACCGATCAAATCCAGTCCCTCTTTGCGATAGAATTCCAGCGTTCCCTTCACCCTCCCTGTTCTACTCTCGAAGTCAATTCCCAAATTGGAAATCTTAATACGCTCCCAGCGCAGATTTTCATTTGGTGGATTGACAATGATCGAATAAGGAATCTGGGTAATAGGATTGAAAGAGGTACCACGGGCAGTAGTGAATGCTGTGAGACTTCTATCCACGTTACCATTATAGCCATAGGATAACCTCAGTTTCAAATAGGGTACAGCTTCCCAGTCATAGAAATCTTCCTCACTGATTGTCCAACCCAAGCCGGCCGACCATAAGGGAACTGATCGTTGATTTGCTGCTACACCAAATAAGTTGGAAGCATCCTTTCGGGCACTCAGTGTAATTAAATAGCGATTTTTATATCCTATGGAGCTGTTGGCAAAGAAAGAATAAAAACGGTCGCGCAGTAAATTTTGAGCGTCTGTATTTGGGATTCTCGAATTGGCGAAAGCATTAAAGGAAAGTGGAAACAAGGATACATAATCCACTACCTGCGAGGTAGCCAAGTCCGGATTATAGCCGTAATACCTTCCTGAAAGTGCGGTGGATTCCAGTGACTTGACTTCAGTTCCAGCAAGTGCATTCAGACTCCAACCCTGATCCCAATCCTTTTGATAATCAAGCTGAACTCTTCCGCTATGTGAAAAGGATCTGGAGTTTGACCAGTTGTACACTGCCCCTCTGGGAATCCCATAATTCAATCTCCCATCTTGACTTAGTCCAGTAAAACCATTGATAAGATTCCGGGAAAAATAACTTTCCTGACTGTAGATGGTCTCATTCCTTCCATAGTTTTCCCAATATTGATATAGACCATTCAATCGAAGACCGGGAAGAATATCATAACTCAGTCCCAAATTTACCCTCCAATCATTCCGTTCACTTTGGGTATCGGCCCTCCCTCTTTCGGCTAAGGGGACATAGGACCAGTCCAGAAACCCGACTTCCTGCAAATCTTGCTTAAATCCATTGCGGTAATCCCTATTCAGGGGAAGTGGCTGTCCAGTCTCATCCGCCAATCTAGCATAGGGATACATCTCAGAGAAAGTACTGAAAAAAAGATCTCCTGGACCGGCGTTTTGATCTAATGCCCGGCTTTTCACACCATAAAAGGCAGTTTGGACTTTTAACCTATCAGACAAAAACTTAAAGTCATTTTTAAGAGAAAACGTAATCCGATCCGAGGAATTCCCCTCAACTTCCTCCCTGATATCATCATAACCAATTGAAACTCGATAGGTATGGGAGTTACCACCACCTGAAATCCCCAAATTATATTGCTGATTCAGTTGGGTTCTATAGAGGTATCGATTCAGATCATTTCGAAGGTCATAAGTTCTAAATTGGGCTATCTGCCCGGCAGCTTCAGATTCCGAAATCACTCCATCTCTTGCAGCGATCAAGGTTTCTACCACAGGACTAAGAACCGCATTCCCACGGTCATTTTCCAAAGTCCGGTAGAACCCCTGCCCAAATAGGCGCTCCTCCATATCGATGTAATCATTGACTCCCAAATTCGGAATTAGAAAAGGATCTGTAGGTTCAATCCAATTTGCATTTCCGGTAAAACTCACGCGAATTTTTTCATCAACTTTTCCTGACTTGGTGGTAATAACTATTACCCCATTTCCTGCCCTTGCTCCCCAAATAGAAGCTGCTGCAGCATCCCGAAGCACAGTAATAGAAGCTACATCGTTAGGGTTGATATCTTCCAAACTCCCATCATAAGGAAAATTATCAATTACAATCAGAGGCTGTGAAAAACGACCCAATGTGCTTCTGCCCCTAATGGAAACAGGATCTCGACCAACATCTCCGGTTCTGTTCAAAATTAAACCTGAGGTTACATCCTCCAATCTATCTATCAGATTGGTACTGACTCTTCGGTCTATCAGTTCTTCATTCAGATTAACAAATGATCCTGAAGCCCTACTTCTGGGGATTTCCTGATAACCGGTAGCCAACACCTCCACCTGCCCCAATTCAAAAGCTTCAGGGAAAAGCTGAATTTCCAAAGGCTTAATCAGTGGAACTTCTACTATTATTTCGCTGGATTTGTAGCCCAGATAACTGAGAGATAGGGTATAGATACCTTTTTCAAGTTCAAAACTGAATTCTCCATCTTGGTTGGTGATTTTTCCAATTCCCGTTTCTTTTATCCGAATGGATGCTCCAATCAGGAGTTCATCGCTTTTTCCGTCACGTACGGTTCCGTTTACTTTAAGACTTTGGCCGCAGATCTCGTGGGAAGATAGGGCCAGAAGTATGAGGATGGTTATAAGAGTTTTCATACGATTATAATTTTCTTTTCAATTGTCATATGGCTTGTTCCGAACTAGTTTCGGGAGAATCTCGCATTTCTGTCCTGATGGCCATCGGGACTTCCCATGGTGTGACGTTCTCGTAATGCTCGATTTCATAGGGCCAAAAGGTTAGTTTCTCCATTTTTTTCCAATACCAAAACATTGATCTCTTCCTCCCGCTCTATCAAATCCAAACCGACTTTATAGAGTGCTTCGCGTAGCTTTTCAGGATCAGCCAGAGCCACCTTAAGATCAAGGTCAATGGGATAATCAATCCCTGTCAAATTCACTATGGGATAAGGACTTGCCTGGAAGAAATAGGTATTAAGGTGGTAGATAAAACCCTGTAAGGGGTAATTCCGCATAGCTACTCCAAATGGGTCTGCCTTATAGGAACTTTTTCCTGCCATAGCCTTGGGGAATTTTGTTCCTTTCTGCTGAACCAGGGCATAGACCCTTCTTTTCTCCTTTCGAACCGAAGCGCTGATATTCGGAAAGTATCGCTTGAGATCTTCACGCATCAGTGAATAGGGATTTTTGGAGGGCGGAGCCAAAAGTTCGTATCCGAATACATGATTTCCGGCCTCTTTCCAAGCAACATAGTCCGCTCCTGACTTATCGGTAAAGAGTTCTTCCTCCTCAAATCCAATGGTAATGATTCGGTTTTTACCGAAGTAATCCACCAGATCCCGCTGAGAATAGGCCAGTTTATAGAAATTAATAAGTGGAAGGTTGACGATCCGGATATGGGAAAGATCTTCAAATTCCTGGATGAGAGAACCTCCGACATCAGGGATATATCCTGTAAGTGCGGACTGGTACCAGATATTTTTATTGGCAACCTGTGGACTTTCAGAAATTAACCGATCATAGCGGCCTAGCTTAATAGCTTTATCAACCTTATACCTGAAGTAGGGCTCTTTACCGGCCAGCATAAGGTCCAGATTTTCTGGGGTGATGTCTTCCTGACCTGTAATAGCGATTACCACACCTTCCCTATCCAGAATCACAAAATGGGGGATAGTGGAATGCGGAAAGAATTCTCGTATTTGTTGGGCATTGACCAGGATAGGCATTTTCAACTCCTCCAATGAAGAGTAAGTGTTAAACACCTTTTGCACAGGTTCTTCAGAGAAGGTGGTTATGGGAATCACTTCTATTTGATCACTGTACTTTGCGACAAGTTGATCGATTTTGGAGAGGGAGGCTATACTTCCGGAACAGGAAGGAGCCCAAAACTGAAGGATCAGATATTTCCCCCTAAATTCCTCCAAGCGAAGTTTATCATTGGAAGAATTAATAAGGGAGGAGAACTCAATACCCGGAGGTAAGCGGTCTCCAATGTTTAGAGAATCAGAGGAAGTGGGATATTCCCACTTCGCTCCTCTCTCGGGTGATCTGTCAACTTTACTTTTTGCCGAACTATTGCTTCCAATCCCTATCAGTATCAGGAGGCAAAAGCCTCTTAGGAAGCATATGAATATAATTTTTTTCATAGTTAGAATTGATTGGTTAAGAATTACCGCTCAGGAATTGAGACATTTGTCCTAAAATCATGGCTATTATTTTGGCTGACTTAAGGAAATCTCGATGGGAGGACTAAGAATTCAAGACTTAGCTTGAAAAAGGCAAAGGCTTCCCAGGTACCTTACAGGTATTCAATTTTTAAAGATTTAGGAAGTATGGTCTGGGATATGGAATTGCCAGACTAGGTAACCGTTCTGCTCAGGGTTGTGCACCACCCCTTTCCCGGTCTAAAAAACTTGTAGCCTCAAACAGGCTTTTTGGGCTTCAGAGGATAAAGGCGATCTACAGAAGATAATCCGCAACCCTCCGATTTTAATTCAGTACTACCAAATAACACAAGACTTGTCTCTTTCTTTTCTTGAAAAAGAATGTATTCAAAGAATAAAGAGAAAATATATATAGTCATGGCTTATTCGTTCTCTGTAAAGTATGCTAACAGCTTATAGATATTCTTGATATCCTCCTGCTGTACCTGATTGCTATTCTCAAGCTCTACTAATTCCAAAGTCCTTAATAAGGAATCTTTGAATTGGCTTGCTTCATTCTTTGGAATCAGAACCGACTTATCTAAATCCTGAGTATCCCCTTTGTTTCGGTAAATCATTTAATAAGTATTTCTGTAAATATGTAAAGAAATTCTAAATATTAAAAATTATTTATTACGATTTTCTTTATTTATTTAAAGATTTTTTAACTTAGAATAAAGAAAGACATTAAATGACTAGACTTGGTGAAGTTTTTAACCGGAAATCAATTAATAAAGCCGAAGTAGCTAGAAAAACAGGCTTAAGTTCTCCCAGAATAAGTGAGCTGACAATCAACCCAAAAACCAAGCTGACAGCCGCAGAACTCTACTTAATTGCAAGAGCGATTGATGAGGATCCTTGTAAGTTATTGGATTATGTGTGTCAGGATTTATAATAAATCAGATCTAAAAAAAAGGCTAGTCAAAATTGACTAGCCATATATCTACCTCAGCCCCCGCCCTCTTCCCGATTACTTCGGGACAGGCACTAAAGAGAGAGGGAGCTTGATCCTAGAACAGTTTAGGAAAGTTTTCCCGGTAGTGTTTTTTTTAAAAAAGGAAGGGGTTGAAAGGGGTCTTTTTGTTGGTCTATTACTCCAACCACAAAGATTTGATCAGGATCAATGCATCAATATTCAAAACAAAAAAAGGAGCCCATGAGCTCCTTTAAGTTTTTAAATTTCATTCCGATGATCAAGTTTTATACCGGCAATGACTTAACGCTTGACAATATCTTTTTAGCACTTTCTACTTTTTGAG
This sequence comes from Algoriphagus sp., assembly GCF_029254265.1. GTDB lineage: Bacteria > Bacteroidota > Bacteroidia > Cytophagales > Cyclobacteriaceae > Algoriphagus. Next base: position 19,495 of record NZ_JAQWXX010000067.1, on the reverse strand, counting down.
AAAAAAGCTCCTTTCCTTTTAAAGATTTACCTATAATCTGGAGTTCCTTTTTAGCCTTAGCGCTACTTTTAATCACAGTTATTTGAGTGTTGGTCTTCTTTTTCATTTTCCTATTCAATTTTAAAAGTGATTCAAAACTGATCACTTTTTTTTATAAATCAAAACACTTTTATATGAGGCGCCAGGTATATATTGTTCAAAATCAATATCTTTTGATTCTGAAAGACCAAAAAAAATATAATCTTTGACCAAGTCCTTAAAGTTTTTATCCAGAAACTTACAATAGATTCTAATTCTTTGATGGTGCTTTTTACAATTATCAATACATTTTTTTATGCATGTCAATCGACAATTGTTAACGAATTCTTCTCGGCTGTCACTTCCTTGAACGATTAAAGCATCATCTGGGTTTTGCTCAAAAAATATTGGTATTGTAGCTAAAACCGTATTAAGAACAATTCTCCCATCCCCCATATTAAAGACTTCATCATCAATCACCTGCCCAGTTTCACCATTATAGTCTCCAAATCCTAAATTATACACTTTTCGAAATCCTCTAATTTCGACAAAAGAATGTTCCACAATCTTATAATTTCCAGTAGCTGTTGGAAATGCATAAAGATAACTATCTGACTCAGAACCTAATTTACTTAATTCATAGGATTTGCTCCCTGTCATTCCTCTTGATTTATATTAGTATTAGTTAATGGCAAATAAAAGTTGATTTTTTTAAAAACGAAATACCCTGTACAGGGTATTTTTCTAGCTCCAGGAAGGTTTTTAAAAGTAAAAAGGCTAGTCAAAATTGACTAGCCTGATATTTCATTTCCAAAGCCCGCCTACTGGAGGACAGGCAATCTGTCAGCATTCTACTCCACTCAAAAGATTGCTTCGCCATACTCGTCATTGCGAGGAAATCATCGTATTATTAATTTATTAGAAAAGTTTCATTTCCGAAGCATCTGTTGTCCTTACGCGTCATTGCGAGCACAGCGAAGCAATCTGTCAGCTGACTACTCGCCTCCGAAAGATTGCTTCGCCTTTGAAGTATTCAAGCAAAAGATAACCTGTAATAAAGCCTCGCAATGACGATACGATTACTTCGCCTTTACCGTCATTGCGAGGAAATTATTGGCTTTTTGATTTAATAGAAAAGTTTTATTTCCGAAGCAATCTGTTGGCCTTACGCGTCATTGCGAAAGCAGCGAAGCAATCTGTCAGCTGACTACTCGCCTCCGAAAGATTGCTTCGCCTTTGAATTATTCAGGAAAAAGAATCTCTACGGTAAAGTCTCGCATTGACGATACAACCCGTCAAATAAATCGATCCATTCAGGATTTATGGAATTAATCATAGCTTCCTTTTTTAACCGACTCCCCCCTTTCAATTGTTTCTCTCTATTGATTGCTTCCTCGATAGAATGGAAATTTTCAAAATAAACCAATTTATCCAGGTTATATTTTGCTGTAAATGAAGTTGGGTTTGTTTTGACCTTGTGTTCAGACACTCTTCTGATTAAATCTGAGGTCACACCGATATATAAAACAGTATTGTTTTTATTTGTCATTATATAAATGGAGCCTCCTTTTTTCATCTTACGTCATTGTGATCGCAGCAATTATTTCGTCATTGCGAGGAGGAACGACGAAGCAATCTGTCAGCTGACTACTCCCCTCAAAAAGATTGCTTCAGATTTGAATGATTCTTCTACCAATTTGAATAGCGTTTAAATCTTCGCAATGACGGAACTCGTCATTGCGAGCGCAGCGAAGCAATCTGTCAGCTGACTACTCCCCTCAAAAAGATTGCTTCGGGTTTGAGAATACCCTTCCTAAGGAATGTTTGATAAAAACCCTCGCAATGACGAAGGATTGCATTATTTTAACGCTCTAAAAAAAGACATATACTTCTCTGCAACTTCTTCCATTCTAAAGTTTTTCAATACCAATTCTCTAGATTTTCCCCCCATAGCCTGCAGCTCCGCTGGATTGGAAAGTAACTTATCTATAGCACTTACAAATCCTTCTATCGATCGATCTGGTATCAAAATTCCAGACTCTCCATCAATCAGGCATTCTCGAATCCCTCCCACTTCTGTAGCTACAGTGGGCACCCCAAAAAAACCCGCTTCCAAGACTACTCCCGGCAGACCTTCTGTATCAGAATTCAAGATTAGCAAATCAGCGGCGGCGAGATAAGGAGACACGTCTTGCTGGTAACCTGCGAAAAGAATGTTAGAGGTTGGATGTCCGATGTCCGATGTCTGATGACAGATGTCGGGTGTTGGGTGTCCCGCGTCGGAAAGGCGGGTGGCAGATGTCTCATCGGTCACCTCTTGACTCTTAATAGTTGCTGCGTGACGCTCCAATTCCGCCCTCAACGGTCCATCGCCGACGATCAAGGCTTTCAGATTCGGACGTGTTTGGGAGAGTTTTTGGACTACTTCTATAAAGCGATCCGGCCGCTTTTGAGCGGTAAGGTTGCCCAGGAAAAGTAAGACCTCATCTTCTTCCTCTAAACCTAAATCCCTTCTGGCAGCTTCTTTATTCGGCGCATTTTTAAATTTCTCCGGATCAAAAGCTCGATGAATTACTTGCGAAGGTTTTTTAAAGTCATAATGCGAAATCATGGAGTTTAAAGAGGCTTTGCTCACCCCGATTGTCGCATCCACTTGAGGAATTATTAAGTTTTTATAATACCAGTGGGTAAACTTTCCAGAGTTCCAAAATTCGGCATTATCAATAATACGGCTAACCCACCTGATCTTTTTAGGTAAAAACTGCTTGGCTGCCGCCCCATACTTTAATGTTCTTGAGCCGTTAAGCAAGACGACATCTGGTGAAATTCCCTTAATCTCTTTTATCAAACGCATTAAAAGAAATGGCTGAATTGTTGGAATTTTCTCAAGCAGATTTTTTGAATCAAAATTCAATTCCAAATCTTGAGATCTGATTGGCAACTTAGATGCGGGTTTTCCCACCTTATAGAGGTAAACCCTAAAAGTCTCATAGCCATACCCACTTAAATAATCAGCTAACTCAGTGATAAAAACCTGTGCCCCTCTGCGAATTGGAGAAGTATCTAGAAAGAGAATCTTCATCAATTTTCTTTTAAATGAATAGCGAGAACTAGCAAAGCATAGATTCGCCGTTTGTTGAATCTTCCTTTTCGCTGACCTAATAAAATCGATTTGATAAATCTATTATCAAATGGAGAGTCGGCACCAATTAGATACTGATTAATCAGTTCATTCCAATCCGATTCCTTCAGCCATTGCTCTAAAGGAGGAACAAAGCCCTGCTTTCTTCCAAAATCCCAATCAGAAGGAAGCTTCTTTTCTCCTAGCTTTTTTAAAATAATTTTTCTCCCTTGATTGGTGACTTTCCAATCTGAACTAATCGAACTAGAAAAGTCCAAAATTCTAGGGTCCAAGTATGGGGCCCTCACCTCCAAACTTGCTAACATAGAAGCCCGATCCACTTTAGTTAAAATGTTATTTGGGAGGTAGTTATTGAAATCAAAGGCCAACATATTTTCAGTCCACGGCACTTCTTTGTTCCAAACAGATGCAATTATATCGCTTTTTAAAAAAAACTCTTTTCCCATCAATTTCTCAATCTCATGGTCCAAAAATAGTGGAGGGATGATCGGGGGACCAAATTTCATATTCTCACCAAATTCCATTAGGGCATGCCTTCCCTTTACACCGATAGGTATGGAATATTTAGCAATGTTAGCAAGTGATTTTCTTAAAACAAGTGGAAGACTTTTACTCTTTTCTTTAAGTCTGATCCAATCCTGGTAACGCTCATAGCCACCAAAAACCTCATCCGCTCCGTCTCCACCCAATGCAACTTTACATTGAGTTCGAATAGCTTTTGACATGAGATAGGTAGGATAGAAAGCAGGATCAGATATAGGCGATTCCAGTCGCTTCATCGTAGCCAGCCAATCAGACAACTGAATCTGGGAACATGCCAAAACTTCGTGTGACAGTCCAAAGTAATCCGTAATCCTTCTCGAAAAAGGTTCCTCATTTAAGGATTCAAAACCTGGGAAGGTGACGGTATAGGCTTTGACAGAATTAGAAATCTCACTTACATAAGCAGCCAAAAGTGAGGAATCGAGTCCTCCACTAAGCATTAAACCAACAGGGACATCAGCGACCAATTGATCACTAATGACTTGATGGAGAAGTTTATCCAGTGATTCCACAGGATTTAAGCTGGGTTTTTCTTCCTTGCAAGAAATGTAAGAAAAGGTTTCAATCGCACCCCCCAATTGCATCTTCAAAAAATGACCGGGCAGTAACTTTTTGACTTTTTTCCAGCAAGTCAGTGAGTCTCTTAAATACCCGAAGTTCAAATAGCTTTTAATACCTAAAGTATCGATTTCAAATACTTCGTCACTCAAAGCCTTTAATGCGTTGATCTCTGAGGCAAAGAAAAGTTGCTTACCTGAACAGAAATAATATAGTGGCTTTTCACCAGATCGATCTCTAGCTATAGCTAGCTCTTTTTTATCTCGATCCCAAATGGCAAAGGCAAACATTCCGTTCAACTTTTCTAGACAAGATTCTCCCCAACGCACCCAAGCTTTAAGTAACACTTCGGAATCAGAATGAGACTGGAAACTTTCACCAAGAACTTGAAGCTCAGCTTTGATCAGCCGCCAGTTATAGATCTCTCCATTAAAAGTAAGGATGAAATTCCCATCAGAAGAAATCATAGGCTGACTACCTCCCTCGCTTAAGTCAAGAATAGATAGTCGCGCATGTCCAAACCAAAGCCCATTTGCTGAATCAAGAAAATCTCCATTGGCATCCGGACCACGATGGTTCAATAATGACAAAGCCGAGCGTTTCCGGTCGGCTGAAAGCAATTTAGTTGGGGTAAATGCTCCTATAATTCCACACATTCTTTAAGTAGATTAGAATAAACATCCTCATATCTTCTTGCAATTTTCCCAATTTCAAAGTGCTCTGAAGCGTAATCAAAGGCACGCTCAGTACGCTCCTGCCAATCTTCTAAAATCAATGCTTTTTCCATTTTATCAAACAAATCTTCCTTATCTCCTACCCTATGAAAAAAACACATCCCTTCTTTTAGACATTCTTTATTCTCTGGGATATCAGAACAAATAATTGGGATCTTCGTAAGCATTGCTTCTATTATTGATCCAGGAAGACCTTCAAAATAGCTTGGAAAAACAAAGAAATCTGCTTTTTCCAGCAACTCTTGTACATTTGATACGGTACCCAGTAAATCCACAGAATCTCCAATCTCTAATCTCTTAATTTCCTTTTCTACTTCTCCTCTATACTCTCCATCCCCAGCCAAGATTAAGCGATCATTAGGTCGGGTTCTAAGCAATTGGGCAAATGCAGGAAGCAAGTCTTTATGGCCTTTCCGCTCGATTAATCTTCCAACGCATAACCAGTGGGCAGTAGGCAGTGGACAGTGGGCAGTGGGCAGAGCTTTCGCTTCAATTGGAATAGGCCGACCGCGATGAATCACTACTGTCTTACTAGGATTAAGTCCTATAGTTTTCCGGTGAGAATCAACCAATACCTGTGAATTAGCAATCATCAAATCAATACGTCCAATAGAAAAACGATCTAACAGCTGTACAGCAAGTAGGGAAAGTTTTCCTTTCCAGGCTAAGCCATCGTAGCGCCGCTTTCGATAGCTGTTATTTACCAGACTGTTTACAATCTTCACCTTGCTTTTCAAGTGCCTAGCGGTCATGTCTGAGCGGAAGATACTTGAGTGAACGATCACTGCATTTTGATCTGACACTACTTTATCAACATACTTTGCAAGGTCTTTGAACTTGTTAGATACTGGCAGGCCTAATCGGATAACTTCAATTCCTGCGGCCTCATAATCGGATAGTAAATCGTGTCTCCCAGCAAAAAGTGTTACAAAAACTGGTTTGAAGTGCTGAAATCTAGAAGTGATCTCTAGCAAGCTTTTCTCTGCTCCTCCGGTTTGAAGGGTATCTAGGAGATATAGGATTGTACCCTTATTCAAAGCTCAACGGTCTTCCCATTAATTCCTTTGAAGTAATGCCAAAAAGCCAGCATAATCAGACTAAAATTTTTGATTCCATATTTCGGCCCATATCTAAATCCGTATAGAGATTTAACAAACCATTTTTTGATTAACTGATGCTTCATAGCTGGCAAGGTCAAGGAATCGGAAATCATCAATAGATTTCGAAGGCTATAATATTCTCTGGACAAATTCTGCTTCTTTTGATAGACTGGCCGCTCAAACTCCAATCGTCCAGTAGCTGCTCTAGCTTCCAAAAACAACTTACAATCCACCACTATTGAATATCCTTTTCTTGAGGCTTTGAGACAAAAATCCAACTCCTCAAATCCAAAAAACAAGTCCGGATCAGGAGCTATGCCCTCTCTTGCGACATTACCACTGACAAGCATACACATACCTCCCGCCACGTAATCCACTTCTATAACGTCCTTTTTCTCTAGGAGCCTTGTCTGCACTCGCTTGATCACACCCTTTTTCCGATCAAAAAATTGGCCTACCGAACCCAATACTCCTGCGAAAGGATTTAAATCCCGAATACTTAATAATCTTTCAAAACAATCCAAACGAAATGGAGGATCATTATCATCTCCCCAGTAGATCCAATCTAAGGCTTCTTTACTACAAAGTTCTAAACCCTTAGCTGCCGCTCCTGCTGGTCCGGCATTGTAACCCATTCGATAATATCTAAGTCTTGGATCTTGGATACTTGCAATCAGATGGTCGGTGGCTAAATCTTCTGAATTATCTATAATCCAAAGGAATTCGGGTGGAAATGTCTGCTTAAAGGTTTCCTCTATAGTTTTTTGAAGAATCTCAGGTCTCTGATAAGTAATGATGAATCCTCCAAATCGCATTTAAAATTCTTTAAACCAATTCCAAGGTCGAGTATCATCAAACTTCTTCCGAAGGAAAACCATAGATACGTAAAGATTCAAGTCATCGTCTGATTGTAAGATTTTATGAGAAAATACTCTAGGGTGATACTTTATAGGAAGCATTAACTTAATTGGTTTGAACAACCAATTTAAAAAGCGATCTCTTTTAACCATTTTCCCTTTTTGAAGAAATGGTACTACTGATACTAATTCAATATTTGGATATTTTAAAATATACCTTAAGGCTTTATTTATTCCTGGCATCATTACATCATCTATTGCGATTATTCCGCCTGGACGAATCATTTTCTCCAAATAAAAAAAATCAAGCAAGGTATGATCAAATGTGTGCCAACCATCAATTAATCCAAAATCAAATTTTTTACCTTTTCCCAATAATTCCGGTAAAGCTATTTCTGACTTTTTTTCAATTAGTTCAAAATTTGAAACTTCAGAACGTTTTAAATTAGATATTCCTATACTTTTCCAGTTAGTGGTTTGATAAGGATCAATTATCGTGTGACTAGAATCAGAACGCATACTAGTCACGGCACAGATATGCATAGCCGATAAGCCCATAGCAAATCCAATTTCAATAGTATCCTTAATTTCAGGATTTTTAAGGAGGAGCTGTATGATAGCATTTCCTTCTTTCTCATCAACTTGGGAGTTCAGAGGAATTGGGTGCCCATCGATATCCAAGACCATTTGATTGGAATATATCTGATATATTGCATCCTTTAATTTTAGATTAATCATTTCTTATAAATCACCCTATTAATAGGTTTTGAAAATGAAATTAGATACCTAATCAAGGTAGTTAATCGGAATTTATATTTAAGTGACTCTCTTAAATAGATCCTTGCTTTTTTTTGGTCTCCAAATCGAAGATAATTCACCCCTATAATCTGATTAAACAAATGCTTAACATGTGAAGAGAGGGTTTTTTTATGCTTTCCCAAAAACCAACTTAATGAATCCACCATATTTTGCAGATTTTTTGAAGCTCCTTCTGTAGAATCATAATAAACCAAACTTACCTTATATAATAGTTCACTATTTCTTTTTATTAGCTCCAATCGATGGAACAACTCGGTATTTTCAGAAAATTTCATTAGAATATCATACCCCCCAACTTCTTGAAACAACTTCTTTCTTAGACAAAAAGTACCAGGGATTTTACTGAAATGAATTCCCTTTTTAGGCAATCTTTTAATAATTAATCCATCTTTTACCCGTTCAATCCCAGCTATCCAGTAATCCTTTGTAGTATCTGAGGAGATCGCAGCCGAAAAATTGAAAATTGCATTGTCCTTTAATTCATCATCAGCATCCAAGAAAATCAACCATTCTCCCGAAGCTACTAAAGCCCCATGGTTTCGTGCGGCACTTACTCCCTGATTTTCCTGAAAGATATAGCGAATCCTAGAATCAGATAAATATTGGTTTGCGAGGGCAGCAGATTCGTCTATGCTTCCGTCATCTACCAAAATCAACTCCCAATCCTCAAAACTCTGATTCATTACTGACTCCACAGCTCGATTGAGAGTTTTTGCTCCGTTGTAAAAAGGAATGACAACCGAAATCTTAGGACTCATCTAATATCTTAATTAAGCTTTGATTCCACATTTCAATTGAAAAATGATTTCGAACGGATTCAAATTCAGCTTGCTTCCAGGGACTTTCCAAAATGGACAAAATCGCTCTTTCCCAGCCCACTACATCCTTGGCCAAGTAAATCAGCCCAGCACCTACCCAAGGTTCGAAACCTCTTGCTCCAAAAGTAGTACTGACCACTTTTCTGCCCAAAACCAATGCTTCTGCCAATTTAATATTACTCCCTCCCCCAGAAAACACTGGCACAATACAACAAGTATGCGAATTGTAAATTGGAAGTAGGTCTTCTACTCCTATTAAAAGGTTAACTCCAGGGCTAGATTGAATCAACTGAGCTAAAGCAGGATCTGGAGCCACCGATGAAACTAAAGTCAGCACTATTCCTGATCCAGTCTGATAAATACTCGGCCATACCTCTTCCAAAAACCAGCGAATTCCATTTGCATTTGGTTCATAGCTTAGTTTTCCCACAAAAAGAATATCCTTTTTATTTGGGGTTGAAATGGGTTTTTCCCATCGCAACAAAACTTGAAAAGGTAAATTTGGTAGCAGGCTTCCTGAAAAACTATTTTTCTGATTCTTTACCCAAATCAAGCGACTTGCTTTCCGTAAAATTTGGAAATAAAAAAATCTATTGGCTAGGTAAATCTGAATATATCGAAATTTTTTCCACCAGCTAGCCTTATTAGCAATCTTGGTTTTCATCAATTCCTGATAGTCATCATCTACATCAATGATGTATTTCAATCCATCTGGGAGATCTCTCGCGGCAAGAGCATAGCGGCAAAGAACTTTGGAATAGCTTTTCTCTTTCAAAAAATCTTTCAGATTCTTTCTGTTTTTTTGGTTTGGAAAGAATCCTAAACCCAGCTTCTTGATTAATGAGCTTTGACGACATTGAGCTAAAAAAAGAAAACTCAAACCAGGAATCTCCTGTGTTGCGGTTTGCTCGTATTCAATTGAATTTCCCAAAATCAAATAATCTACCTCGTAAGCAGTTAAGGCTCCCAAGACCAAAGCTAAACTTCTCTGCCGCTTTCCATCTCTTGGAGGGAAAGGGCTAGATTCAGAAATAAATAAGAGTTTTGGTTTCAATACCAGTCTAATTTATTTCGCAAGCCACCCAAATATTTGCCATATTTTAGATGATTCAGCTTTTTGAATTGCATTCCAAAAACTAATCTTACAAGTTTTTCAATCTCTCGATCTAAATAACCAAGTCCTTTAAAAAAATTTAAAACGACTGGTTTTGTTTCTTTTAATAAGTCCCCAATCTCTTGCTGAGATGAAAAATAGGCCCATGAAAGATAACTTGATAGATAGCTCCAATCCTTGCTTTGAATTTTCCAATTCCATTTTTCGGACTCAAGCTGATACCACACAATCGCCTCTTTTGCTTTTCCCTGATGGAGTAGTACTCCAACCATAGTGATTAAATGTTTCTTTTGAATTTCGGCTAAATCTATTTTTACCGGGAGTTCTTTAAATTCCTCATTGCTAATTCTTGGATCAGGAAGAGTAGCTCTTTTGCTAACCTCGCTAAGTGCAGCATACATAACTTGAGGGTTACGGCTCATACTATCCAAAACATATCGATAGGCAACCAAAACCTTAGGAATGGAAAAAATCTTAGCGCCCAACCTCCCGGCCCGCATCCAAAAATCCCAATCTTCGCAACTTTTTAGCTTTGCATCAAATTCACCAATCTCCAAGGCGAGATTTTTCCGAATCAGGATAGAATGGCAAGGACCGATATTGGATATCAAAACCTGAGGATAGATCAAGCCATTTGCAAAAGGAAGGTGCTCGTGAGATTTATTACCTCCAAGTCTATCCCAATAGGCATAACCAGCCCTAATAAGCGAGCAATTTGGATTTGCCTCCATGGTTTCAAAAAAAGTCTGAAGGCAATTTGATTCCAGCCAATCATCTGCATCCAAAAAAAGCAGAAACTCACCTTTGGCTAGTTTAAGCCCTGAGTTTCTAGCTCCAGATAGACCCTGATTGCCTTGAGAAATCAATTGGATTCTAGAATCAATTCTTGTGAATTCTCTAGCTAATTCCTCCGTGTGATCATTACTTCCATCATTAACTATTATGGCCTCCCAATTCGGAAAAGTTTGCCGAATCAAAGAATGTAAACAATCTGATAAAAAATGAGCTTGGTTATAACAAGGAATAATAACAGAAACTAAAGGGCTCTCCAAAGAAAAATTGATATTAAATTATTTTAGAAGATTATTATTTCTTTTGGAATATACCAACCAACGATTTCCCAAAACTATTGTCCAAAACAGGATCTAATCCTTTAGATATTGGTATCAAATAATTGTCCCAGAAGTTGATTTGAGTCTGACTTGGATAGTGTTGCTTTAAGAACAATTTATTTACCATGCTGGAAAAAAAACCAAGCGAATCAAGATAGAACAGCTTTTTCAATTTCATTTGTTCTGGAATTATAGCTTTGAGCATCGGCTTATCATATCGACGAAAATGGCCAATGCTTTGATCAAATGGACTGTATAAAAAATTAAAAGCCGGTACCAAAATAATCAGATTTCCACTTGGCCGAAGAGCCTGATAGGCTCGTGATAACTCTTCTTGATCTTTCTCAATATGCTCTATTACATCGATGTAGAGGATAGTATTATAGCTTTCTTTTTCAACTGTTAACACCGTATTGGAAAAATTATACAGTTCATTATTAACCCAAGATGCTCCAGTCTTTTTTAATTGATCAAACAGGATTGTATCAGGCTCAAGACATGTCCAAGATTTAACCTCTGAATTGACTAAATAAGGAGTAGTCCCTCCAATTCCAGCACCTACTTCCAATACATCACCAGAAATGTAGGATTTAATTTTATCAGAAAAATACCCTTTCCACTGTTTGGCATTCTCAAATAATTCCAACTCTTGACCAGGATAAATATTACTCATTCAACAAAGGTTTTATATTCTTTCACCGGGGTAATTCCCAAACTACTTCGATTAGATAAGAAAATAAATAAGGTGAAAAATGAAATTAATATAGCTTGGAAAAGCAAAATAGCTAAGGCCAATACTGAGTACGTCGCCCAGCCTGGAATTGCCATATTGGTTGTAAATCGAATGCCTACTACTATTACAATACCTAAAAGTGAAAACAATATAGATGTGAGGGAAAAAAGGATGATTCTAGTGGTAACTATATCAGCAAAAATGGCTATCCCACTTAATCCATGTATGATCAATTGTGTGAAATTCATCTTAGACTCTCCTTGGTAGCGCTTTCCTCGAACTGTGGGGAGTCTGTTGAAAGGAATCTTTAATTTGAGAAATGCGATCGCATAGTTATTCCAGAGATTTGATTCATGGACCAAAGACTTCACTACAGAACCCTTGATAACACTGAAATTCCCAAAATTCACTCGATGATCACAAAGCAATTGAAAAATAAACTTGTACAACAGATAAAATACTCGAAATACAAACCCTTCACTTCTCTTTGAGCGCTTGGCAAAGACTGAGGAATTTTGAGATTTTGCTTCTGCTAACAAGCGAAATAGTTCTTGTGGCTTATCTTCCCCGTCTGAATCCATTACTCCGACCCACTCACTTTGAATATTTTCATAGGCATAGCAGAGTCCTGTGGCTATCGCCCGCTGGTGCCCCATATTTTTAACTAGCCGAATAATAGAAATCGTCAGATTAGGATACCTTTCTTTTTCAAAAAACCTTTCTTCTAGTGAATGATCATCCACAAGAACTACAGATACTTGCCCTAAATCACTTTGAGATACCAATAGATCTATTTCTTGAAATAGTCGGTTTGAGCAGTCCCAATCATTGTATTGAGGAATAATTAAGGTTAGATTACTTTTTAGCAAGTTTTAGTGAGTTTTTTAATTCGAATACTACCAATACAATCGCAAGAGAAATAAAAGGATAAGAGGGCATTAAATATCGGTTTTCAATGACCCGAAGTAGAATAGGATGAATTAATAAAGTGTACCAGATTATACCCGATATTATTAAATAAATTGGCTTTTTTTTAGTGAAAGCCAATAATATAATTGCAGATAAATAGCCCAAAACAAGGGTTATTAAATACATAAATGATTTGAGCCGAATCAATTGATCTCTAATAGGGAATTCTAATCCATAAAAAGGATTTCTGATTTTAGTAGTAAAGAAAAATTGCCTTATTAAAGATATTCTTGCCTCAACCTGATAAAGGAAGGGTTTTTCATCTTGGATGCTCTTAGAAAACCTTGAAAAGGAGTCATAAATAATTTCTGATTTTCTATTGAATTCAGTAATAGAAAATAGATCCTTATTTACTTTAAGATCTTTCAATCGCTCACTTGCTACAGACAAGGAATCAAAATTATATCTTGAGGTGAAAATTTTTTCTGGAAATTGAATCTTTTCTTTATCAAAATATTCTAAGTTATCTGTCCCTACTCCGAAATAACGGATTTCGGCACCTGGATCCCACCAAAGGTAATTTCCTCCCCAGCTTTGGATAAACCAAAAGGCAGGTTCATAAAAAACATTACTTTGAGTAGGTCCTAAAAAGGATTCTTGCAGAGGTATAATCTTTTTAAATTTTTTGTAACCTGAATAAATCCAAATGCCATCTAGAATCAAAAATGGAATGAAAAATAAAATACAAAATCTGAGTATTTTGGGAATTGAATAATGAAACCTCCAAAAAACTAAGAAAATAAACACCCCGCCGACTGGAAGAAAAACGGGTCTAATGAAAATCAAATTAGCAAATATCAATCCTGAAAAAATCAGATTCCAAACTGAAGATTTTTCGAATGCCCTAAAAAAAAAATATACGCTAAAAATCAAAAACGAGATAGTCAAACTCTCTGACATTAAATAATGATCATACCAAGAGGTATAGGTAGTTCCAAGAAGTAAAACATAGCTTGTCAAAAAAACAGCTTTACTACCCGTAACTTTAGCTCCCAAAACTGACAAAAGATAAACACCAATTCCTGAACAAATCGCTTGAAAAAGAATCAGGAAATTCAGAGCCCATACATTAGGAAAAACAATTAAAAATAATCCATACCAAAACCCATAGCCAGGCATACGATAATGGGGATTGTAACTACCTCTGTCTAAATAATGATCAATTGGATCTAGGTACCCATGGGTGTCATACGAAAAATCTCCCCAAAAACCATCGAAATAGGCTTTTTCAATAGTTCCTGAGACAAATAAAAAAAGCAGCAATAATTTAAATACTACCGCAAAGCCTAGAAAAAAGACTTTCCTTTTTAAGGAAAATTCAAAACTCAAACTCCGAATGTACCTCCCAACACTTCTCTATAATTTTCTAATCGGGTAACCCCAAATTCTTTCAAAGCCAACATTTGGTATTCATTGCCTCTATTTCTAAGGTTTTGATATTCCATAGAATTTGGAGTCCATTGATCATGAATCACTCCACATTGTCTTGTAGTACCAACTTTTAAGCCCGCTATTTTGGCTCGAATAAAGAAGTTCTGATGCTCTCCTCCTTTTAATAGTGGATTCCAACCCCCAAAGGCTTTGACTTTTTCTGTTTTGGCTAGAAAGAAATTATGCGTCAGATCACAGGGAGTGACAGGGTCAGTATAAGGAATGGAATACAATGAAATTTCATTTGACTTTATTGTAATCCCTGCGTGATATTCATAGATCTGAGAAGAAGGCAATACCCATCCAAAGCGATTTAAATAGTTATTTACTTTTAGTAGATACTTTCCTTGGCGTGATTTTCGGTTATGCTGTCTAAAAACTCCTGCTAAAAGATCCAACTGATTCTCTTTCAAAAGCTTCTTCATTAGGGGAATTCGAGTTCGTCTGTCAAACACAAAATCATCATCACAAAGTAAAAAATAAGGAGTCCTCACCAACTCTAACATTCTATTCCTTCCTTCAGCAGTTCCCGCATCATAAGGCAAGTTGATGTATTGAATATTCAATTGCGGAAATCTATTGAGGATTGATTCTCTATAAGGCACAATACTATCATCTGCGATAATGATTGGACCAGAAAAATGATAATGCAAAATAGAATCCAGTAGCTGGATCAAATGAGCTTCACGCTCTAAGGTTTTAATCAAAATAGTCACCTCAGACTCGTCCTTTAAGCAATAATCTGCTTTTGGCGTGAAAGGCGTATGGTTAATAAACTTCATTAATATTTGATAATTGACCTTATCCATCGTTTTATAGGATGGATAGCTAATTGCTTTTTTAAGGAATTAATATCTTTTTCTTTATCCTGGCCTACTCGATCCAATAGTTCTGGATGAACAAGTGGCAAATGACTTATAGGGTATTTAGAAGCCAACTCATGATTATTATTAACTACCAAAAAAATATTTTGCTTATACCAGAAATCCACATTAGGATTATCCCAGATTAATGATCTAATAATATCCAAAAACACATAATCATGTTCTTCAAAAAGCTGAGCCCAATAGTCAGGCCACTGTTCATTTATATGGTTTTGACCTCCTTGACCAGGTATAGCTGCTGAAAACAGAATAACATCTGAACACTTTACAAGGGAATTTACAAGATTCCGAGCTGAAGACTCCGGCAAATGCTCAGCTACTTCTAAACAGAGTGCAAGATCAAATCTTCGATCTAAAGCTAGCGGAAGGCTGAGATCAGCGGCTAAAAAAGAATCTAAATTCAAATGCTTTTCCAAAAGATCTTTAGCTACATAATCCCCATCTACACCCTTTAAATCCCTAATTCCTAATGAATTTGCAACACTTAGCCAAGTGCCAATCCCACAACCTATATCTACAATACTATTCGCATAGCTAAACTTAAAAACTAAAGGGAGAATAATTTCTGCTGCTTTTATGTTATGGGTATCCTCTGTGTGAATGTATGCTGACATCTCTTTTAATCAATATTCCATTTTATACTTGGATCATAGGATCCTATTATCAAAGGGTTTGGTTTTTGCGAATATGCATTAGGGGATAAATACTCAAAAGCCAAAACATGTTCTTTAAACTCAAAATCGGTTTTACTATCTCCAAACCAAAGAGATAACTTATAAACTCCAGAATGCAAAAAAAACATATCTGAATATGCGGTAACAATTCCTTTGGTCACCTTATTTGGTTTATAGTCTTGGTGATGAAATCTTGGATTTGACCCAAAAACAGGTGATCCAATTTGATTGTAGACTACAAATCCAACCACAGGATAATCAATGCTATGAGCAGAACTAAACTCAACCGATAATTTAAACTCTCCATTATTTAAGGAATTAGCATCTAATTCCACCGATCGCAAATAAGAGTTTTCGAGATCAGGGAACTCTTTTTTCAATGCAAACTGATAAGCCCCAAGGTAGCTATTCATTACATTTTCAGTTTCTCCCATCTCTATCAACTTCCCATCTTTAAGAAGCATAGTCTTGGTACAGAGATTACGAATAGCTTCCATCTGATGTGAGACAAATAAGATTGTCCTACCCTGATTATTACTTACATCTTCCATCTTGCCCAAGCATTTCGCCTGAAACTCATAATCCCCTACCGCAAGCACCTCATCAATAATCAAAATTTCAGGTTCTAAATGAGCTGCGACAGAAAATCCCAAGCGAACCTTCATGCCCGAGGAGTAAAACTTCACTGGAGTATCGATAAACTTCTCTACCCCAGAAAAATCAATAATCTCCTCCAACTTAGAATCTATTTCTCGACGTGTCATTCCTAGAATAGTCCCGTTCATATAGATGTTTTCTCTACCTGAGAGTTCGGGATGAAACCCGGTACCAACTTCCAAAAGAGACGCTACTCGACCATGAATTTCAATTTTACCCGAAGTCGGCTCGGTGATCTGAGAGAGAATTTTAAGTAGGGTAGATTTCCCCGCTCCATTTTTCCCAATAATTCCCAAAACCTCACCTTCCTTTACTTCAAAATTGATGTCCTTCAATGCCCAGAAAACAGATTCATCATCCAGACCAAATTTGCTCATCGCACGTAATTGCTTCAGATTTTGCCAAGGTGATTTAATTACATTTCCGATTTGGCCGATAAGAGTCTCCGCTTGCTTTTCCTTGAGGCCTAGCCGATAACGCTTGGTGAGATCTTTTACTTTTATAACTGTATTAGACATTATTCTCTTAATGAGCCTATTTTATATTTAAAAAGTTTACGAAGGATCAAAAGCTTATTGATTATTCCCACTGGTTTATCCCAAGCCCATCGCCAGGTAATTTTCCATTGCTTTAATCTTGAGGAATTTGAGGTTCCTTTCCAGATTCGGTTATTTTCATGTTTTCTTATTATAGAAACAGGATTTTTTATGTCACCTGCGACAAGGTTACCATAAAAAGCTAATCTCAGCCAAAATTCAGAATCTTGGTGAAGTTTTAACTCTTCATTAAACATTCCTGCCTTAAGACAAAGCTCCCTTTTTACAATTATTCCATCAGTACAAAAATGTCCATAAGTTCCCCTAATCAAATAATGTAGAAGTTTGGATGGGCTCAAGCTTTTTAAAACGGTATAAAGTTTCGTACTCCTTTCATAGATAGCAGCTTCATACATTCCATCAAATACTAAATCATTTTTTATCGCCTTCTTAAAAGAATCAAATCTATTTTCAAGAAAATAATCATCAGCATCCAAAAAAGCGATCCAATTATTTGATGCTTTTAGAATCCCTAAATTTCTTGAAGCACCTGGACCCTGATTAATAAATCCTTTATGATGAATAAGAAATACTTTATCCATTTCATAAAGCAGAATCTTCAATTCATTAAAAGTAGTATTTGGACAGCCATCATAGACTACAATCACTTCAGAAACAATTTTTTGAATAGAAGCTGATTTAGATGATTGTAATATAAAGTTTTCAGCTTTATAGAAAGGGATTATAACCGAAATCACTTAAATCTCACTAAAACCTTAAATGAAATAACCTTGAACAATGAAAAAACTCTATAGGTTATACTTGAACGAATAAAGAATATAGAGACTTTTTTTATTCTTTTAGAATAAAAAACAGTTGGATACCCTTTCACTTGATTAACTAGATTTCCTGAATGAATTAATTGTAACCAATATGGTCTATTAGAATCTTCAATTACATCAAACTTTTTCCCCACATTTAAATGCTCTTCAAAATATACAGTTTCTATATTTTTCGTATTCTCTACCAAACTAATAAACGGATTACTAGGGAATTCTTTTTTATATAGTACACCTCTTTCGACATCAACAATTAATCCTTTATTTAAATTTATCGCAAAAGGTATATGATCTTGATTTTTTTCACAAATTTTTTGAATTCTACTCAATGAATCCGGAAAGAATCCATCGTCTGAATCAACTCTAGTAGTAATAACAAAATTTTCACTGAAAGTCCTTACCATGATATAATTACGCAATTCAAATAAAAATTTTTCAGCTGCACATTGCAAAATTGTAATTTTCCTAAATAAATCTTTTTCTGAAAAGAGATCTAAAACTTCCTTATTGGTCCTAGGATCAAAAATGACAATCCATTCAAAGTCGAAACAATCTTGACCTACAATTAAAGGATATGTATAATTAAAGAAAATTTCAATACGAGTTTGATGCCACTCATACGAATCGATTCCATTAATTTTTAAGTTTTTTTCAAACCCTAAATTAAATCTTGTGATAAGAAAATGCTTCATTGGATCTTTTGAACTCTAATCAATCCTTTTCTAAAATATGGTTTTTTTATTTTTTTATCATAAAAATAAAGCATGTATCCATTTGATTCTGAAACACTAAAACCCAAACTTGAGAAATATTTTTTAAAATCTCTATAATCGTTATGTTTGTGATAGGTACAAATAGATATTCGTATTTTTGAATTACTTTCTAATAATTTTTGCATTCCAGAAATAACTTTTTCCTCGTCTCCGTCGACATCAATTTTTATAAATAATTTGTTGTTATACAGCTCTGAAATACTATCAAGTCTTATTTCAGATTCAGAGTCAACATTACTTACATATTTATTTACAATCTGGACTTTCTCATTAAATGGTTTGAAGGATTTCTTCAAAACTTTAATCCAAGAATTTTTCTTTTCAAATAAGAACACTTTTTTTGCCAATTCTATATTTTCAAAAGAAAAGTTTCCATCAGCAACCCCAACATCAACAACGACATCACCTTTTTCTACAACAAAATCATTGCTACAATAGAGGTGAGGAGATTTATCATCCTGACTTGCCAGAAGCTCATGATAATAATTCCTTACATGGTCTTCATCCCAATCACGAGGAAAAAAAAAATTATTTTTATTATGAATTACATATGGAAAATTTTCTTCATCAAAATATACAATAGTCTTAAGTTTATGATATTTTTCTAAATAATTATATGGAAAAACTGTCAATCCATTCTTTTCTATAAAAGAAATCATTTCAACAAATTCTGTATTTTTTGGTACCTCCTTTTTAAATCTCACCAAGTTTTTAATCAGCCGCTTATAAAACATTCGCTGACGCCAATAATACAATTTCACTCTAAATTTCTTTAACATCATGAAAGTTACTTTATATTATTCTTTCTGATAAACTCCAGTTTGTGAAAAAAATAAATCATTTTCTACAAATTCGTAGTCATTTAACAATATTTTGAATCTATCCGACCTTTCTAATTCACTTAATTCATATCGATCAGAATTATCAAATATCAAAATACCTCCTACTTTAAGTTTTGGAATTGCGTTTTTCAAACAATTCATTCTAACTCGTCCATCAATTAAAATTAAATCGAAATATTCATTTGGGAACTTCAATATTGAATCACTATAAGCTTTATAATCATTGTTCCTAATTGCTTAAATAACTGGACCGGTTTTGTTGCCTAAACTAGGAACAAAATGATCGAAGAACTAATCAAAAATGCACGACTTACCTCGAGTGGTCGTAAGTTGCTTACCTCC
>NZ_JAQWXX010000066.1 GCF_029254265.1 Algoriphagus sp. | reverse complement strand
GGAGGTAAGCAACTTACGACCACTCGAGGTAAGTCGTGCATTTTTGATTAGTTCTTCGATCATTTTGTTCCTAGTTTAGGCAACAAAACCGGTCCAGTTATTTAAGCAATTAGGAACATTTATTTGTCATCTCATTTCCAAAAAAAATAAAGAAGCCTATAATAAACTTAGAAATCTATCAATTTGCCCATGGGATTCAATTCCCGCTGTTGTCAATGGTTCTACAATTTCTTTCGTAAAAGAGTACAAAATAAAAAGTAGAGTTGAAAGATTACAACTTCGGCCTCAAAAAGTAGTTCTTGTTCTTTTTGGATATTGATGTCAAAATCAGGATAAAGTTCATAGAGATCTTGAATTTGAATGTTTTCGAGTCCAGAAATTGCGAGGATCAATTCTTGATTGGCTTCAGAATGTTCAAATTTAGGATGTGCAAAAAGCACCAATACTTTTCTCATTTGGAATTATCCTTTAAAATCTATTTTCTTATGAGTTCCATCACAGAATGGTTTGTTTTGACTTCCACCACATCTACAAAAGGCGGAAACTTTGCTCATTTTCTTTACTTCACCCGAAGGTAATTTTACCTCAAGATTTCCATAAACCATCAGGGGGCCATTTGGGATGGTCTCCACAATCTGCTCAGAACTTATACTTTCAGTTTCTGCTTTTTCATCTTTAAAGTAGTATCCCAGTGCTCCACTTGGACATTTCTGAACCTGCTTGACCATTTCCTCTGTTGTAGCACCTTGTACATTGATCCATGGTCTTTTTTAGTATCAAAAACCGATGGTAAACCTCTTACACATTTTCCTGAATGTATGCACTTTGACGCTTCCCAAGTAATGGTTACTTCTCCATTCGAATATTCTTTTACTGAGCTATTATTTTCCATGAAATTTCATTTTAATACAGTATAGTCAAAATTGCTCATTTTTCAGAAATCCTTGTTTTTGCGATTAAAAAATAAGCCATAAAAAAAAGTGATCATAGAATGATCACTTTTTAATCAAATTAACCTAAAATATTAGCTTATGCAGCCTTATGAAGATTTTACTTCCTCGCTTAAAACTTCCAACCATTTTTTGGCGAGGACGCGTTCCCCCATTTGGTCTGTGAAAATATCACCATCATAGATTTCAACCGTTCTTGCCAAATGCTGCGGATCTTTGAAATGAAATTGAAGTGCCAAAAACTCGAGAATATTTCGCTTTTCATTTCCTGACGTTACAGTCCTGAATTTTTCTTGAAGGCTAACTTTCTTTACCTCGTCCAGATTGATGATTACCTGCTGTGGAAAATCCCCATAACTGAAATACACAAGCTTTTTAGCCTCTTTATCAAGGCCAATGGTATAGTGATTCCTCCATTTGTCCACTACAGTTGGGCTGGCACCATATTCTTTGGCAAACTCATGGAAACTATGAGATAGGGATTTTTCTGTTTTTTTATTTTTGAATGAATAGTAAGCGAAAGGTGCCACGAAAGCACTGATTAAAACGGAAGACAACACAATTGTTGTCATGTCTACTATTTGCATGATTAAGGTAGAATTAAGGTGAATTGTGATTAAAGTTTTGCTGATTTATCAGCCTAAAAAAACAATTTGGTCTACCAGGGATAAAAAAAGTGAATAAATAACCTTTTTACATCAAAGAGCGGGATGCCTTTGATAGAAGAAAATTTAAATGAATGCGATTTAACTACTTTTGGAAAATCAATGCCTAACTCCTCAATGAAATTACAAAATAGCTTTTGGTCGACTTTAAAATCTGGAACTTCAATCAACTCAATTCCCTCAGAAATCTGATTGTTACCATTTAAATCGATATGGGTATAAATCGATGTTTGCTGGGTATGACTTTTGGTTTGAACAGGAAAAAATAAAACTGCAGTCAAACTGATGATCCAGCTTAGCAAAATCATAGAAAGTGACAGCAGTTTTTTCATTGAAAAGATTTAACCCTGCAAATTGTAGGTATTTAAAATGGGATTTGCAATAGGGGCTTCATTCTATTTTTTCAAATCAAATATTTCTACATTTTCCACACCATTCAAAACTTGAATAGTATTGAAGGATTCAGTGGGCAAAATAAGTGAAGTCATCACTAATTCGCCATCATTGAGGAATACTTCGACTGATGATGCATCCAAAAATATTCGAATTTCGTAAGCATTCCAGCTCATCGGCGCAGAATGGCTTGCTCTAAAATCAGGATGGAAAGTATTTTGACCAGCTAAAGAACGATCCACGGTGATGAGGCCTCCGTTTTTGAAAATCGCCAACTTTTCACCTAAATCATTGGTGAATTGAATTGAAAAATCATTCTCAATTTCAGCTTTGATCTCGACACTTTGGGAAGGAAGAGCAGATATTTTATCGGATAGTTTATAAGAGGCTTTCCGGAGTAGATCCACTTCTTTCGCAGGAGCAGACTTCAACAAAAGTGTTCCTTCTACATCAAATAGACTTAACTCTCTGGGAATAGTCATCGCCGAACGCCAAGATTCAGTTGGAACTACTTCCGCATAGAGCCAATTGCTCATCCAACCAATTAGAATAGTTCGATCCTGTTCTTCAGGAAGATTGCTCCAAGTCACTCCAGCATAATTATCAGGTCCATAATCCAGCCATCGAATCATTTGATCATCGGGAGTAAAGACACCGTTTTGGAAATCTCCAATAAAATATTGTGTTGCAGAACCCATTTGAGGGCCACCTGGATTGATGCTCACAAGTAAAACCCATTTTGTTTCACCTGTTTTTGTCGTGAAGGGTAATAAGTCCGGGCATTCCCAAACTCCTCCATGTGCTCCGATTCCCAGTCCAAATTCACTTTCATACTTCCAATGAATTAAATCAGGAGATGAATAGAATTGGATTCGATCCAAGACAGCTAATGTCATCATCCATAACTGATTACCATCTGAATCTGTAATTCTCGAAACTTTCGGGTCTCGAAAATCTTTGATTCCTTGGTTGGGAAGGACTGGATTTTCCTGATACTTTGTCCAAGTTCTCCCTTTGTCGAGTGAATATGCGATTCCTTGACTTTGATAATCTTTTGCTCCAGATCGCTCAGCGTTCATGTCGTGATATGTAAAAATAGCAACCATAGGAGGATTGTCTAATGACCCAAATCCTGAGCTATTGTCTATATCGATCACCGCACTTCCTGAAAATATATAACCCAAAGAATCAGGCTCTAAAGCTATAGGCAAGTTCTCCCAATTAACAAGATCATTGGAAACAGCATGTCCCCAATGCATGGGACCCCAAACTGTAGTGTCAGGATAATACTGGTAAAAAAGGTGATATTCCCCATCTAGGTAAACCAAACCATTGGGATCATTCATCCAGCCTGCCGGAGGAGTGAAGTGATATTCAGGTCTATATTTTTCTCCAGAGGAATCTTGAAATACAATAGGGTTATCAGGATTACAACTGATAGCCAACAAAGAAAGGAATAGGATGAAAATTCTGTTAAAAGGAATCATTGCTCTTTTTTTTGCCACAATATACTCCTTGGAACCTCAAAAATAAGTTTCAAACAGCTTAACAAAGATTAATTCCTTTTTTATCTCTCGAAGGAATTGTAATTTTGGCATCTTCAAAATTTAGTAATACTGTTTTTTTATGAAAGGAATTATTTTAGCCGGAGGATCCGGTACGAGGCTTTATCCTTTGACAATTTCCGTTAGTAAGCAATTGATGCCGGTCTATGACAAGCCGATGATTTATTATCCGCTTTCGGTTTTGATGATGGCAGGAATCAAAGAAGTCTTAATTATCACCACGCCAGAAGATTCTGAGGCTTTTCAAAAACTTCTGGGCGATGGATCTCAGTTAGGCTGTCAGTTTGAATATGCAGTTCAACCTAGCCCTGATGGCTTGGCTCAGGCATTTATAATTGGGGCTGATTTTATTGGTAAAGAAAAAGTGGCTTTAATCCTGGGAGATAATATCTTCTATGGTTCTGGATTACATAAGACACTTCTGGAAAACACTAATCCAGATGGAGGAGTTGTTTTTGCCTATCATGTGAATGATCCTGAGCGGTATGGGGTAGTTGCATTTGATGAAAACCAAATAGCGATCAGCATTGAGGAGAAACCAAGTAATCCAAAATCTAACTATGCTGTACCCGGCTTATATTTCTATGACAATGAGGTGGTCGAAATTGCTAAAAATATTAAACCAAGTCCGAGAGGTGAACTTGAAATCACTGACATAAACAACGAATATTTAAAAAGAGGAAAACTTCAGGTTGCTATCTTGAACCGTGGAACAGCTTGGCTGGATACAGGAACTCATCAATCACTTTTGCAGGCGGCTCAGTTTGTTGAAGTAATCGAAGAACGTCAGGGTTTGAAGATTGGATGTATTGAAGAGATTGCCTATCGAAATGGATTTATTGGAAAAGAAAAATTACTCAAGTCTGCAGAAAAGCTTGGTAAAAGTGGCTATGGCGACTATTTGAGAAAACTTGTATAAAGCTATTAAAAATAAAAAAGGCTGAATTTTTCAAAAATTCAGCCTTTACTTTTTAAAATTATATGTATATCCGCAATCTTGCCAGTATGATTAAATCGAAGCAATGATGAGTCTGTCAAAGAGTTTTTGACCGAAGTATCTTCTGTTGAGCTTGTAACAAAACTCGTCCAGGTAATTCTG
>NZ_JAQWXX010000032.1 GCF_029254265.1 Algoriphagus sp. | reverse complement strand
AATTACCTGGACGAGTTTTGTTACAAACTCAACAGAAGATATTTCGGTCAAAAACTCTTTGACAGACTCATTATTGCTTCGATTTAATCATACTGGCAAGATTGCGGATATACATATTTTTAAAAACTTAAAAAGATGGATCAAAGGCACTGGCATAAAACTTCCAATTGCTATCAGCATCCACATTTTGATTGTAGGAAAAGCGAGATTCAAAAGGTTGTCGAATGGGCTTACTGAACTTGCTGTTAACAGCAAGATGGTGCATAAAACAATAGCTCCCCACAAATGTAGATTTCTAACTATTCCATTTTTAAATATGTTTTCTCCTCTTTTTATCAAATTGAAAGGATGAAGTAATTGGGCAAAAGCAAGTGTGAAGAATGCCACATTGTTTGTTTGTATTTCCTCCAAACCTAAACTTTTGGACGCATAGACATAAACTCCCAGCACGCTAAAAGTCAAAATTAATGCATACACGACTAATGATTTCCAGTGGGTATTTGTGAGTATAGGTTCATTGATGGTTCGTGGTTCCTCTAGTACCGATTTTTTATTGGATTGCCCCATGCCAAGTGCAAGTGCAGGAAACACATCAGTTACGATATTTAGAAAAAGTATTTGTAAAGGAAGTAGCGGTGAACCCCAGCTTAAAAATGCTGCAGTAGATACAACCAGTATCTCACTTAGATTACAGGAAAGTAAGTAAATAACAAAATTCCGAATGTTATTGAAAATGATTCGACCTTGTTTAATGGCAACAATAATGGACGAAAATGAATCGTCCTGTAAAATCATGTCTGCAGCTTCTTTGGCTACTTCTGTACCTCTTAATCCCATGGCAACACCTATGTCAGCTTTTTTTAGAGCTGGAGCATCATTCACGCCATCGCCTGTCATTGCGACGACCATTCCCTGAGATTGATAATACTCGACTAGCCTTAATTTTTGCTCTGGGCTTACTCTGGAAAAAACTGAAGCGCTTAATAATTCGGTACTTTCATTTTCTCCAAATGCTAAATCTTTTCCTTCAATAACACGATCATGTTGGTCGGTAATCAATCCAATATTTTTTGCAATGGCCCTTGAAGTCTCTGGGTGATCACCTGTAACCATTATTACTCGTATTCCGGCATGATGACATTCGGCTATAGCATCAAAAACATCCGGTCTTGCAGGATCCTGAAGACCTACTAGACCCGCCATAATCAGGTCTTCTGCTTTTTCCAGATTGGTATCCTCTGAAACTTGGTATGCCCCAGCTAAAACTTTCAAACCTTTTGCCGAAAGCAATTCTGTCTGCTCCAACCAGTAGCTTTTCCCCTCTTCATCCAGCTCTTTTATCGAACCATCTAACTCATAGTATTTGCAGTTCTCTAGAACTGCGCTAGTAGCTCCTTTCATAGAGGCTTGGGAAAGCTTTCCCTTTTTATGGAAAGTTGTCATTATCCTCGTTTCACTTTCAAAAGGGATTTCTCCAATTTCTGACCATTGGTTATGGAGTAGCTTTACTGAGCCAGTTGAGATTTTCTCTGCCCACAACAACAATGCGATTTCTACGGGATCGCCAACATTTTTCTGATCATGGTTGATTGCAGCATTATTGCAGAGAACCATGATCTCCATGAGTTTGTCTTCGGAAGAGGAATTTTTTGTGTCGAAGACTGTTTCTGTGACTTCCAGTTGGTTTTCAGTAAGGGTTCCTGTTTTATCAGTTAGAATAATATTTGTACCTCCTAGTGTTTCCACAGCAGCTAATTTCCTTACAAGGACTTTCTTTTTCGATAACCTCAGCATCCCGCTGGCAAGCGCTATGGTCGCGACAATAGGAAGACCTTCAGGAATGGATGCGACGACTAAAGCGATAGCGGTTTCAATCAATAGATATAAGTCTTTTGACTGAAGAAGTCCTATTCCCACAAAAGGAATCATTATGACAATGCTCAACCAAATCAATGTTTTACTGAATTTGTCAAGCTTTTTGTTTAGGGGGAGTTCTTCTTCCTGAGCCTCATCCATCAAAGTGGAGACATGACCGATCTCAGTATCTTTCCCAATGAAAACAATAACTGACTGCCCGTTGCCTCGAGTGACAGCAGTACTACGGAAAACCATATTGCTTTTATCTCCAATGGAAACCTTTTCCTTGATTACTTCAGTTTGCTTACTTGAGGGCAGAGATTCTCCGGTTAGTGCAGATTCATTTATCTCAAGCGCATTGGTATTAATTAAGCGCGCATCTGCTCCAATCAAGTCTCCTGCCTCAAAAGAAAGGATGTCTCCAGGTACTAATTCTTGGATTGGAATAGAAATCAGTTTTCCATTTCGCTTTACTTTTGCGCTGGGCTGTTCAAGTGATTTCAATGCAATCATAGACCTATTGGCCTGTGATTCTAAGATGAAGCCAATAATCGCATTTATGAATATGACTGCTATGATGGCCAGAGCCTCAAAAAAATCCCCAAATAGGAAGGAAACTATGGCTGCAACAATTAATAAAAGGACAATTACATTTTTAAATTGTGCTATAATTATGTCCCAAGAAGATCGTGTTTTGGCAGAGGGGATAATATTCTCCCCATATTTTGAACGCCGTCGTAAAACCTCTTCATCAGTTAAACCTATTTCAGGATCTACTTCAAAAAACTGAAGGATTTCTTCTATGGGCTGATTTTCTGGGTTTTGCACGAGATATTAAAAAGGTTATATCCAAATTTGAAATTTAGAATTGGTTTATCCAATGATTTGAGTGCATGTTGTAATAAAAATTCACCTCAATTTTGATCCTAGAGTCACATTTTTTTGGATTCACTTTGTTTATATTTCAAGTTCTATTTCCCATCTTATTAAAATAATTAACCCTATTTAAATTTTGATAAAAAACGAATCCATAATATCCAATTGTGATCATTTTAATTGAAAAAATAGATCAACTACTTAGGGTGCTCATTTTCCTGAAAATGAAGTTTTTTTAGCAGTCAAATAGGTTTAGCTCTAAAAAACAAAAAGTGGGCACGTCCTCTATCGAAGTACACACCCACTTTATCTTATAAATCCCATAGGACGTACAAGATGTCAAGCTATAGTTATTGTGGCTTTGTCTTACGCTCCCAGTTCTCTAAAACTGAGTTTTCAAACGCTAAATCAATCATCTTTCTACTCTTCCCAAATGGTTGCGTTACAACCAGAATTTCCGAATGCTCCGATAATCAATTCAAGTGGTTTTAGCACTTGCCTTTTATCTTTTGCTTGATGTGTTAAAGTTCGGTTTTAAAAACGGGATTCGTAATGACCTAGATCAGTGTTTGGATTGATTCTGATCAAGTTTGAAACTCCTTTTTTGCAAAAATCAGAATTCCCAAATCCCTGACTTTGGGGTTTTGGAAAAGCTGGAAGATCTGGGAAGGATTTGGTAGGGAATGGTTTAAAAAACAAAAAGTGGGCACGTCCTCTATCGAAGTACACACCCACTTTATCCTATTAATCCCGTAGGACGTATAAGATGTCAAGCTATCGTTATTGTGACTTTATCTTACTCACCCAATTCTTTCAAACTGAGGTTTCAAACGCTAAATCAATCATCTTCCTACACTTCCCAAATGGTTGCGTTACAACCAGAATTTCCGAATGCTCCGATAATCAATTCAAGTGGTTTTAGCACTTGCCTTTTATCTTTTGCTTGATGTGTTAAAGTTCGGTTTTAAAAATGGTATGCGTAATGACCTAGGTCAATTGAGGGATTGATTCTGATCATTTTGGGTTTTTTAAAAATTATAAAAACTAAAAGTCAGAATACAACGAAAGAATATTGATAGCCTCTTTTCGTCTTTTCCAGAATTTTCGGTTTTTGGTAGTTTGGGTTGAAAGAGCCAAATATTATGGTAGGGTGGTTTGTTGAGATTTGGCAGAAATTATTTTAAGTTTTTTCGTATTCAAATCCAAGTTCTATCATTAGAGAAAGCAGGAGATGGATAAGATGTAACACAAATTTTGTTTTTTAATCTTTTTCAAATCGCCCATATTTTTCTCGAATTTGAATACGATAGGTTATGAACTGCGTAAAGGGTTTGGTGAGAGAAGGTAATTTTTCCATACTGAATTTTGGAAGGCTACTTTCACCAGTTTTAAATGGCAACATCCTGTTGGTTAGAAACTGTTGAGCTTGTTCGACTTCACTTCCTTTTAATACTTGAAATTCGCCTTGGATGATTACGCTTTGCCAATTTGCTAGGTTTTCAATTCGATCTACCTGAAAACAGACAGAAGGGTTTTCTTTGGTGATTTTAGTCTTTAGTCCTTCTTTGGTATATCCATAAATGCACTCCCTGTCATAATAATAAAAAACGGGAACAACGTAAGTAGTACCATGAGCATGACAACCCAAACGTCCTACCAGTTCAGATCTGAGTAAAGAGTCGATTTGTTGTTCATTTAGAGTGCCAATCATGAATTCTAGGAATAAAAGCCAAGTATTCTATCCAAGCCTTTTGGATTAAGAACTTCTATATTTCTGCCATCAATTTGTATCAGTTTGTCAGCTTTAAATTCTGACAACAAACGACTTATGGTTTCCTTAGCGGTGCCTACAAGATTCGCTAGCTCCTCTCTGCTCAACTCTATTCCGTTTTCCATATATGTCTCATTCAAAGAAAGGAGACTTTCGGCTAACCTTCCTCTAACAGGTTTATGAGCCATTGAGACCATTTTTTCCTCCACTTCGATCAAATCTTGGCATAACAGGCCTGTGAAATAATCAGAGACTTCACCTGATTTAATCAAATCCAGGAAATCCCTATTAGGAATAAAAATCAAGATAGAATCCTCAATAACTATCGCACCGGATGTATATCTGCGGCCAGCTAATAAATCTTTATAACCCAAAAATCTACCTTTTCCGGCAATAGTAAGAATCTGCTCTTTTCCATCACCGCCATATTTAAAAATCTTCACTTTTCCGGATTTGATAAAAAATAAACCGTGAGGCATGCTACCTATTCTAAAAACGACCTCTCCTTTTTTATAAAGATTCTCTTCAAAACTTTGATCCTTAAGAGGATCAAAAGCAAATTTAAAAAAGGGAGGCAATCCTGAGCCTTCTACCATGTCCAAAGAGTTTGTTTCGTAAGAAATCATATGACATTGTTTTAAGTGTGAAACTTCCCAAATATCATAAAATTGGAGTACTCGAATTAGACGTAAAAAGCGTATTTTTATCTAAGTGAAATGCGTATTTTTCTATATAAAATACTTTTTCTTAATGGGATTTGTCTAAATAGTGTTTGCTTTGATCTTGATTTGTTTCAATTTCCCCAAAAGTCTAAACATCTATGATTTTATTTTTCAGAGCGAATTTGACAAGCCCGGCAGTGTTTTTTGCATTTAGTTTTTGAATCAAATTTCTTCGGTGAGTATCAACTGTTCTATGACTGATAAAAAGTTTTTCAGCAATTTCTTGATTGCTGTATTCTTCTGAAATTAATTTTAAGATTTCTATTTCTCGTTTTGTAAGCCTTGCAGGATAATCAGATTCTCGATCAGCTTTTCCCTTGATCAATTGATTCATAATTTTCTCGGAAATCTCAGATGAAAAATAAGTCCCTCCATTGTACACCTGGGTAATAGCTTCTTTCAATTCACTAATATTTGTGTTTTTCAAAAGGTATCCCAATGCACCCGCTTTAAGTGCCTCTTGAATTATGCTAACTTCATTGTGCATGGTCAAAATTATGACATTTACGTCTGGATATTTCCCGACGATTTCTTGGGTAGTGGTGATCCCTCCCATGATCGGCATACTGATATCCATTAGAACAACATCGACTAAGTTTTTATCTAAAAAAGACAGGGCTTCTTCACCATTCTGAGCTTCGCCAATTACTTGAATTGGTCTGTGATCTATCAGGGAGTTTTTAATCCCTTCTCGTATCAATTCATGGTCGTCTACCAATAAAACTTTGATTGTTTTCATAGTGGAATGTTAATTGAAATTGAAGTGCCACCCTGAGTACTTGAATCAATGTTAAATTGTCCTTTCAATAATTCGAGCCTAGACTTTAGATTGCTGATTCCAAGACCTGTAGTCAATTTTTCAGGGTCAAAACCTATACCATCATCTTCGACGATTACAAGAATATTATGACTACTTCGGGTCACGTAGAGATTTATGTTCTTTGGTTTAGCATGGCGAATTGCATTACTAATAAGTTCCTGTACGATTCTATAAATGGAAAGTGAAATTTTATTATCTAGATTTTTTAAATCTCCGTGGAGACTCAGATTTAATTCCACTTTTGTAGACTTATCAATAGTTTCTCCTAAAAATTCTAGAGCTTTGGCTAAACCATAGTCTTCAAGTATTTTTGGCGATAAGTTTTTCGAAATAGCTCGAATTTCGTCAAAGGTATTATCCAGCTTTATTTTAATATCGGTATATATAGCCTTAAATCTAAGATTGTAATTTTCTAGTTCAGGCTCCAGAGCGTTCAAATTGAGTCCAATAGCAGAAATTGCTTGACCTACTCCATCGTGAAGTTCTTGTGCCAGTCGCCGTCTTTCCATTTCCTGGCCTATGATTAGTGCTTCCTTTTTAGCATCTTCCAAGAGACGTTTTTCGGTGACGTCCAACCCATTGCTTAAAATGGCATCTATTTCCCCACTTTTATTTCTTATTACTGTATTATTCCATTCGATCAGACGTTTGTCACCCTCAGAATTGATTATGTTATTCTCATGTGTGTTAGTATCTTCAACTTCACCATTTAACATTTTTTTAAAAAAATATCTCATTGACTCCATCTCATCTAAAGGTAAAAAATGAGCAAACCAATTTTTCCCAACCGCTTCTTTTTCAGAAACACCTAGAATTTCACTTCCTACTTTATTAATCAAAACAATATTTTCTTGAACATCTAAAATTAGAAATATCGTGCCTGTAACCTCTAAATATTTCTTTAACAGATTTTGCTGATATCGAATTTGAGTTATCCATTTTTTACGTTCAGATACATCTGAAATAAAGCAAACAACTAATAACTCATTTTCGTATTTCACATAGCTTAACCCAATCTCCAAGGATAATCTTTCTTTAGATTTTTTTATTCCTGTTAATGTTAAGCCGGAATGCAATTTTCGAAATCCGAGGTTTTTTATAAAATCTTCACGATGAGCGGTGTGTTTTTGTTTGAGCTCTTTTGGAATCAGTTTTTCCACTTCCATGCCAATGATTTCATCCAATGAATATTCAAATAAATTGAGACAATTTGGATTGGCTTGAATGATTTTGCCATTGGAATCAGTGATTAAAATTGCTTGTGTTGAGTTTTCAAAAAGCAATTCGCATAATGGATCTGGATTTAACCTACTAGTTTTTAGCCCCATAGAAAAATATTTATTAAGTAATCTAAAATACTAATTTTTAAATTAAAAATTATTTTTCAACATTTAAAATTAAATAATTTGTTAAGAATTTAATTTTAAATCAGTTAAATCTAACTGATGGATAAGTTGATAGATTAGCTGTTTTTTTAGATTTGGCCAACGCGTAAAAACGTCTCTGAATTTAACTATTGGAATAACTAGTAATAGTGAATTTCTTTTTATAATGGCAGAATGTCTTGCTTCATAAAAATTGAAGAGTGCATTTAATCCAAAAAAGGACCCTTCTTTCAGCTCATGTAATTTTACTTCCTTCCCATTGCCATCAGTTTTACAAAGAACTACTTTTCCACTAATTAGATAAAATAGTTGAGAAAGTTGTTCTTCATGTGTACAGAGTTTTGTTCGCTTGCACTTAAATAAATGTTCTCCATTTTTCAGAGAAGAAATACTGTCATTTGGATTTATAGTTGAAAGGAGATAAGATTCAACTTCATTTGGAAACGTTGAGATTAGCATTTCATTTGTTTTTTGGAAACTGCTTAAGTATTTCCTTTATAGTTTGTTTAATTCTATCTTCTGTATAAGGGGTGGGTGGATCTGTTAGCCTAGAATTTCCTGTTCCTTGCCAAACAAGCTGTTCTTTTTTAAAATCAACAAAATGTATAATTATAGTACTAGTTTTTACAGTATAAGAGGAAATACTATATTCTGGCCAATACCTAAAAGGAAATGGGTAATAATCATGGGCTACATAATGTGTGTTTTCATCAATTACAATATGAAAATCAATTAGTAAATCAGGGTCAGATAGAGATGGCGTCAATCCCAAATTGATTAGTTCTTTTTCAACTGCATCTGAAATTCTTTTTCTGTTCAGTTCATTATCAATCATTGGATTTCCTTTTGAAGGTTGTTCTTGATTTTTAGCCCATTTGAAAGTTTTGTATTGATTCAAATCTACCGTACGGTCATAGTCTGAGGTGACATAAATTTGTTCGGAACAGCTGGATAAAAACACTATTAACAATATAAATCCAAATGTAATTTTCATTTTTTAAGTATAAAATTTACTTGAAACTAACTTATTTTTGTTTCATGATAAATGATTGATATCAAAATATAGAATGATTTTAATCAATATTGTTTTTTAGAGGTGTCCGCTTAACATCATATCATATTTGAGATATACATTTTATCTGCTTTTACCATTCTGATGATTAGATTATTGAAGATGGTGTCTTTGTTCTGGGAGCGATTAATTCG
>NZ_JAQWXX010000028.1 GCF_029254265.1 Algoriphagus sp. | reverse complement strand
GGTAGAAGAATACAACACATTTGCTCCCCATTCTGCCTTAAATATGAAAACACCAAATGAATATTATAACTTTAAAATCGCAGCGTAACTAGTCCAACTTTTAATCGGAAAGAGCATATAGTATCTGGTAAAAGGAAAGTTTTTTCTTCAAGGTTAATAAAATAATTTCCTGATTTTATCTTTTTCTCACCATTACAACCCCAAAAAAAAAGGAATGCTAGTTTAGCAATAATGATTAAAGTCTTGTGTTTAAAATCCATACTAATACATGGTTACGCTTACTAATATATTAATCCTTAAAAAACAGAGAAAGTTTACTAACATATTTTAAAACTAATCGCTGAACCTTTATTTTAAACAATCAGCACTTCTATCCCCTTTTCCTCCAATTTTTGACGATAGATCTCCGGAATCCCTGCGTCTGTTATAATCACGTCAATATCCTCAAGTTCACAGATCTTCCCAAAGCCTTTTCTGCCAAATTTCCGGCTATCTGCCAGTACAATTGTCTTTTGAACTGACCGGATCATCTGAGCATTTAGATGAGCCTCCATCATATTTGAGGTAGTCAATCCGTGTTCCAGACTGATTCCATCCACGCTTAGAAAAAGCTTGCTACAGGCAAAGTTTTTCAGCATCTCCTCAGCGTAATGCCCTACTGCAGAGCTACTACTTTTTCGCACTACTCCACCCAATTGTACTAGTTCCACTTCAGGATTATCAATCAGTGCCAGGGTTACATTCATGGCTGCGGTGAGGACAGTGAGCGATTTATTTTTTGGAATTGCTTGCGCAAAAGCAACTACGGTTGTTCCCGAACCGATCAAAATGGCTTCTTTCTCTTCCAAAAAATCCAAGGCCTTTTCTGCAATCTTGGTTTTCTCTGCAACCTGTTCCAGCTTTTTCACCTGGACAGAGCGATCAGAAACATAGGGCGAAACCGGCGTAGCAGAACCATGGGACCGAAAAAGCAAACCCTTGTCCTCCAGGATTTTCAAGTCTTTACGAATCGTCACCATGGTCACTTCCATGTTTTTGGCAAGTTCGGAGACCGAGACAAATCCAGCTCGATTCAGTTCGTCTAAAATGTATTTATGTCGCTCGGCAATGGTCATTTCCCTTTCGTTTGAAATCTAAAACTACTCAAAAAGAAATCGAATTGAAATATTTTGGATTCTTTTTGTTTCTTTTTCTTTCTTTTTATTTCCTTTCGTTTACTTTTGTAGAAGAGGAGAAATGATATGAATAGAGAAGAAAACTTAAGCCAACTCAAAGACGGAACCAAAATCTGGGACATTGCCATTATTGGCGGAGGTTCCTCAGGATTAGGTGTTGCCTTGGATGCGATATCCAGGGGAATGTCTGTTTTACTTTTAGAGAAAGCGGATTTTGCAAAAGGTACCTCCAGCCGAAGCACCAAACTAGTCCATGGAGGAGTTCGCTATTTGGCTCAAGGAGATGTGATGTTGGTTTTAGAAGCACTGAAAGAACGGGGAAGATTATTGAAAAATGCTGCGCACCTCGCCCATGATCAACCTTTTATTATTCCGATTTATACTTGGTTTGACCGCATTCAATACACAGTCGGATTGAAAATATACGACTGGATGGCAGGAAACCTTCGAATCGGAAAATCGAAGTGGATCTCCAAATCGGATACCATCTCAAGGCTTCCAGCCATCAAGCAAAAAGGGCTGATGGGAGGTGTGGTATATTACGATGGGCAATTTGATGATGCTCGACTCGCCGTAGCTATCGCTCAAACGGCTGATGCGGCTGGAGCCTGCATCCTGAACTACACCAAAGTGGCCGATCTAATTAAAAACGATTCTGGAAAAATTACCGGATTAAAAGTCCGTGATGAAATAGGAAAGCATAACTATACTATAAACGCCAGAATGGTAGTCAATGCCACTGGAGTTTTTGCCGACAAAATCCTCCAAATGGACAATCCTGAAGCGCCAAAGATGATACAGCCTAGCCAGGGGATTCACTTAGTCATGGACTTGGATTTCTTAGGTGGAACAGATGCCTTGATGATTCCAAAAACAAAAGATGGACGGGTACTTTTTGCAGTTCCTTGGCATGGTAAATTGGTAGTGGGGACGACTGATACACTTCGGGAAAATCCAAAATTGGAACCTGAAGCCTTGCAAAAAGAAATTGACTTTGTACTAGAAACAGCTGCCGGTTACCTTACCAAAGTGCCAACTCGAGCAGATGTGAAAGCGGTATTCGCAGGTCTTAGACCTCTGGCTAGACCAAAAGAAGGTAGTACTAAAACCAAGGAAATCTCCCGATCACACAAGGTTATCCTTTCAGAAAGCGGACTTGTTACCTTAACTGGTGGAAAGTGGACTACCTTCCGCAAAATGGGTGAAGACACGGTGGATTATTTCGAGCAAGTAACTGGAGAGAAACCAAATGCCTCCACTTCCTCCGATATGAAAATCCAGGGAAATACCACCAAGCCAGAAAAAGGGCATTGGGGAATCTACGGGACAGATGCAACCGCAATCCATGCTTTGGCAGAAAGCCATCCCGAATGGAAAGAAAAGATCCACCCAGACTTTCCAAATATCCTAGCCGAAGTCATCTGGGCAATCCGAAATGAAATGGCAGTAAAACTCGATGATGTACTTTCCAGAAGAATTCGAATGCTGATACTTGATGCACAGGCGGCAATTGATTCCGCTCCAAAGGTGGTCAAGTTGATGGCGGAGGAAATGGGGAAGGATGATGCTTGGATCAAAACCGAACTTGCAGACTTCCAAAAAACTGCCTTAAAGTATTTAATCAAATAGTCAACGTATTTTAATCGTTTGTTCGCTGACATCAATTATTTTAAGAATTCAATTTGAAAAATAAAAAGCCCAATGACCCAAACCAAACCCTATATACTATCGCTGGATCAAGGAACCACCAGTTCCAGAGCTATTGTATTTGATAAAAAAGGAAAAATAATCTCCACTGCCCAAAAGGAATTCAAACAACATTTCCCGAATCAGGGCTGGGTGGAGCATGATCCGGAAGAAATCTGGACCTCACAGTCCGCGGTGATGATTGAAGCCTTGGTCAATAAAGGGATTCGAGCGGATCAGATTGCAGGTATCGGCATCACTAATCAGCGAGAAACTACGATTGTTTGGGATCGAAAAACAGGAAAGGCGCTATACAATGCGATTGTTTGGCAAGACCGAAGAACAGCCGCTTTTTGCGACAGTCTCAAAGAAAAAGGACATGCTGAAATGATCGCTTCTAAGACCGGACTAATCATCGATGCTTATTTTTCTGCCACCAAAATCAGATGGATTCTGGAGAATGTAGATGGTGCCCGAGCAAAAGCCGAAGCCGGAGAATTAGCTTTCGGCACAGTTGATTCTTGGTTGGTATGGAATCTCACCGCTGGAAAAAATCACTTGACTGACATCACCAATGCCAGTCGAACCATGCTTTTCAACATCCATACCCAGGAATGGGATGAGGAATTATTGGAGCTATTTGGCGTACCAACATCCATGCTCCCAGCAGTAAAATCCTGCTCCGAAATCTATTGCGAAACTACAGGGGATGTCCTAAGCACTAAAATCCCGATAGCTGGAATAGCTGGTGATCAGCAGGCAGCACTTTTCGGCCAACTTTGTATCGAACCTGGAATGGCCAAAACCACCTATGGTACGGGTTGCTTTTTGGTGATGAATACTGGAAATAAGGCTGTCCGTTCCAAAAATCAACTACTGACCACAGTAGCTTGGAAGATAGGAGACGAAATCAATTATGCACTCGAAGGGTCAGTTTTCATAGGTGGAGCAGCGATCCAATGGCTTCGTGATGGGATAGAACTATTTGGAAATGCAAAAGAATCAGAGAAATTGGCTTTGAGCCTTGCCGATAATGATGGTGTTTACTTCGTGCCGGCTTTAGCTGGTCTTGGTGCGCCGCATTGGGACCAAAATGCTCGTGGGGCATTCTTTGGGATCACAAGAGGAACTACTATTGCACATTTTTCTAGAGCCGCCTTGGAAGCGATCGCTTACCAAGTTTACGATGTGTTGAAAGCCATGGAAAAAGACAGTGGAAAACGGACTACCGAACTCCGCGTCGATGGTGGAGCCACAGCAAATAACTTTTTGATGCAGTTTCAGGCTGACTTATTGGATTGCGAAATCAAGCGTCCTGAGATTATCGAAACGACCGCAATCGGAGCAGCATTTTTGGCTGGTCTGGCAGTGGGATTCTGGGAAAGCCAAGAAGAGCTTCAAGCACTTTGGACCGCAGATCGAAGCTTTACCCCAGAGATGGATGGCGAAAAACGAGAAAAAATGCTACATTTTTGGCACAAAGCTGTGGAACGATCTAAAAACTGGATCGAATAAACAAATCCTTTTAACTTGAACTACAATTCCCAATAAACCCACCCTATCAACCTTATGAATCCATACTTAGCAGAATTTATCGGAACAGGCTTGCTTTTACTTTTAGGTTCCGGAGTTGTCGCCAATATGCTTTTACCCCATACCAAAGGAAGTGGTGGGGGAATCATGGAAATCTCTACTGCTTGGGCACTCGCCGTATTCGTGGGGGTGGTGGTAGCGGGACCACACAGTGGAGCACATTTGAATCCTGCTGTTACCATAGGTCTGGGAATCACTGGGCAGTTTGATTGGGCTATGGCACCTGGGTATATTCTTTCCCAAATTTCAGGAGCAATGGTTGGTGTTGGATTGGCTTGGCTGATGTATAAAGACCATTATGAAGCAGAAACTGATCCTGGAATTATTGCTGCTCCATTTGGAACCGGACCAGCTATTCGAAATATTAAACTGAATTTTCTATCTGAGTTGCTAGGCACTTTTGTCTTGATTTTAGTGATTCTTTATAATTCCGGAGTTAAGCTCGGGGATGCCACAGAGACTCCGATCGGAATGGGATCATTAGGGGCAATTCCAGTTGCTTTTCTGGTTTGGGTAATTGGATTGTCATTGGGTGGAACTACCGGATACGCGATCAATCCGGCTCGTGATTTTGGACCAAGATTGATGCACCAACTTTTACCGATTAAAGGCAAAGGTCCTACTGACTGGTCTTACGCCTGGATTCCGATTCTGGGTCCAATCACCGGTGCTGCCTTGGCCGCAGGATTTTATTTAGTGGCTGGAGGTTGAACTAAGCCTATTTAAAACCCCAGAAGTATCTCCAAAAATGTAAATTCAGGGATCGTAATCCCCGATTATAGGGATATTTGGCGATTATAATCCCTAAAAATACAATTCTATCAAAAAAGCTGAAACCCTTCCGGATTTCAGCTTTTTCATTTTTTCAACTTGCTAATTTCAACCTTCTGAATTACCGAAGTATTTCTCTCGAAATAACCAATTTTTGGATTTCGCTCGTGCCTTCTCCGATAGTACAAAGCTTGGAGTCACGGTAGAATTTCTCTACTGGATAATCTTTCGTAAAGCCATAGCCACCGAAGATTTGAACAGCCTCATTAGAAACTGATACGCAGACTTCAGAAGCATATAATTTGGCTTGTGCTCCAGCTAGGGTTACTTTCTCACCTCGATTTTTCAAATCACAGGCTTTATAGATCAACAATTTGGATGCCTCTACCTGTGTTGCCATATCGGCAAGTTTGAAGGAAATGCCTTGGAAAGAACTGATCGGCTTATTGAACTGATGACGCTCTTTGGAGTAGGCTATAGAAGCTTCAAGTGCTCCTTCTGCGATTCCTAAGGATAAGGCCGCAATGGAAATTCTACCTCCGTCTAGCACTTTCATGGATTGAATAAATCCATCTCCTACTTCACCAAGAACTTGGCTTTCGTGTACTCGGCAATCTGTAAAAATCATTTCAGCAGTTTCGGAAGCTCTCATTCCCAACTTATCTTCTTTTCTACCGCCTTCAAATCCTGGAGTTCCTCGCTCAATCACAAAAGCGGTCATTCCATGAGAATCTCCCACTTCGCCTGTTCTTGCAATCACTACCGCTACATCTCCTGATGCACCGTGTGTAATAAAGTTTTTTGCCCCATTCAAGATATAGTGATCGCCATCCTTGATTGCGACGGTCTTCATATTTCCGGCATCCGAACCTGTATTTGGTTCAGTCAGGCCCCAAGCACCAAGCCATTCACAGGAAGCTAGCTTTGGAATGTACTTTCTTTTTTGCTCCTCATTTCCAAACATGAAGATATGATTGGTGCAAAGGGAATTGTGGGCAGCCATAGAAAGGCCGATGGATGGATCAAGCTTGGAAAGTTCCACAATCGCAGTCACATACTCAAAGTATCCAAATCCTGAACCCCCATATTCTGTAGGGATCAAGACACCCATCAATCCGAGCTCACCTAGTTTTTTGAAAAGTGGCTTTGGAAAATGAGATTGATCATCCCATTCTTTTCTAAGAGGAGTGATTTCTTTCGTGCCGAAATCTCGGATCATCTGAGCGATCATCTTCTGATTTTCGTTTTCTGAAAAATTCATCATGTTAATTCTTTGGGTTTATATTTTCCTAATTTAACCTCAAGGTTTGTAATAAGTTTGGTATCTGCAAACCGTTTTTAAAATGCAAAAAGACAACTTTTTAGCCTAACAATTTTTTCAACCCCATTTTCTTGCGATCACCAATTTTCATTTGGAAGCTCAATGAAATACCAAATCAACTATTTCATTTGCCTATACTCTCATTTTTCACTTATTTTCTTACCAAATAGCTTTCTATGAAGAAAATTTACTTCGTTCTCCTTTTTTTAGGCCTGATTGTAAACGCTCCTGCTTTTACCCAAAGCCAAAGAGAGCTCCTCGACAGTTTAAAAACAGCCCTAAACCAAGCTACAAATCCTACCGACCAAGCAACTATTCTATCCGAACTGGTATGGAACTATGTCCCGATATCCATGGACTCTGCAATATTTTTTGGGGAAAGAGGCATTGAAACAGCAAAATCCTTGAATGACCCCGCACTTCTAAGTCAGATCTACAGTGATTTAGGTTATGCCTGGATGGAAAAGGGCGAGTTGGTCAATGCTAGAGAAAATTACCTTGCTGCACTTGATATCCGTAAAGAAATAGGAGATTCGACTAAAATCTATGGTACGATCACTAATTTAGGTTCTGTTTACCAGCGGGATTTCCAATCGGATTCTGCGATGGTGAATTACTTGAAAGCATTAAAGTTTTTTGAGCGAACAGGAAATGACAGGAATGCTGACTTCATCCGAAATAATATTGGGGTGATTTACCTCGAAATGCGGAATTACCCCAAAGCACTGGAGATTTTTACCAAAGTGGCTGAGTATCGCAAGAGTCAGGAAGATGATTACAACTTAGCCATGGCCTATACCAATCTGGGTAATGTCTATAAAAATTTGAAGGAATATGATGATGCGGAAGAAAATTACCTGAAAGCCCTAGCCATTTTTCAGGATTTTGAAGATCTGTATTACTCTTCCACTACTTATAATAATTTGGCTACACTTTATAACACTCAGAAAAAAAGCAACCTCGCAATTGATTTCGCAGAAAAAGGACTTGAATTGGCAGAGCAGGCTGGAGCTACTTATGATTATG
This sequence comes from Algoriphagus sp., assembly GCF_029254265.1. Taxonomy (GTDB): domain Bacteria; phylum Bacteroidota; class Bacteroidia; order Cytophagales; family Cyclobacteriaceae; genus Algoriphagus. The sequence continues at coordinate 23,294 of NZ_JAQWXX010000028.1, read as the reverse complement.
CTTTGATTGAATCCAACCTTGCCCAGTCCTACAATGACCTCAGAGACTACAGAAAATCCAGGGAATTTTACCTTCGCGCTTTGAGGAATTTTGAGGCTCAAAATGCAGAAGATGATATCGCTAGCATGTATTTGCTGATGTCCCCAGTATATGCCGCTTTGGGAATGCCGGATAGTGCAGCTTTTTACACTTCCGAGTATGCGACTTTAAATAAAAGAATTGCAGAACAAGAAATCCAACAGTTAACCTCAGATCTGGAAACACGCTACCAAACCGAGAAGAAAGATGCTGCCCTTGCACAGCAGCAACTTGAAATACGCAACCGAACTATTCAACTTTTCGGCTCATTGGCCTTAGCTATTATTCTTGCGATCGTAGGATATTTACTTTATTCCCAGCAAAAACTTAAAAATCGTCAACTCAAGCAGGAAGGTGAACTTCGGGCTGCTTTGGCACAAATCGAGACTCAAAATAAGCTACAAGAACAACGACTTCTAATTTCCAGAGATCTCCATGATAATATCGGTGCGCAACTCACCTTTATCATTTCTGCCATCGAAAACCTAAAATATTTTGATCCAATCAAGGAGCAGTTGACACTGCGATACGACACGATTGCCAATTTTACCAAACAAACCATCACAGAGCTTCGAGATACGATCTGGGCTATGAATGCTGGTCAGGTGAGCTGGGAGCAATTGTCGGGAAGGATCTCTGATTATTTGCAGCGTGCCCAACTTACTGACGAAAAAGTAAGCTTTGAATTTCTGGGAGGAGAAAATCTGGATCCGAATCTTCGGTTTGATTCGGCAAGTGGTATTCAAATCTATCGAGTCTTGCAAGAGGCCATCCAAAATGCCATCAAATATTCCGAAGCTTCAGCGATTCAAGTAAGCATTTCGCAGGAAAAAAACACACTCAAACTTCAGATCAAAGACAATGGAAAAGGCTTTGAGGAGTCAAAAATCACTCCCGGAAATGGCTTGTACAATATGCGGAAGAGAGCCGAAGAACTTGGAGGAAACCTGAGCATACAATCCAAAACAGAGGAAGGAACCACCATCACTTTGACCTGGCCGATTTCTTAAAAATGATTACTCCCTTTCCTTGATTGAATAGAATCTTCAAGATCAAAAAGAAACTACTGGCTACTGAAAACTACCAACTACTACCTGCCTATCAAGGCTTTTTCCCGATAATTAAAAAACCTTCGAGGTTAAAAAAACCTCAAAGGTTAATCCTTTCTACTGAAAACTGCTACCTGCCAACTGCCCTCTGCCAACTGCCCTCTGAAATAGGCCCTTTGCCGTATTCCTCTCCATTACTGTATGTGGTAAATTTGAAGACTAGGAAAATTCTCTTGGCGCCTATGTTGCTTGCACTATTAGAAACTTACTTTTTGAATGGATTAACACTACTGGTTTTGGTGAGCATAGGACTATTGCATTTTTTGCTTTTTAGAGAATATTCCAAGCAAGAAAAGCTACAATCAAAACGACTACAGGACCTTGAAAACCTGGTAACTGCGGAGCTTTTCAGATCCAAGTCCATGAGTATTCAAAACCGCAGCCTTAACCAGATTAAAGCAAAAACTCAAGAACAGCTGGAATTAATCAAACTACAAGTCGATGCTATGAAAAGCATGGAAAAGAAAAAATCAAACTCTTGAAATAATGAATGGAACCGCTTACGTTTTTTTGAATCGAAAAGGAGCTGGAGGACTAGGCCATGTCGGATGTGCATTCCTACTTTCAAATGGGTTGATGCGATGCACTTCAACCGAAAATCAAGCTGGAAATGGTTTTTCAGCCGCAGCTTATAAAGGTTTTTGGACAGAAGATTGTCCCAACAAACTTGAAGAAATAGTTCGTGTTTTTCAGCGAAAAAAAACCCTCAGCATTCCTTTAGGTGCAAGAGATAAAAATGGCTTACTTATGAATCCCGGTCAAGGGAAAACCTGGTACAGTGAGCCTTACACCGAATGGAAGCGATTGGATGTCCCCAATGTGAATCCTGCTCAAGCAACCAAAATGATGCTAAAGCGAAGTCGAGAGGGCTATAGTATTGTAGATAGAAATTGTGAAAATGATGTGTACGATATTCTCCATGACGAAGGAAGCGGCTATGGAATTACCGCAAACAGCTTTGCGAGTCGAATCTATATCGGCTGGGTACAATCCGCATTTGGTCCCAATGCATGGTTTGATCATCATATCGGTGCCTCTGATAAAGGTTTCCTTTAAGCTTATTTTGCTGGTCAAAAACGACAAAAATTGAGCCCCCTGTTCTGCTTAAATTTTACTCATGGATTACCTTACCAACTGGTAGGCTTATAATCCTTCAAAAACTTCCCACACCAATGCTTCCCGGTATTAATCCCATCAAATAAAGGGTCCAATACCCGTGCAGCTCCATCCACAATGTCCAGTGGTGGTTGAAAATCATGAATCTCCTGCTTTCGCTTGGCCAACTCAGCCGGATCCTCGTCGGTCACCCAACCGGTATCCACAGCATTGGTATAGATTCCAAATTTCACAAAATCACTAGCTGAGGTCAGGGTCATCATGTTCAATGCAGCCTTAGCCATGTTCGTGTGCGGATGTCTAGATTCCTTATGGAATTGATGGAATTTTCCCTCCATAGCCGAAACATTTATGATATGCTTTTTACCGGTATTCTCTCTTTTCATCAAATTCACCAAGCGATTACAAAGTACAAAGGGGGCTACTGAATTGACCAATTGCACTTCCAGCATTTCATTGGTCTGGATCTCCCCAAGCTTCAATCTCCAACTGTTCGTTTTTCTCAAATCCACTTGTTGAAGGTCCGCATCCAATTTCCCTACGGGAAAAATCTCCTCCAAACTCAAGGAATCATCCATACTGTAAGGAATCTGTGTCAATTGAGCGGATGAAGTAAGCCCTATTCCCAGCTGTTTTCCATGCCAGGAAACAGGAAGATTTTTGTTTTCGCCTTCGCTAAATTCCTGGCTGAGCAAGTGCAATTCTTGTAAGCAAGTTTGATGTGCCGACAGTAGTTTTTGGGCGGCAGGTGAAATATCTTTCCAAGTCAAGGATTCATTTTCCATCAGATGCTGGTAAAAACCGGATGGACGTCGTACCGTCTGTGCTGCATTATTGATCAGGACATCTAATCGATCATAGCGCTGTTCGATGTAATTGCAAAAGATTTCCACACTTGGAATATGCCTCAAATCCAAACCATGAATATGTAATCGATCGCCCCATTCGCTGAAGTCGGGTTCTTTTGAAAAGCGCAAAGCAGAATCTACCGGAAAACGGGTTGTAGCAATGACTGTAGCTCCAGCTCGGAGCATCATCAAGGTAATATGGTATCCGATTTTCAATCGCGAACCCGTCACCAAAGCTACTTGCCCTGTCAGGTCAGCGGTCTGAAAGCGTTTAGAATAGTTGAACTCACCACAATCCGGACACATCGTATCATAGAAATGATGAAGCGTATCGAAGGAGTTTTTGCAAACATAACACTCGCGTGGAGAGGCCAATTTGACAACAGAATCAGCGTCTTTATTTTCCAAAGCCAACTGACTCGGCGCAATAAAAACAGCTGCTTCCCGAGCAGAACGGATACCCGTAGCATTACGAGCTTGAATATCCACTGCAGTAATCTTTTTACGAATAATTTTCTTCGCTACTTTTTTCCGTAGTGCCAATTCCTCTTTACTTGGTCGGGAAAGCTGTCCAGCAGCAATAAAAAGTGCTTTTCTTCGCTCCGCCGGGATCTCAAAAATCTGATCCGTATTCGCATTCAATCCCTCTAAAAACTCAATACATTGATCGATTTGCTCTTGAGTGAAGTTTAATTTTCCCTTTTCTTGGCCTGCCATATTGCTATTACTAGGCGGCAAAAGTAAAGATTAAAAAACGGGAAAAGAAAAAGGGCCTGATTCGAAAATTCAGGCCCTTTCACATCAAAGAATCTTATTCAAACCACCTATTTCAGTGCTTCAAATCGCGCCTTAATATCTTCAAATTGCTTCTTCAATTCAGCAAAACGCTCATAGGCATCATTCCCTGGTTTTTGGTCTGCCTGACCCATCATGGAACTTAAATACCTCGCTTGATCCTCCAGCATGGGTTGCATATAGGTTCCTTCCGGAGTTACCAACTCCTCGTGGATAGCATCTAATTCACTTTTCTTCCGAGCGATTTTTTTCGTGGTATTTTCTTTTTCGATTACGAGTTTCAAAGCTTCCTTTTCTTTTTCAACTGCTACGATCAATTGATCAACTTGGTCTCGGAAAGTCTGAATTTCCAGATTCAAAGCCTCCTGCTCTGCCACATCCGCATCGGTCACCAAAGTCATCCTCGGATCCAAAAGCACCTCGAATTGTTCTTCTAGGACTGTTTCTCCTGCAATTAGTCTTGCGGTGTAATTTCCAGTGGAAACCATCGGTCCATTACCAGTGTAAGCGCGCTTCGGATCTTTATCCCATCCACCTTGATGTCTTAGGTTCCAACTGAAATGATTCATTCCAACCTTATTCGGAAGACCGCCAGAAGCCGGAGCTTCGGAAAATTCCGTTGACATATTTCGAGTAGTGTCTACTTTTTCTCCTTTTGGAGCGTCTGCTTTGAAAGTTCGAACGACTTGACCTTTTTCATTGATCAACTCCAAGCGAAGCCCCTCCTGCTTTTCAGCTAGGTAGAAATCCAATTTTGCGCCTGCTCGAGGATATTCAGGTCCGTTGGTCTCACTTTGTGCACTCATCATATTACGGATTGCAGGCTTAGTCTGGAATAATACCACCCGCTGATCTTTAATCTCATTGACGCCTCGTAAACTTGTCAGGTTATCCAAAATCCAAAACCCTCTACCCATAGTAGACATAACCAAATCGTCCTGATGGATCTTGATATCAGTTATTGGCGTGACAGGAAGGTTACTTTTGAAAGGAGTCCAGTTTGCTCCGTCGTTTAAAGAAATAAACAGACCAAACTGCGTTCCTGCATATAGAACTCCTTTTTTGGCTGGGTCTTCACGAACCACCAACGTTGGGAAATCTTCCGGAATTCCATTTTTTCCATCAGTGAGCAAAGTCCAGGTTTTACCATAATCGCTCGTCTTGTAGATGTAAGGTTTATCATCACCCATCAAATAGCGTAAAATCGCCACGTATGCCGTAGCTGGATCATGAGGAGAAGGATCAACTGAATCCACTCTACCACCTTTTGGCATAGTTGGTGTCACATTTTCCCAAGTTTTGCCACCATCTTTGGTCACATGTACTGGGTCATCATTTGCGCCAACCCAAATCAAACCTTCCTGGATTGGAGATTCTCTGATCGAATAAATTGTGCTGTAATATTCCTCCCCTGTCACATCTCGAGTGATCGGAGATCCTGGCACAACTTGCTTATCCGGCTCATTTGCGGTCAGATCGGGTGAAATAATCTCCCAAGTTTTTCCTTCATCCAAGGTCTTGTGCACATACTGCGAAGTATGGTAGATCACTCCGGAATTATGCGGAGATACGTGGATCGGAGCCACGCGCTGAAATCGGAATTTTAGATCTTTCGGATTGTGTCCATAGATATTGGAAGCGCCTACATAGTACTGCATTTCCTGTCCAGTCCGCTTGTCAAAAACTCCAAATCGACCTTTACAATTCGAATAGACAATATTTGGATCACCAGGCTTTGGCACTGCCGGTCCCGTTTCGCAGCCTCCGGTATTAATAATAAAAGCATTGCTGCCTGATTGCACACTGATCGGAGGCATACTTGGCACCGCAATCGTACTGTAATTATCCTGTTGACCAGCATAGAGCCAATAAGGATATTGATCATCTACTTCTACTTGATAAAGCTCTGCTGTTGGCTGGTTGAATTGGGTAGACCAACTTATACCATTGTTTTGTGTGACGTTTGCCCCACCATCATTCGCTTGAATCCAGATGGTCGTATCGCTTGGATTGATCCAAATGTCATGGTTATCGCCATGCGGAGTAGAAAGGGATCTCCAGGTTTTTCCACCGTCGTAAGAGCGCATAAATCGCAAGGCATTATTGTATACCGTATTAGCGTCTTTAGGATTGGCATAAATGTTTGTGTAATAGAAAGGACGATTTGTCAAGTTGGAATTATCAGAAACAAACTCCCAAAAGGCACCGCGATCTGCCGATCTGTAAAGTCCTCCTTGATTATCCGAAGCTTCAATATTGGCATAAACCACATTAGGATCTGCTGGCGAAACCGCAAAGTCAATTTTCCCGGTCAATCCAGTTGGAAGTCCTTTGCTTAGCTTTGACCAGGTTTTTCCCGCATCTGTAGACTTATAAACTCCTCCTTCTGAAGAACCTGAAGTAATCGTCCATGGCTTACGCTCTCCTCTCCAAGCTCCTGCATAAATCGTATTTGGATTATCCGGTGCGAGTTCCAAGTCGGAAATACCAACACTATCCGAATGATAAAAAACTTTCTCCCAGTTCGCTCCACCATCGACAGTCTTAAATACTCCTCGCTCGGTATTTTTATCAAAAGCCTGGCCGATCGCAGCCACATAAACGATATCGGGATTCGTAGGATGAATCTCAACTGCACCGATCTGTCCAGCATTCTTCAATCCAATAAATTCCCAGGTTTTTCCCTCGTCTTTGGATTTAAACATCCCCTTTCCTGTGATCACATTCGAGCGAAGTCCATCCGAACCTGTACCGACGTAAATGATCTCGGGTTGCTTCTGATAAACGGAAATCGCTCCTATGGAAGGCGTAGGAAAATAACCATCCGAGATATTCTTCCAAGTGATACCATAATCCTCCGTTTTCCAGACTCCCCCACCAGTTGCTCCCATGTAGAAATTAGAAGGCTTGGAATCCACCCCTTCCACAGCAGTTACTCGACCTCCACGGAGTGGACCGACATTTCGGAATTTGTAAGAATCGAGGATTTGACTGAGGTCTTGCGAAAAGGCAAGGAAAGAACAGGTAAGAAGAACGGATGTCGCGAGTAATTTTTTAAGCATAAAGAAGAAAGTTTGAGCAAAAAGATAGGGTGAAAAACTTAGAAAAATAAGTGGAAATTATAGGAATGGAATTGGAACAAAGCTTTTTCGTGCGAAATTAGAAACAAGGGAATTGAGGAATTGAGCCTCTGAAACAGGAAACCAACTTGTATTAGCAATCCAATTTCTATTTATATGGGAATTCTAAATTGAGTTTTCATTTTTTCTCGAATTTTAAAAGCTGTAGCTCCGATCAACACAAGTCCCAGAAATTCAGCTAGATATTTTAACAATGAATAAGATAGAATAGCTTTTTAATTGTCGTCCTTTGCTCACCCTCTTTGTAAATGCATACACTCAGGTAAACCCTTACCTCGCATGAACATAGATACCGAAGAGAATTTGGAGCATCATCAATTTGAAGAGTTGATCCAAGGACTAATTGATGATGACTATGGCTGTTGTAATGACTTTATCGCACCTAGTACTGTAATCGGATTAAGCGAAAACATCCAAAGATTAAACGCTTCAGGAAATATGATGTCTTCCGGTGTTGGGAATAATTCAGATTTTCAAAAAAACAAAAGCATTCGGGGAGATCATATCAATTGGATCGCGGATCAGAGTGTGGATCAGTTTGAAATGATCTATCTCAAAAAGATAGGGAATTTTATCTCTCATTTGAACAGTACTTGCTTCACGGCTATCAAAAGTTTTGAGAGTCATTATTCCAGCTACGAAAAAAAGAACTTTTATGCCCGTCATCTTGACCAGTTCAAAACCGAAAAAGGTAGAAAATTTTCAATCGTCTTGTATCTCAACAAAGACTGGAAGGAAAAAGACGGAGGAATGCTAGCCTTACACCCCAAAGGTGAAGCTCAAATAAACATCTCCCCATTGGGCGGAAGGATGGTTTTCTTTCGAAGCGATGAAATGGAACACGAAGTCCAAGCTTCTGAAACGCGAGAAAGAAGAAGTATCGCTGGTTGGTTGAAAAATTAATACAATTAGCCGCATTGCTTTCCTTAGTGGACCAAAAATCTGTTGCTTGATGACAGTCGAGGAAGATACTAACTGGAAGGCATGGGAGACTGATGTAGTCAAAGCCCATTATTTAATTTTTAATGCTTTTATTGTCTAACTGATATAGAAGCGGAATTCCATTTTTGCTATCAGGAATTCTCACTTACCAACATCTTCTCATATTTATTATTCACCCAAAGAAGTAGTACTCCAAAAATTACAGCGACGAGGATCAGGACATTGTTCACAATCCCATCCACTCCAAAAGAAAGCCGAATCAGAATCGTAGAAATAATAAATCCGGAATTTCGAATGGTCCGGTTAAACTGATCCGTAGTGATAAAAGTGAACAAGAGTAGCAGAACATCAGTCAAAATCAAAATCGTAAAGAATTCATCAAAAAAAATATTATTGACATCTTGGATCCCATAATCAGTTTGTTTGAATGAGTAAAGAGTTTCATAGGTCCATTGCCCAAGGCTGAAAATCGCGATACCAAAAACTACAGGTACCAAAATTGACGCGATTAATTTTTTTCCTGTGATAAAAAGTCCCGTTGTTTTCTTATCCATGGTTGCTTTCTTTCGAATTTCTTGCTGCTTCCGATTTAGGATATTGAAAAAGTAAATCAATAAAAAAAGGAAAAATGCCGTAACGATATCATAGGTAAACTGCAAATCGTACTTATCAGTAAACCATTCCTTATCCAAATCCAGATTAGACAAATCCTTGAACAACCTTCTAATCACAATCAGGGTGATGATTTCGTATTGTTTGGTGATGTAGGTAGAGGTCGATTTTGAGATATAAAATACCAGCAGATATACCTCATAAACTAAAATAAAACTGAATGGAGTATAAATAGCCGATATCGGGCTTTTTGAAAGTTTTGAAGTGATGTAATCGGGCAATAATTCAAGCGCTGCTAAACCAATCAGTGCCAAGTGAATGATAAAACTGGCGATGGCAATGTAAATCACGATATGCTCCAACTGTTCCTTTCGCTTTTCGGAAAGGAATAGATCAAAAATTTTATCTAGTGCTGAATTCATTATCGATTAACCAGATAATGCACAAATTGTTAAAGGTTAATCCCTCCCTTCCAACTTGCTATTAGTTTGATAATTTAGAATAACTGGATGAATCGAAATTTTTTAAAATTAATACAAAGCAATAACCCACTTAAAACTATAGCAGATTCCAGTACAAAAGTTTAAGCTTTGGCTTCAAATTGTTTTATTGATTACTCTTAAAAAATTATTTCGATACAGCATTTTTTGACGTGAAAATGAAGTATTAAATTTCAAGTTGCTATTTATTTCAAGTCGAGATTATAAGTATCCTAAGTAGTTTTTTACTAGATTGGAAAAGGGGATTAGTGGGGTTGGATCAAAAAAATGCTAAATACATTCACCTATGAAACCATACCAGTTCGTCCTAATTAGTTGTCTACTCGCTTTTAGTTGCCATGCTCCAACCGAGCATAAGCCACAATTTGAGCATGATATAACCAGCGGGCCCACTCCCTGGACTAGCGACACCTTTGAACTGGAAGAGGAGGATTTCACCTTTGCCATTATTTCCGATCTCACTGGAGGAGAGCGTCCAAATATCTACAGCACAGCGGTAGGCCAGTTAAATCGCTTGGATCCCACATTTGTGCTTAGTGTTGGTGATCTGATTGAAGGAGGTACAGAGGATACCGTACAACTGGAAAAAGAATGGAATTCCTTTGATGGGCGAACTTCAAATCTTAACATGCCTTTTTTTCACCTGGGAGGAAATCATGACCTGACCAATCCTGTCATGCGCAAATTCTGGGAAAATAGATTTGGGCGTCGCTTTTATCATTTTGTGTATGAAAACGTGTTGTTTCTGATGATGGATTCTGAAGATTACGAGGAGCAGCGCATGATTGAAATCTATGAGGCCCGAGCGAAAGCTCTAAAAATTCTGGATGGGGAGATTGAAGGCAATTATCAGGAATCCGACTACTATAAAATGTCCGAGCGCAGCCTCGGTGGAATGAGCAATGATCAGTTTGAATACTACAAGGCTGTTCTGAAAAAGTATCCCAATGTAAAATGGACTTTTGTCTTGATGCACAAACCTCTTTGGATGCATGAGGATGACAAGGGTTTGGCAAGACTGGAAACACTCTTGGCAGATAGACCCTACACGGTATTCAATGGACATTTTCATACCTATTCGCATCGCAAAAGACAAGGTCGGGATTACATTATGCTAGGCACTACCGGAGGTGGACAAAATCCCGCAGACTCTATGGCTTTTGACGAAGTGACCTTGGTGAGAATGGCCAAAGAACCAGTTATCACCACTTTAAAAATGGGAGGAATTTTGGATGAAACGGGCTCGGTGGCGGTGGTTTATGACAGTTTGAATCAGACTAGAAAAAACTTTTAATCCCATATGAAAGAAGCAAAAAACAGACTTTTGACACTTTCAAAAACCCACTGCGCCACCTCAACTATGAAACAGCTTATTCTTTCTATTTTACTAATGTCGCCCATTTTGGCATTTGCTCAAGAAGTTGAATTCGTCTCAAACTCCCGGCTTGTTTTGGGAGGAAGTATAGCCAAGTCAGCTTCTATCAGTGCCGGGGACATTGACCAGGATGGAGACTTTGATATTGTGTTGGCTAATGGAAGACATTGGCCCGAGGTAAATAAGATTTTCTTCAACAATGGAAAAGGAATCTTCACCGTATCCAAATCACTTGATACGATTGAAGAGACAAGCTATGCTGCCGAACTAGCTGACTTTGATGGTGACGGTGATCTCGATGTCGCTGTCGGTAATGACATGGCTCCGAATGGAATTTATTTCAATGATGGGCTTGGAAATTTTCTGAAGATGGGAAGTTTTGGTGATGACTATGCTCCTACCCGAAATATAAAAACAATAGACATCGATTCGGATGGAGATATCGACATTCTGATTACCAATCGAGGCAAAGCGAATGAAATCTGCCTGAATAATGGAAAGGGAGAATTCACCAAAACCCTAAATTTTGGATCAGCAGATGACTCCACGATTGATGTGGATATTGCCGACATGAATCAGGATGGAAAGATGGATTTGATCCTAGCCAACCGAGACGGGCAGCAAAATTTCATCTACCTCAATGATGGGAATTTAAATTTTATAGAAAAAATCCCTTTTGGCACAGGAACAGATGAGACTAGGTCAATTGGCGTAGTAGATATTGACCAAGATGGCTATCTGGACATCATTACTTCTAATATTGAAGAACCAAATGTGATTTACTTTGGAAGCAAGGAACTAGATTTTAGCAGGAAAATAGTTTTTGATCCTACCTCCGGCAATTCCTATTCGCTGGATTTTGGAGACATTGATGGGAATGGCAGTATTGATATCGTGATCGCTAATTCCGAAGAGCCAAATAAGGTTTTTCTAAACTTTGACAATGGAAGTTCTTGGAAAGAAATTACCCTTCGGGATGAAGAATTGGATACCTATGACATCATACTTGTAGATCTCAATAATGATAAAATACTGGATATCGTAGAAAGCAACTCGGATGAGATCAATTACTATTACCTGACTAGAATGAAGAAATAGGGAATATTAGCTAAATACAAATACCCTAAACCCAATTTTTAAAGTTCAAGGATTTGAAAATAATATCCTTCAAAAAAGCGGAAATCAACAAGTTCAAAGTGGATGTCACCGCATAATTCAGAAGTGAGTTCGGCTTTCAAGTAATCCCAAAAACGTTTTCTGAAAACCCGTTTAAATATCATTCATAGATTTAAACATAGAGCGAATAAGTTCTTTTTGATATTCCAAAAGGTGTCGTTAGCTGTTTCCAAAATAAACTATCTCGCTGGAAATAAACACTTTAATTTCTTAACTTACAGTAATGCCTAGCATCTTTCGAGGCTGATTTTTTTCTTGATTCAATTTAAAGCATAGAAATAATGGTGGATCAAACTAACGCGACGGTATGTCACATCGTACTTTGGATCGCACAAGGATTATTGGCAACGATATTTATCACGGCTGGGCTTACAAAAGTTACTCAACCCATGGAGGTACTCATAGAATCAATGCCTTGGGCAGCAGATCTTTCGCCTGGGCTTCTGAAATTCATAGGGATCTCTGAGACTCTAGGCAGTTTGGGTTTAATATTGCCCTCATTGTTTCGAATCAAACCATTTTTAACGGTTTGGGCAGCCATCGGTCTTATAGCAATTATGGTATTGTCGGTTATCTTTCATATTGCGAGAGGCGAGTTTCCATCTTTAGGCTTCAATATCGTGTTAATCAGCATCGCATCCTTTATTGTTTGGGGAAGAGTTAAAATAGCTCCGATTCGCCCTAGGCATAAAACCCGACATAAGCATTAGATTTCCACAGCTTTAAATCGCTTCGGATCTTCGCTTCATTTTATTGCGCTTTAGTCCATCATCACAAATCCTAATTCAGAATCCGGGTTTAAGCTGATTCAATCCAAATGGATGGAATCAGCTAGAAACATCTCTCCAAGCGCCCTGAACCATTTTTAATTAAATCCTATTGATATTTGCTACCGACCTAGCTAAAAGGTGAAACTATGAAAGACGAAAAAATCCTGAATTTTATTGAAGTTGTTTTGGATCATATGCCAGCTGACTGGCTAAACCTAACCACCCATCGACTGGATATTTACGATGAAAAATTGGCTAAAACCCAATTCTTAGAACAGTTTGAACTCCTATTTACGCAATACCAATCAGCTCCGGAAAACCTTGGAGCGGCATTGGCTGCATTGCCTACCTCCTATGACTACATTCGATTAGGCCATCCCTTGTCTTGCGTACTGGAATGGACCATAGCGAAATTAAATCAGCTGAAATCAGAACATGTAATCAGCTTTTCGTCCAAGACAGCTCCTATTTTGGCAATTCTGAGAAAGAATTTATTAGCCAATAAAAACACTAAAATCATTTACACAGGTGAATTACCTGATTTTTTTGATGCGGATCTAGTACGGCGAGTGTACGGGTACCATTTCGAATTAAAGCAAGTGGAAAACTTGGATCAGGTTGTCGAGCAGGATAGCGAGCTAGCCCATGAGTCTACCGTTTTCATTTCACAATCTGAAACTAGTTTCGAGTTCAAACTCTCGCCAAACATTGACTTTTTCATCGCAATACATCCGCAATTGGGAAGTGTGCTTTTGGTAAACGGAGCGCAAAATGAAGGCTACATCTCCGAAATTCAACATGTGCGAAGAAGAGAAACTATCGCAATGACGCCAGCCAATACCCTGATTGCCTTAAAGCAATTACTTGGCAAGGAAAGTCCGCAAAGCAATCAAGATTTAGTGGCAAATAAAGCATCTGTTTTAGCCTCTATCCAAGAAATTACCGGTTCGGACATTAAGGCTGTGGTGGCCTCAAGCGGTCTTTCCATGCAATATGCCATCGTCATGGGACTGGTTCATGAAGCTCTAGACAAGCATCCGGGAAAGGCCATCAAATTGGTAATCCCTCCCAATTGCTACGGCGGAACAAATGACCAAGCGAGACGCGTAGCTGCCTGCATTGATCAGGTGGAAGTAGTGGATTTGCCAGTGGATGGGGGAAATGACATGGTGCGGAGCATTGATATCGTATTGGAACAAATTGCCAAAGCCGATGCTATTCCTTACATCATTGTCGAGATCCCGACCAACCCACGAGTAGAGGTTCCCGATCTTCAAAAATTAAAGGAGGTTTTAAGTCAAGTGCGAACCACCAGCGCTGGAAAACAAGCCATCGATCCGGTATTTATTTTGGATCAAACTTTCTGTCCGAATTTCCATTTTCTAGGGGAGTCGGATATACTTGCTTCGATCAGAACCATCGCCTACGTAAGTGGATCTAAATTTCCAAGTGGTGGAAAGTGCACGGCTGGCTTCTGTGTTTCCAATAAAAAGGCGGAAGCCCTGATGCCCAAAATAGACCTGCATCTCAAACTTTGTGACAACGAAGCCACTCCACTTCAAATGGAAATACTGGCGAAACAACTGCCCTCGATGAATCAACGAATTCAGGATGCTTATCGAAACACTCGTGAATTTGTAAACTTTATCAGCGCAAATTTACCGGGAGCAAAAATCAATTTTGTGTCAGAAGAATTGGCAGCACAGGGATTTACCCCATCCGTATTTTCATTGGATCTTCCGACCAAGGGAAATACAGCCGAAGAACGCGAAGCTTATAAAAGAGCCTTAAACCTTCAACTCATCGAGATGATGATCAAGAAGATTCCAGGTGAGAGCAAGTACTGCGTAAGCTATGGACAGCTCAAGGGCTGCTATTGGACTATCCCTGCCACCTCTACGCAGGGGACGACCAAAGAAGTGGACAAGGATTATATTTTACGAGTAGCACTTTCTCCTGATCTTGATTTGGAGCTGCACAAGAAAGTCTTTTTGGAGTTTGTGAGAACTATTTGACCTACTAAGGCCACAGACACTCCACAGAGGCTTTCGGTTTGTGGAGACACAAACCTGGGCAGAGTCAAAAAATTGGGCTAAATTCAAATACCTAAGGTTTACACCAAAATGAAGCTAAAACACCTCTTTCTTTCTGCCTTCCTCAGCTTTATTACCATTTCATTTTGTGTCGCCCAGGAGGAAATCCTGTACAAAAAGGTCGACTCGACAGATTTATTCTTGGAGGTTTATTATCCAGAGCAAGTAGAAGCTGGTAAAAGTCAAGCAGCGATGGTTTTCTTCTTTGGCGGAGGTTGGGTAGGTGGTGATAAAGTTCAATTTCTCAACCATGCGAAGTATCTTTCGTAATGGGGGATAGTCTGTTTTCTGGTGGATTATAGGATCAAAAACACCCTGATGGAGACAGATAGCTTTTTAACTTCACTCGGCTATCTCAAAGCAGAACCACTTGTAGAAATCAACTAAAATCGAAGATTTTTTTAGGAAGCGATTTGTAAAAAGCTATTCTAGATCTAGTTTAGGGAAAGCGAAAATAAGAGCAAGATTTTAATGTAATCTTTGCAAGATAGCTAATGAAAAAGCATAAGATTAGATAGGTTTGACAATCATAAAATCAGAAATTCTTGGAGAATCCTTTTAAGAATTTAAAAGCGGATTTTTAAATTACCACTTTGATTTAAAGTATCACGAAAACCCAAGATCTGATAGAATTAAGCTTGCTGAAAGCACTTAAAAGGCACTATGGTCGCCCTATTTCATTTAATCGGTTTTTAGAAAAAATTGATTAAGTTTAACCAACAAACAATCTACTCGGACTACAATGGGCAAGGCCTAGCCATTTGATCAAGTTTTGCGCCATCGATAGTAGCAATCCAATAGATTTTAGATTAATAAAAAATAGGAAAAATACATGCAGGGTAATTCAATTTCAGCGGAAATAAATGAAACTGAGATAGTCAAATACTACGAAGACTGCCAGGTGGATTATGAAATCCTGTGGTATTTAGACTCCATGATGTGCATGCATTATGGTTACTGGGATGAAAGTACGCGCACAGCTAAGCATGCACTAAACAACATGAATAAGCAACTGGCGCTATTTGGCAACCTGCAAAAGGGCCAGCGGGTTCTAGATGCTGGATGCGGTGTAGGCGGATCCTCATTTTTTTTGGCTAAAACCTATGGATGCCCTACGGAAGGCATCACGCTGAGCGAAAAGCAAGTGGAGGTTTGCAAAGCCAATTCTAAAAAACTTGGGCTTCAGGAATCCTGTAACTTCAGTAAGCAAAACTATCTGAACACAGCTTTTCCAGACAATAGTTTTGATGTAGTCTGGGGTATGGAAAGTGTATGCTATGCTTGGGACAAAAAGGATTTTTTGAAGGAAGCATATCGTGTGTTAAAGCCTGGCGGCACATTGGTAGTAGCCGATTTTTTCAGCACTCCATATCACCCCAATAGCAAGGATGCCGACTTAATGAAAAAATGGGCAAATACTTGGGCCATTAAGTCCTATGCGGGTATTGAGGAATTCTGGGAAAAAATGGATGGGACAGGTTTTGTTGATATGCAACGAAAAGACGTTACGCCCAATGTTGTCAAAAGTATTTTCCACTTGTACTTTGCTTTTTTCCCCGGTTGGATTATCACAAACATATCGCAGCTATTGGGTTTAAGAAATAAAACTCAAACTGCAAATACCTGGAGCACCTATTACCAATACAAAGCCTACAAGAAGAAACTGTGGCGCTACTATTTCTATACAGCAACCAAACCAATGTGAAATGAGTAATTACACGGCTGACAAATTTTCGGATGAGGAATTCGAAACTTGGCGATACAAAATGGATGATAGGGCTGATGCAGTAGCAAAAGTACTTATTGACTCCCATCATCATTACCATATCTATCGGGCATTAAGTAAGATAAATACATTTCAAGACCCGATTAATGTCAGTATTTTTCATAATCCTGCAAAGCCCGGCGAACCCGCCATAGTTTATTCAGAAGAAGACATAGCAGAGCATTCTCGACTGGCTACCATCCTCAACGATTATTTCAATGACCTAAGTTTGATGCCTTCACCGCAGGAACAACAGGTAATAATTAAAGGCGGGCAAATATTCAACGATTCTCCTTCTGAATGTATCATTGCGCTGGCAGTACGGTCCCTGCTTAAGCAGTATGCCGCATTTAAAGCTACCAATGTCTTGATAGCTACCCAATTGCTCACAGAATTTCCGCATCGCCGCATTTTAGAAACTATGCAATTTGTGGTAGATGTTATGGATGTGAATGGGTTTAAACCCACCGGCAGGGCTGTGCGATCCATCCAAAAATTGCGATTGGTGCATGCTCTAATTCGCGCTAGGATATTGGCAAAACAGGAAAATCCTGATCGACAAGATCTACATATTTCACTGACATGGAACAACGAATGGGGCCTACCCATCAACCAGCAGGATATGATATTTGCCGTGCATACTTTTAGCGTGGAAGTGTTGGACGGATTGCTGGCTGCAAAAGAAAAGGTATCGCAGAAAACAATTGAAGACTATTATCTGGCATGGCATTATATAGGAAGAGCTTTAGGGGTACAGGCTCCCATTAATCCCACAACCTATGCGCAGGGAAAAGCATTGCAGGTAAGAATTTATAGCAAACAGTTTATAAAGGGAAATCCCCATGGGGAAGCACTCGCAAAGCCTCTATTGGAATTTATGCGACAGGCATTGCCTTTTCAACCCAACGACCGGGATCTTTTTGCTATAATCAAAATGTATAACGACGAAAAAGATCACGAACCAATATTCAAGGAAATATTGGGCTTGGACCTTAATAATGCCAGCATATTTTTCGGCTTGTTGATGCGCACAATAGATTCATTCTGGCATAAATTAGTTGAGTTTTTGCAGCGCCTATTGCCGATTGGAAAAGAAGAATTTGACAAAATGCTTGCCATGAAAAACCATGCCATGATGCAGCGACTCATACAAATGAAAGCCACCTGGACATCTACCTCTTTTCAAATTGCGGAAGGATTTGGACAAGAAGCGGCAAAGGAAGATGATATGAGCATCAATAGAAACAAGGAAACTAAATAGTTACGGTGCTATTCCTATGAAGTTAAAAGAAACATTAATCTGGAAAAATGAACAATCGCTAATCTACCGACAGCCCACCCCTAACGGCAGTGTCATTAGAAAAGTAATGCGGCCCGGTGCGGCGGATCCAGAGGCGGTATTCAGACTTCGTAATGAATTTGCTTTTTCCAGCGATACTTCCTTAGAGGGTATTCGGCATGCCCTACGCATGGAAAACTATGATCAAAACCTTTCCATTGTTTTTGAAGATATTGAAGGCGTATCCCTATTGGAAGAATTTGTCAATAAGCGCCAGCCCCTGGAGAAAGTGCTCCAGTTATTCATAGACTTATCCAGTATTTTGGGTGGATTGCATAACAAAGGCATAATTCACAAGGACATAAATCCCACCAATCTACTATGGTACAAAAAAAAGGCAAAGCCAATTATTATAGATTTTGGAATTGCTACCCGAATAGATTTTTTAGCCAGCAATCTGGGTAATCCTGACAGAATAAAAGGTACCCTCGCTTATATCTCTCCCGAACAAACCGGAAGAGTGAATAGAAGAGTGGACAACCGAAGTGACCTGTATTCGCTTGGTGTAACCCTCTACCAGGTGCTTACCGGCAAACTTCCATTTGAAAGTAATGACTCACTGGAGTTAGTACATTTTCATATTGCCAAATCAATTCCATTGGTGCATCGCTTAAATCCTGAACTTCCAGAAGTATTGTCTTTCATTGTTGAAAAACTGATGGCAAAAAATGCTGACGATCGTTATCAGACAGCGTATGGATTACAGGCAGATTTAGAGAAGTGTTTGCTACAATGGAACAAAAGCAGAACCATTACCTCTTTCCCTCCAGGGCAGGAGGATTTTTCGGGAAAATTCAAATTACCTCAGCGTCTCTATGGCCGCGATGCAGAAATAAAAATGTTGCTTACCTCATTCGACAGGGTAAGCCATGGAAGCGCCGAATTGTTTTTGGTGACGGGCTACTCGGGCGTGGGTAAATCATCGCTGGTTAGTGAATTATATAAGCCAATAACTGCACAGCGTGGCAATTTTATCTCCGGCAAATTTGACCAGTACCAAAAAAACATTCCTTTCTTAGCCATCTCACAGGCTTTCGATGGACTTTGCAATATGTTGCTTACCGAAGATGCTGATATTGTGGCAGTATGGGAAGCGGCGATTCGAGGGGCCGTAGGAGAAAATGGCGCCGTATTGGTGGATATTATTCCTGCCCTAGAAAAAATAATCGGTAAGCAACCTCCTGTACCTAAGCTGGACAGCCAGGAAGCTCTTAACAGATTCAATCTGGTATTTTTGAATTTTGTGCATTCTTTATGCTCCGCCAATCATCCTTTGGTGTTGTTTCTCGACGATTTGCAATGGGCCGATTCCGGTAGCCTCAATTTGATTAAGCTTTTGGTAACCGATGTGCAAAACCAATACTTATTGGTATTGGGGGCCTACCGAAACAACGAAATTCTACCTGGTCATCCGCTTACCACAATGCTCAATGATCTGGAGAATGAAAAAGCAGTAGTACATGGCATTTCACTTTCATCCTTAAAGGAAGAAGATGTAAAACAAATCATAGCCAACTCTCTCGACACCAAAAATGGTGATCTGAATGAACTGACAGCAATTGTTTATTCCAAAACGAAAGGTAATGCATTTTTTACACTGGAATTTTTAAAAGCTTTGCATCAGCAACAGCTAATAAAATATGATTTTGGCGGGAAGAAATGGCAGGTAGATATCCAGGCCATTCACGGAAAAGATGTTTCAGAAAATGTAGTGGATCTACTGGTGAAATCCCTGAAAGAGCTTCCTGCAGACACAATTCGAACATTAACTACGGCATCCTGCATAGGCGGAATATTCGATATGGATATATTGGCTCGCTTGCTGGGTAGTCCCGGAAAGGTAATCATTGAAAGCCTATGGCCAGCTTTGAAAGATGAACTGATTAACCCCACCAACGACAAGTTTCAGTTTATTAATGTGTTGGACCCTTCCGAATACAAGGGGCAGGATGTACAATTTAGCTTTGCCCACGATAGGATACAGCAGGCAGCCTATTACTTGGTAGACCCCCTTGAGGCGGAAAAAACTCACCTCCAAATTGGAAGGTACTTAATGGCTCGTGATGGGGCCAGCGATGATATCAATTTTTCGCTGGTAGTGCATTATAACGGTGGACTTCAGCACGTTACCGACAAAGCTGAACGTATTTCGATAGCCAAACTCAATCTGCGTGCTGCTATACAGGCTCGGGATAGCAGTGCCTATGCTTCTGCTCATTCATTTGCCGAAATAGCCCTCGGCATCTTTTCAGAGGATTTATGGAAAAGTGAATATGCTTTTGCTTTTAAACTGCATACCGTGGCAGCGGATATTGCCTACCTGTTGGGAGATTTCAATACCTCAGAGGAATTACTGGATATTGCTTTAAAAAGCGCTCAGTCTTCATCCGATAAAGCAGAAGTTTATTTTTTGTTGATGCAAAGCCAAAGTAACAGTACCCGTTACTATGAGGCTATCGAATCAGCAAGGCAGGGCTTGAAATTGTTGGACTTTGAATTTCCGGCAAAAGATGACTGCCCACCACAAATTCCGGTAGAAATGGGAAAAGCGATTACCTGGTTTGCAACGAATGGGGTTGACAAGGTATTTGAGCAACCCGTTATGACAGACCAGCGAATCCTATCAGCCATCAAAATTTTGGATAACCTCTCGCCTCCCACCTATGTGACAGGCGAGGTTAATATGTGGATTTTGCATGTTTTGTTTAAGGTGAATCTAACACTTGAGCATGGACTTTCACCGCAGGGGGGCTATGCATTCAGCGAATTGGGCCTGATATTTTTTATCCTTAATAATTATGAGTATGCCTATCCTGCGGCTAAGATGAGTATGCGCATTGTAGAAAAATTTGCTGTCGAGAGTCCGCGGCATCTCAGCCGCGCAGGTCACTTGTTCACCAATTATAATACACCTTGGGTAAAGCATATAAGCGAAACTTTTAAACTCAATTCCGAATATTATCAGCGAAGTCTCGAATCAGGCGAGTTGATTTTTGCCGGTTATACCAGTTTTCATCCATTTTATTCGGCTTATTATCACGGCAAGGATCCCTTGCATATGTTGTTGCAAAAGTTGCCCGATGCCAAGGCCTACACCGGTAAGATAAAACATGACCTGGCCCATGACTCGTTACGGGCAATGGACCTGTGTATTGCCAATCTGATGGGTAATACCTCCGGTGATGACGATTTTGATATCGAGAATGATAGCGAATCGAAACTTATTACTTATTGTCAGGAGGTAAAAGATGGTTATGGCATGACCATGTTTTACTTGCTGAAAGCTCACACGCATTATTTGCATGGCAATATGCAAAAAGCTAAAGAGGCACTTAATGTGGTGGAGGGCCTTACGGCTGTGTTATCGGGAAATGCGCCTACCAGTAGTTTCTTTAACATGCTGCAATCCTTAACTGCACTGGATGACATGCATAACGGACGTGGCGACAGGTCTGCTTTGGAAGCAAAAGTGGAAGCCAATCAAAAGCAAATGGCTATTTGGGCAGAACATAATGAAGCCAATTTTCAACATAAATATTTGCTGGTAGAAGCCGAACGAAAGCGAGTTACAAACGAGTTCAGTCGCGAAGCTTTGGAACTCTATGGAAAGGCTGCAAAAAGTGCAGAACTCAATGAATTCAACCGCGAATTGGCAATCATTCATTTGCGGAATGCAGACTACTGGTTGGCACTCGAGCAACCGATTTATGCGCAACCCCATATGCAGAAAGCCCTGTACCTGTTGCAATCTCTCGATTATAAGCGCATGGTAAAAAAGCTGGAAAAAGCTCATCCAGAATTAATCAGCGCTATTGGATTACAAGGCTTAGGCGCTGCGCAAAAATCTACGATGTCGGGTACCTTTGACAGTACCCTCGACTTGAACTACCTCGACCTTAACAGTGTGATAAAAGCTTCCAATGCACTCTCGGAAGAAATTGTAATGGGTAGCTTTATAGATAGGATGCTGCATATTGTAATTGAAAATGCCGGTGCACAGCGAGCCTTACTGGTATTGCCAAGGCGCAATGGTTGGGAAATTGCTGCAGAATTAAACCTGAACGATCAAGAGGCAAAACTTATTCAGGATGGGGACCTAGGCAAAGTCCGCGATATACAAAGAGGGATAATTAACTATGTGTTGCGTACCACTACAGAAATTGTGAGTTCTACCGAAACTTCCAAACAACTGTTCGATCGCGATGAAGGTAAAGCAAAGTTGCGACCTGCCAGTTTTTTTTGCATCCCCATTCAATACAAGGGCAGTACTAAGGCCATTTTGTACGCTGAACATTTAGAAACAATTGATGCTTTTACGCCCCAACGGTTATCGCTTATTAAAGTACTTTCTAGCCAGATGGCTGTTTCGCTTGAGAATGCCCGGCTGTACCAGAATCAAACGGAATTGAATATTGCCTATCAGCGATTTGTACCCCACGATTTTATTCGGATGCTGGGACATGATAGTATTTTGGATGTGCGCCTCGGAGATTCTACCGATGCAGAAATTACGATTTTGTTTTGCGATATACGTTCATATACCACCCTATCCGAATACCTGTCTCCTGCCGAATGTTTTGCTTTAATCAACTCTTACCTTTCTTATGTAGGCCCCATTATTGAAAGCAACAATGGGTTCATCAACCATTATTTAGGTGATGGATTTATTGCGCTGTTTAAAAATGGCGCTAAAGATGCCCTCAATGCTGCAGAACAGATAATTGCCCAAATGAGTAAGTTTAACAAACTACGATCGAAGAAAGACTTACAAGCTGTCAACCTCGGTATCGGCATCCATACCGGTAAGGTAATGATGGGTATTATTGGAGATGCAGAAAGACATGATGCCAATGTGCTCTCGGATGCAGTAAATATCGCTTCAAGATTAGAAGGACTCACCAAAGTGTATGGTTCGCAAATAATAATCAGTGATGTAATTCGAAAAGACATACTTAAAGACAATGCTTTTCATACGAGGTTTCTGGGCAGAGTAAGACTTAAAGGAAAAGAAGAAAATATCAATGTTTACGAGGTATTCAATCAGGATCAGGAATCCGTACTTCAGGCAAAATTAGAAACTGCTGCTGAGTATGATGAAGCACTGATTGCCTATTTCAATAAAGATTTTAGTACTGCAATTGGATTATTCAGCGGAGTATTGAAAATTAATAAGCATGATATGGTTACAGGTATGTACCTACAAAAAGCAGCACAATATCTAGCCAACGGTGTACCTGAGAACTGGAATGGAGTTGAGCAAATGACAGATAAATAAAAATATCAAAATCTAGTTTCGCCTGCGCTTTACAGGCAGAGAAGTAAAAAAAACCGCCTTCAGTTTTTTTTATTTTTTTGGTACAAATGTTTCGAACAATTTCATTTCACAAATAACTGATGCTATCGCCCAGAAATTTAGGCAATCCAAAGACAATAGTCTTTTTGGAATTTGTGCGCAGGCTTTGACCAAAAAACCACAGAGATTTTGAAATCAGAAGGCTGAAGTGAGAAATCTCAAAAGTGTACTTCCCTAAATAGCGTTGACCGTTTGGTTCAACATTTATTTAATTCCATCGGGCAATTATGAGCCAGAGGTTCTTCTCTTGGGTAAACTTCCAAGGGGCTCGATGCCTCTTGGA